>NZ_JBYLFE010000001.1:0-737410 GCF_057750885.1 Frateuria sp. sgz306004
CGACTTCCGCCGTGCCGTCCAGCGTTTGATCTCTTCGTCCATCACGATGCTCATGGGTGTCTCCGTCTAAACGTAACACCTGAGCAGGAAATCACTGGGTCATTACAACCAGACCTACGGGCGGGGCTGGCCTGACAACCGGATCAATCTGCCTGGGCTGCTGGCGCTCGCGAATACCTGGAGCGCTCGCGGGGGCGAGTACTAATGGGGTGTTCGACACCAAGACTTGGAGGCGGCAACATAAGTGTTGTAAACAACAGTTATGTTGCTGCAATGGGTGTGCCGGGCACCACGGCATGGAAGCGATGAAGTGCAGCGAATTTATCAGGTGGCTTAGGGCTCAAGGAGTGGTCTTTGAACGGCGGCGCGGAAGCCATCAGTTCGTGAGATACAACGGGAAAACCACCGTTGTTCCCAAACACGGCTCCAAAGAGATGCCGGGGCCGCTTAGAAAGTAAATCATCAAAGACCTTGGCCGTTAGCGGGCCGGAGTGCTTTTAGGAGGAAACCATGCGGTACGCGGTGAAATTGGTGGAGGCAGACGGCGCCTTTGTGGCGACTTGCCGAGACCTGCCCAGCTTCCACAGCGTTGGTGATTCGGTAGAGGAAGCTTTGCGCGAGTCAGTGGATGCCTTGGCCCTATCGCTCCAGGGCTATATGGACGAACGCGCGCCGATCCCAGTGGCCACGGACAAGAAGCGCGGCGAGCACTGGGTGACCTTGCCCGCGCTGGACGTGGCGAAGGTAGGGCTTTACCAGGCGATGATGGCCAAGGGTCTGCGTAAGTCCGATCTGGTGCGCTTGCTCGGCGTCCATGGTCCGCAGGTTGATCGCCTTCTTGACCTGGCGTACAAGTCGAAGCTGGAGCAGGTAGAGGATGCACTGGGCCGGCTTGGTTACCGGGTGCAGGTGACCGTTGAGCCGAAGCCCGCCAAGCGCGCAGTGTAGGGCTTTGAGGTAAATACGTCGGCTCAGCGATGTTTCTCGTGTGCCCGATGGATTTCGCACAAAGAAAGGTGGCAACGTCGTGCAAAAGGAGGTGAGCTGGGTGCTTGCCTAAGGTCCGCTACCGACCCACAGCGGACCCTTAGGATGCCCCGTAGTATGGACCGAAGATCCGTGATGGGAGACGCCTAATGCTACGGAAGGCCATCTTGTTGTGCGTGCTCGCCCTGATGCCGATGATCTGTTTCTCGGCCGATGAACCTCAGGCCGTCAGCGCCTTCTTTCAGGTTTGTATACGGGATCCATTCCGATACGAGTTCACTTTCGTGAGGGGCATTGACGGAATCATGGGCACCATCCGCAGGAATGGGCGTGTGGTGAATTACGAGATCAGCCGCTACCCAGGACCCGACAAATTTGAGGGTGACGCCAAGAAGTGGACAGCCGCTGGAGCGAAGGAACTGCCATCAACTATGTCGCTCGTCACCGAATACGGCAGCTCAATGTCGTTCGCAGAGAGACTTTACGGCTTCACTTCGGGCACCTTCGACGCCGGGGAGCCCAACGTTCGATCACAAGCCAATCTGCGTCGTGTCGCAGTGTGATGAAGGATGGGAACTAACGTTCTTGCGTGGCAGCACAAACGCCGGCCCATTCCATTACACATCGTTTGATAAAGCCAAGCGGCATGCATTCCGCTACCTTGAAACTCGCGAGCACCGCATCACCGGCGGCCCAACCGGCCCAATAGTCAGCGCGTCGCCGACTGAGCAGCAGCTGCTTAACCGATCTGCCACTAGCACGCATCCCAGCCGGAAGCCAAAGTGCAGGAATTGGTGGAAGAAAGCTTGAAAGCCTGACCACCTTTTCTGGCAATAGTTGCCAGCAATTTAGGACTTATATGGAAATGAATAACTTTGGTAAGAGCGGGGACCCAAAGACCCTCTATCACTACTGCGACGCCGTCGCTTTTGAGTCAATAGCTCGCACTAACCAGCTATGGCTATGTCCATTCGTGTACTCGAATGACTCCATGGAAGGGCGCGCATGCCGTGATGTGCTGCTTTCCTTGGGACGCGATGCAAATTTGAATGAGAGTTCTCTAGCGCAGTTTATTAAGCAGATTGACGGTGTCAGCAAGGTATTGGAGTGCTACGGCGTCTCGCTATCTGAGGACGGCGACTTACTCAGCCAATGGCGTGGATATGCCGCTGATGGTGCGGGTTTCGCAATAGGCTTCGACCGTGGCCTTTTGAATCAGATGCCAGAAATGCGCAAACTTGAACATGGCAAACATCTGACTGGCATTGGCCCATCACTCGTAAAAGTGGCTTACGAGGCTCCCGAATCTACAGAGCGCCTACGCGGGCTCTTTGAGGCCGTCCTAAAACACATCCACACGTCGTTTCCGTTCAACTCGCTAAAGCGATTGACCATAGACCCAGCTAGGGACATGGCCGGTCAGGCGATAAATCAGTATCTACTACAGCACTGGAATCAGCTGTTTAGCATCAAGGTTGACGCGTTCAAAGAAGAGCGAGAATGGAGGCTGGCATTGACCGCGTTTCCTGACTCCGAGCTATATCAATACCGAGTCAGTCGAGGCATGTTGATTCCCTATCTCAAGTACAACATGCCAAGTGTGAGAGATGGGCTATGCCCAATCGCCCATGTGGTCATCGGCCCAAAGAACCCGACCCCTCCCGAGATCGTGCAAGCAATGCTCTCCAACTACGGCCACACGCGGTGCCTGGTAACGAAGTCAAAGGCCACCTACAGATAGCCACACCAGGTGCATCACAGCGCATCACTTCCAAGCAGCAAAACACGCAATGCGGCGCCCGTAGTGGCGCCGTTTTCGCATTTGCGTCACCTGCATCAAAAGTGGGGGGGAGAGGCGCGCAGGCGAGGAGGGGGGACGACCGCGCGCGCCAGGTGCAGACGGGCCTGGACTGATCAAGGATTGCCCCCCGAGGCCGCGCCTGCGTGCCTCCACGGGCAGGCAGAGGTGCGGGCACCCGACCTACCCGCGCGCCCGTGGCGCCCAATCTGAGCGACCTACGCGACCGAACCGGGCACTTGATCGCATCGCAACGGCCGCCAACATGCTCCCAGTCCAGGCCCCGCGCCTTACAAGTTCCTCATAGACCTCAACAAACTGCGCTACGTGATCCGTTGCGAGTGCCTTTCCTGGTGTATGCGGTATTCATTGCTGGTGTTCCCTTCGTTCCTTCGACAAAAGCCGGTCGCGCGTAGACGCCGGCGGCCGTGTCTCAGGCAAGCAATGGGCCAGATGGGTGAAATCCATGTAGTGTGGCCACTCCCGAGCAGGCGGGGTGCCCGTTCGTGGAAAATGTCCAATCGAGGCACGATAGAAAGCGGCCTGTCTGGCACGTTACGTGGAAAATGTTTTGACGTAACGCGTTGAATGCCAATGTTAAATGCGCTGACTGTTAATCAGGGGGTCGTTGGTTCGAGTCCAACTTCGGGCGCCATATTCAAGCAAAGGGCTAGCCGCAAGGTTGGCCCTTTGTTTTTGTGCATGACGGCCTCGTTTCGTGAAGCGCGGGTGATGTATTGGCGCCATCGCTAGCTTGCTCTGAGATGCCCCGGCCCGACGCGCGGCGAGAGTTCGTGCGCATGTTCGGGCGAAAGCGTGGGGCAGGCGATACACTCATGGTGTCGCTGCAAGGTCCTTATTACCGTGCGTCCGAACTTCATGCTCCTGGCATCGCTTTGGCTTGCCGGCTGCGTCAGCGGCGGCGACATTCAGCGCCATACGCCGACCTTCCATGCCGTAACGGCCAAAACTGATCGGCATTACGCGGAGTGTGTCTTGGCCAAGTGGTCGCGCACCTCGCCGGCGGCGCACCTGATGGAAATGGCCGACGGATTCCACATCATCGTGCCTAATGCGACGACAGGCGAGGAGGAGTTGCTGGTCGTGCGCAGTCGAGCGAATGGTGCAGAAGTGAGCCTATACGAGCGTATGACGCTGCTCGCCATGCGCGCCTACCGCGATGGTGCCAAAGCCTGCCTATAGCTTTCCATCGGCGCATCGCTGCGCCTGATCGTTTGTGGCTGATCCGGCGTAAGCGCGTCCTGCATTGGAAACGACGACGGTCAAGGCATCGCTCGCACGCCCCTTGCGGCAAAGCGTGAACGTGACGTTGCTTCCGCCGGCGCTGCCATCGACTTGGTAGCGGATACGTTGGCGACCCGCGGTACTGAGAATGGTGAGTCGCGGGTGGTGCGCATGTGTCACGTGCGGGCGGCCATCGATCTGATCCGGGTTGTCGCTGCGGTAGTGTCCAAGTAGCCACCCGCCTTCCCAATGCAACTCATCGGAGCAGCGCTGGCCATCTCGCGAAGGGCACAACATGGCGCGACGACCACTGAACACGGCCGTGCTTCGAGTGGTGTTGAGGGCGTGAATCAAGCTGCCCTGGGCCGCTTGAAGCTCGGCCCGGCTCAAGGCTCGTCCCAAAGGAGGCGCGGCCAGTAGCGCCAGAACGGCGATCACGGCCAGCACCAGAATCAGTTCGGGGAGGGTAAAGCCCCCTGGGTTGGCTCGTTTCCGCATCATGGCGTTGCCCCGACTGGACGAGAGGGTGAGCCTAGCCAGGGGTGCCGGTCGCCCGCATGGGCGCGGGGGCGCGAGGGGTGTCACTGCCTGCTGACAGGCCTTGTCAGCAGCGGCGATTTAAAATGTCCCGACACGACCGCATGTAGCTGCCATGACCGACCGCTTCCAGCTCGTATCTCCCTACAAGCCCTCCGGCGACCAGCCGGCCGCCATCAAGGCACTGAGTGACGGTTTCGAGGCCGGCTTGGCGTCGCAGACCCTGCTGGGCGTGACGGGCTCGGGCAAGACTTTCACCATTGCCAACGTGATCGAGAAGGTGCAGCGGCCGACCATTGTGCTGGCGCCCAACAAGACGCTCGCGGCCCAGCTGTACGGTGAGTTCAAGGAGTTCTTTCCGCACAACGCGGTGGAGTACTTCGTGAGCTATTACGATTACTACCAGCCCGAAGCTTACGTCGCGGCTTCCGATACCTATATCGAGAAAGACGCCTCGATCAACGACCACATCGAGCAGATGCGGCTGGCGGCGACGAAGGCACTGCTTTCGCGCAAGGACTCCCTGATCGTAGCCACCGTGTCGGCCATCTACGGCCTCGGTGACCCGGAGGATTACCTGTCCCTGCGCCTGATCCTGGCCAAGGGCGAGCATATCGACCAGCGTTCGCTGATCCGCCAACTGACCGAATTGCAGTACACGCGCAACGAGATGGAGTTGCGTCGCGGTACCTATCGCGTGCGCGGCGAGGTGATCGACGTGTTTCCCGCCGAATCAGAAACCGAGGCGCTGCGCATTGAGCTGTTCGACGGTGAGATCGAGAACATGGCGCTGTTCGATCCGTTGACGGGCGAAACAATTCGTAAAGTGCCGCGCTACACGGTGTATCCGCGTACGCACTATGCGAGCACCCGCGAAAGCGTGCTCAATGCCATCGAGACTATCAAGGTGGAGCTCAAGGAGCGACTGGAGCAGTTGTACAAGGACAACAAGCTGGTCGAGGCGCAGCGCCTGGATCAGCGCACGCGCTTCGACCTCGAGATGATGGCCGAAGTGGGTTATTGCCAGGGCATCGAGAACTACTCGCGCCACCTCACGCGCCGTGGTGCCGGCGAGCCGCCGCCGACGCTGTTCGACTACCTGCCGCCCGATGCGCTGCTGGTGGTGGACGAGTCGCACGTGACCATTCCGCAGCTCGGCGCCATGTACAAGGGCGATCGCTCGCGCAAGGAAACCCTGGTGGAGTTCGGCTTCCGTCTGCCCTCGGCCATGGATAACCGCCCGCTACGTTTCGAGGAGTGGGAGCAGCGCGCGCCGCGCTCCATCTTCGTGTCCGCCACACCGGCCAAGTACGAGCTGGAAAAGTCGCGGGATGCCATTGTGGAGTTGGTGGTGCGTCCCACCGGCCTGCTCGATCCCGAAGTGGAAGTGCGCCCCGTGCGCACCCAGGTGGACGACCTGCTGGGCGAAGTGCACAAGCGGGTGGCGATGGGCGACCGCGTGCTGGTCACCACGCTGACCAAGCGCATGGCGGAAAACCTCACCGAATACCTCGGCGAGCACGGCGTCAAAGTGCGCTACTTGCACTCGGATATCGAGACGGTGGAGCGCGTGGAGATCATCCGCGACCTGCGTCTGGGCGAGTTCGATGTGCTGGTGGGCATTAACCTGCTGCGCGAGGGCCTGGATATGCCCGAGGTATCGCTGGTGGCGATCTTGGATGCCGACAAGGAGGGCTTCCTGCGCTCCACCGGCTCGCTGATCCAGACCATTGGCCGTGCCGCCCGCAATTTGCGTGGCAAGGCCATTCTCTACGCCGATTCGATCACTCGTTCGATGCGGGCGGCGATGGACGAAACGGCCCGGCGCCGTGAGAAGCAGACGCATTACAACGAAATGCACGGCATCACCCCTCAGTCCGTGGTGCGCCGCATTGCGGACATCATGGAAGGTGCCCGCAGCGAAGGGGCGTCGCGCGGCCGTGGCAGGCGGGGCGAACGCTCGGCGGTGGTCGCGGAGAAGGCCGGTGACTATGCCGCACTCAGCGCCGATCAAGCCGCCACCATGATCAAGAAGCTGGAGGCGCAGATGTACAAGCACGCCGAGAACCTGGAATTCGAGGAGGCCGCCCGCTTGCGCGACCAGATCCATCAGCTGCGGGAGCGGGCCCAGGGCTGACTAGGTGACCTATGCAGGGTGGTTGTCGTGGCTGCCGGGCTCACGTATACTGCGCGGCTCGCACGGCATGCCGGGCGAGCTCCGGGCGGTTAGCTCAGCGGTAGAGCACTACCTTGACATGGTAGGGGTCACAAGTTCGATCCTTGTACCGCCCACCAATACCGATGAAACGGCGCGGCCTTTGGGTCGCGCCGTTTCTTTTTGCGCCGAAGGAGCACGCTTGTGACCTATCTGTGGATCAAAAGCTTTCACCTGCTGTTTGTCATCGCCTGGATGGCGACGGTGTTCTACCTGCCGCGCATCCTGGTTAACGTAGTGGAAGCGGGTGAAGACGCGGCGGTCAAGGCTCGGCTTCTACTGATGGGGCGCCGCCTGTACCGTTTTGGCCACAACATGTTCGGCCTGGCCTTTCTGCTGGGCCTGACCCTGTGGCAGGGCTGGCGCGTGTTTCCCGGTGTGCTGCCCAACTTTGGCGAGGCCCATTGGCTGCATGCCAAGCTCGCGCTAGTGGTGCTGCTGCTGGCCTATTTCATCTGGACCGGCCGCTTGCTCAAGCGGAGCGAGCAGGGTGGCGCGCTGCCTTCGGGCAAAGCGCTGCGCATCATGAATGAGTTGCCGGTATTCGTGCTGCTGGCGGTGATCTTCCTGGTGCTGGCCAAACCGTTCTAGTCACCGCTAAGCAGGCTCACGCCTCGCGCTGGTAATACTCGCGGTACCACGCCACGAAGCGCGCCACGCCGTCCTCGATGCTGGTGCTGGGCGCGTAGCCAACGTCGCGCCGCAAGGCCGACACATCGGCCCAGGTGTCGGGTACGTCGCCGGGCTGCATGGACAGCAGGCGTTTTTCCGCTGTGCGGCCAAGGTGCTGCTCCATCAGGTCGATAAAGCGCAGCAGCTGCACCGGCTGGTCGTTGCCGATGTTGTACACGCGATAGGGGGCGCTCGACGTGCCGGGGCTGGGGCGCAAGGCATCATGCGCCGGATCAGGACGGGCCGGATGGTCGAGCGTGCGGATCACGCCTTCCACGATGTCATCGATGTACGTGAAGTCACGGCTGTGGTGGCCGAAGTTGAACACGTCGATGGGCTCGCCTCGGCTGATGCGGTCGGCGAACAGCATGGGTGACATATCTGGGCGACCCCAGGGGCCATACACCGTGAAAAAGCGCAGGCCCGTGGTGGGCAGCTCATAGAGGTGGCTGTAGGTATGGGCCATCAACTCGTTGGCTTTCTTGCTGGCCGCGTACAGGCTCACCGGGTGATCCACCGCATCCTCGATGGCGAAGGGCATCTTGCGATTGGCGCCGTATACAGAACTGGACGAAGCGTAGACTAGGTGCTCAACCTTGCCGTGGCGACAGGCCTCCAGCACATTCACGAAGCCCACCAAGTTGCTCTGCACGTACGCCTGTGGGTTCTTGAGGGAGTAACGCACGCCGGCCTGCGCCGCCAGGTTCACCACACGCCGGGGCTGGAAATCGGCGAAGGCGCGATTCACGGCGTTGGCATCGGCCATATCGGCGCGTAGATGGGTGTAGTGCGGATGGTCGCCAAAGCGGGCGAGTCGGGCCTCCTTCAACGACGGATCGTAGTAGTCGTTGTGGTTGTCGATGCCGTAGACCTCGTCGCCGCGCGCCAAGAGGCGCTGGGCCAGGGCGGAGCCGATGAAGCCGGCCGTGCCGGTGACGAGTACGCGCATGAGAGGCTCTCCTGAAAAGCCGTTTATTGTATCGCTCGGGGTACTGAGACGATCAGTTGGGGCTGAATTGACAGCCGTGGGTGGGCTAAACTAGCGTTCTCCTACACATTCATGGACAACAAGGTGGCCCGCGCTTGAGCGCCGGTCGAGTGTGCGACATGGCAACTACCCCTCTTCAACGCTGAGCGACGCCACGCCTTGCATGTGTGAAGGGCGCTTGGCGCCTTTTTTTATGGTTTTTTTCCGGAGAGCCGGGTTAGTGCGGTTTTCGTCCCCCATGTCCGCCCGCGCGGGCATGGCGAACAGGCGGAACTGCGTTTTCGGACTCTAAAAAGCAATGGAGCACGCTCCCATGGAGTGGCTCGCATCAGGTGCAGACATGATTGAAATTACTCTACCCGACGGCAGCAAACGCCCCTTTGATCATCCGGTGACGGTGCAGGATGTCGCAGCCTCCATTGGCGCGGGTCTGGCCAAGGCCACCTTGGCTGGCAAGGTGGATGGCAAGCTGGTGGATGCCGGCTTCTCCATCGACCACGACGCCAACCTGGAAATCGTCACCGAGAAGAGCCCGGAAGCGCTGGAAATCCTGCGTCACTCCACGGCGCACTTGCTGGCGCAGGCGGTGCAGCGCCTTTACCCCGGCGCGCAGGTCACCATCGGTCCGGTGATCGACAACGGCTTCTATTACGACTTTGCCTACGAGCGCCCCTTCACGCCGGATGATCTGGTGAAGATCGAAGAGGAGATGCACAAGATCGTGAAGGAAGGCTTGCCCGTAACGCGCAGCGTGAAGTCGCGCGACGAGGCGGTGAATTTCTTCCGCGGCCTGGGCGAGGCCTACAAGGCTGAGATCATCGAGAGCATTCCTTCGAACGAAGAGCTTTCGCTCTACTCGCAGGGCGAGTTCACTGACCTTTGCCGCGGCCCGCACGTGCCCAACACGGGCAAGCTGCGCGCGTTCAAGCTCATGAAGGTGGCGGGTGCCTATTGGCGTGGCGATTCCAACAACGCCATGCTCACGCGCATCTACGGCACGGCCTGGTTGAACGACAAGGATCTCAAGGCTTACCTGCATCAGTTGGAGGAAGCGGAGAAGCGCGACCATCGCAAGATCGGCAAGGCGCTGGACCTCTTTCATCAGCAGGAAGAGGGCCCGGGCATGGTGTTCTGGCACCCTAAGGGCTGGGCTATCTGGCAGCAGGTGGAACAGCACATGCGCCGCGTGTATCGCAACAGCGGCTACCAGGAAGTGCGCTGCCCGCAGGTGTTGGATGTGTCGCTGTGGAAGAAGTCCGGCCACTGGGACAACTACCAGGAAAACATGTTCTTCACCGAGTCGGAGAAGCACACGTTTGCGCTCAAGCCGATGAATTGCCCGGGTCACGTGCAGATCTTCAACACCGACCTGCACAGCTACCGCGAGCTGCCGATCCGCTATGGCGAGTTCGGCGCCTGCCATCGCAACGAACCCTCGGGTGCTTTGCACGGCATCATGCGCGTGCGCGCCTTCACGCAGGACGATGGCCACATCTTCTGCACGGAAGAGCAGATCGAATCCGAAGTGACGGCGTTCCACCAGCAGGCCATGAAGGTCTATGACGACTTCGGCTTCGAGGACATCGCGCTCAAGATCGCTCTGCGCCCTGACAAGCGTATCGGCAGCGACGACGTATGGGATCGCGCCGAGAACGCGCTGCGCGCCGCCCTTGGCTCGGCGGGCGTGACCTGGGAGGAGCTGCCGGGCGAGGGCGCCTTCTATGGCCCCAAGATCGAGTACCACATGAAGGACTCCATCGGCCGCGCATGGCAGGTGGGCACCATGCAGGTGGACTTCATGATGCCCGAGCGCCTGGGTGCCGAGTACGTGGACGAGCATTCACAGCGTCGTCACCCGGTGATGCTGCATCGTGCCATTGTGGGGTCCATGGAGCGCTTCATCGGCATCCTGATCGAGCATCACGCCGGTCTGCTGCCGACCTGGCTGGCCCCGGTGCAGGCAGCTGTCTTCAGCATTACGGATGCCCAGGCCGACTACGTGCGCGAGGTGACGCAAGCCCTTGTGGACAAAGGTTTCCGCGTGCAGGCCGATTTGCGCAATGAGAAGGTCGGCTATAAAATCCGCGAACATACGTTGCAGAAAGTCCCTTACCTGCTGGTGGTCGGTGATCGCGAGAAGGAATCCGGGGCGGTTTCTGTGCGTACCCGTTCTGGCGAAGATCTGGGCAGCATCCCGCTGGCCGCCTTCGTGGAACGTCTGGAAGCCGAGACCCGCCGCTAAGCGTGCGGGCCGGCATAATCAAGAATTCTTCTGGAGGATAGTGGTATCGCTACCACCGACACTAAGGGCAATCGCCGTAACCACGAAATTCGCGTGCCGCGCGTTCGTGTCATCGGCCCTGATTCGGAACAGCTGGGCATTCTGACCCGCGACGAAGCGCTTTCCATGGCGCAAGAGGCCGGTCTGGACCTGGTCGAGATTCAGCCGAACGGCGATCCGCCGGTCTGCCGCATCATGGACTACGGCAAGTTCAAGTTCGAAGCCCAGAAGAAGGCGCAGGCCGCCAAGAAGAAGCAGAAGCAGGTCGAGATAAAGGAAGTGAAGTTCCGTCCGGTTACGGACGTGGGCGACTACCAGATCAAGCTGCGCAACATGCTTCGCTTCCTCGAGGAAGGCGACAAGGTCAAGGTCACCATCCGCTTCCGCGGGCGTGAAATGTCCCATCAGGACCTGGGCCAGAACCTGGCCAAGAAGATCCAGGAAGATGTGGGCGAGAACGGCGTGGTGGAGTCCTTCCCCCGCCTGGAAGGTCGCCAGATGGTCATGATGATCGGTCCGAAGAAGAAGTAACGCTTCGGGTACGGAAAAAGCGGCCCCGGGGTCGCTTTTTCTTTGTGGTCAAGCGTTTATCGGCATTTTGCGAGGCACCGGCTTCCTGGTCGAAGTCGGCGATGGCGCCAGTCTGCCGGCAGTGCGGCGAACGCCCGCCCTTTGGCAGGCCACCGGCCAGCTCTCCTTTTGTTGACCAGCGCCGAGACGTGCCATGCGTGGCGCGGAGTCCTCGTAAGGCCTTATCCCTGTTCGTAAAGTCGGTTCGGCCGGGAATGGTTTGAGCCGTCTGCGAGACCCGCCCAGTAGCTGGCTCGGAAGAGGGCTCCGGCGCTAGCAAAACCCTGATTCCCTCCGTATAATCGCCGGTTCGACCCACCAGGACGGGTCGTGCACCGATGCTGGCAGGACGGAAAGCGCAGTCGCCAGGCTGCCGCCAGATCAGTCAGAAACCGGGGTTTAGCCCCATCAAGGAGCATTTCCATGCCCAAGATCAAGACCAACCGGGCGGCCGCGAAGCGTTTTCGCAAGACCGCTTCGGGCAAGTTCAAGGCCGGTCACGCCTTCAAGTCGCACATCCTGACCAAGAAGTCGACCAAGCGTAAGCGCGGTCTGCGTGCGACCAACCACGTCAAGGCATGCGACACCAAGGGTGTAGCACGCATGTTGCCGTATCTCTAAGGCGGAGGACTGAACCATGGCTCGTGTTAAGCGTGGCGTTACCGCCCGTCGTCGTCACAAGAAGATCATTGGCCGCGCGAAGGGTTACTACAACGCCCGTCGCAAGGTCTTCCGCGTTGCTAACCAGGCCGTCATCAAGGCCGGTCAGTACGCCTACATCGGCCGCAAGCAGCGCAAGCGTCAGTTCCGCGCTCTGTGGATCGTGCGTATCAACGCTGCTGCCCGTCAGTTCGGTCTGTCCTACAGCCGCCTGATCAATGGCCTGGCCAAGGCCGGCATCACGGTCGACCGCAAGGTGCTGGCGGACATCGCCGTGCACGACATCAAGGCGTTTGGCGCGATCGCTGAAAAGGCGAAGGCCAGTCTGGCAGCGTAATTTGTGCGCTCATCCTTGATCGCGACGATCAGGAAGCGGCCATCCACGGCCGCACTCTTCAAAGGATGCGCGTAACGCTCGCGGGGAGGAGGCCTAAAGCCTCCTCCCCGTTTTTGTTTCTGGAGGGAAGCGGGAGTAGGGAATAGGGAACGGCAAGGCGGCTATCGACGCCAGGCTTTTCCCTATTCTCGATTCTCGATTCCCTATTCCCTGGGGAACCCTATGAACGATCTGGATAGCCGCGCTTCGCAGGCGCTGGCCGACATCGACAAGGCCGATACGCTTGAAGCGCTCGATGCGCTGCGCGTAGGTCTGCTGGGCAAGAGCGGCATCGTCACCGCCGCGCTCAAGGCGCTGGGCGCCCTGTCGCCGGAGGAGCGCAAAGCGCGCGGCGCCGAGGTGAATCGCGTCAAGGATCGCCTCGCCGATGCGTTGGCCGCGCGCAAGCAGGTGCTGGAGCAGGCCGAGCTGGATCGCCGCCTCGCGTCGGAAACCATCGATATCACGCTGCCCGGCCGCGATGGCGAGCGTGGCGGTATCCATCCGATCACGCGTGCGCTGGAACGCATCAGCGCGATCTTCTCGCGCCTGGGTTACCAGCGTGCCGACGGCCCGGAAATCGAGGACGACTGGCACAACTTCGAAGCGCTCAATTTCCCGCCGCACCATCCGGCGCGCGCCATGCACGACACCTTCTATTTCGGTGACGGCCGCTTGCTGCGCACGCACACCTCGCCGGTGCAGGTGCGCTCCATGCAGGGTCGCCAGCCGCCCATTCGCATCATTGCGCCGGGCAAGGTCTATCGCAGCGATTCGGATCAGACCCACTCGCCGATGTTCCATCAGATCGAAGGCCTGCTGGTCGATGAAACCTCCAGCTTCGCCGACCTCAAGGGCACGCTGGCCGAGTTCATTCGCGCCTTCTTCGAGCGTGACTTCGAGATGCGCTTTCGCCCCAGCTACTTCCCCTTCACCGAGCCCTCGGCCGAAGTGGACATCCGTTGGGACGCCGAGGACGGCAGCACGCGTTGGCTCGAAGTGCTCGGCTGCGGCATGGTGCATCCCAACGTGCTGAAGAACTGCGGCATCGATCCGGAGCGCTACACCGGCTTCGCGTTCGGCTTGGGTGTGGAGCGCTTTGCCATGCTTCGCTATGGCGTCTCCGATTTGCGCGCGTTCTTCGAGAACGATCTGCGCTTCCTCAAGCAGTTCGCCTAAATCGCAGCAGGAATCGACACGCATGAAATTCTCCGAAAACTGGCTGCGCCACCATGTACCGACCAAGGCATCGCGCGATGAGCTTTCCGCGACGCTGACGGCGATCGGCCTGGAAGTCGAAGACGTGACTGCGCTGGGCGACTCGCTCGATGGCGTGGTCGTGGCGCGTATCGTGAGCGCCCAGAAGCATCCCGAGGCAGATCGCCTGCAGGTGTGCGAAGTGGATACGGGTAACGGTATTGTCCAGATCGTGTGCGGCGCCCCCAATGCGCGCGCGGGCCTCGTGGCGCCGCTCGCCATGGTGGGTGCGACGCTGCCGGGTGGCATCGCTATCAAGGCGGCTAAGCTGCGTGGCGTCGAATCGTTCGGCATGCTTTGCTCGGCCAAAGAGTTGGGCATCGATCCGGATGCGTCCGGCTTGCTTGAGCTCCCGGCGGATGCGCCGGTAGGTACGCCGCTCGCGACGTACCTCGGCCTGCCCGACGCCAGCATCGAGATCAAGCTCACGCCCAATCGCGCCGATTGCTTCAGCGTGCGTGGCATCGCCTTCGATGTTGCCGCCGCCCTGGGGGGCGAGGTTATTCCGCTGGAGGCCGCTCCGGTCCCGCCGCAGAGCAACGCCGCCATGAACGTGGTGCTAGACGCGGGCGCGAAAGTGCCGCGTTTCGCTGGCCGCGTCATCGACAGCGTGGATGCGAGCGTACCTACGCCCGTATGGATGGCCGAACGCCTTCGCCGCAGTGGCTTGCGTCCGATCAGCTTCCTGGTCGATGTCACGCAGTACGTCATGCTGGAACTGGGTCAGCCCATGCACGCGTTCGACAAGGACACGCTGGAAGGCGATGTCGTCGTGCGCCCGGCACGTGCGAACGAAAAGCTGGCCTTGCTCGATGGCCGCACCGTCGAGTTGGACCCTGACTTCCTGGTCGTCTCCGACAGCCAGGGTGGCAAGGGCGCTCGCGCTGTGGCACTCGGCGGCATCATGGGCGGTTCGGAAACCCGCGTCACGGAGACCACGCGCAACGTGTTCCTTGAGGCGGCGCACTGGATTCCGTCGGCCATCATCGGCCGCAGCCGCAAGCTCGGCATGCATACCGATGCTGGGCATCGCTTCGAGCGAGGCGTTGATCCCGCGCTGCCCGCCATCGCCGTGGAATACGCCACGCGCCTGATTGTCGACATTGCTGGCGGCGTTCCTGGCCCGCTGACGGACGTCACGCTGCCCGAGCACCTGCGCTCGCCCGAACCGATCCTGCTCCGCCGCGCCCGCCTGGCGCGCGTGCTGGGCCTGACCGTCGCCGATGCCGAGGTGGAGCGCATCTTCACGGCACTGGGCATGAAGGTTGCGCCAGCTGCCGACGGCTGGACGGTCACCGCGCCGAGCCGCCGTTTCGATATCGAGCGTGAGGAGGACCTGATCGAGGAGGTCGCGCGCATCCATGGTTACGAGAACATCCCGACGCATACGCCGGCAGGCGCGTTGACGCTGGCCGCCGAGCCGGAAGCCCGGCTCAACGAACTGGCCGTGCGCGAGCAGTTGGCCGCGCGTGCCTACTACGAGGCGGTGAACCTGGCCTTCGTTGGCCACGACGTGCTCCAGCGTTGGGGCATGACCGAGCAGTTGGTGCCGTTGGCCAATCCCCTCTCTGCGGACCTGGCCGTGATGCGTCCGTCGCTGCTGCCGGGCCTGATTGCTGCGCTCTCGCACAACCGTGCACGCCAGCAGGAGCGCGTACGCCTGTTCGAGCTGGGCCGCACTTTCCGCATCGACGGGGAGGCCGCCGCCCGCAAGGACGCGCCGACAGAAACGCCGATGCTGGCCATGGCCGCCTGCGGCACGGCCCGCGCGGAGCAGTGGGGCGAGGCAGCACGCACGCTCGACTTCCATGACCTGAAGGGCGACCTGGATGCCCTGGTCGCCTGGGGTGGCGAGCCCGAGCGCTGGGCGGTGCATGCCGATGGCCTGCCGGGCTGGCTGCATCCGGGCCGCGGTGCCCGTATCACCCGCGACGGGGAGACAGTGGGCTTCATGGGCGCGCTGCACCCGCAGCTGGCCAAGGCGCTGGACCTGGGGGCCGACGTCCATGTGCTTGAGCTGGCTCTTGAGCCGGTGCTGGGCCGCCGACTGCCCAAGGCCACGCCGGTGCCGCGATTCCCGTCGGTGCGTCGCGACATCGCGGTGGACCTGCCCGAAGCGGTCAGTTGGTCACAGATTGAGCAGGTGGTTCGCGGCACCGTGGGCGCGGCGCTCAAGGAGCTGCGCCTGTTCGACCGTTACAGTGGCAAGGGAGTCGAAGCGGGCCGAAAGAGTCTCGCTATGGGCTTGATTTTACAGGACGCTTCACGCACGCTTACCGACGACGACGCGGACCGTTACATAGGTGAAGCGGTCGCAGCGTTGGAGGTGACATGCAAGGCAAAGTTGAGAGGATGAAATGGCGCTGACCAAGGCGGAGATGGCAGAGCGCCTTTTCCTCGAGGTAGGTCTCAACAAGCGTGAGGCCAAAGAATTCGTGGATGCTTATTTTGAAGTCGTCCGCGAAGCATTGGAAAAGGGTGAACAGGTCAAATTGTCGGGTTTTGGCAATTTTGATCTACGACAGAAGAACCAGCGACCGGGGCGCAACCCCAAGACGGGTGAGGAAATTCCTATTTCCGCCCGCCGTGTGGTGACGTTCCGACCGGGACAGAAACTCAAGGTGCGAGTCGAGGGCTATGCTGGACCAAGGGAATAACACCGAGCTCCCCGCCATTCCGGCGAAGCGTTACTTCACCATTGGTGAAGTCAGTGAACTGTGTGGCGTGAAGCCGCATGTACTGCGCTATTGGGAGCAGGAATTTCCCGCCCTCAACCCCGTCAAGCGTCGCGGCAACCGCCGTTATTACCAGCGTCACGATGTGCTGATGATTCGGCAGATTCGCGGCCTGCTGTACGACGAGGGTTTCACCATCACCGGCGCGCGTGCGCGTCTGGAGGGCCCGCAGGCCCGGATGGAGTCGAGCATTTCCCACCAGATCGTGCGCCAGGTGCGCATGGAGCTGGAAGAAGTGTTGGCGCTGCTGCGCCGCTGAGCTTCCATCGTTTTTTCTCTTCCGGTGTGGCCGGCTTAGCTGGTACACTAAGCGACTTGCCGCATCGTCGGGGCGTAGCGCAGCCTGGTAGCGCATCTGCCTGGGGGGCAGAGGGTCGTGGGTTCGAATCCCGCCGTCCCGACCAATTCGGCAATAGACGAGACGAAACGGCGCCCATGGCGCCGTTTTGCTTGTGGGAGGATTTCGTCGCAAGCGTGCCCTGGGAGGGGAGGCCGCTGGTGCAGGCATCGCGGCATACCGGTCGCGCCTTAGCCTTGCCATGTCGACCTATGGCGTATCGCCATCGACGCCGCGGATACGTCACGCTTGGCGTACCCTGGCTCCAGGAACCTTGCGCATCGCGAAGCCTCCGAGGCGAAACGGCGCCCGTCGGATGGACTACCTGGTCGCTGCGTGAAGTCATAAGGAGCGCCGGTGGCATGCGGAGTGCATGCCGTCGAGTTCATTGCATGTCGATTTGCCCATGCGTCCATCCCAATCCATTGAAGACGAGCCCGCGGCCGTGACGGCGGAGGACTTTGTTTCGCCTGATCTCATCCGCCTGGCTCGCATTGCATGCCATGTGTTCGGTGTCGCCCGCTGCTGGCTTGTACCAGTGGCGGCTGCGGACGTTGCCGTGGAAGGCATCAGCTCGCCGCGGACGCAGGATGCGGGGGCGGGCTTCTTCATTCGACATTCGGTACGCGGGCCGGATGGACGCGTCATCGCCTATCTCTGCCTGAGCGATCCCTCGCCGCGAGATTTCAGCGTGGAGGATCGATTGGCGCTCGCCGACTTGGCGGCGTTGGCTGAAGGCTATGTGCACCCGTTTGGCGCCGTGAAGGCTAGAGCGGCCATGCCGGCCGCCAACAATGACCTGGACGACGCGCAACGTTGCGCTCTGCAAGAGGCGCAGCGCGCGCTACGCGACGAGCGCAATCGCTACGAGCACATTCTGCAAAGCGTGCTGGCGGGTTTTGCCGAAGTGGACGGGCAAGGGCACATCGTGACCTGGAACCCCTCCGCCGAGCGCATTTTCGGCTGGTCGGCGAAGGAAGCGATCGGACGCGAACCGTTCGAGTTGATGGTGCCTGCACGTCGACGCGCACGCTATGCACGCGCTTTGAAGCAATTGAGCCAAGGCGAGGGCGAGCGCCTACGGGGGCGACGCATGTTGACGGTGGGTTTGCGTCGCAGCGGCGAGCTGTTTCCGCTGGAGATCATCCTCAACACCAGCCGCATGGGCGAGCAGATCATCGTGCATGCCTTCATGCATGACGTGGGGCGACGCAAGGCCGATGAGCGTATTTTGCGCGACATGGCCACGCGGTTGCGCACCATTACCGACAACCTGCCGGCCATGGTGGCTTACCTTGATCGCGATTTGCGCTATCGCTTCCACAATCGCGCCTATCGCGACTGGTTCGGCGTGGCGGAGAACGGCCTGATCGGCGTCGACGCGCGCAACTTCTGGGGGCCGTCGACCTATGCGCAGCTACGCCCCGCACTTACGGACGTGCTACAGGGGCGTCGGGCCACGGTGGAGTATCAGTTGGTCGGCACGCAAGGACCCATGTGGCTCTATGCCAATCTGGTGCCGGAGGTTCGGCCTAACGGCAAAGTGGCCGGGTTCTATCTATTGGCGCAAGACATCAGCGAGCGTAAACGGCATTTTCAGCAGGTGGAGCATGACGCCATGCATGATCCCCTCACGGGCTTGCCCAACCGGCGAGGGCTCATGAAACGTCTGCAACAAGCCATGGAGCGCACGCGGGAGCGTGGGCAGGTGTTGGTGGTGCTGTTCATGGACTTGGACGGTTTCAAGCGCATGAACGATACCCTCGGCCACGAGTTCGGTGACGAGGTGCTACGCCTGTTTGCCGGTCAGGTGTCTTCGGCGGTGCGCGACACCGATTTTGTCGGGCGCCTCGCGGGTGACGAATTCGTGTTGCTGATCGAAGGCATGCACCAGGTTCCGGCGGATGTGGAACACTTGGCGCAGTCGGTGCTTGAGCGCGTGTGCGGCGAGCAGGAGGTGCTCAACGTGGTCGTGGAGCTCTCCACCAGCATCGGTGCCGCCGTACATACCAGCGACGATGAGGAAACCGCGCAGGAGCTATTGGCCCGCGCCGATGCTGCCATGTACCGCGCCAAGGCCAAGGGCCGTCGCTGCTGGTCGTTTTAGGAATATGCCGAGTCGAGCGGTGCATCGCTAAAGGCGCACCGTCCTCGCGAACGGCGCGCCTTTAGCGCTCAGTACAGCACGCGGCTGCGCAGCGTGCCGGGAATGGCCGCCAATTGGTCCTTGAGCGCTGCCGACTGCTTCTCATCCGCCGCCACATCGATCACCACGTAGCCGACTTCGCTGTCGGTCTGCAGGAACTGCGCGTCGATGTTGATATTGCCGGCCGAGAACAGTTCGTTGATGCGCGACAGCACACCCGGCACGTTGCGGTGGATGTGCAGCAGGCGACGGCTGCGCGGATGCTCCGGTAGCGATACTTCCGGGAAGTTCACTGCGGAAAGCGTGGAACCGTTGTCGCTGTAGCGCACCAACTTGCTGGCCACTTCCACGCCGATGTTGTCCTGTGCCTCCAGCGTGCTGCCGCCGATGTGCGGCGTCAGGATCACGTTGTCCATGCCCACCAGCGGCGAGACGAAGGCGTCATCGTTGCCCTTGGGCTCCACCGGGAACACGTCGACGGCCGCGCCGCCCACGTGGCCGGCGTGCAGCGAGGCTGCCAGTGCATCGATGTCCACCACGGTGCCGCGGGAGGCATTGATGAGCAGGGCGCCCTTGCGCATCTGCGCCAGCTCGCGTGCGCCGATCATCAGCTTGGTCGCTGGCGTTTCCGGCACATGCAGGGTCACCACGTCGGCGCGCTGCAGCAGGTCTTCCAGGCTATCGGCCATGCGTGCGTTGCCGAGCGACAGCTTGGGTTCGATGTCGTGGAAGATCACGCGCATGCCCAGGCTTTCGGCGAGCACGCCGACCTGGGTGCCGATATGGCCGTAGCCGACGATGCCCAGCACCTTGTCGCGCGCCTCGAAACTGCCGGCAGCGGACTTGGTCCAGCCGCCGCGGTGGCACAGGGCGTTCTTCTGCGGAATGCCGCGCAGCAGCATGATCGCTTCGGCGATCACCAGCTCCGCCACGCTGCGCGTGTTGGAGTAGGGCGCGTTGAACACCGGTACGCCCAAGCGGCGGGCGGCGTCCAGTTCTACCTGGTTGGTGCCGATGCAAAAGCAGCCCACGGCGATCAGCCGTTTAGCCTGCTGAAGCACCCCATCGGTGAGGTGAGTGCGCGAACGGATGCCGACGATATGTGCGTCGGCGATGCGCGCTTTCAGCTCGGCCTCGGGTAACGCCTTTTCGTGGAATTCGATCTGGCTATAGCCGGCGCGGTGAAAAACCTCCACCGCGCTGCGGCTCACGCCTTCCAGCAGGAGCACTTTGATGTCTTGTTTCGGGAACGAGGTCTTCATGGCCATGACGCGAGAGAGGACCCGTCCACTATGCCAGACCTTGGCTCCCATTTGCGGCGTTGCAGCACTGGACGCTGCGCCTCATCGCTGGCAGGCTGGCCGGACCCCTTGGAATCTTGAACCATGACCGATGCTCGTCTGGCCGAGTTGGCCGACCGCCTGCCCAACCTGCGCTTGTTGACCGAGCCGTCCGACCTGGAGCACTACGGCCGCGACTGGACACGCCGTTGGACGCCGGCTCCGCTGGCCATTGCCCTGCCGGGCAGCGTGGAGGAGGTGCAGACCATCGTGCGCTGGGCCAACGCGCACGGCGTGGCGCTGGTGCCTTCCGGTGGCCGTACGGGGCTTTCCGGCGGCGCCGTGGCGGCGCGTGGTGAGCTGGTGCTCAGCCTGGAGCGTATGAACCGGGTGCTGGATTTCGATGCGGTGGATCGCACCCTGACCGTGCAGGCCGGCATGTCCCTGCAGGCTGTCCATGACGCCGCGCGAGAGCACGGGTTGATCTATCCGGTGGATTTCGCCGCGCGCGGCTCTTGCTCCATCGGCGGCAACATCGCCACCAATGCCGGTGGCATCCGTGTGATCCGCTACGGCAATACCCGTGAGTGGATCGCCGGGCTGACCGTGGTGGCCGGCAACGGCGAGCTGCTGCAGCTCAATCGTGGCCTGATCAAGAACTCCAGCGGCTACGACCTGCGCCAGTTGATGATCGGCTCGGAGGGCACCTTGGGCGTGGTGGTGGAGGCGATCTTGCGCCTGACCGATCCGCCGCCGTCCTCGCAAGTCATGCTGTTGGCGTTGCCGAGCATGGATGCGTTGATGGAAGTGTTTGCACTATTCCGTGCCCGGCTGCGCTTGCAGGCATTCGAGTTCTTTACCGATGCGGCGCTTGTGCACGTGCTGGCTCATGGCGCGCAGCGCGCCATCGAGGGCGAGCATCCTTATTTCGTGGTCACCGAGTTCGATGCCGACGAGGCCGCGCAAGAGCAAGCGCTCGCGGCGTTCGAACATGGCATGGAACAGGGCTGGATCAGCGATGGCGTGTTGGCGCAAAGCGAGGCGCAGGCCGCCGCGCTGTGGCGCCTGCGCGAAGGCATCACCGAGAGCCTGGCCCCGCACAAGCCATACAAGAACGACATCTCGCTGCGCATCAGCGCGCTGCCGGCGTTCCTGCACGATATCCAGAGCTTGCTGGGGCGCGAGTACCCGCATTTCGACGTGGTGTGGTTTGGGCATATCGGCGACGGCAACCTGCACATCAACGTGCTTCGCCCAAGCACGCTCGGCGAGGACGACTTCATCGCGCAGTGCGAGCACGTGACCAAACTGCTGGCCGATACCCTGCATCGCTATGGCGGCAGTATCTCCGCCGAGCACGGCATCGGCCTGGTCAAGCGCGCCTATTTGCGCAGCACGCGCAGCGATGCGGAAATCGCCTTGATGCGTGGCGTGCGCCAGGTGTTCGATCCCAAGCGGCTGCTCAACCCGGGCAAGTTGTTCGACTGATCTGGGTGACTGCCTTGGCGCCCGCGGCCTAGCCCGCGTTGCCTGGGGCGCCCGCCGGGGAGCGGGGCGTGGCGAAGTGCCTGATCGCGGGTCAGGCCGCGCCACGCGGAGATCGTTAGCAGGCTCTAAGCGAGAACTAAGCCCGGGCGAGCATGCTGGCGTGACCTCACTCAGCGTGCCACCCTCATGCAACGACTCCTGTGCCGTACCCTGATGGCCTCCCTTGGCCTGCTCCTGGCTTCCCATGCGCTGGCTGCCCCGCAGGCGGCGGACTATCGCGTGCTGTCCAAGATCCAGCTTGGCGGCACGGGTGGCTGGGATTACCTCAGCTTCGACGCCCAGCGTCGCCACCTGTTCGTCACTCGCGGTGACCGGGTGGAAGTGGTGGATGTGGATCAGCAGAAGAAGATTGGCAGCATTGCCGGCACGGCGGGTGTGCATGGCGTGACGCTGGACCTGTCGGCGCATCGCGGCTATGCCAGCAATGGCCAGAGCGCCTCCGTGACCGTGTTCGACCTGGACAGCCTGGCGGTGGTCGCCACCATCACCGGTACGGGCGAGAAGCCGGACGCGATCCTGTATGACCCGGCCTCCAAGCACGTGTTCACCTTCAACGGCAAAGGTCACTCCTTCAGCGTAATCGACCCCACGAGCAACAAGGTCATCACCACGGTGGCGTTGGCGGGCAAGCCCGAATTCGCCGCTGCCGACGAGCAGGGCCACATTTTCGTGAACCTGGAAGATCGTGCCGAACTCGTCAAGATCGACAGTCGCAAGAACACCGTGGCGGGCAGTTGGCCGCTGAGCGGTTGCGAGTCGCCCTCGGGCCTGGCCATCGACCGCAAGCACCATCGCCTGTTCTCGGTGTGCGACAACGGCCAGATGGCGGTGAGCAACATCGACAGCGGCAAGGTCGTGGCAAGCGTGGCGATCGGCGAAGGCCCGGACGCCGTGGTGTTCGACGAAACCACCGCCACCGCGTTCAGCTCCAACGGCGAAAGCGGCAACATCAGCGCCGTGCACCAGGACGATGCGGACCACTACAGCGTGGCGGCCACCATCTCCACCCAGCCCAGCGCCCGCACCCTGGCCCTGGACCCCAAGCTGCATCGCCTGTACCTGTCGGCCGCGCAGTACGCGGGTGAGCCGCCGGCCGAAGGCAAGCGCCCGGCGATCGTGCCGGACAGCTTCAGCGTGCTGGTGGTGGGCAGCCCCTGAGGGAGTGCCAAGGCGGGGGCGTGCTAGCCTAATGGGCCGTCCCCGTTCGCTTTGGAGTACCCGCATGTCGCAGGATCTTCGTTCCCTGTATCCCGAGATCGAGCCGTACGATTCCGGCATGCTCAAGGTGTCGGACCTGCACACGCTCTACTACGAGCAGAGCGGCAACCCCAACGGCAAGCCGGTGGTGTTTCTGCATGGCGGCCCGGGTGGCGGCACCAACCCCAAGTGCCGCCGCTTCTTCGATCCGGCGGTGTACCGCATCGTGTTGTTCGACCAGCGCGGTTGCGGCAAGTCCACGCCGCACGCCGAGCTGAAGGACAACACCACCTGGCACCTGGTCAACGATATCGAGCGCCTGCGCACGCACCTGGGCATCGACCGTTGGCAGGTGTTCGGCGGCTCGTGGGGCTCCACGCTGTCGCTCGCCTATGCGCAGACGCATCCTGAGCGCGTCACCGAGCTGGTGCTGCGCGGCATCTTCATGCTGCGTCGCTGGGAGCTGGAGTGGTTCTACCAGAAGGGTTGCGACGCGCTGTATCCGGATGCGTGGGAGCCGTACCTGGCGGCGATTCCGGAGGTGGAGCGCGGTGACATGATGAGCGCCTACTATCGCCGCCTCACCAGCAGCGACTCGAAGGTGCGCGTGGACGCGGCGCGCGCGTGGTCGGTGTGGGAGGGCGCCACCAGCTACCTGTGGCAGGACACCTCGCACATCCAGTCGAGCGGCGAGGATGAATTTGCCCTGGCCTTCGCTCGCATCGAGTGCCACTACTTTGTCCATGGTGGCTTCTTCGAACATGACGACCAGTTGCTGCGTAACGTCGATCGCATCCGGAATATTCCGGCGGTGATCGTGCAGGGCCGTTACGACGTGGTGTGCCCAATGCGCAGCGCGTGGGATCTCCATCGCGCCTGGCCCGAAGCGGATCTGCGCATCGTGCAGGACGCCGGCCACTCGGCTTTCGAGCCCGGCAATATCTCCGAGCTGGTGCAGGCCACCGACCGCTTCCGCGGCTAAGCTCTCGGCATCGAAGATATGCGGCCTCGCCCGGCAACGGGCGGGGCCGTATCGTTTATGCGGTGGCCGTCGGCGCGCGCGAGAACACGTACAAGCCCTGGTTGGCGCGCTTGGCGTGGCGCTTGGCGCGCGCTGCCAGGGTGGCGATGGATTCCGCGCGTTGCGGCAGGGGCGGCACCAGCTCCACCGCGCCCATCACCACGGTCGTGAACGGAAAGAACTGCGGCGTGCCGCGTCGATCCTTGCCGCGCAGGCCGCCGCGCACGATGTCGGCGGCGTCGAACAAGGTTGGCGCGCGGGCATTGAAGGTGTCGATGACGCATTGGCAGCGCGCGCGCCAGTCGGGGCTTTGGAACAGCACCACGAAATCGTCGCCACCAATGTGGCCGACGAAATCCAGTGCAGGGTCCACGTGCTCACTGAGCAGGCCCGACAACAGCCGGATCATTTCGTCGCCGCGCGAGTAACCGTAGTGGTCGTTGAACGGCTTGAAGTCGGTCAGGTCCACATGCGTCACGGCGAAGCGTTCGCTGCCTTCCAGCAGGCGCGCCAGATGCTCGGTCGTGGGAATGTTGCCGGGCAGGAAGGTGAGGGGGTTGGCATGGCGCGCGGCGTCGATGCGCAATTCGCTCACGCGGCGTACCAGGGCCTCACCCGTGCCCAGGCCAAGGTAGTGACCGGCACGCGTCACGATGAAACCGTCGCTGAGATAGCGTTGATCCTCGCCGCGCAGCACGTCGGAGAGGCTTTCCAGACTGCGCTGCTCTTCGCACACCAGCGGTGCGCTGTTCATCAGTGCGGTACACGACTTGCGCGCCAGCAGTTCGCGCGCGAAGGGCTGGGCCATGCGCTCGTTCATCAGGCGGCGGTTGATCAGGCCGATCGGGTTGCCATCCTTCACCACAGCCACGGCGTGCAGCTCCGGATGATCGACGAACAGCGACATGACTTCGTCGTTGGTCTGGCGCGGGTGCACGGATGGCGCCTCGATGAGCAGATGGCTCACCTGCGTGGGGCGCTGCGTGATCGGGCCGCGTGGCCGTGGCAGCACCGATACGGCCGGTACGCGCATCTCCTGCATCGCTTCGGGGCTGGCCTCCAGCGCCGGCGTGGCCGCGGGGCGTCCAATCAGAAAGCCCTGTGCGTAAGGCACGCCAAGGTCGCGCAGCACGCGCAGGTCGGCGGGGTCTTCCACGCCTTCGCCCACCAGGTCGGTGCCCAGCGATTCGGCCACCTGACACAGCGCGCGCACGATCGCCAGGCGGCCGGCGCTGCGCGAGAGGCCGTTGATGAGATAGCGGTCGATCTTCACCACGTCGGGGTGGATCTCGTTCCACATCTCGAAATTGGAGTGGCCATTGCCGAAGTCATCCAGCGCGATGCGCACGCCGTGGGCGCGTAGATAGCCCAGGGCGTGCGCCAGCCGCGCGGGGTTCTCCACCACGTCGCGCTCGGTCACTTCCACGGTGATGCGCGCCGGGTCCAGCCCGCCCGCGGCCAGGGCGGCGAGTACGTCGTCCGGGCGCATCGCGTCCTGCAGGATGGCGTGTGCGCTGAGGTTCACCAACAGGCGACCGCTGCCGCCGTACTGGGGGAATGCGCGGCAGATGGTGCGCGCCGCATGCAGCTCCAGCTCCGCCAGGCGACCCTCCATGCGTGCCAGGTCGAGCACATCGAGGATCGATGCCGGCTCCGGCAGGAAAGCGCAGCGGCT
The DNA here is from genome assembly GCF_057750885.1 of Frateuria sp. sgz306004. Taxonomy (NCBI): domain Bacteria; kingdom Pseudomonadati; phylum Pseudomonadota; class Gammaproteobacteria; order Lysobacterales; family Rhodanobacteraceae; genus Frateuria; species Frateuria sp. sgz306004. The sequence goes on from NZ_JBYLFE010000001.1 coordinate 25,526, forward strand.
CAGGCCCTCATGGGCAATCACCTCCAGGGTGTCCACGCGCACCACCGGTTGGAAAACCGGCGTGAGGCTTCCCGCAGTGAAGGCGCGTTCGAGCATGGCGGTGGCGGAGTTGTCGACGGCGAGGGTGACTGGCATGCCTTGGTGTGTTCAGGCCGCGGCGGCCCTTGGCGCGTGCGTCACTGCAGGTGAGGGCCGCGCATCGTGCGCGGCCACGGGAGGAAGTTGGAAAAAGGCCACTTGTCGACCCAACACGTCGGCATCGCTGGCCAGGGCATCGCCGGTGGCGTGGATGTCCTGCACCAACCCGGCGTTGGCCTGGGTGAGCCGGTCCATCTCGACCACCGTTTGGCTGATCTGGCGGATGCCGCTGGCCTGCCGGTCACTGGCATCGGAAATCTGCGTCACCAGTTCGGCGACGTGGGTAACGCTTCGGGCAATGCCATCCAAGGCATCGCCCGAGAGCGCCACCTTGCTGCGTGCGATCGTCACGGCGTCGCCGCTGTCGACGACCAGGCGGCGGATATCCTTGCCGGCTTCCACGCAGCGCCGTGCGAGTTGGCGTACCTCGCCTGCCACCACGGCAAAGCCGCGTCCGCGCTCACCAGCCTGGGCGGCTTCGATGGCGGCATTGAGGGAGAGCAGGTTGGTCTGGAAGGCGATGCTGTCGACCAGGTCGACAATGTCCGCTATATGGCGGCTGGCCTGCTCGATGGCCTGCATGGAATCCAACGCCTCGCTCGCCACCTGGCGACCTTGCGCCACATGATGGAGCGCGGCATGCGTGGCGCGCGCGGCCGCGTCGGCGTGACTGGCACCCTGCACGGCCATCGCTTCCATCTGGGTCATGGAGCTGGCAGTTTCCTCCAGGCCTGCCGCCTGGCTCAGCGTGCGTTCGTTGAGAGCCTGGTTGTCGCGGGTGAGCCGTTGCGCGCGCGCATCCACCGATTGCGCGCGATGGCGCACCTGCGAAAGAACGCGGGCGAGCTGGGCGTCCATGGCGCTTAGCGCGCGCAGAAGCTGACCCAGTTCGTCTTCCGTGCCGATCTCCACCGGCTCGCCTAGCTTGCCTTCGGCAATGCGCGTAGCCAGTTGCCGGGCGTGGTGCACCCGATGCAGGAGGCTGCGCATCAAGGCCCGGTCGAGCAGCACGGTGCCCAGCAAGGCGAGTGCCAGCAGACCCAGCAGCAGGCCCATGCCTTGGCGATCGGCCTGGCGTTGCTGCGCCACCTGCGCATTGCCCTTAGCCAAGGCGGCTTGGAAGAGATTGGCGAAATCGCTTTGCAGCGGTTCGTAGGCGGGCTGTACTTCGGTGCTGAGCTTGAGGGCGGCGATGTCGAACTGGCCGGCGTCGAGCAGGCTGAGCGTTTCGTCGATCGCGCGGTCGGCCTCCGCCCGGTGCGTGCCGGTGAGCTTGAGCGTCTGCGCCTGATCCTGCGCGAGTGCGCTGGCGAGCAATGGTTTCCAGTGACGCTCCGCATCCACGCGATCGGTGTGGATGCGCGTGTGCGCATCATCCACGGCCGAAGGCAGCTGCGAGAGCACCGCGTGGACGAGCGCTTGCAGGCTGCTGTTGTAGTCGTTCTGCACGCGGCCCACGTCCGCCACCGGGCTGAGCGAGCCTTCCACCAAGCCTTGGATGCGTTGATCGGCGCGATGCAGTTGCAGCACACCGGCCACGCTCATCACCGCCAGCAGCACCAGCATCACGAGCAGGCGCAACAGCAGTCGCTGGCGCAGGGTCAGTCGGGGGAGGCGGGAGCGCAAGGTGAACATGAGGATTAAAGATGATGGGCCTGCTACCGCTGTCGGCGCATCCGGGCTGAACTTTAGCCGAAATTGCAAAATAAATGTATGAAAAACAATGAATTGTATGCTATTTGAGCATGCATGGGGACGCCGCAACGATGGCATCCGCGTGTGTCGTTTCGATGACTTCCGTGCTTCGTTTCGCAGAACGCAGGCCAGCAAAAAGCCCCGCGCAAGGGCGGGGCTTTGAGGTCTTGCCGAGGCGTGGACTTAGTCGGCGGTCAGTTGTTTGGTGCCGAAGATCTTGTCGCCCGCATCGCCGAGGCCCGGCAGGATGTAGCCGTGTTCGTTCAAGCGCTCATCGATGGCGGCGGTGTAGATCTCGATATCTGGGTGAGCCGCCTCGATGCGCTTGAGGCCTTCCGGCGCCGCCACCAGAAACAGGCCCTTGATGCGCTTGCAGCCGGCCGCCTTGAGCATATCGACCGTGGCCACCAGGGTGCCGGCGGTGGCGAGCATGGGGTCCACGATCAGCGCGATGCGCTCGTCCATGCGACCGGTGAGCTTTTCGTAATAGGCGATGGGCTTGAGGGTTTCCTCATCGCGTTGCAGGCCCACCACGCTCACCTTGGCGGCGGGGATAAGGTCGAGCACGCCCGGCAGCATGCCCAGGCCGGCGCGCAGGATCGGCACGATGGTCACCTTCTTGCCCTTGATCTGACGCACCGTCAGCGGGCCCGCCCAGCCGTCGATCGTCTGCTCGACGGTTTCCAGGTCCTTGGTTGCCTCATAGGTCAGCAGCGCGGCCACTTCGGAGGCAAGCTCACGAAACTCCTTGGTGCTGATGCCGGCACGACGCATCAGGCCAAGTTTGTGTTGGATGAGCGGGTGACTGACTTCGACGATCTTCATAGGACAACCTGGCGTTGGAATGGAGCCATTGTCGCGCAGGCGCGGCGCCACGCACAAAAAAGGGCGCCGGCGCGGGCCGGCACCCCATGGTCTGGGCGCGCTGCGGTCAGTGCGCGGCGGGGGCCGCGTCACCGGACAGGCAGTGGCTCATGAACTGCTTACGGGCATCGCCCTTGAGGCTCTTGGCCTCGGGGTCGGCATTGCACGCCTTCATTTTTTCCTGCTGCGTCATCTTGGCTGGCGCGGCGGCTTCGCCCTTGAGGCAGCTGGACATGAACGCCTTGCGCTCATCGCCAGTCTTGCCCGTCGCCTGCTTGTTGCAGTCGACCATCCGTTGCTGCTGCGCATTTTTTGCTGGCGTGCTGGTGTCCGCGGCGTGCACGGCGGTGGTGGCGGCCAAGGCCAGCGCCAAGCCGGCGACCATCAGGCTGAAACGGGACGACATGCGGGTACCCTCCTGGATGACCGGCGAGTGCCGGTGGCGCCAGTCTATGCCTGCGGACGTGACGGATGGGAGGGGGCTTACCCGGCCAGCGGATCGCTCGTTCAGCAAAATCCGTGTTCGCGCAGCCTCGCCCTCCAACGGGAAAGGCCACGCCCGTTACCGGGCGTGGCCTCCTTGCTGGCGTCGAGGATTGGCTTAGTGGCCGTGGTGATGATCGTCGTCGCTGTCGCGACCGTGATCCTCGTGGCCATGCGGGGCATGCCCCTGCCAGCCGGCCATGCCGGGCACGAACAGGTCGACGATGAAGCCGTCATGGTCGGACACGCCAATGGCCTTGCGAGCGTCGGTGGCGGTGACGGCATCGGCGGCGGTCTGTGCCGGCGCGTCGAGGTCGGCGCGCCCGTACTGCATCTTCAGCATGCGCAGTCGCGCCACGGTGTTGAGCAGGGCGTGATCGAGCACCTGCACGGTGGGCACCTCACGACCGGAATTGCCCGTGCCTGCCTGCGTGTAGCCCTGGATGGGGCCGAACTTTTCCGTGTACAGGAACGAGTAGCGATCATTGCGCGGCACCGATTCCACCGCGTTCCACAGCGCCGGATACACCAGGTTCTTGCCGAGCTTGAGCTGGTTCTCGCTGTCCTTGTAGCGGCCCGAGACCAGGCCGACCACATCGACGAAACCGTCGCTGAACTCGTAGGCATTGAAGTCGCCCACCACCATCAACGGCTGCCATGGCGCGGCGGCCTGCAGTTTCTGCACCTGGCGAGCCAGCGAGCTGGCCTGCACGAAACGCTTCTGGCGATCGCGCACGGCACTGGCGTCGTCCTTGTCGACATTGCTGCGCGCCTTCATGTGCACCGAGATCACCTGGAAGCGCACGCCACGTGCCTCGGCCGTGATCAACAGCGGCGGGTGGTCGTGCACAAAGGCGGTCTGGCCGTTGTCGTTCCATTGTTCATCGGCCGCCAGCTGCTGCACCGACACCACACGCACCCGGTCGCTGCGCACCAGGAAACCCACGTTGATGCCGCTGGGATCATGACCGGGCAGCAGGTAGGCCTCGTACTTGGCGCGATAGTCGTCGCTCAATTGTTGGGCCAGGCCCTTGAGCAGCGGCAGGCTCTTCACTTCCTCCACCGACAACACGTCGGGCAGTTGCAGCACCGTGCCGATATAGGCGGACAAACGCTGCGTTTTCAACGCTACTTCGGCATCGGTCGGCTCCTTGCTGTTGCCGCTGCAGGTGAAGGTGGTGTTGAAGTTGCTGTCGCAGAAGCGTTCCGTGTTGAACGCACCGATGCGCAATGCGTACGGCGCCGTGGGCGAAACGGCGCGCGGCATCTCGGCGGCACGCTTGAGCGTGATGGAAGTGGGGATGAAGGTGTATGCGCCAAAGTCGTACGAGATCACACCCTCGGCGCGGAACGTGCTGCCCGCCACCAGCGGCGTGTTCGCGGGTACGGCGCCGAAGTCGGCGGTGTTCATCTTGAACACTTCGGGGTTGCCGCTCCAGTTTGGCAGCTGCACGCCATCGGGCACCTGCACGCTGTAGCGCACGCCCGGCAGGCGCAATGAGCGCTTGCCGTTCGCGGTGATGCTCACCTCCGCGTAGGGCTGGGTGCTGAAGCGCTTGTTGCCCGTGTTGATCATGCCGTTCTCGATCACCACACGCATGCCCACGAAGCACTGGAAGTTGGTGGTGCCGCAGGACAGCTTGTCGGGATCGGATGAGGGCAAGCCTTCGCCGAACACCACGGCCTTGGGCAGGCGCGCACCATGGGCGGTGACGGTGACGGCGGCATTCTTCAACTCGGTGAGGCGGTAGTAGTTGTCGACGGTGGCGTCCACGTTCACCACGTCGCCCACGGCAACCGTCGGTTTGGTGGCGGTGAACACGTAGATGCCGTTGGAGGTGAGTGGATCGGCGTCGGCACGCGCATCGGGGGTTTGCATGGTGAAGCCGTTCGGGCCCACCGCCGTGACGATGTTGCCGGTGGTGATGACCGATTTGCCCACCAGCGGCGAGATCTGCTCGCGGCCCTGGATCTGCCAGATCTCCGCGGCCACGGGGATATCGAACAGGATGGCGCCCATCGCGCTGTCGCGCGCCAGCGGCAGGTTGCCGCTAGGCTGGCTGAGCTTCACTTCGAATGCCTTGTCGTCGCTGGCGCTGCTGCGGCCGTGCACGACGACGTTGAAAGTCGCCTGAGTCTGGCCCTCGGCGATGGTGACCGTGGTGTCGAGCGCGTCATAGTCGCCGTTGGCGACCGTGGCGGTTCCATCCACCGTGGTGGCATGCACGCTGACGCCGCCGGCAGGGGCGGGCTGGGTGAGCGAGACGACGAAGGGCATCTTCACGTCGGCCGGGCCGCGCACGGTGGCGCTGGCGTCGGCGATGGAGAGTGCCTGGCCGAGCACCACGCAGGAGCTGGCGCTGTTGTGCGGCGAACTGGGCGACACGACGACGAAGTCGGCCTGATTGTCGCCGGTGTTCCTGGGCAAGCCGGCCGTGTCGCTCTGGCGTACGTAGCCCTTGTCGGCATTGGTGCTGCCGAGCGAGGCGAGCGGCGTGCCGGCCTTGTAGGCGGAGCCGGTGGAGAGGCCTACTTGATCGGCGATCTGGCCCGAGCTGTCGAGCAGCGCCAGGCCGCCGTCATCGGTGACGCCGGTGCTGTACTTGAGATCGCCCGCCACGCTGCCGGAGTAACCGCCGCTGGCGCTGTTGGTCAGCAGCAGGTAGCAGCCTGAGGCGATGGAGGTGCCACTGGGAAAGGTGAGTCGCGTGCCGGTGGTGCCGCTGGCATTGGAGGCGTTGAGCTTGTAGCCGGACAGATCCAGCGCCTTGCGGCCGCTGTTGAACAGTTCGACGAACTCATCGTTGCCACCCGCCGGGCCGCGCAGGCGAAACTGCGAAATGCTGAGGTCGGCCGCTTGCGCGGACGTTGCCGACAGGACAACCAGCAGCGCACCCCAAAGGGCACGCCGAACGTGCGTTGCTTTCATGGACCGCTCCCTTTCCTGGGTCCGGGACGGACCCCATCGAGCGGCAGGCTAGTAGGTTATTGCGACAGTTTCGCGAAAGAAGTTACGCGGCAGCGCGATAGTGCGAAGCCATTTGCGTTTTGCCCGGGCTAACTGGCCGGCGTCATCGTGGTGAGGACGCCGGCCGTGCGTTTGCGGTGAAGCCGCTGGATCAGGCCGCCTCGGCCTTGAGCTTGCGCGGGCCGTGCAGCAGTGCCTGGCGCACGTGCGACACCACCAGGTCCACCTCGGCGCTGGTCACCAGGAAGTGCGGGGTGAAACGCAGCGAGTTGGTGCCGCCATGGATTACGCCCACGCCGCGCTCGCGCATGTATTCCTCGGTGGAGCCGGCGCCGTAGCACTTGAACTCCGGCGCCAGCTCGCACGAAAACAGCAAGCCGGTGCCCTGCACCTTGGTGATCAGGCCACCGAGTTCGTTCTTGAGTACGTTGAGCTTGTCCACGAACTCCTTGCCACGCTCGCGGATGTTCTGGCGCACCTCATCGGTGAGTTCGCCAAGCGTGGCAAGTGCCACGTCCAGCGCGCGCGGGTTGGCGGTCATGGTGTTGCCATAGATGCCCTTGCGATAGAGCTGCGCGGTGTGCTCGGTCACCGCGAGTACCGACAGCGGGTACTGGCCGGCGTTGAGCGCCTTGGAGAAGGTCTCCATGTCCGGCGCGGCCAGCTTCTCGAAGCCGGGGTAGTCGGTGATGGAAAGCACGCCGTGCGCGCGCAGGCCGGCCTGGATCGAATCCACCAGCAGCAGGCTGCCATGTTCGGCGGTGAGTGCGCGGGCACGCTGGTAGAACTCCGGCGTAACGGCGCGACCCGGGTCGCCTTCGCCCATCACCGGCTCCAGGAACATCGCCTCGATGAACCAGCCTTGCTTGTCCGCTTCGGCGAACACGGCTTCGAGCTGGGCGAGGTCGTACGGCTGCACCGTGATCAGCGTGTCCTCGTTGCGATAGCTGGCGAGGTGCTGCAGGTAGGTTTTGCGGGTGGAATCGGAGTACAGCGCGGGCTTGTCCGTGCGGCCGTGAAAGGCGCCCTTGACCGCCACGCGCTTGATGGTGCGGCCGGCGTAACGGCCACCGGCATCGGTCATCAGCTTGGCGTTGACGTCGGCGATGCGACAGGCCAGGCCCACCGATTCCGAACCGGAGTTGAGTGCGAGGTAGCGCGAATAGGGATTACCACCACGGCGGCGACCCAGTTCGCGATCCATGGCCTGGGTGAAGCGCATCTGCGAGATGCTGGGTGTCATGACGTTGGCCATCACCTGCGGGCGCGCCAGCGCGGCGTCGATGGCCGGATGGTTGTGGCCAAAGCCGAGCATGCCGTAGCCGCCGTTGTCATGGATCACGGCGCCCTTGAAGCTGATCACCCACGGGCCACGCGCGGCCGCCGGCAGATACGGGTTGATCGCATCGTCCGGATAGAAGTTGACGAACTCGGCCAGTGCCTTGGTCAGCTGTTCGCTCTCGTCCAGCTTGAGGAAATCGCCCAGTTCGTCGCGCAGCTCGCGATGACGCGCCACGGCTTCACCGATGGCCTGCACCAGCTCAGGGTGGCTGGACGCGAAACGCTCGATGGTGGCGTCATCAAGTCCAGTGGTCAGCGGAGCGCCGCCGAATTCGCGCAGTTCGCGCAGCTGATCAATCACGCCCATGGTTTCCTCCTTCAAGGTCGACGAGCCTGCCGTCCCGATGGCATGCGCGTCGACGGGTCAACGAATGCATGGTGGAGGCGCCTGACCATGCGCGCCTCTGGCCTGTGGGGGCCTTGTCGCAGTGCGATCCATTGCGGATGTGGCATTGCAACGACTGTCCGAGCATAGCGCGCCCGCTTGTCGGCCGGTACCCCGGGTGACGCCTGTCACCTGCGCCGGCTGACGCTGGCGACTGTGGGCAAACCCTTGTGGCGCCTAGCATGGCAAGCCACAAGGAGGGGCTATGACTTCGATGGGTGCAACGGTCGCCAGCCTGACTGGCGCGGTCAAAAGCTACGGCGGTTTAACCGCTGTCGATGGTCTTCATCTCATGTTGCAGCGCGGCGAACTGCTCGCGTTGCTCGGGCCGAACGGTGCGGGCAAAAGCACCACCATCGGCCTTTTGCTTGGGCTGGTGCGTGCCGATGCGGGGCGTGTCGAACTGTTCGGCAAAGACCCGCAAGATTTGGCGGCACGTCGTCGCATCGGCGTGATGCTCCAGCAAGCCGCGCTGCCGCCCACGCTACGCGTGGCGGAACTGTTGCGGCTGACCATGAGCTACTACCCGACGCCGCGCACGCTGGATGAGACCGCCGAGCTTGCGGGTGTCGGGGCCCTGCTCGATCGACATTACGCCAAGCTGTCGGGCGGCGAGCAGCGGCGCGTGCAATTTGCGCTGGCCCTTTGCGGTCGTCCGGAGCTGCTGTTCCTGGACGAGCCCACCGTGGGCATGGACATCGATGCGCGCCAGCGTCTTTGGACGTCCATACGCCGGCTGGTGGCGGAAGGTTGCGGCGTGGTGCTCACCACGCACTACCTGGAAGAAGCCGAGGCGCTGGCGCAGCGCGTGGTTGTGCTGGCGAACGGCCGGGTGGTGAGTGACGGCAGTGTCGATGCCTTGCGCTCGCGCGTCTCGCTGACGCGCATTCGCTGCACCACCGATCTGGACGCCGAGGCCGTTTCCGCATGGGCGCGCGTGGCCGGTGCCGAGCGCGACGGCGGCAGCCTGGTTATTCGCACCGATGCTGCCGAACTCGTATTGCGTCGCCTGCTGGATGCCGATCCGCAGCTGTCCGGCCTGGAAGTAACGCGCGCGGGCCTCGCCGAGGCATTCACCGCATTGACCAATGAACTGGCCCGGGAAAGGGAGGCCGCCTGATGAATGCCCTGAATACAGTCGCGATGCCGCACTCGACGGATGACTCCATGAGCCGCCGCCGCATCCTCGGCGCCTACCTGGCCGAAGCGCGTAGCGAGTGCCTTCGCTACCTTCGCGCACCCGGCTTCATGCTGCCGGTCACGCTTTTTCCCACCATGTTCTACCTGTTGTTCGGCATTGTGATGAATCGCAACGCGTCGATGGACGTGGCGCAATACCTGCTCGCCAGCTATGCCGTGTTCGGCGTGATGAGCCCCGGCTTGTTCGGCTTTGGCGTATCGCTGGCGGCCGAGCGCGAAAACGGCCTGCTCACGCTCAAACGCGCCTTGCCCATGCCGCCAGGTGCCTACCTGGTGGGAAAAATGCTGATGGCCATGCTGGCGGCGGGCGTGGTGGTGCTGTTGTTGCTGGCGCTTGCCCTGGGTTTGGGGCACGTGCAGGTGAGTCTTGCCCACGCCGGCCTGCTGTTGCTCACCGGTATGTTGGGTGTGCTGCCGTTCTGCGCGCTGGGCATGCTGGTGGGCGCCCTGGTGAAGGGGCAGGGTGCGCCGGGCGTGCTCAACCTGATCTATCTCCCCATGTCGTTCCTGTCGGGCTTGTGGATTCCCCTCTCCATGCTGCCGACGGCCCTCCAGCATCTGGCGCCCCTATGGCCTAGCGCGCACCTGCATGCCTTGGCCTTGAGTGCGCTGGGTTTGAGCAAGGAATCGCTGCTGCCGCACGTGCTGGTGCTTCTGGGCTATGGGGCGGTGTTTTTCCTGCTGGCTGCACGCCGCCTGCGTCGGGTCGGTTGAAGTACGATGTGTAGCGAACGGGCGACGGGGGAGGTTGCACAGTGCGTGAGTTGATACGGGACTGGTTTGCGCCGGCACCGGACTCGCTGGTGGCGCGCGATAAGCGTCGCGGTCGTTCGCCCTGGGTCAATGCCGTGCACCTGCTGTGGTCGGTGTGGGTGTTCATTATCCCCATGTTCGATGGGTTCACGTGGCGATGGGCGCTTTGCACGCTGCTGAGCTATCCCATCTTTCTGTTCCTCTACGGCAAATGCTGCACGGTCTCTCAGCGCACGGCGTATCGCTACGCGCTTGGCCTGGTGGCGATGAGTTTCGTGCTGCTGCCCTGGTACCCGAGCGCGCTGAGCTACTTCGTGTACGGCTGCGTGATGTTGTGCACGTGCCGCCTCGGTTTGCGCGGTTACCTGTTGGTGCTGGCTGGCCTCAATGTGGTGTGCCTGGTCGAGGTGTGGCTGTTGCACTATCCGTGGCAGGCGGTGGCGTGGATTCCCGTCACCACCATCATCGTGGGCATGGTGGTGAATGCCGAACGCCAGGCCGACCAGAAGGAACTGGAGCTAAGCCTTTCGCATGAGGAAGTGCGCCGCCTCGCCGCGCTTGCCGAACGCGAGCGCATCGGGCGCGACCTGCACGACCTGCTGGGTCACACGCTGTCATTGATCACGCTGAAGCTCGAACTGTCGCGCAAGCTTTTCGATCGCGACAGCGAGGCCGCGCGGCGTGAAATGGAAGAGGCCGAGAAGGTGGCCCGTCATGCCTTGTCGGAGGTGCGCTCGGCCGTTACCGGCATTCGCGCCACCGATCTTGCCGCCGAGTTGGCCGCCGCCAGGCTGATGCTGGGCGCATCGGCCGTGCAGTTGGAGAGCACTGAATTGCCGCCCTCGCTACCGGCCGATGTGGAGCGTGCGCTGGCGCTGGTGTTGCGCGAGGCCATTACCAACATCGCCCGCCATGCGGGCGCCCGCAAGGCGAGGGTGGCGGTGGTCGCAAGCGGCGCTCAGGTGCAGATGAGCGTGGAGGACGATGGCCGCGGCGGCATCGACAGCCAGGGCAACGGCTTGAGCGGCATGCATGAGCGCGTGCGTGGCCTGGGCGGCACGTTGACGGTGGATTCGCCTCGCGGCCAGGGTACGCGTCTGCACATCAAGGTGCCGTTGCGCGCGCGCCTGTCCCTGGTCGGCGATGCGGCATCCGCGCCCGAGTGGACCGATTCGGAGCGGCAGGCGTCATGAACAACTGGTTCCGGCCGCATCCCGATTCACTGCTGGTCCAGTTGGGCAAAGTGACTTACCTGCGCTGGGAAGCGATGGCCAACCTGCTATGGGTGGTGGCGCTGTTCGTCGGCCCGCTAGCCGATGGCCGCCCGCACATCGCGCAGTGGTTGCTGCCCACCATTCTCTCCGTGCCCGTGTACATCTACTTGCATATGCAGGTTTATGCGGGCCCTTATCGCTGGTTGCCTTGGTACGCCTCGGGCATCGCCGCCTTGGGTTTGCTGGTGTGGCCGTACAACGGCGTGGCGCTCGGCTATCTCATGTCGGCAAGCATGTGCTTTGCCTACATGCAGTCGCTGCGTCGGTGGATGTTCGCCTTTGCCGTGCTGGCGGCCACGACGGCGCCGGTGGCCATGCGCATGCAGGTGTCGCCGTGGTTGATGTTGCTCATGGCCTTCGTGTCCGTCATGGCCGGCTTCGGGCACTACCAGCGCATGTGCAGCCATCGCAAGGATGCGCAGCTGCGTTTGTCGCAGGACGAGGTACGCCGCCTGGCGACCGTGGCCGAGCGCGAACGCATCGGGCGTGACCTGCACGATCTGTTGGGCCACACGCTGTCGCTGGTGGCGTTGAAATCCGAGCTGGCGCGCAGGCTGGCCGTGGTCGATCCCGCGCGAGCGCAGCGCGAGATGGGAGAGGTGGAGCGCGTGGCGCGTCACGCCTTGGGTGAAGTGCGCATGGCGGTAACGGGCATGCGTCGCGGCGACCTTACGGCGGAGCTGATTTCTGCGCGACTGATGCTGGAGGCATCGGGTTTGCGCTTTCAGGGCGAGCTACCCGAGGAAGCTGCGTTGCCCGAACAGATCGAGGCACCCCTGGCGCTCGTGTTGCGCGAGGCCGTGACCAATATTCATCGCCACGCGCGGGCCACTTCGGCGCGGGTGGCGTTCATGGCAGGCAAGGAACGATTCGAGATGAGGATCAGCGACGATGGTTGCGGCGGGCTCGCCGCGCACGGTAATGGCGTGAGCGGCATGCGCGAGCGCGTACGAGCCTTGGGCGGGCAATTGCAGATCGACTCGCCGCCACGCCGCGGCACGGTGCTGACGGTGAGTGTGCCGTTGCCCCCGGGCACGGCGGATGCGGTGTCCACGCTGCGCAGGAGCGCTGCATGATACGTGTGCTGTTGGCGGAAGATCAGGCGATGGTGCGCGGCGCGCTGTCGGCCTTACTCAATCTGGAATCGGATATCGAGGTGCTCGGCTCGGCGGCCGATGGCGAGGCGGCTTGGCGCGATGTGCAGCGCGTGAAGCCGGATGTGCTCGTCACCGATATCGAAATGCCCGGCCTCACCGGCCTGGAGCTGGCGCAGCGCATTCAGCGCCATGAGATGCCCATCAAGGTGATCATCGTGACCACCTTCGCCCGCCCGGGCTTCCTGCGCCGCGCGCTGGATGCCGGCGTGTCGGGCTACCTGCTCAAGGATGCGCCGGCCGAACGCCTGGCCGAAGCTTTGCGCACTGTGCACCGCGGCGGTCGCGCCATCGATCCGCAACTGGCCCTGGAAGCGTGGTCGGAAGCGGACCCGCTCAACGACCGCGAACGGCAGGTGCTGCGCCTGGCGGGCGAGGGTCAATCCGCCAACGAGATCGCCAGCCAGCTCAACCTTTCCCATGGCACGGTGCGCAACTACCTGTCCGAAGCCATTGGCAAGCTGGGGGTGGCCAATCGCATCGAAGCCTACCGACTGGCTCGGCAGAAGGGCTGGCTCTAACTCACCTGGGGCGGGGCAACTTCGCCAACGCGGTGCGCATCGGCGGCACAATAGGCAGCCTTTTCCGTTGAGCACGGCCTTGTCCCTTATGCGCGCCCGTCTGGTTTTCGCGATCGCCGCCTTGCTGATCGCCATGCTCGCGCTGGCGGGCACCGGCTGTGCGCGCAAGTTGAGCACGTTCGACAACGATGCCTATATCTGGCAGCGACAATGGACGCCGTCGCTGGTCCAGGCCCTGCATGACAGCGACGACGTGGTACGGCGCTGGCGCGTGCTGGCAGCCGAGGTCGATGGGCAGGGCCAATGGCACATCGTGCAGCCCGATTGGAAGGCGCTGGCGGCCAGCGGCAAGCCGGTGATCGCCGTGGTGCGCATCGAAGGGCAGCTCGATCGTTGGGATGAATCCAACTTGGTCGATGGCGTGGATGGCGTGGTCACCGAATGGCGCCGCCACGGGTTGCCGCTGGTGGGGGTGGAGATCGATCACGACTGCGCCACGGCGCGGCTGCCCGCTTACACCCATTTACTGGAGGCTTTACGCCCTACGCTTGGTTCGCAACTGCATCTTTCCATCACCGCCCTGCCAACATGGCTGGAAAGCGCCGCGCTCGATCCGCTGCTGGCGCAAGTCGACGAGGTGGTGTTGCAGGTGCATGCGGTGCAGTCGCCGCGGGCGGGGTTGTTCAACCCTCAGCGCGCGCACGACTGGATCGCTGCCTTTGCCAAGCGCATGCCGCGCCCCTGGCGTGTCGCCTTGCCGGCTTATGGCACGCGGGTGAGTTGGGATGAGCAGGGCCGCATCGCTGGCATCGAAAGCGAGCGCCCCACCTTGAGCGGGGCGAGCGCGTCGAATGAATTGTTCGCCGACCCCGTGGCCATGCAGGGTTTCCTCGCCAGCCTGCAGACCGATGCGCCCAAGGGGCTGGCGGGTATCGTGTGGTTCCGCCTGCCCACCGACGACGATGCCCGCGCATGGAGCATGGCCACCTGGCGCACGGTGCTCCTGGGCCAACCCTTGCGCATGTCGCTGTTGGCCCAGGTACGAGCTGCGCGGCAGGCGCCGCTGCGCGATCTGGTGCTGATCAATACCGGTAACGCCGATGTGCCGCTACCGTCGCTGGTGCGGCTGGAGGCGGGCTGCGCATTGGCCGATGGTGCAAACGGCTACACCTTGCAGCGCTCGGCCCAAGGGGTGTTCCTGCAGCGCAACCAGGGCGGGCTGCTGCGAGCGGGGCGTCAGCTCGCCATCGGCTGGCTGCGTTGCGATGGCGCGGCGGCCTTGCATATCGAGTCGGGGCGTTTGCGCTGAAAGCACTGAGCCTGCGGGCGTGCCGGCGATTCTGGATCAACGCACCAGCGACGTTCACGCGCCGCTGTCGCATACTTTGCACTCCCGGGCGCGGAGCGCCCTGACAACAGGTCTCCCCATGCACAAGCGCCAATGGATCGTCGCTGGTTTGCTCACGTCGCTCGCTGGCGCGATCGCCTGGGCCTGCGGCCCCATGTTTCCCAACCAATTGCTCGACCATCGCGCGGATACGCTGAAAGCGACGCCGCAGAACAGCTTTGCCTTCGAAGCCATGCATCTGCTGGAGCCGACCGACAAGCTGGTTGCCGTGCCGGTAAGTGGTGGCGATGAGTCGACGCCGAGCCCCGCCGCACAAGCCAAGGCGCTGGGCTTGAGCGAGGCGCAGGCGCAGCGCGTCGCAAGCTTGCGCCAGCTTGAGCATGCCGACGATGCCTACGAGCAGGGCAAGGACCTGCCGGCCGACCTGCGCGCCTACACCGCTGGCGCGGTGGCTTTCGCGCAGGAAGACTGGCCAGCCGCCGTCAGCCGCTTCGAGGAAGTGCTGGCACTGCCCGCCGATCAAGCCAAGCTGCGTAGTGTGTGGGCAGCCTTCATGCTGGGGCGCATCCATGCCGAACGAATGACGTCGGCCGCTGAGGCGACCGCGTTCCAGCAGGAGCGCACCGCCGCCGCCAAGGCCTTCGAGCTGGCGCGCACGCGCGCGGTGGCCGGCGCCGATGACACCCAGGCATTGGCTGTGGCGAGCTTCGGCGAGGAAGCCCGGCTGTATCTCTTCAATGGCCACACCCAGTGCAGCTGGGGCAACCTGTACGACGATGAGAACGCATGCGGCGACGGCATCGCCGTGGCCGACCTCAAGCGGGCCATCACGCTGTATGCGGCACAGGCGGGCTACGGCTCGGACAGTGGCGTGCAGTCGCTGGTGGCCATCGCCGGTCACACCTTGCGTTCGCCGTCGCAGCTGGAAGGCTTGCTGGATGGCCCGGTGGCGCAACGCATGTTGGTGTCTTACGCGCTGGCGCGCGTGGGCGGCGAAAGCAGCGACGCGGTGAGCGGCGAGGCCAGCAAGCCCGATTCGCGACTGGAATCGTTGGTGCAGGCCATCCAGCGCCGTGGCATGGACAAGGTCACCGGCGCCGATCGCCTGGCATCTTTGGCCTATGAAACCGGTCACTACGATCTGGCCGCCCAGTTTGCGGGCAAGGCGAGCGGCCCGCTGGCCGATTGGGTGCGTGCCAAGCTGGCGCTGCAGAAGGGCGACCTGGCGGCCGCCAGCGCGGCATACGCGGCGGCTGCCAAGGCGTTTCCCAAATCGGGTGACGCGCAGCCCGCGCTGGAGCCGGGCAACGTGCCCTTGCTTACCGGTGAGCGCGGCGTGCTGGCGCTGGCGCGGGGTGAGTATGTCGAAGCGCTGGGTCATCTCTACGACGCGGCGCAGGCCGTTGGCGGCGACGGCAACGTCTACGACGAATACATGGAATCGGCTAGTTACGGCTACGGCAACGACGCCAGCTACGTGGCCGAACGCGTGCTGACGGTGGATGAGCTCAAGGCCTTCGTCGACAGTCGCGCGCCGGCCACGCCTGTGCCTGCCAAGGGCAAGGACGAAAACGAGTACTACCGCACCACGCGCCCACTGGCCGACAACCTGCGCTGGTTACTGGCCCGACGCCTGATGCGCGCGGGCCGATACGACGAAGCGCAGCCTTACTTCCCGGTCGACGGCGACCCGCGCTTCGCCTTGTACGACGATGAAGGCAAGCCGCAGCCCACCACCTTGCGTAGCACCGCGGCCGCGTATGCAAAGGCCATGCACGACGGCGAGCATGCCTGGACCCGCATCGGTCGCGCGCAGGCCCGCTACGCGGCCGCCAAGATCGCGCGCGAGAACGGCATGGAGATCATCGGTTTCGAGCAGGGGCCCGACTACTTGGACAACGGAGGCAGCTTCCAGGGCGGCAGTGGCCAGGACGCCGCGTCGCTCAACCAGGCCATGGTCACCGATGGCGAGCGCCAGCGGTACGCGCAAAGCGTGTCCAAGCCGGAGCGCCGCTTCCACTATCGCTATATCGCCGCCGATGAGGCCAGCGCTGCGGCTGATCTGTTGCCGCCGCGCTCCCAGGCCTTTGCCGCGGTGTTGTGCCAGGCCACCGGCTGGATGCTGGAAGGGCCGCCCGATTACGAGGACAACTACCAGGGCTGGGGCGACGAGAAGCCCAAGGGCGTGCCCGAACGGTTGCAGCGAGCCGATGCGCTGTACACGCGCTATGTGAAGCAGGGCCCCTACGTGGCCTGGGCCAAGAATTTCGGACGCGACTGCGAGGAGCCGGATTTTGACCGCGCCCGCCAGTTGCAGCGAAGCCAGCAGGTGGCAGCGGTGCGTCACGCAGTGCGGCGCTATCTCCCTTACGAGGCCGCTGTGTTCGTGCTGGCGCTGGCGGCGTTTGCCGTCTGGTTGCTGCGCCGGCGTCGTCGCGGCCAGGCGGTGGCGGAGGCAGGTGAGGGCGAGTCGCGCTGAGAAAGTCTGGGCAGGGCGCGGGGCGTCGCCTCGCGCTTTGCGCGATAATGGCGCATTAAACGCCATGTCGCCCGCCGTGAAGAAGACCGATTTCGATTTTGAACTGCCCCCCGAGCTGATTGCCCAGGCGCCCCTGGCCGAGCGCTCGGCCAGCCGCATGCTGGTGCTGGATGTGGACGGTCAGACCCGGCAGGACCGCATGTTTCGCGACCTGCCCGAGTTCCTGCGCGAGGGCGACCTGCTGGTGTTCAACGACACGCGCGTGCTGCCCGCCCGCCTGTATGGGCGCAAGGAAAGCGGCGGCGCGGTAGAGATCCTGATCGAGCGCGTCACCGGTGCGCACGAAGCCACCGTGCAATTGGGCGTGAGCAAAAAGCCCAAGGAAGGCGGCCGTATCGAGCTGGCCGACGGCAGTGTTGCCACGGTGCTGGGGCGCGATGGGTCGTTCTTTCGCCTGCGTTTCGAGTCGCCCGATCCGCTGGAGCGTCTCTTGCTGCGCCTGGGCGAAATGCCGCTGCCGCCATACATCGAGCGTCACGCCGACGCCAGCGACCTGGAGCGCTACCAGACCGTGTTTGCGCGCGAGCCGGGTGCGGTGGCCGCGCCCACCGCCGGCCTGCATTTCGATGACGCCATGTTGGCCTTGCTGCGCGAGCGCGGTATCCAGTTCGGTTATGTGACCTTGCACGTGGGCGCCGGCACCTTCCAGCCGGTGCGTTCGGACGACATCAAGGATCACCAGATGCACCGCGAGTGGCTCAACGTGGGAGCCAGCCTGGTCGAGCAGGTGCGTCGCACCCGCGCGGCCGGTGGTCGCGTGATCGCCGTGGGTACCACCGTGGTACGTGCGCTGGAAAGCGCCAGCCGCGACGGCGAACTGCATCCCTTCGCGGGCGAAACGCAGATCTTCATTTTTCCGGGCTATCGCTTCAGCAGCATCGACGGATTGCTCACCAACTTCCACCTGCCGCAGTCGACCTTGCTGATGCTGGTGTCGGCGCTGGCCGGGCGGGATTTCATGCTGGGCTCGTATCGCCACGCGGTGGAGCAGAAATACCGCTTCTTCTCCTATGGCGACTCCATGCTGATCCTGCCTCGGGGCGGTTGAGGCGCCTGCAAGGCGGCGCCGGACGAGGGCGGAATAGCCCTGAAAGGCCGCTCAGACGGCCCGCTCGAAGCACGAAAGTCCATAACCGGCGATAATGTGCCGATGACTTCCATGACTTTCGAACTCAAGGCCACCGACGGCGCGGCCCGTCGCGGCCGCCTCACATTTGACCGCGGCACCGTGGAGACGCCGGCTTTCATGCCGGTGGGCACGTATGGCTCGGTGAAGGCGATGACGCCGCGGGATGTCCTCGATATCGGCGCCGAAATCATCCTGGGCAACACCTTCCACCTGTTCCTTCGCCCCGGCCTGGAGGTGGTGGAGCAGTTCGGCGGGTTGCACAAGTTCATTGGATGGGAGAAGCCCATCCTCACCGATTCGGGCGGCTTCCAGGTGTTCTCGCTGGCGCACAAGCGCAAGATCACCGAGGAGGGTGTGGCGTTTGCCTCGCCGGTGGACGGCTCCAAGGTGTTCCTCTCGCCCGAAGAATCCATGCGCATTCAGAAGGTGCTGGATTCGGACGTGGTGATGATCTTCGACGAATGCACGCCGTATCCGGCCACGGAAAAGGTGGCGTCCACGTCGATGGAGCTGAGCCTGCGCTGGGCCGAGCGCTCGCGTCGCGCCTTCAATGATCTCAAGAACCCCAATGCACTGTTCGGCATCGTGCAGGGCAGCGTGTACGAAAACCTGCGCCGCCGCTCGGCGGAGGGCCTGGTCAACATCGGTTTCGACGGCTACGCCGTGGGCGGCCTCGCCGTGGGTGAGCCGGAAGCCGAGCGCAATCACACGCTGGACTTCACCGTGCCGATGCTGCCGCAGGACAAGCCGCGCTACCTGATGGGCGTGGGCCGTCCGGAGGACATCGTGGAAGCGGTGCGTCGCGGCATCGACATGTTCGATTGCGTCATGCCCACGCGCAATGCGCGCAACGGGTTCCTGTTCACCAGCGAGGGCACGCTGCGCATCCGCAACGCCAAGTACGCGCTGGATACCCGCGTGATCGAGGAAGGCTGCGACTGCTATGCCTGCAACAGCGGTTTCAGCCGCGCGTACCTGCGCCATCTGGATCGTTGCAACGAGATCCTCGGCAGCCAGCTCGCCACCATGCACAACCTGCGTCACTACCAGCGCCTGATGGCAGGCCTGCGCGACGCCATCGCCGCCGGCAAGCTGGACGACTTCGTGGCCGAGTTCTACGCCCGCCGCGCGGGTGGTGTCGCGGCCTGAAGGTCGACCCTGGCGCGGGCAACCCCCCGCGTCAAACCGCTGAAGGTGGGTGTGACCCGACCAGGCTGACCGGGGAACCATGGTCGTTGCGCTTCGGTCCAGCCCCTTGGAATCGGCCTCCACCGCCGCCAGAACCCTTGGCGGGCGGGTCTTATGACGCATGCAGGGCCCGGGGGCGCATGGCATAATCCATGATCTTTTATCAGGCTTCGGCGGAAAATCTCGCTGAAACCGCAACTTACGAGACAAGCTGATGAATCTTACGACGTCCTTCATGATCGCCCAGGCTGCCCCGGCTGCCGGTGCAGCTCAAGCCCCGAACCCGATCATGACGTTCCTGCCGCTGATCCTGCTGTTCGTGGTGTTCTACTTCCTGATGATTCGTCCGCAGATGAAGCGTCAGAAGGAGCACCGCCAGATGGTCTCCGCGCTGTCCAAGGGCGACGAAGTAGTCACCAACGGCGGCATCGCCGGCAAGGTGGATGAAGTGGGTGAGAGCTTCATCACGGTCGAAATCGCGCCGAACGTGAAGATCAAGCTGCAGAAGGGTGCCGTGCAGCAGGTGCTGCCCAAGGGCACGCTGAAGTCGTCCTGACGACTTGCCGGGGTGGAGGGGCCCCGGTCCAACACGATGCATTGCTCGCCGCGGCCGGCCTCAGGCCGCGGCTTTTGACGGATTCAAGGCATGAGTGATTTTCCACGCTGGAAATATGCGCTGGTCGCCATCGTATTGGTGCTCGGCATCGTCTATGCGTTGCCCAACGCGTTCCTGCCGGTGCCTGCCGTGCAGATCACGGCCAACCGCAATGGCACGGTCGACCAGGCGCTCGAGCAGAAGGTAACCGCGGCGCTGGCCAAGGCGAACATCGCCAGCACCGGCATCGAGCTCAATGGCGATCATCTGGTGGCCAGTTTTGCCAACGCTGACGTGCAGAAGAGCGCCTCCGACGCCATTTCGGCGACGTTGGGCGATGACTACACGGTCGCCTTCAACCTCAAGTCCACAGTGCCGCATTGGCTCAGCGCCATTGGCGCCAAGTCGATGCCGCTGGGCCTGGACTTGCAGGGCGGCGTGCACTTCCTCATGCAGGTCGATCAGAACGACGTGATCGACAAGCAGGAAACGCGCTATGCGGACGATATCCGCAGCCTGCTGCGCGAAAAGAACATTCGCTATGACTCGGTGACGCGCAACGCGCAGCGTGGGCAGGGCGTGTCGGTGGTGCTCAAGTCCGCCGAGGATCGCGCCGCGGCCGCCAACATCATCGCCACCGAATACCCCGACCTGGCCGTGCAGGACGCAAACGCCACCGGCGACCGGTTCCCGCTGAATGCGGCCGTGCGTCCGGACAAGCTGCGCGAACTCTCGCTCAACACCATTCGCCAGAATCTGGGCACGCTGCGCAACCGTATCAACGCGCTGGGCGTGTCCGAGCCGATCATCCAGCAGCAGGGTGACAGCCGCATCGTGGTCGAGCTGGCCGGCGTGCAGGACACGGCCGAGGCCAAGAAGCTGATCGGCGCCACCGCCACGCTGGAATACCGCGCGGGCTACGGCACGCCGCAGCAGGCCCTGGACGCTGCCCGCTCGGGCATCGTGCCGCCGGATGCGCGTCTCTATAAGGGTCGCGAGGGCCAGCCGTACCTGCTCAGCAAGAACATCATCGTCACCGGTGACCAGTTGGTGGATGCTTCCTCCACCTTCGACCAGCAGAGTGGTTCGCCCGCCGTGTCGGTCACGCTGAACTCGGCCGGCGCCAAGAAGATGCTGGACTTCACCACCGGCAACGTCGGCAAGCCGATGGGCGTGGTGTACGTGGAGCGCGTGGTCGAGACCAAGATGGTCGACGGCAAGGAAGTGCGCACGCCCAAGATCACCGAAGAGGTGATCAACTACGCCACCATCAATGGCGTGTTCGGCAAGAACTTCCAGACCACCGGCCTGCGCAGCCCCAAGGAAGCCTCCGAACTGGCGCTGCTGCTCAAGGGTGGTTCGCTGGCTGCGCCCATCGACATCGTCGAGGAGCGTGTGATCGGTCCGAGCCTGGGCCAGGAGAACATCGCCAAGGGCCTGCGCGCGGTGACCCTGGGCCTGGCCCTGGTGCTGCTGGCCGCTGCGCTGTACTACAAGCTGTTCGGCCTGGTGGCCGACGTGGCGCTGTTCTTCAACCTGGTGATCCTGGTGGCGGTGATGTCTGCCGTGGGCGTCACGCTCACCATGCCTGGTATCGCCGGTATCGTGCTGACGCTGGGTATGGCGATCGACGCCAACGTGCTCATCTGCGAACGCATACGCGAAGAACTGCGCAACGGCTCGTCGCCGCTGGCGGCCATCCGCGCCGGTTACGACAAGGCGTGGGCCACCATTCTCGACGCCAACGTCACCCACCTGATCGCCGCGCTGGCGCTGACCACGATGGGCTCGGGCCCGATCAAGGGCTTCGGTGTGACGCTGCTGATCGGCATCCTCACCTCGATGTTCACCTCGGTCACCGTGACGCATGCCATCACGGCGTTGATCCACGGTCATCGCAAGCTCAAGACGCTGTCGGTCTGAAGAGGAACAGACACCTATGGAAATCTTCAACCACAACGCCAATGTGAACTTCCTCGGCATGAGGAAGTTCAGCGTGGGCATCGCTATCTTGCTGATGCTCGCCTCCATCGCGCTGATCGCCGTGAAGGGCCTCAACTATGGCCTCGACTTCACCGGCGGCGTGTCGCTGGTGGTGGACTACGACAACCCCGTGACCACCGTCGAAGTGCAGGAGGCCCTGAACAAGGGCGGTATCGAGCACTCGCTGGTCGCCAGCCTGGGCGGCACACGCGAAGTGTCGGTGCGCTTCCAGCCCACCGCAGCGATGAAGGACGAGGCGGGCAAGGTCAACCTGGACAGGGTATCGGCCGTGACCACCGGCGTGCTCAAGGCCGCACGCGCCGATGCCAGCGTCAAGAGCCGCGACTACGTCAGCTCGACCGTGGGTGACGAGTTGCGCAGCGACGGCATCATCGCGGCCATCGTGGTGGTGCTGGGTATCGGCCTGTACTTGGGTATCCGCTTCGAATGGCGTTTCGCGGTGGCTGCCATTGCCACCGAAGCGCACGATGCCCTGGTGACGGTGGGCATCTTCGCGCTGACCCAGCGCGAGTTCGACCTGACGGTGTTGGCGTCGGTGCTGGCGGTGATTGGTTACTCGATCAACGACAAGGTGGTGGTGTTCGACCGCGTGCGCGAACTGTTCCGCCTGGCCCGCAAGGCCGAGCCGGAGGAGATCCTCAACCGCTCGATCAACAACACGCTGTCGCGAACCATCATCACCGCGCTGTTCACCGGCATCACCATGGCGGCGCTGTACTTCTTCGGCGGTCCGGCTGTGCACGGTTTCGCCATCACCATGCTGATCGGCATCGTGGTGGGTACGCTGTCCTCGATCTTCGTGGCCAGCCCGATCCTGTTGTGGCTGGGCGTGTCCAAGCAGGACCTGATGCCCAAGACGAAGGAAAACCCTGAGCTGGCGCGCCGCCCGTAAGCGTTCGCCTACTTTGCTTCTTTCGACGGCCCGGTTCTCCGGGCCGTTTTTTTTTGCGTTCCTTTTACGCGTGTGACTAGGCTTTGCGCTTTGCCGCCACCGTGGTTGGTTGCCCGGGCGCCCTATGTGGTCAACATAAAAGCAAGGAAATTCAGCAATCTATTTCGCTCCACGGTAGGCCGGAATTGTAGGCTTAGGGCTCTTTATGTCGTAGCTTTCGGCAGGCTTAACCTGTGAAGTTTGTGTTGACATATCGTAAGAAATAACCCATGTTCGTATTTACTTCCTGTGACATGCGCGAGAGATTGCGATGACAGGATGTAAGCAGGCCGAGTCAGTGCGGGCCTGCCAGGGTGGGTCTGCTGGGGGAGCCTTCAGATTCAAACCAAACGACTTAGGTCAACCAGCCCGTGGCTGAGTCGACCCGGTTTTGTGTTGCCCATTTTTGGGCTTTTTCGGGGAGAGACATTTGATGAGTTCGAATAAGTTGCATGGCCTGGTGCTGCGCCGCTCGACGCTGGCTATCGCCATGACGATGGGCCTGGCGGGCGTGGCGTTCGCCCAGTCCACCACCGGTACGATCTTTGGTCAGGCAGAAGCCGGCGAAACGGTGACCGTCTCCGGTTCCACCGGCATCACTCGCTCGGTCACCGTCGACAACTCGGGCCGCTACCGTATTGCCAACCTGCCGCTGGGCACCTACTCGGTGCAGTTGCAGAAGGGCGGCTCCACGGTGGATACGCGCAAGGACGTGTCCATCACGGTGAACGCCGGTACCGAAGTGTCGTTCGTTTCCGCCGATGCCAAGGCCCTGTCGGCCGTGACCGTGACGGCGAACGCGCTGCCGGCGATCGACGTGTCGTCGGTCGATTCGCGCACCGTCGTGACCTCGCAGGATCTGGAGCGCCTGCCGCTCGGCCGTAGCGCTGAAGCCATCGCGCTGCTGGCGCCGGGCGTGGTGCCGGGCAGCGGCTACTTCTCTGGTCAGACCACTGGTTCGTCGGTCGTGTCGTTCGGCGGCTCGGCTGTCAGCGAGAATGCCTACTACATCAACGGCTACAACAGCTCCGACCCGCTGAAGAACCTGGGTGGTATTGGCCTGCCTTACGGCGCCATCGATCAGCAGGAAATCTACACCGGCGGCTACAGTGCCATGTACGGTCGTTCGGACGGCGGTGTGATCAGCCAGGTCGGTAAGCGCGGCACCAATGAGTGGCATTTCGGCGGCCAGGTGCTGTGGTCGCCCAAGTTCCTCGCCGAATCGCCCAAGGACGTGTATTTCCCGAACAACCAGCTGCCGGCTGGCTACGGCTACACCAATAAATCCCAGCCGGGCACGCTGTATCGCTCGCGCAAGGACAACACCAAGTGGAACAACACCTATAGCGCCTACGTGGGCGGCCCGCTGATCCAGGACAAGCTGTACATGTTCGTGGCGGCCGAGGCGGAGAAGCAGGAAGGCAAGTCCACCTCCACCTCTACCGCGGCCGTGCCTGCCAACACGTACTACACGTACAAGCTGCCCAAGTACTACGCCAAGCTCGACTGGAACATCAACGACAGCAACATCCTCGAGTTGACGGGCATCTCCAACAAGACCCAGTACAGCGGCGACCTGTATCGCTACAACTACGCCACGGGCGTGGAAGGCAGCTTCGCCGGTCATGACACCTCGACCAAGACCGGTTCGGACATCTACGTCGCCAAGTACACCAGCTACATCACCGACGACCTGACCTTCTCGGCCACCTACGGCCAGAACCGCGCCATCGATTACTCGGTGACGCCGGGCCTCACGACCACGCAGTCCTACCTGAGTGGCGTGACCAACCAGAATCCGGCCATCACCGGCGGCACGCCGATCCGCAACACCAACACGGTGTTGTACGTGAAGGACCCGGGTGCGAAGAACAAGACCCACGGCCTGCGACTGGATCTTGAGTACAAGCTGGGCGATCACCTGCTGTCGGCGGGTATCGACAACATGCACTACAAGGCCACCAACGAAGGCCAGCAGGTGAGTGGCCCGGGCTACGCCTGGATCTACTACAAGGCCGCAGCCGGCAAGGAAAACGTGCCGATCCAGCCGGCCTTTGGCGTCGGCGCTCCGGGCGGCAAGGGCTATTACACCGCTCGCTACGTCTTCAGCACCACCACCAGCATGGCTGTGGATCAGAAGGCGCAGTACATCGAAGACACCTGGCAGATCAACGATCGCTGGATGGTGAAGCTGGGTCTGCGTGACGACCAGTTCACCAACTACAACAGTGCTGCTGTGAAGTACGTCGACCAGAAGGACCAGTGGGCGCCGCGTCTGGGCTTCAGCTGGGACGTGTTCGGCGACTCCTCGTTCAAGGTGTTTGGCAACCTCGGTCGCTACTATCTCGCGCTGCCCAACAGCGTGGCGATCCGCGGCGCTTCGGCCTCCACGTTCACCTATGAGTACTTCACCTATACCGGCATCGATGCCAACGGTAACCCGACCGGCCTGAAGCCCATGGGCCCGGGCCCGGTGTCGACCAACGGTGAATACGGTCAGGCGCCGGACGCCCATTCGGTCGCCGCGTCGAACCTCAAGTCGCAGTACCAGGATGAAGCCATCCTCGGCTTCAACAAGACCCTCGGTGCCAACTGGCTGTATGGCGCCAAGGTCACAGTGCGCAAGCTGCAGAGCTCCATCGACGACGTGTGCGATCCGGATGCGGTCGAGGCCAAGGTCATTGCCAGCGGCATCGATCCCAAGAGCGTAGTGCTGCCGCACGGCTGCTTGATCTTCAATCCGGGTGCGACCAACGACTTCCTGCTGGCTAACGCCAATGGCAGTGGCTACACCAAGGTCAGCATGTCGACCAAGGATTGGGGCTTCGCTTCGGGCGCCAAGCGCAAGTACTACGCGCTGGACCTGTTCATGGAGCATCCGTTCGACGGCAAGTGGCAGGGTCGCGTGGATTACACCTTCTCGCGCAGCTACGGCAACACGGAAGGCCAGGTGCTCTCCACCATCGGTCAGGACGACGTCTCCAAGACGCAGGACTGGGATACCCCGGCTCTGATGGAAAACAGCAACGGCGTGCTCTCCAACGACCGCACCCATCAGCTGAAGGCGTTTGGTGCCTACCAGGTTGCCTCGGAGTGGATGGTGTCCGGTGCGGTGCGTGTGATGTCCGGTGCGCCGAAGGCGTGCTTGGGCTACTACGGCACCAACGAAGGCGATCCGTCGGGTTACAAGTCCAAGTACCGCTGGTGCGGTGGCGAGCCGTCGCCGCTGGGCAGCCATGGTCGTCTGCCGTGGACCAAGTTCGTGGACCTGGGCGTGACCTATCGCCCGACTTGGGGCGACAAGAAGCTGGCGTTCAACATGAACGTGTTCAACGTGCTGAACGAGCGCAAGCCCACCGTGCTGGACGCGACCTACGAAACCGGTCGTTACACCGTGTCCAACACCTATGGTGCCGCGCTGTATCAGACCACGCCGCGCTACGCCCGCTTCTCGGTGACCTACGACTTCTAAGTCATCGACAGCACCGCTTTCCATGCTTCGTGGCGTTTCCTTCCCGGGCGCCACGGGCAGGGAAGGCAGTAGGGTTTTACCTACATTGCGCGATCACCCAAAGCGTTTTGCGCATGACCACCGGCTCCGGCCGGTGGTTTTTTTTCGTCGATATTTTGCGCCCTCCCGTCGGCGGAAAATTTCGTTTCAGTAGAGACTTTTTCTTGTAGGACAAATAGTTGGCGAAACGTAAGCACTACCATATTCGGCGAAATTCGTCGAAGTTCTGTCATCTTTCGCCGCATCAAACATTAAGACTATGTTGACAAGGCGTAAGAATTAATCCTATGGTCGTTACTTATTTCGCTTACGTCAGCTTCACTTAAGCTTTCAAGCGGAGTGCGCAAGGAATTGCGCGGGCGCGTGCAGGGTGGGATCTGCAGGGGGAGCCTCTTTCAGATTCATGTCCAGACGCATCTGGCTGGCCGGATTCCGGCTGGTACGGCTTTTTTTGCCCTCATGGGCATCTACGGGGAGATCCAATCGATGAACTTTCGTACGTTGAACGGTGCTGTCGTGTTGCGGCGCTCGACGCTGGCCATGGCCCTGACCATGGGCATGGCGGGAGTGGCATTTGCGCAGTCCACCACCGGCACCATCTTCGGCCAGGCCGAGGCCGGCGAAACCGTAACGGTGACCGGCTCCACCGGCATCTCGCGTTCGGCCACGGTGGACAACTCGGGCCGCTACCGCATCAGCAACCTGCCGCTGGGTACCTACAGTGTGGTGCTGCAGAAGAATGGCGCCACGGTGGATACCCGCAAGGACGTTTCCATCACGGTGAACGCGGGTACGGAAGTGTCGTTCGCCACGGCAGCCAACGCGCAGGCGCTGGCCTCGGTGACGGTGACCGCCAACGCGCTGCCGGCCATCGACGTGTCGTCGGTGGACTCGCGTACCGTCATCACCTCGCAGGATCTGGATCGCCTGCCGCTGGGTCGTAGCGCTGAAGCCATCGCGCTGCTGGCACCGGGCGTGGTGCAGGGCAGTGACTATTTCTCGGGCCAGAAGGCCGGTTCGTCGGTAATCTCTTTCGGCGGTTCCTCGGTGACCGAGAACGCCTATTACATCAACGGCTACAACACCACCGATCCGCTGAGCAACCTGGGCGGCATCGGCCTTCCTTACGGCGCCATCGATCAGCAGGAAATCTACACCGGCGGTTACAGCGCCATGTACGGTCGCTCGGACGGCGGCGTGATCAGCCAGGTCGGCAAGCGCGGCTCCAACGAATGGCATTTCGGTGGCCAGGTGCTGTGGTCGCCCAAGTTCCTTGCCGAAGACCCCAAGGACGTCAATTTCCCCAACCAGGCGCTGCCGGACGGCTACGCGTACACCGACGATTCCCTGCCGGGCACCAAGTACCGCACGCGCAAAGACAACACCAAGTGGAACACCACCTACAGCGCGTATGTGGGCGGCCCGCTGATCAAGGACAAGCTGTTCCTGTTCGTGGCAGCTGAGGCGGAGAAGCAGGAGGGCAAGTCCACCTCGTCCGCCGTGGCGGCCCAGCCGGCCAATACCTACTACACGTACAAGATGCCCAAGTACTACGTGAAGCTGGATTGGAACATCAATGACAGCAACATCCTCGAGTTGACCGGTATCTCCAACAAGACGCAGTACAGCGGCACCAAGTACGCGTATGACTACGAGTCGGGTACGGAAGGTGAGTTCGTCGGTTACGACACCTCGACCAAGACCGGTTCGGACATCTATATCGGCAAGTACACCAGCTACATCACCGACGACCTGACGTTCTCGGCCACGTATGGTCAGAACCGCGCGATCGACTATTCCACCATTCCGGGTGTCGATCCGAGCCTTGTGTATCTGAGCACGCCGACCAACCAGGATCCGTCGATCACTGGCGGTACGCCGATCCGCAACGGCAACACGATCCTGTACGCAAAGAATCCGAACGCGCACAACAAGACCCACGGTCTGCGCTTGGATCTCGAGTACAAGCTGGGTGACCACACCATCACCGGCGGTATCGACAACATGCACTTTGCCGCCACGGACGAAGGCCAGCAGGTCAGCGGCCCGGGCTACGCATGGCTTTACGGCAAGACCTCCAAGCCGAACTCGCCGCTGTCCAGCGAGCTGGGTATCGGTGCTCCGGGTGGCCAGGGTTACTACGTGCGTCGCTACGTGTTCACCACCACCACCAGCATGTCGGTGGATCAGAAGGCGCAGTACCTGGAAGACCGTTGGCAGATCAACGATCGCTGGCTGCTGAGCCTGGGCTTGCGCGACGACCAGTTCACCAACTACAACGCGGCCGGCCAGGCCTACGTGAAGAACAAGAACCAGTGGGCGCCGCGTCTGGGCTTCAGCTGGGACGTGTTCGGTGATTCCTCGTTCAAGGTGTTCGGCAACCTCGGTCGCTACTACCTCGCGCTGCCCAACAGCGTGGCGATCCGCGGCGCTTCGCCCTCGACCTTCACCTACGAGTACTTCACCTACAGCGGTATCGATGCCAACGGCAACCCGACCGGCCTGAAGGCCCTGGGCCCTGGTCCGGTGTCCACCAACGGCGAATACGGCGAAACGCCCGATCCCAAGACGGTTACCGCGTCCAACCTCAAGTCGCAGTACCAGGACGAAGCCATCCTGGGCTTCAGCAAGCAGTTGGGAACGGACTGGGTGTTCGGCGCCAAGGCGACGCTGCGCAAGCTGCAGACCGCCATCGACGACGTGTGCGATACCGATCCGCTGATCAACAAGGTGATCGCGCAAGGCATCGATCCGGATTCGGTCGTGCTGCCGCACAGCTGCCTGATCTTCAACCCGGGCGAGACCAACACCTACCTGCTGGCCAATGCCAACGGCAATGGCTACACCAAGGTGAGCATGTCCACCCACGATTGGGGCTTCCAGCAGGGCGCCAAGCGCAAGTACTACGCGCTTGACCTGTTCCTGGAGCATCCGTTCGACGGCAAGTGGCAGGGTCGTGTGGATTACACCTTCTCGCGTAGCTACGGGAACACGGAAGGCCAGGTGCTCTCCACGGTGGGCCAGGACGACGTCTCCAAGACGCAGGACTGGGACGCCCCGTCGCTCATGGTCAACAGCAATGGCGAGCTGTCCAACAACCGTACGCATCAGTTGAAGGCCTATGGCACCTACATGATCGCGCCAGAGTGGATGGTGTCCGGTGCGCTGCGTGTGATGTCCGGTGCACCGAAGGCTTGCCTGGGCTACTACGGCCCGGAGAACAGCGACCCGGCGGGCGGCTACTACTCGTCCTACCGCTGGTGCGGTGGCAAGCCCTCCAACCTGGGCAGCATGGGCCACTTGCCGTGGACCAAGACCGTGGACCTGGGCGTGACCTACCGTCCGGAGTGGGGTGACAAGAAGCTCGCTTTCAACTTCAACATCTTCAACGTGTTCAACGAGCGCAAGCCGACCGTGCTCGATGCCACCTACGAAGACGACAAGTTCACCGTGTCCAACACCTACGGCGCGACGATGTACCAGACCACGCCGCGCTACGGCCGCTTCTCGGTCACGTACGACTTCTAAGGCGCTCGTGCTGGCCCCAAAGGCCAGCCACACCACGCGATGTCGCTCCCGTCATCGCGTGGTGCTTTTGGAGGGGAAAGGATTTTTCGAAACCGATGCCCAGCCGCCGGCTAGTCCGGCGGCTTTTTTTATGTGTGCAAGCGGGGCCGGGCTGATCGATGCGTTCAGCTCAGCACCATGGGCCGGCTGGCTTCGTCATCGCCGACTTATGAGTGCGGCAGTCTCTGCTTGAAGAAGACTGGCGTCGTGGCGATGACACGCCTCGACGAGAGGCGAATTCAGTGATGAAACCTCAGGCTACTTCGGCCGAGGTCTTGTCCGTCGTCGTCGGCGTTTCGACGGACATGGGCGACACGCCATGCGCCGGTTGCATCACATGGTGCGCCAGGCCGTGCAGGTCCAGTTGATCGACGGGAATGGGGCGATAGTCAGGGCCAAAGGCGACCTCGCCGAACTTCCAGCCGGCGGGGCGACGCACCGCTCCCCAGAAGCGCTTCACGGCATTCCAGTGCAGGCCGATCAGGTTGTGGTTGTTGTCGTCATCCACCATCGGATCACCCACGCCGGTGGGGCGCAGCGGCTCGTTGTAGAGCGCGGTGCCGAACAACACGTCCCAGATGGAGAACACCTGGCCGAAGTTGCAGTTGTGCAGCTTCGGGCGCTCCGGGTCCACCAGCATGTGGTGCAGACGATGGAACTTGGGCGAGACGAATACGCGGTTGAACACCGGCCCGAAGGCGATGCGCACGTTGGCGTGCGAGAAGTTCTGCATCAGTTCGCCAAACAGCACCAGCCAGGCGAACTGCTCGGGCTCCACGCCCATCACGATGCCGACGCAGGCCAGGATCATCGACTGGATGAAGCCGTCGATCAGGCTGCCGCGATCGTTGGTCCAGCAGCTCATCTGGCGCGTGCTGTGGTGCATGCTGTGCAGCGCCCACCACCAGGGCAGCGCGTGCTGCAGGCGGTGCATCCAGTAGTACACCATGTCGTAGATGACGTAGTAGCAGCCGAACAGCAGCCACGGGTGCTGCTTGAGCCATGGTACCCAGTGCGTGATGGCGAGCGGCGAGGCGCTGGCGTCGCTGGGGCCGGTATCCGGTCCGCCGAAATAAATGGCGATCGGCGTGAGCACCAGGTAGCTGAAGATGGGAAAGATGCCCACCAGCATCATCACCGTGTACTGGAAATCCACGGCGGTGAGCTTGCGGTTCTCCCACTTCTCCGCGGGCACGATGCTTTCCAGCGGGCGGAAGATGAAGCCGATGATGCACAACTGCACGGCGGCAATGAGCAGGGAGGCGGAGATGTCCTTGGGGTCGCCGGCCAGGTCCTGAAGATGCAGGAACTGCAGCACCGGCAGTACGCCGTGATCGGCGAACCAGTTGACCAAGTGGGACCACAGATCGGACATCGTTGATACCTTGCAGGGAAGCGGGCGGTCCTGCAGGGCTTCGCCAAGCGCCGGGCGCTCTACAGAACTGGGCGGTTTAGGATACCGCCGGGCCCCGGCCGCATCCATCCGGCAGGATTTTGCGCACGGCTACCTTTCGCTCAGCTACCGCGCAGCCGCGCATCCAGCTCGTTGAGACGCTCAGGCGTGCCCACGTCGGTCCACGCGCCCGGGTGGAGGCTGCCCCGCAGTTGATCCTGGGCGATGGCGCGCTCCAGCAGGGGGCGCAGCTTGAAGCGGGGTGGACGCTCCTGCGCGCTGGCCTCGGTCACCACCGAGCGCCAATCCTCCAACAGTTCGCGGCGGAATACGCCGATGCCGCTATAGGTCAGGCGAGGCTGCGCATCGTCATCGTGCAGTCGACCCTGGGCATCGAGCGAGAAGTCGCCGCGGGGATGATGGGCCGGGTTGTCCACCATCAACAGGTGCGCCACGCCGGCCGGCTCGGCGGGCAGGGCGGCGAAGTCGGCATCGGTCCACACGTCGCCATTGATGACCAGGAACGGTTCGGGCCCCAGTAGCGACAGCGCATTCCACATGCCGCCCCCGGTTTCCAGCGGCGTGGTGCCTTCATAGGCATAGCGGATACGCAGCCCCCAGCGCGAGCCATCCCCCAACGCTTCGGGAAACTGATCGGCGAGGTGAGACGTGTTGATCACCACATAACGCACATCGATAGCCGCAAGCTTTTCGAGATGCCATTCGATCAAGCGCTTGCCGCCTGCGGCCAACAGTGGCTTGGGCGTGTGCTCGGTGAGCGGGCGCATGCGCTCGCCAAGGCCAGCGGCAAAGATCAGCGCGTGCCTCATGCGTTCACCTGCGTCAGGTCGCGCCCTTCCGCGTGTCGCTCCAGCAACGCCACGAACTCGGCCAACTCTGGATAACGACGCGCCACCGACACCACGTAGTGATACACGCGCGGCACATCGGCCAGGTAGCCGGGTTTGCCATCGCGATACCACAGGCGATAGAACTGACCGAGCACGCGCACATGACGATGCAGGCCAGTAAGGTCGAACCAGCGCTGGAAGCGCGCCGGGGTGACATCGGCGCCGATCACGCCTGCGTCGAGCAGGCGCTGGCGATACGTAGCCGCCCAGGCATCCACGCGCTCGGCTGGCCACACCACGTACGCATCGCGCAGCAGGGAGGCCAGGTCGTAGGTGATGGGGCCGGACAGTGCGCCCTGGAAATCGATCACGCCCGGATTGTTCTGCTCGACGATCAGCAAATTGCGGCTGTGATAATCGCGATGCACGAAGCAGCGCGGCTGCTCCAGGGCGTTACGGATGATCACGTCGAACGCCGCCTCCAGCACGTCCCATTCGCCGCAACTGGGCGTGTGGCCGAGGTGACGTCCGAGGAACCATTCGGGCATCACTTCCAGTCCGCGTACCAGCATGGCGTGATCAAAGCGGGGCAGCTCCTGGTGCGGCATGCGCGTCTGCATGCGCAGCAGGGCATCCATGGCGTCGGCATAGAGCGCGTCGGCAGTGTGCTCCTCCAGCGACGGCAGATAGAGGCGGTTGCCCAGGTCTTCGATCAGCAGAAAGCCTTGCTCCAGATCCGTCGCGTGCACGGCCGGCACATGCAGGCCGGCAGCCGCGAGCTGCTCGCCGATGGCCAGCCACGGGCGCGGGTCTTCGAGCGCTGGCGGCGAATCCATCACGATCCAGCTGCGCCCCTGATGATGCGCACGCCAATAGCTGCGAAAGCTCGCATCGGCGGAGGCGGGTGCCAGCGTGAGTGTGTCGTCGCCCAGCGTGTGTCGGGCAAAAGCCAGGCGGGCGGCGGCGCGGTCGGAAGCGGTAGTCATGGCGTGCTGCGCGGAAAGTTGGCGTGCAGCTTAGCGGGTATGCCTGCGCGGCTGTAGGCGCCGCAGGCGGCCCTCTCCGGGCGGGAGAGGGCCGTTGTGACTCAAGACAGGTTGTATGCCTTCTCTTCGTGCAGGGCGATATCCAGGCCGATCAGTTCCTGTTCGTCGTCCACGCGCAGACCCAGCGTCCAGTCGATCAGCTTCAGGATCACCAAGGTCAGTACAGCGCTCCATACGATGGTGAAACCCACGCCCTTGGCCTGTATCCACAACTGGCCCCCGAGCGACTCCACCGTGCCGAAGCCGCCCAGCTTGGGCGATGCCAGCGGACCGGTAAGCAGGGCGCCGACGATGCCGGCGACGGCATGCACGCCGAACACGTCCAGCGAATCGTCGTAGCCGAGCTTGTGCTTGAGGCGTGTGGCGCTGAAAAAGCAGATCACACCCGCCAGGAGCCCCAGCACCACCGCGCCACCGGGGCCGGCCGTGCCGGCTGCCGGCGTTACCGCCACCAGGCCGGCCACTGCGCCGGAAACAATGCCCAGTACGCTGGGTCGGCCGTGCACGATCCATTCGGCGAACAGCCAACCCAGCGCGGCCGCTGCCGTGGCGAGCTGGGTGGTGAGCATCGCCATGCCGGCACTGCCATTGGCGGCCACTGCCGAGCCGGCGTTGAAGCCGAACCAGCCCAGCCACAACAGGCTGGCGCCCATCACGGTGTAACCCAGGTTGTGTGGCGGCATGGGTACGTTGGGGTAGCCGCGGCGCTTGCCGATCACCAGGCAGGCGATCAGGCCGGCGATACCGGCATTGATATGCACCACTGTGCCGCCGGCGAAATCGAGCACGCCCAGGTCGCCCAGGAACGAGCCCGGCCCGCTCCACACCATGTGCGCCACCGGCAGGTAGACGATGGTGAGCCACAGCCCGCTGAACCATAGCAGCGCGCTGAACTTCATGCGCTCGGCGAAGGCGCCGATGATCAGCGCCGGCGTGATGATGGCGAAGGTGAGCTGGAACATCACGAACACGCTTTCCGGCACGGTCTGGTAGCGCGAATCGGGCTTGAGCCCGGCAAGCAGCACGCGATCGAGCCCGCCGATGAAGGAGTGCAGGTTGGATACGCCCGCCTGCATGCCTTCCGTGCTGAAGGCCAGCGAGAAGCCGTAGAGCATCCACAGCACCGACACCAGCGCGGTGATGGCGAAGCACTGCATGAGCACCGAAAGCAGGTTCTTGGCGCGCACCATGCCGCCGTAGAACAGCGCCAGCCCGGGAATGGTCATCAGCAGCACGAAGGCGGTGGCGGTAAGCATCCACGCAGTGTCGCCGCTGTCGATATGGGTCGGTGCCGGCGCAGTCTGTGCCCAGGCTGGCGCGGCGGCCAGCAGGGCGGTGAGGGCGAACAGGGCCTTGCTGATCCGGGAGTCAAAGCGCATCGACGTCGACCTCCTGCGTGCGAATGCGAATGGCCTGTTCCAGCTCGCTCACGAAGATCTTGCCGTCGCCGATCTTGCCCGTGCGGGCGGCGCCCATGATGGCTTCCACCGCCTGGTCCAACTGCGCGTCGGCCACGGCCACTTCCAGCTTGAGCTTGGGCAGGAAATCCACCACGTACTCGGCGCCGCGATACAACTCGGTATGGCCATGCTGGCGCCCGAACCCCTTCACTTCCGTAACGGTCATGCCCGTTACGCCCACGTCCGTCAGTGCCTGGCGAACGTCGTCCAGCGTGAACGGTTTGATGATGGCCGTAATCCACTTCATACCCAAAGGCTCCCCGTGCCGTGGTTATGTGGCAGTGCAGCAGGATGCGTGCCATGCGCGCCGAGACGGGGCCTCAGGTCCCCAACCGTCATTCTGGCGAAAGCCGGAATCCAGTGCCTTCAATGACTTGCAATGGGTAGCGAACGCTGTCGCCCAACAGCGTCACGCGATGACTGCTTGAGGGTGGTCATTCTGATAGGCGAAATCGCCCAATCCTGGTGCGCCGCACTTGGGCCACGCCCGCTTTTGGTGCAGTGCCGTGGTTTGACCCTGAACGCCGTAATCTGTACCATTTTGGTCCCGATTCCCGCAGTCCCCGGCCGCTCCCCATGCTTCGTGTCAGCCGCCTCACCGACTACGCCACGGTGGTGATGACCTGCATCGCCGCCCACCCCGACGACGTGCTCAGCACGGCGCAGATCGCGGATGAGGCACACCTGGAGCTGCCCACCGTGAGCAAGCTGCTCAAGTCGCTGAGCCATGCGGGGCTGGTCGAATCGTTCCGCGGCGTCAACGGTGGTTATCGCCTGGCCCGGCCGGCCGACGACATCAGCCTGGCGCAGATCGTGGAAGCGCTGGAAGGCCCCATCGGCATGACCGAATGCAGCCTCGCCGAAGGGCAGTGCGAACGCGAATCCCAATGCGGCGTGCGCGCCAACTGGCAACACGTCAACAGTGTGGTGGGCAACGCGCTACGCGCGGTCAGCCTGTCCGACATGCTC
Organism: Frateuria sp. sgz306004; assembly: GCF_057750885.1. Classification (NCBI taxonomy): domain Bacteria; kingdom Pseudomonadati; phylum Pseudomonadota; class Gammaproteobacteria; order Lysobacterales; family Rhodanobacteraceae; genus Frateuria; species Frateuria sp. sgz306004. The sequence goes on from NZ_JBYLFE010000001.1 coordinate 60,833, forward strand.
AAACCCTCCAGTCGTCGCATCGACGCGACCCTGATCGGATGAACGACCACTCATCCGCCAACGCCCCCGACGACGACACCAAGACAACCATGACTACCGAAACCACCGATCGCAACGAACTCTCCGCCACGCTTCGCGACAACGCCGAAGTGGCCGCCGCGCTGGGTCGTCGCTACGAGGCCGGGTTCGTTACCGACATCGAAACCGACAGCCTGCCGCCGGGCCTGTCCGAGGACATCATTCGCCAGCTTTCCGCGCTCAAGCACGAGCCGGAGTGGATGACCGAGTGGCGCCTCAAGGCCTATCGCCATTGGCTCACCATGCCCGAGCCGCACTGGGCCAAGCTCAAGATCGGCGCCATCGACTTCCAGGCGATCAGCTATTACGCCTCGCCCAAGAACAAGCCCAAGTCGCTGGACGAGGTGGACCCCAAGCTGCTGGAAACCTACGACAAGCTCGGCGTGCCGCTGCACGAGCGCGCCAAGCTGGCCGGCGTGGCGGTGGACGCGGTGTTCGACTCCGTGTCGGTGGGCACTACCTTCCGCAAGGAGCTGGCCGAGGCCGGCGTGATCTTCTGCTCCATGAGCGAGGCGATCCGCGACTACCCCGAGCTGGTGCAGAAATACCTGGGCAGCGTGGTGCCGGTGGGCGACAACTACTTCGCCGCGCTCAACTCGGCGGTCTTCTCCGACGGCTCGTTCGTGTTCATTCCCAAGGGCGTGCGCTGCCCGATGGAGCTGTCCACCTATTTCCGCATCAACGCCGGTCACACAGGCCAGTTCGAGCGCACCTTGATCGTGTGCGAAGACGGCGCCTATGTGTCCTACCTGGAAGGCTGCACCGCGCCGATGCGCGACGAGAACCAACTGCATGCGGCGGTGGTGGAACTGGTCGCGCTGGAGAAGGCGCAGATCAAATACTCCACCGTGCAGAACTGGTATCCCGGTGACGAAGAAGGTCGCGGTGGCATCTACAACTTCGTGACCAAGCGCGGCGATTGCCGTGGCGACGACGCCAAGATCTCCTGGACCCAGGTGGAAACCGGCTCGGCCATCACCTGGAAGTACCCCAGCTGCGTGCTGCGCGGCGATCGCTCCGTGGGCGAGTTCTACTCGGTGGCGCTCACGCACCATCGCCAGCAGGCCGATACCGGCACCAAGATGATCCACATCGGCAAGGGCACCAAGTCCAAGATCGTGTCCAAGGGCATCAGCGCCGGCCGCAGCTCCAACAGCTACCGTGGCCTGGTGAAGGTGGAGAAGGGCGCCGAGGGCGCGCGCAACTACACCCAGTGCGATTCGCTGCTGATCGGCAAAAAGTGCGGCGCGCACACCTTCCCGTACATGGAAGTGAAGAACCCTTCGGCCATCGTCGAGCACGAGGCCACCACCTCCAAGATTTCCGATGACCAGCTGTTCTATTGCCGCAGCCGAGGCATCAGCGAGGAAGACGCCGTGTCGCTGATCGTCGACGGCTTCTGCAAGCAGGTGTTCCGCGAGCTGCCTATGGAGTTCGCGGTCGAAGCCAAGAAGCTGCTGGAAGTGTCGCTGGAGGGTGCGGTGGGCTAAGGCGGAACCTGGGAACGGAGAACCAAGGAAGGGACAGCGCGACTCGCCGCCCTGTCATTCCACCGCTCCATCCCGAAAACCGCTTACCTCACTGCGCTTCCTTATTCCCCATTCCTTATTCCCGATTCCCACAACCATGCTAAAGATCGAAAACCTGCACGCCCGCGTCGAGGGCAAGGACATCCTCAAGGGCCTCACGCTCACCGTGAACCCCGGCGAGGTGCACGCGATCATGGGCCCCAATGGCGCCGGCAAGTCGACGCTGGGCAACGTGCTCTCGGGCCGTGAAGGTTACGAGGTGACGGAAGGGTCAGTGACCTTCAACGGCGTGGACCTGCTCGCGCTGGAGCCCGAAGAACGCGCCGCCGCCGGTGTGTTCCTGGCGTTTCAGTACCCGGTGGAAATCCCCGGCGTGAACAACACCTACTTCCTGCGCGCCGCGCTCAACGCCCAGCGCAAGCAGCGCGGCGAGCCGGAGCTGGACTCCATGCAGTTCCTCAAGCTGGTGCGCGAAAAGCTCAAGATCATGCAGATCTCCGACGAGCTGCTGCACCGCGCCGTGAACGAAGGTTTCTCGGGCGGCGAAAAGAAGCGCAACGAGATCTTCCAGATGGCGGTGCTCGAACCCAAGCTGGCGATTCTCGACGAGACCGACTCCGGCCTGGATATCGACGCCCTCAAGCAGGTCGCGCAGGGCGTGAATGCATTGCGCTCGGCCGAGCGCGGCTTCCTGGTGATCACCCATTATCAGCGTCTGCTCGACTATATCGAACCCGATTTCGTGCACGTGCTGGCCGATGGCCGCATCGTGGAGAGCGGCGATAAAACCCTCGCGCTCAAGCTGGAAGAGCAGGGCTACGCCTGGGTGGCCGACAAGGATCCCGCGCTTACCGGAGCCTCGGCATGAGCCAGGCGCAACGCACGCCATTCGTCGATGCGCTGCTGGAGGCCGTGCCGGCGTCGCTGCCCGGTAGCGGCATCGGCTGGCTGGATGCCGCGCGTCGCGAGAATTTCGATGCCTTCGTTGCCGGCGGGCTGCCGGATACGCGCGTCGAGGCCTGGAAGTACACCGCGCTGCGCGCCCTGGGCCAGCGCCGCTTCGCACTCGGCGATGCGAAGGCAACCACGCGCGCCATCGATGGCGCGGCCTTTGCGTTGCCCGGCGTGAACGGCCCGGCGCTGGTGTTCGTCAACGGTGTGTTCCGCGCCGACCTGTCGCGCATCGATGCCTTGCCGGACGGCTTGAACCTGGCGCCGCTGTCGCAGGCGCTGCAGGCCGACGCCGAGCCGCTGCGCTTCGCGCTGTCGCGCCACTATCGCGAAGGTGGTGACGCCTTTGCCCGCCTCAACGCGGCGCTCGCGGCCGATGGCGTGGTGCTGCGCGTGGCCGCTGGCGCCAAGGTGACGCAGCCGGTGCACTTGTTGTTCATTGGCGCGCCGGCCGAAGGTGATCTTTCCTGGCATGTGCGCCATGTGATCGAACTGGGCGAGGGCGCCGAGCTTTCGCTGGTGGAGCATCACGCCTCGGCGGGTGCGCACCAGCACCTGTGCACCCAGGTGGCCGACATCGTGCTGCGCAAAGGCGCGCGCCTGTCACACGTTACCCTGCAGGACGCCAGCGACGGCAGCACCCTGGTGCGCCACGACAGCGTGCAGTTGGACGCGCAGGCACAGGCGTCGTTGTACGTGCTGGAACTGGGCGGCTCGCTGGTGCGGCACGACCTGCATGGCACGCTCACCGGTGATCAGTCGCGCCTGGAAACGCGTGGCGTGTTCGCCCTGCATGGGCGACAGCACGTGGATACGCAGATGGCGATCGAGCACCAGGCGCTCAACACCGCCTCTGACTCGGTATGGCGCGGCGTGGCCGATGGCCGCTCGCGCGGCGTGTTCCGCGGCGCCATCGTGGTGGCGCAGGGCGCCGATGGCAGCGACGCCAGCCTTAGCAGCAAGAACCTTTTGCTGTCGGGTCAGGCCGAAATCGACACCAAGCCCGAGCTGGAAATCTACGCCGACGAGGTTAAGGCCGCCCACGGCGCCACGGTCGGCCAGCTCGACGAACGTTCGCTGTTCTACCTGCGCTCGCGCGGCATTCCGTTGGCCGAGGCGCGCTCGATGCTCACCGCGGCGTTCTGCCGCGCGGTGTTCGAGGCGCTGCCCGAGGCCGAGCTGCGCGAGTACATCGACCACCGACTGATGGAACACCTGCCGTCGGCCTGATCCACGGCGGTTTCCACCTCACGGCAACCAGGCGACATTTCCGATGAATGCACAGACCCAGCCGCTTTCCACCGTGTTCGACGTGCAGCGCATTCGCGCCGATTTTCCCCTGCTGTCGCGCACGGTGCATGACAAGCCGCTGATCTATTTCGACAACGCCAACACCAGCCAGAAGCCGTTGAGCGTGATCGAGGCGGTGGACAACCACTATCGCCTGCACAATGCGAACGTGTCGCGTGCGGTGCACTTGCTGGGCGAAGAGGCCACGGCCGCTTACGAAGGTGCCCGCGACCGCCTGGCCCGCTTCATCAATGCGCCTTCGCGCAACGAGCTGGTGCTTACCTCGGGCACGACCCAGGCGATGAACCTGGTGGCCTATAGCTTTGCGTTGCCGCGCCTCAAGCCCGGCGATGCCATCCTCACGACGGTGATGGAGCACCATGCCAACATCGTGCCTTGGCAGCTGGTGGCCGCGCGCAGCGGCGCCACGGTCAAGGCGGCACCGATTGACGAGCGTGGCGAGCTGATCCTCGAGAAGTTCTTCGAGATGCTCACGCCCGAGGTGAAGCTGGCTTGCGTCACGCAGGTGTCCAACGTGCTGGGCACGGTGAACCCGGTGCGCGAGATCGCGCGTGAATGCCGCAAGCGTGGCATTCCGCTGCTGGTCGATGGCTCGCAAGCTGTGCCGCATCGCCCGGTGGATGTGCAGGCGCTGGGTTGCGATTTCTATGCGTTCACCGGCCACAAGATGCTGTCGCCCACCGGCACGGGTGCGCTGTGGGCACGCAAGGAACACCTGGAGGCGATGCCGCCGTTCTTCGGTGGCGGCGAGATGATCCGCGAGGTGCGCTTTGACGGCACCACCTTCGCCGAGCCGCCGCACAAGTTCGAGGCGGGTACGCCCAACATCGCCGGCTTCGCGGGTGTAACGGCGGCCATCGACTACTACGACTCCGTGGGTTTCGACGCCATCCATGCCTGGGAGCAGCAGCTGCTGCGTTACGCCACCGAGCGCCTGCGCGAAGTGCCGGGCCTGCGCCTGTTCGGCGAAGCCAAGGAAAAGGAGCCGGTCATCTCCTTCCTGATCGAGGGCGCCCAGGCCACCGACCTGGCAACCCTGCTCGACCTGCAGGGCGTCGCCGTGCGCTCGGGCCACCATTGCGCGCATCCGCTGATGCAGTTCTATGGCGTGCCGGCCACGCTGCGCGCCTCCCTCGCGTTCTACAACACGCGCGAAGAAGTCGATGCCTTCATCACTGCGCTGCTCAAGGTACGCAAGCTGCTGATGTGAGCCCACCGCGGGCATGGGCAGGGACGTCGCAGTTGCCACAGGGAAACACATGCACGCACATCTGAAGAACGATTTCGCGGCGCTCGATGCCATTCTCGATCGCGCCCGAGCCCTCGCCGGCAGCTACCTGGACGGTCTCGACCAGCGCCCGGCGGCTGCCCGTTTGCCGGGCACGCTTGCCGCACAGGCGGCGCTACCCGAGCACGGCGTGGGTGCGCTGGCGGCGTTGGGTGAGTTCGAGCGTGACTACGACGCGCTGCTCTCGGGCAGCCCCGGTGCGCGCTATTTCGGGTTTGTCACCGGCGGCGGCACGCCGGCTGCGTTGGCGGCGGACTGGCTGGTCAGCACCTACGATCAGAACGCGCAGCGCAACGGCGACACCTGCGCCGCCACGATCGAGCTGCAGGCGGTGGACATGCTGCGCCAACTCCTGGGCTGGCCTGCCGCCTGGAACGGCACCTGTGTCACCGGCGCGACCATGGCCAACTACGTGGGCATGGCGTTGGCGCGGCAATGGGTGGGCCACCAGTATGGGCGCGATATCGCCGCCGACGGCGTCTATGGTCTGCCGCCGGTGCCGGTGTTTTCGGCCAGCGCCCACTCCAGCACGCTCAAGGCGTTGAGCATGGCCGGCCTTGGCCGTCAGGCCATCCAGATGGTTCCGCAGCAAGCTGGGCGTGAGGCCCTGCAGGTGGACGCGCTCGCGCGCATGCTGCGCGAACGTGGAGACCAGCCGAGCATCGTGGTCGCCAGCGCGGGCACGGTAAACACCGTCGATTTCGACGATCTGGCCGCCTTGGCGGAATTGAAGCAGCGACATCGCTTCTGGCTGCACGTGGATGCGGCCTTCGGCGGTGTGGCGGCGGCATCACCCGCGCGCCGAGCATGGATGGCCGGCATCGAGGCGGCGGATTCGGTAACCGTGGATGCGCACAAATGGCTCAACGTGCCCTACGACTGCGCCATCGCCTTTACGGCGCACCTGCCGTTGCAGTTGGAGGTGTTCCAGAATCATTCGGCGTACCTTCCCGCGCCGGAGCCGGTGCCGGATCACTTCCTGCATCTGGCACCGGAGAACTCGCGACGTTTCCGTGCATTGCCGTTGTGGATGACCCTCAAGGCGTATGGGCGCGAGGGTTATGCGGAGATGGTGGAGCGCCATTGCGAGGCGGCCCAGCGCCTGGGTGCGCTGATCGAGGCCGATCCGCGCTGGCGCCTGGCCGCCCCCGTTCGGCTCAATGTGGTGTGTTTTGCGCCCGTCGATGCCGATGCCGCGGACGTCGCGCGTGTGCAGAAGGCACTGCATGCCGATGGCACGGCCTATGTGTCGCCCTCCACCTTGCATGGCCAACCGGTGTTGCGTGCCGCCATCTGCAACTGGCGCACGACCCTGGATGACGTCGAGCGCACCTTCAAGGCTTTGCAGCGAACGCTGGCGTGAATGCTGGTGCGCCTCGCGCCGGCGAGGCGCGGGTCCGCCTTGCCTGGCTCGCGGCGGTGGCTGCCGGGCTTGAGAGGCGAGCCGTCCCCAGCCATTGATATCGTCCACCGCATCCCCCACGCAATAAGCTTTCGGGCGGAGGTCACATGGAACGTTCCTGGCAGCTGGCACAGATGAACATCGCCACCCTGATCGCCGATCAGGGTGATCCCACCGTACAGCCCTTCTTCGACGCATTGGCCGGCGTGAATGCCCTGGCCGAAGCCAGCCCGGGCTTTGTCTGGCGACTGAAGGACGAGGCGTCGGACAACGCCACCAGCATCGCGGTCACCGCTGATCCCCGGTTGATCGTCAACCTGTCGGTGTGGGAGAGCGCCGAGGCCTTGTTCGACTTCGTCTACCGCAGTGCACACACCGGCATCATGGCGAGGCGTCGCGAGTTCTTTGCCCGTCCGCCGGAGGGGCGCAACTATCAGGTGTTGTGGTGGCTGCCCGCTGGTACGGAGCCGAGCGTGGGCGATGGTCTGGCCAAGCTATGGCATCTGGATCGCTTTGGTCCAACGCCCTGGGCCTTCACCTTCAAGCAGCGATTTGCCGCGCCAGGTACCGCTGTCGCCTTCAACGCGATGAGCGAAAAAGAGGCCTGAGCGCCGGAGAAGGCTCAGGCCCTGGGTCAACCCGCCTCGCCGGACGGCATGGCGTCGTCCGGCAGCACGAATTCGAAGCCGCGGTTTTCCAGGTTGGTCAGGATCTGGTCCAGCGCCGCGGCGGTGGTTTCCTTTTCGTGCATGAGGATGATGGAGGTGTCGAAGGTTTCGTTGGTGGCGTGGCGCACGATCTCGGCTGGGTTCTTGAGCAGGCAGTCGTAGCTGTTGGCGTCCCAGAGCATTTGCTTCATGCCGGCTTGTTCGGCGGCGTGGCGTACGGCGTCGTTGGTCATGCCGAACGGCGGCCGAAAGTAGCGCGGGCGGTGGCCGGTAACCTGGGCGATCTGTCGGCTGCAGTCTTCGATTTCGTGGGGCAGCTGAGCGGCGGTGAGCGTGCTCAACTTGGCATGATCAAAGCTGTGGTTGCCGATGGCGTGACCCTCGCGCTCCATTTTGGTCATGGCCTGCACGGTTTCATCGTTCATCTTGCCGCAGACCACGAAGAACATGGCGTGCGCGTGGTGCTGGCGCAGCACGGCGAGGATGCGGTCGTCGAGGGCGTTGCCGTTGGGGCCGTCATCGAAGGTGAGCATGGCGTATTTGTGCTGGTTGACCCAGTCGCCAGCGGCGCGCAGCGGCTGGAGGGTGGTGCTTTCCAGCGTTTTTTGGTTGCTGCTGAGCGCAAAGTGGCGCGGCGCCATGTAGGGCGTGGCAAACACCAAAGCGGCCGTGCACAGGGTGAGCGCGGCGGTGAGGATCGTTGCGGCCCGAACGGGGAATTGGCGCGGCTTGGTGGCTTCGTGCCGAATACGTTCAATCGTGCGGCGCCACAGCACGGCGCGTGGCAACGGTTCCATGCCTTCCTTTCCCCAATGCATCACGTTGATGTTCGTCGTCATGGCGTGCGCTTCTTTCAATGGTGTCGTCCCCGTTGCCTCTCAGATGGCACGGAGCGTGCCAACCGCGTCGGAAGTTCGACGGGCGACGCGGCGGCGGCGAGTCGGACTGACCTGCGTCAATAAGTGACCCTCGCTGGCAGGCGCTCTGTCGCCTGCCTTTCGGTGTGTCACTTGTTTGCTATGACGTTTGACGGGGCGCGACCGGAAGTGACGTCGCGATGCAGTGAGCGCGAGTGTCGTGGCCGCGCACGGATGTGACGCGCGGCGGCGCTGTACGGCGGGCTATGGCCTTAAGGCGGTAGGAGGCTTTTGCGTGGCCCAAAAAGAAACGCCGCGGATGGCTCCGCGGCGTTGTCTTAGGGGGCTCTGATTAAGCGACCTTTTGTTCGCCATTCCTGCGGACCCCAAGAAGGGGGCAAGAGCTGGAGGTGCTTTTCAACAGCCGAAGGGCTGGTCATCCAGTGTCTCTACGTTCAAGTGTTTACAGGCGCTGGATCTCAGCGTTCGCTGGGATGACGATCAAAATCAGGGCGTCCTTAGGCGTGATGGAGACCGGGGTTACCAGATCTTCACTTGCTGGTCGTCCGAGCGAACCATTTTGTCCCCGGGTTTGCACTGGAACGCCTTGGCGAACGCCGGCATGTTGGACGGTGCGCCAATGGCACGGAACTGGGCCGGTGCGTGCGGATCGGTGTTGAGCAGGGTGAGCTGTGCCTCGGGACGCACGTTGCCGCGCCACACGCGTGCCCAGTTGAGGAAGAAGCGCTGATCCTGGGTGTAGCCGTCGATCTTGCTCTTGGCTTCCTTGGGGTTCTTGGCCAGGGCCATCTGCAGGGCGTCGTAGGCGGCGTTGAGGCCGCCCAGGTCGCCGATGTTTTCGCCCATGGTCAGTTTGCCGTTCACGAACTTGCCCGGCAGGGCTTCGTAGCTGTTGAACTGCTTGGCGAGCAGATCGGTGCGGGCTTCGAAGGCTTTGCGGTCGTCGTCGGTCCACCAGTTGGCGTTGTTGCCCTGGGCGTCGAATTTGCTGCCCTGGTCGTCGTAGCCGTGGCCCATTTCGTGGCCGATCACGGCGCCGATGCCGCCGTAGTTGAGCGCATCGTCGGCCTTGGCATCGAAGAACGGCGACTGCAGGATGGCGGCCGGGAACACGATTTCGTTCTTCTGCGGGCTGTAGTACGCGTTCACCGTCTGTGGCGTCATGCCCCATTCGGTGCGGTCTACCGGCTTGCCGATTTTGGCGACCATGAAGTCGTAGTTGAACTTGCTGGCCGCCTGTACGTTGGCAAAGTAGTTGCCCGGCTGAAGCTGCAGGCCGCTCCAGTCACGCCACTTGTCCGGGTAGCCGATCTTGGGGGTAAAGCTGGCCCACTTTTCCAGCGCCTTTTGCTTGGTGGCGTCGCTCATCCACGGCAGGTTTTCGATGCGCTTTTTGTAGGAGGCACGCAGGTTGTCCACGAGTTCCTGGGCGCGGGCCTTGGATTCGGGCGAGAACGTTTGCGCAACGTAGAGCTGGCCTAGCGCCATGCCCATGCCGCCTTCCACGGCGTCGAGCGTGCGCTTCCAGCGCGATTTCATTTCCTTCTGGCCGTTCAGCGTTTGGGCGTTGAAGGCGAAGTCTTCCTGCTGGAACGCCTGGGACAGGTAGGGCGCGGCGTTGTCGATGGCATGGAAGCGCAGGTAGGCCTGCCAGTCACTCACCGGCACGTCGGCCAGCATCTTGTCGAACTCGGCAAAGAACTTGGGCTGGGACAGCGAGAAGCCGGTGGTGACATCCGCGCCCTGGGCCTTGAAGAAGGCAACCCAGTCAAAGTGCGGGGTGACCTTGCCGGCCTCGGCGATGCTCACGTAGTGGTAGCGGTTCTCGGGCTGGCGCAGTTCGGTCGGCACGAGGGAGGCGGCCGCAAGGCGCGTTTCGAACGCCATCACGGCTTTGGCTTGTGCCTGCGCGTCGGCTTCGCTCACGCCCACGAGCTGCAGGGTGCGGGCGACGTGCGCCACGTACGCCGTGCGGATCTTTTCGAAATCGGGCTTGCTGTAGTAATCGGCGGTGGGCAGGCCCAGGCCGCCCTGGCCGGCGTAAGCGATCTGCTTGCTGGAATCTTTGAAGTCGGGGCTGCCGTAGAAGCGGAAGCCGACCGGGTTGCCGGTGGCGTAGCTGTCGCGGATGTAGGCGGCAACGTCCTGGCTGTTCTTGAGGCCGGCAATGCGTGCCAGCTCGGGCTTGATCGGGTCAAAGCCGGCTTTTTCGATGGCGGCTTCATCCATGCCGGAGGCGTAGAGGTAGCCGATTTTCTGCTCGATGGAGCCCGGCTTGGCGGTGGCGGCGCCCTTGGCGGCGTTTTCCACGATGCCGTGCTGGACGTTGAGGCTGTCCTCGCGCAGGGAGTCGAACGAGCCCCAGCGCGTGCGATCGGCCGGAATGGGGTTGGCAGCGACCCATTTGGCGTTGACGAAGCCGTTGAAGTCGCTGCAGACGCCCTTGCTGGGGTCTAGATCCTTAACGTCGAAGGTGCCCGAGGGGCCGGCCAGTGCGGCGGTGCTGAGGGCCAGGCTCAAGGCCAGCGCCAGCGGTTTGACGATGCGGTTCTTCATAGCGGGTAACTCTCCCTCGGTGGACGGTGCGCGCCAGCGTGCTTTCCGTGGCGCACACGGAATTCGACGACCGATCAGGCTAGGGAGCGGGGCAGGGCATGGCCCAGTGTCGAAGGTCATGCCATGGGGCACGCCGACGACTGATATGTGCTCAGCTGCGCGGGCTGATGCGATAGCTGCAGCGGCGAGCGCCGGCGAGCAGGTGTTGTTCGCGCACCACCTGTACGTCGGGCCCGAGCACGTCCTGGAACAACAGCAGTTCGGCGCGGCAAAAGCCCTGGCAGGCGCGCGCGGCGGCGCAGATGGGGCAGTGGTCTTCCATGAGCAGCCAGTCGGCACCATCGGCCTCGGCGCGTGCCATGTAACCCTCGCGCTGGCGTATGTCCGCCAGGCGCCGCACGCGTTCGCCAATGGAGCGTGCGCCTTTGAGGTGGGCGAGGTAGGCCTGCCGGCTGTCCTCGCGGCGGGCATCGATAAGTCGGTCGACGCCGGCATCACCAAACAGTTGCCGCACGGAGCCGATCAGGTCGACGGCGAGCTGCGCATGCGTATCGGGAAAACGTGCATGCCCTGCCGCGGTAAGCGCCCACACCTGGCGCGGGCGCCCGGCGCCGCCGGCGCGCTCGGCTTCGCCCGCGATGAGTGCGGCTTCCTGCAGCTTTTGCACTTGTTGGCGTACGGCTTCGGTGGTCAGCCCCAGGCTGTCCGCCAGGCTGGCCGTGCTCTGCGGGCCTACGGTTTTAAGCCGGAACAGGATGCGCTCGGCGGGCGCGTCGGTTGAATTATCCAAGTTCATGCTTGCTTAATCTCGATGGCTTTGCTTAATATGCAAGTACATTCTTGGATATTAGGCGCATCGCTGCGCACTGTCGAGGTTGCATGTCCACTGTCGCTGTCTCTCCGAGTTGGCAGGCGCTGCTGTCTGGCCGCAATGGCACGCGTTGCCTGGCGCTGGCGGGTGGTACCGCGCTCCACGCCATCAACATTTATATGGTTACCACCCTGATGCCCTCCACCGTGGCGGACATCGGCGGCATGGCGTATTACGCCTGGAACACTACGTTGTTCGTTATTGCCTCCATCGTGGGTGCCAGCGCTGCGGCGCCGTTGGCACTGCGTTGGGGCGGTAAGCGCGGCTACCTGCTTGCGCTGGGTGTGTTTGCCCTGGGCACGGCCATCTGCGCACTCGCCGGTTCCATGCCCATGCTGTTGGTGGGGCGCAGCTTGCAGGGTTTGGGCGGCGGCGTGCTGGTGTCGTTGGCTTATGTGTTGATCCGCGAGGTGTTCGAGCCTGCACTGTGGCCGCGCGCCATGGGGTTGGTGTCGGCCATGTGGGGCATTGCCACCTTGTCGGGCCCGGCCTTGGGTGGCGTGTTTGCGCAGTGGGGGCATTGGCGCGATGCGTTCTGGGCGTTGTTGCCGGCGGTCGCCGTGCTCGCGCTGGTGGTGGCGCGCTGGTTGCCGGCAAGTGCTCAGCGTTCGGGGCGGTTTCGCCTGCCGGGGCTGCGCTTGTTGTTGCTGACGTTGTCGGCGCTGTCGATCTCGCTGGCGAGCGTGAGTCATTCGCGCCTGGGGCAGGCGGCGGGTGTGGCTATCGGCGTGTTGCTGGTGCTGCCCATTATCTGGCTGGATCGCGGCGCCCGCTTGCGGCTGCTTCCTGAGCTGGCTTATCGGCCCTCGCGATTGCGCGCGATTTACCTGGTGATGGCGGCGCTGGTGATCGGCACCAATGCCGAGATTTTCGTGCCGTACTTCTTGCAGGTGATCCACGGGCATGGGCCACTGGTCGCCGGTTACCTCACGGCGGTGATGGCCGGTGGCTGGAGCTTTGGTTCCACCTTGAGCGCGGGACGCGGCGCGCGTTTTGCCGCCTGGGCCACGCGCAGCGGCCCTTGGGTGATGGCCGTGTCGCTGGCGTTGTTGGGTGTTCTGTTGGGCCAGCGCGAAGGCTTTGCCGATGGCGCGGGCTTGTTGCTGTTGTGCGTGGTGATGGCGGGTGTTGGGTTAGGTATCGGCATGGCGTGGCCGCATCTGCTGAGCGCTTTGTTGGGCAGCGTGCCCACCGAGGATGGCGCACTCGCATCGGCCTCCATCTCCACCGTGCAGTTGTATGCGATGGCGTTGGGTGCGGCGCTCGCCGGCCTGGTGGTGAACGCCGCAGGCTTGAGCGACCCCGGTGGTGTCGAAGGCGCCTGTCGCGCGGTGCCCTGGCTGTTCGGCAGTTTCGCCGTGCTGAGCCTGCTTGGCCTGCCTGCGGCCCGCCGCGCCGCGCAACCTCTTTCTCCCACTCACTGACAGGAGCGCCCATGGCGATCGAACTTCTCCCGCTGCCTTATGCCCGCGATGCGCTAGAGCCGCACATGTCGGCCGAAACGCTGGACTACCACTACGGCAAGCATCATCAAGCGTACGTTACCCAGTTGAATCGCCTGATCGAAGGTAGCGAGTTCGAGCAGGCGGACTTGGAAACCATCGTGCATCACGCTAGTGGTGCGCTGTTCAACCAGGCGGCGCAGGTGTGGAATCACAGCTTTTTCTGGAACTCGCTGAGTCCGCGCGGCGGCGGTGAGCCGCAGGGCCGGCTGGCCGATGCCATCGCGCGCTCGTTCGGTTCGTTCGCGGCCTTCAAGGAGGCATTCAACCTGGCCGCGCTGGGGCACTTCGGCTCCGGCTGGGTGTGGCTGGTGCAGCGACTCGATGGCGCGCTGGCGGTGATCAGCACCGGCAACGCCGTCACTCCGCTGGCCAGCCCGGAGCGGCCGCTGCTGACGCTGGATGTGTGGGAGCACGCGTACTACATCGACCACCGCCATGCGCGCACGCGCTATCTGGAAGCGTTCTGGTCACTGGTGCACTGGGATTTTGCCGAGGACAACCTCGCCTGAGTCGCGATGGCGGTTTACCATCGCACGATGCCTAACGAACTTACTCCCGTATTCCGCGCGGCCGGGACCGCCGACATCGACGCCGTGGTTGCCCTGGTGGAGTCTGCTTATCGCGGTGAATCCAGCCAGCGTGGCTGGACCACGGAAGCCCATCTGTTGGACGGCCAGCGCACCGACGTGGAGAGCGTGACCGACTTGGTCGGCCGCACCGACGGGCTGGTGCTGCTGGCCGAGCGCGAGGGTGTGCTGGTGGCCTGTTGCCATATCGAGCGCCGCGAGGGTTTCGGATACTTCGGCATGTTCGCGGTGAGCCCCGCCTTGCAGATGGCGGGATTGGGGCGCCAAGTGTTGGCGGAGGCCGAGCGCATCGTGCGAGAGGAGTGGCGGCTGGGTGACATGCGCATGTCGGTGATCGAGCAGCGCGGCGAGTTGATCGCCTGGTATGAGCGGCGCGGTTACCGGCTCACTGGCGAAACCGGCGCTTTCCCGTATGGGCAACCGCGTTTTGGCATTCCCCGTCGTGATGACCTGCGCTTCGTGTGGATGAGCAAGGCGCTTCAGCAGGAGGCCGCATGAATCTCGCCGACTGGATTTTCGTGGGCACGCGCAGCGAGTTGCTGCCCGGCGAGTTCAAGGTGGTGTGGGATGGCGATACCGCCATCGCGGTGTACAACATCGATGGCGATCTCTACGCCATCGAGGATGTGTGCAGCCACGACGGCGGTGACCTGGCCGGTGGCGACGTGCATGGCTTCGAGGTGGAGTGTCCGCGTCACGGCGCGCGCTTCGATGTGCGCACGGGCGCGGTTACGTGCCCGCCGGCGTACGAGCCGATTGCGAGCTTTCCCGTGCATGAGGTGGACGGCCAAATATGGACGCGCGACAACCGCTGATGCAGCGCGTGCGTTGCTTTCAGTAGCGGTAGACGAACGCCAGCGTGGTGGTGAGCTGATTGGGTGAGCCGAAGTGGCGCACCAGCGAACTGCTGGCGGCATCGCCCAGCAGGCGCGTGTAGTTCACGGCAAAGGCGAAGCCGGTGTGCTGGCTGGTCGGCATAAAGGCGTCATACTCCAGGCCGAGTTGCTGGCTGCCCGCGCTGGGCGTGGACGGTTCGACGCCCAACCGCGCCGCCTGCGTGGGCGTGAGCTCGAAAAATCGCCGCATGGCCGCGCCATTCATGACTTGCCACTGCAGCTGCACGCTGTGATTGAGGTAACCGACGGCCGGCAGATCGTAGTCGGCATACAGGTTGAGGTAGGCGCCAGCGCCTTGCGTGTCGTGACTGAGGTCCGCGCCCACGTTCAATTCCACCGTGGCCTGGTATTCCAGATAGCCGCCACCGTTGAGGCGGGGCGATAGTGAGTTGATGATGCCGCCGAGTTTGGGGCCAAGGTCCGAGCGCTCACGTCCCCATAGATAGTTGCCGTACAAGCCACCGCGCCATTGCTCGCCGTGGATAAGGTCCACGGTGAGGCCGTCCATGGTGGACAGGGTGATGTGGTAGGGCAGTTCGGCCTGGATATAGGGGATGGGCTGGTTGCGATGGTCGCTGGAACCCATCCAGGCCGGCATGCGTTGCATACCGGCGCCGAGCATGATGGTGGGGCCATCGGTGACGTTTTCGGCATGCAGACGGGGTGCGCCGGACAGGAGCAGCATGCACAGCGCGGTAGGGGCCACGCGCGAAAGGCGTGGCTTGCGGAACAGGAATGGCTGCATGCGAACTGTCTGACTTCTTACTTGCCGGCGGCGGCGTCGGCGGCCTTGAATTGAACGATCACGCGCTGCCCAATGCGCAGCGTTGCCGGTGGTGGCTGGTCGAACACGAGTACGCACTGCACGGTGCGGCTGTTGGCGCGAATCAGCGGGTCTTCTTCCAGCGCGCTCGGACCGAACACGGTGCCGATGCGCTGAACGTGCGCATTCAGCGTGGGCGCGCCGCTACCGCTGTCGTCCACCACCTGGGCGGGCATGCCCTCGTGCACCGTCGTCACGAAGGATTCGTTGAGTTCGGCGCGCACGATACGCAATTTTTCCGGCAGCAGCACGAAAACGGGGCCGCCCTGCGGCGACACCGCTGCGCCAGGCTGGACGGTGCGCTCCACGATCTGCCCGTCGACCGGCGCCACCAGGGTGCGCTGCGCCAGCTCGTAGCGGGCGGCGTCCAGCTTCTGCGTGGCCATGGCCACGGCGGCATGGGCGTTGTCCAGTTCGCCTTGCAGTTGTTGTGCGGCGTCCTTGGCGTCGTCCGCGCTTTGGCCGTCGGCGGCGCCTGCGGCCGCCGCAGCCGCGAGGCGGCCAGCACGTTGCTGGGATGCCTTCAGGCGGATATCCAGCATCTTGGCCTGCGCCTGCGTTTGCTGTTGCTCTGCCTCGGCGGCCTGCACGGCGAGCTGCGCAGGCTTGGGGTCGAGCGTGGCCAGCACCTGGCCCTTGGTCACGTGGTCGCCCTCGTGCACCTTGATGTCCGCGATGATGCCTTCGCGCGGCATGCTCAATTTGAGCAGGCCGCCCTCGATATCGATGCGGCCACGCGCCACGGCAGCGTAAGCGGGCTTGGTGGCGGCCTGTTGCGCGGCAGCCTTGTCGGCATCGCCATGCGAGCACGCGGTGAGCGACGCCACCGCGAGGGCAAGGGCAGACAGGGAAAGTAACGGACGCAGGGTCATGCAGAAGGTTCCTTGTGGCCTCACGTCGGCGTCGATGCCGGCGTAGGCACGCGATCACTAAGGATACGGCCATCTTCCATGGCGAGCACGCGATCAGCGTGACCCACCAGGCGCGGATCGTGGCTGACGCACAGCACCGTCGTGCCGTGGCCACGCGCGATGCGGTGCAGGATGTCGATGATGATCTGGCCGTTGGCCGCATCCAGCGCGCTGGTGGGTTCATCGGCGAACAACAGGCCAGGCTCCTTGGCCAGCGCGCGTGCAATGGCGACGCGCTGCTTTTCACCGCCGGAAAGCTCGGACGGGCGCAGGCCCATGCGGGGGCCGAGGCCGACTTCTTCCAGCGAGGCGCGGGCGCGGCGACGCGCTTCGCCCGGCGGCAAGCCCAGGTAACTCAGCGGCAGCTCCACCTGCTCCAGCGCGTTGAGCGCGGGGAACAGGTTGAAGCCCTGGAACACGAAGCCGGTGTGCAGCAGGCGGAAACGTTCCAGCGAGCGCTGGTTGAGCTTGCCCAGGTCTTCGCCCAGGGCGATGACTTCGCCGCTGTCAGGGCGTTGCAGCCCGCTCAGGATGGCGAGCAGGGTGCTCTTGCCGCAGCCGGACGGGCCGGAGATGAGGGTGAGCTCGCCAGCGTGCATGTCCAGTGTCAGGTCGTGCAGCACCGTGTTGTGGGTCGGCCCGTTGCTGAAGGATTTGTTGATGTGGCGCGCCTGCAACGACACGCTGTGTGCAGGGCGGGGAGTGAGCGTGGTCATGGGTTGGGACATGGCGCTCGCCTCACCGCAGCAACGTGGCAGGGTCGGCACGATGCAGGCTGCGCATGGCCGCCAACCCCGAGACGATGGCCAGGCTCATGCACAGCAACAAGCATGCGGCGGTGGTCCATGGGCCGAGCGACACCGGCACGCTGCGACTGCGCGCGATGGCCAAGGCGATGGCCCCCAGCACGCTGCTGCCGATGAGGCCTAGCGCACCAACCCAGAAGGCCTGCTCCATCACCACTTTGCGCAGCGCGCCCACGCCCACACCCAAGGCATTGAGCGTGGCGTACTCGCGTACCGAGCCGATCACGGCGGCCACCAGGGTCTGGCTGGTGATCACCGCACCCACGAGGAACACGATGCCGGCCAAGAACAACACGCCGGCGCCGGCGCCGGTGTCGAAGATCCAATACAACTGCGAGCGACGAGCGAAGTCGGGGGCGGTCCATACGTCGTAGCTGCCGAAGGCGCGGTCGCCGCGCAGGCGAGCGGCCACGTCGTCGGCCATGCTCGGGTCGCGCAGCTTGGCCACGAAATAGGTCATGCGGTTGACGTTGGAGGGGTCCGTATCGAGCGCGGCGGCCGTGGCGAGCGAGGCCACCACGTTCACGCCGCCCAGCGCGCGCAGTCCGCTGCTTACGCCCACCACGCGCACGCGGTGGCCATTGATCACAGCGGTGTCGCCCACGCCCACGCCCAGGCTGCCGAGGTCGGCGCGGTCGACGATTACGGCGTCGGGCTCGTTCAAGCGCGCGCGTAGCGCGAGCGGAAGTGCATGGGCGAACATCAAACCATCCGGTCGGGCGTTGATGCCCGACACGAACACCGATACGCCGCCCGTGTCGTTGGGGCCGCGCCAGTCGGCGTCCACCCAGTGGAAGGGTTCGACGGCGGTCACGTCCGGGTCCATGCGCAGGCGCATTTCCACGCCGGCATCGATCGAGCGGCCCAGATTCACGCTCTGCGTGCCGGGATAGCCGGCCCACAGATCGCCCGAGGAGCCGGTGATGTACACCGCGGCGCTGCCGAAGATGCCCAGCACCAACGCCGCCTGCAGCAATTGCAGCAGGCCGGAAAAGCCAACGGCGACGATGGCGGGCAGAAAGCGTCGCCATTCATAGATAAGGGTCTTGCGTGCCAACGCCACCATCAGTTGGTGCCCCCCGGCAGTGGCGTGTTGGGCGCGGGTGCGCCGCCCAGTGCCTTGTACAGGGCGACATAGGCGAGGTCGCGCGCGGCGACGGCGCTCACCACATCCAGCTCGGCCTTGTGACCCTCGATGAGCCCGTCCTGCAGATCCAGCGGGCTGCTGAGCTTGAGTTCGGCCCGTTTGCGTTGCGCGTCTACGCTGGTCTGCACGGCTTGGGCAGCCTGCATGGTGGTTTGCTCGCGCTCATGCAGCTGGGCGAGGTCGCCCATGGCAGTCTCCGCTTCGGCCACGCCTTGCAGCACCGCCTGGCGATAGGCCAGGACGGCCGCTTTCAGCTCATGGTCCTTGGCATGAGCGTTGGCCACGCGCTGCCCCCAATCGAACAGAGGTACGTCGATGATGGGGCCGGTGGAATAAATGGCCTCGCCCGTGTGTACCCTGTGATTGGCGGCGATGTTGGTCGACCACTGCACCGATGAACCAATGCCGATGTGCGGGTAGATATCCGCACGGCTGATGCCCAGTTCGCCCGCCGCGCGCAGCACTTCGGCTTCGGCGCTGGCGATTTCAGGCCGGGCGCGCAGCAGGTCGGCCGGGGCGCTGGTGAGTTGCCAATCGCCCAGCCGTGGCTGCTCGCCGGGCTGCAGCCATTGCGGGTCGGGCTCGGGCTGGCCAAGCAGCACAGCCAACTGCTGCGCGCTGGCGTTGATGGCTTGCTGGGGTTCGGCCAGCGCAGCCTGGGCACGCAACAGCTCGGCCTGGGCGCGAGCCACTTCGGCGGGCGGCGCCAGGTTCAAGCCGGCTCGCACCTTTAGCAGGCGCAGCTTTTCTTGCTGGGCATCGCGAATGGCACCGAGCAGGCGGGCTTGCTGCTGGGCCGAGCGCAGCTCGATCCAGCGGCGGCTCACTTCGGCCACCAGCGACACTTGCGCACCGCGCACGGCGGCGTTGGCGCTATCCAGTTGACCCTGGGAAACACGCTTGGCGCTCTGCCAGGCGCCGAACAGGGGGAGCTCCCACACGGCATCGAAGCCCACGACGAAATACGACGCGGTGGTGTCCGGGTCGATCACGTCGTTGGTGCGGCCGTGCAGGGAGGGCAGGTAGGGGTCGTGCGAGTGCCGATTGAGGGTGCGGGCGGCGCGCAGGCGTTCGGCGGCTTGCGCCACGTCAAGGTTGCTTTGCAGGGCGCGGTCTACCAGTGCGTTCAGCTCCGGGTCGCCCAGCGCCTGCCACCAGCCGTGCAGGTCGGCCGTGGGGGGCGCCACGCCAGCCGGCGCATTGCGCCAAGTTTCGGGCACAGGGGGCTTGAGATCGGGCAGCGGGGCTACGGAGCATCCCGCTAACGTCGCCAGTCCCCAGGCCATCAGCACCCTGGAGAGCAGGGGGCGTAGCCGGGTGGGTGCAGCTTCCATGTTCGACGATTCCGGGTAATTTCGACGCTGAAACACGAATATCCTGAACGTTCAGGTGACAAGTTGGGGTGAGCTTGTGACCGGCGACAGCGCCAAGAAGTGCCCAAGCATACCGGAGCAGCCCTTCGGATGGCTTAGTAAAGGGGTATTCCTGAGGTTCGCCTGAGGTTTACGCAGTTTCTTTCGGAAAAGGAAAGGAGGCCGAAAGGGGTAGGTCCCTATCGTGTTGCCATCCTGCAATGCGGAGCTTCACCTAGTGACTGGCTGGACCATTCTCTGCGACTTCGACGGCACCATCTCGGTCGAGGACGTGATCGACTCGCTGCTTGACCGCTTCGGCCGCCCCGGCTGGGAGACGCTCGAGCAGGATTGGCGCGCTGGCCGCATCGGCTCGCGCGAATGCATGACGGGCCAAGTGGGCCTGCTGGACATGACCCAGGCCGAGCTGGACAAGCACCTGGGCTCGCTGTGGATCGACCATGCCTTCCCGGCTTTCGTGGCGAAGACGCGCGAGCTGTCCACGCCGATCCGCGTGGTGAGCGACGGCCTGGACTACGCCATCCACAAGATCCTGGGTCGTTACGGCCTGGACGACCTGCCGCTGGCCGCCAACCACCTGGCGCCGGCCACGCCGCCGCGCCAGTGGCAGCTCACCTCGCCGTTCCAGGCCGAGGGTTGCCGCAGCGGCACCTGCAAGTGCGCCGTCGCCGCGCAGGCGAGCAAGGGTGGCACCAAGACCCTGCTGATCGGCGATGGCGCGTCGGATTTCTGCGCCGCCGACCGCGTGGATTTCGTGTTTGCCAAGCATCGCCTGATCGAGCACTGCCGTGCCGCGGGCATCCCCTATATGCCGATCACCGGCTTCGAGGATGCGCTGGAACTGCTGCCGCGCCTGCTCGATGGCAGCCTGCTGGCTGAGCAGACGCCCGCACCTTCGCTGGCGATCGCCTCGTAACCGAGCGGGCGCCGCGCCCGCTCACCCCACTTTCCCTCAGTTTTCGGATTTCCCCCAATGAACGCTTACGACAAGAACGCTGGCGTCGTGATCCCCGATGCGCAGCTGCTGGCCGATGAGGCCGAGTGGAGCTCGTTCGGCGACACCGTGCATTACGTCGACCCGCCGAAGATCTTCCGTCACGGCGAAGGCAGCTGGATGATCGACACGGCCGGCACGCGCTTCCTCGATCTGCAGATGTGGTACTCCGCCGTGAACTTCGGTTACGGCAACCAGCGCCTTAACGACACGCTCAAGCGTCAGATCGATATCCTGCCGCAGGTGGCCAGCCAGTACCTGCACCAGACCCGCATCGAGCTGGCCAAGACCATCGCGGTCGACGCGCAGCAGAAGTTCGGCCTCAAGGGCCGCGTGCACTTCAACGTGGGTGGTGCGCAGGCGGTTGAGGATTCGCTCAAGTTGGTGCGCAACTACACCGGCGGCAAGAGCCTGATGTTCGCGTTCGAGGGCGGCTACCACGGCCGTACGCTGGGCGCGTCGTCCATCACCTCCAGCTACCGCTACCGTCGTCGCTTCGGCCACTTTGGCGAGCGCGCGATGTTCGTGCCCTTCCCGTACCCGTTCCGTCGCCCGAAGGGCATGACGCCGGAAGAGTACTCGGACGCTTGCGTGCGCCAGTTCGCCCGCTTGTTCGAAACCGAATACAACGGCGTGTGGGACCCCAAGGTCAATCAGGCTGAATACGCCGCGTTCTACGTCGAGCCGATCCAGGGCACGGGCGGCTACGTCGTGCCGCCGATGAACTTCTTCAAGGACCTGAAGAAGGTGCTGGACCAGTACGGCATCCTGATGGTGGTCGACGAAATCCAGATGGGTTTCTGGCGCACCGGCAAGCTGTGGTCGATCGAGCACTTCGGCGTGACGCCGGACGTGATCGTGTTCGGCAAGGCGCTGACCAACGGCCTCAACCCGCTGTCGGGTCTGTGGGCGCGCGAAGAGATGATCAACCCGACCATCTTCCCGCCGGGCTCCACGCACTCCACCTTCAACTCCAACCCGCTGGGCACCTCGCTGGGTCTGGAAGTAATCAAGATGGGTTACGAGCTGGACTACGAGACCAGCGTGCCGAAGAAGGGCGCCCACTTCCTGGAAGGCCTGCGCGACCTGCAGAAGCGCCACAAGGAAATCGGCGACGTCGACGGCCTGGGTCTGGCCATGCGCGCCGAGATCTGCACCGAGGACGGCTTCACGCCGAACAAGGCGCTGCTGGACAAGATGGTCGACATCGGCCTGGCCGGCGACCTGGAGCACAACGGCAAGAAGATCGGCCTCGTGCTCGACGTGGGTGGTTGGTACAAGAACGTGATCACCTTCGCGCCGTCGCTGGATATCACGCACGAAGAAATCGACTTGGCCATCGCGCTGCTCGACCAGCTGCTGACCAAGGCCAAGAAGGCTATGTAAGGCGCTGCGGCGGGGCCTTTGGCTCCGCCGCGCTGCTGCACGGTTTGTCTCGAGTAGTTCCCATGCAGGGGATGTGTGACAACGGCGACGCTCATGCGTCGCCGTTTTTTTGTATCGTCCCCTTACTTGGCGGCGCGGCGACGCTGGCGGTCGTGTCGGGATTCGTTGGATGCGTGCTCAGGCGCGCTCGCCGAATCGATGATCATGGTGTCGGGCATGTCGCTCGCGTTCTCGTGGTTCGCACTCAGCGCGGCCGGCGGTGGAGTGCTCTCGCTATGGAGCATGGCGGGTGCCTCAGTGGACGGCGCCGTCTGGTGACATAGGCGCCCGTTCACGTGTGCGCCTTCGGCGACCTTGATGCTGCGATAGTAGACATCGCCGATGATGCGAGCGGTGCTTGCCAGCTCCAAGGCATTTTCAATGTGTATGTTGCCGCGCACTTCGCCATGAATGACGGCACTGGGCACGCGGATATCGCCGTGGACAACGCCATGAGGCCCCAATGTCAGCAAGGCGTGCGTGCCGTTGGCATGTACCACGCCCTCCACGTTGCCTTCGAGATAGAGCGTGCCGTCGAAAGCGACTTCGCCGCGAATCTGCGTGTGTTGTGCAATTAGGCTGGCGGCGGCTTCGGCATGTTGTTCGGTCGGGCGTTTACGTTGGAACATCTTGGCTTTCTCCGTTACGCCGCGTGGGCGTCGGGGGCGAGGGTGGGTAACCGCACGATCGGCGGCGGTGGTTGCGAGCGCATGCCGATGGCGGGCGATGTAGCGGGCAGTGTGCGTGTTTGCAGCGCGAGCAGCAGGCGGCCCGCGCGCACGACACCGTGGGGTAGGGCGCTACGTGCCGGCCAATCGACCAGGAAGCGCTCCATGGCGTCGATCCATGGCGCGAGAGCGACATGGTCGTGAGCTTTCAGTGCGGCTTCGACCTGGTAGGCGGCCGTGACGATCGCACGCCGCAGCAGAGCACGTGATCGGGCCCTGTTGAAGATGGGGCTTTCGTCGATCCGGTCTACATCTGTCGAGGCTCCAAGCCCGCGTACGATAAGCTGCGCTTCGAGTTTCTTCAGTGCAGCTTCTCGCACGCCCTGGTCAGGGCTGTGAGCGCACAGGTGAAGCATCAGTGCAGGATCTTCCTGTACCCGCAACAGGCGCAGGCGGTCCGCGACGGAGGGGGCGTTGCGATGCGTGCCGGCCATCAGGGCGACATAGAGTCGTCGCGCGTGGACCCGGTTGGCATCGTCGGTGTCGTTCTGCGCCATGTGCTGGGCAGCGACCAGATCCTGGCAGCGTTCTAACGCGGCGCGACGAACGTCGGGCGATGGGTCGTTGATGGCGAGTCGCGGCAGGTGAGTGATCAGCCGCGGGTCGCGGCTGAGCTCAATCGCCGTTCGGCGAAATAGTGCGTTGTCGTGCCGCCACACGGGGCGGAGCGGATGTCGTTTCATGGCATGGAGGCGCAGGGGTTTCCCTGTCGGCGGCAGGGGCGTTGTGCCGCACCGTTTCACATGCCTGGGGAGCTACCTCAGGATCGTTCGCGCAGTGAGTGACAGGATCAAAACGCGATGACTGCGCAGGTGCGCAGCATCGATTCGGAAGGGTCACAATCGCTCATGCGGTGTCTTGGGTCCATCGGAGCAATCTTAAATTCCGGAGCGTCCAGGCCGCGTCCTGCGCGCACCTGCTTGCTTAATCGTTCGTGCGCGACGTGCGCGCGGGCGGGAACACCACCTCCACACGCAAGCCACCACCGCTGCCGGACAGATAGCGCACGCGCGCGTGGTGACGTTCGGCGATGCGTTGCACGATGGCCAGGCCCAGGCCAGTGCCTTCCTCGGTAATACCCGGAACGCGGAAGAATCGCTCGCCCAGGCGTTCGAGGAAGGCGGGCGGTACGCCGGGGCCGTTATCCTCCACCGCCAGGCAGGCGCGGCCCGCCTGTTCGGTAAGGCTTACCGTAACCAGGCTGTCGCGTCCGCCGTAGCGCAGGCTGTTGTCGATCAGGTTGTCGAGCAACTCCTGCAAGGAATGGCGATCACCGTCGATCCACACATGGCCTTGGACAGGACCTTCGTAGCCCAGGTCTACGCCCGCGTCGATCGCGTCGTGCACGCGTAGGCCCACCAGTTCGGGCACCAGGTGCGCCAGATCGAGCAGGCACAGGGGGCTGCTGTCGTTCAACTCGGGCGACTGCGCGCGGGTGAGTGCCAGCAATTGGCTGGAGGTGCGGCTGGCGCGTTGGGTCAAGCGCGATATGTGTTGCAGGGAATCGGCCACGGTGTCTTTGCTGGGGTCGGCCTCGGCGCGCTCCACGTGTACACGCAAGCCGGCCAGCGGCGTCTTCAGCTGATGGGCTGCGTCGGCGATGAAGCGCTCCTGTAGCGCCAGCATGCCGCGTTGGCGCGCGAACAGACCGTCGATGGTACGTGTGAGCGGGAGAATTTCCACGGGCACGTCGGCATCGCCGATGGGTGCGAGGTCGTGTTCGCGCGCGGCCAGTCGCGCGGTCAGCGGATCGAGTTGACGCAGGCCTACGCGCACGCCGTAGAGCACCAGCATGAACACGCTGGCGATCAGGATGGCTTGGGCCGGAATGCTTAGCAGCAGGATTTCGCGCGCGCGTTGGTGGCGGTCACGAAGCGTCTCCGCCATGGTCACGGTGAGCTGGTCGCTGGGGTCGTGCAGGTTCGGAATGCGCACCGTGGCGGCGCGCAGTTCGCGACGCTTCTGGTTGGGCGTGATTATGGTGGTGGTGTAGAGCGTTGGTTCGCCGTCTTCGACGCCGCTGGCAGCGGCGGGTAGCAGCTCGGGCGAACCCGCGAGCAAGCCATGGCGCTGGCTGCTCACATTGAAATAGTTGTGGCCTTCCGGGGCGTACTCCAGCAGAAAGCGCGCCTGCGGCGAGATCTGCCCGCCGAGGTTTTCCTGACTGAGCATTTGCGCCAGGGTGGTGGCGTCATCGGCCAGGTCACGGTCGTGCACATGATTGGAGTAGATCAGCGCACCACCGTAGGTGACCAGGCTTTCGATCACCAGCAGCACCATCAACGGCACCAGCAGCGAGGACAGCAGGCGGCGGCGCAGGCTCGGCCGTCCATCGGGCTCAAGCATGCGGTAAAGCCAGGGCTGGGCAGGCTTGGGTGCCGGCTCGCTCATGCTTTCGATTCCTTGCCTTCCTTGACCTCTTCCAGCAGGTAGCCGAGCCCGCGGATGGTGCGAACCTGCGTGCCGGAGTCGACCAGCTTGCGACGCAGGCGGTAGATGGCGATGTCCAGGCCGTTGTCGGTCAGCTCCTCGTCCCAGCTGCACAGCGCTTCGACGAGTTGCGCACGACTGGTGACGCGGTCGGGGCGCGATGCCAGGGCTTCGAGCAGGCCGAACTCGCGTGCGGTGAGTTCGAGCGGTGCGTCGCCGACCCAGGCACGATGGCCGGGCAGATCCAGCCGAAGCTTGCCGAGGACCATTTCCGGTGCGCCTTGCGCCGTGTAGCGGCGCAGCAGAGCGCGCACGCGTGCCTCGAACTCGGCCAGGGCAAAGGGCTTTACCAGGTAATCGTCAGCGCCAAGATCCAGCACGCGAACCCGTTCGCGCAGGCCTTCGCGGGCGGTGATCACCAGCACCGGCAGGCCGGTGCCGCGTTTGCGCAGGCGCTGCAGTACGTCCGTGCCATCCAGGTTGGGCAGGCCAAGGTCCAGGATGAGCAGGTCGTAGGGCGTGTCGCGCAGGGCGGTATCGGCCTTGGCGCCATCGGCCACGCAATCCACGGCGTGACCACCCTGGCGCAGCGAGGCGCTCACGCCAGCGGCAATGGAGGGGTCATCCTCGGCAATCAAAATACGCATGCAGTCTTCCGTTGGAGTGGGCCATCGTGGGCGAGGGCCTCGACAAGGGCGGCGAGGGTTGAATTGCGACTGATTCTCATTTGTGGCAAAGTCCCGGCTTCATGTCAGGGAAGGCCGCCCAAGTCGGCAGCTTAGCGCCCTGGCACGGTGCTGGGACAGCAGGCTCGATGCTTCGTTGCATGGTCGCCGCGGGTACCCGCACGCATTGGACATACAGAAGGCGGGCATGGAACCAGCGGCGCAGTCGCGCGACAACGTAGTAGCGCATCGGGCCGGCCCGCGACGGGCGTTTTGGCTCAAGCAGCTTCATCAATGGCATTGGATCAGTTCCGCACTGTGCCTGGTGGGCATGCTGCTGTTCGCCATTACCGGATTCACGCTCAATCACGCTGGCCAGATCGAGGCCACGGCGCAGACCGTGCATCGCAACGCACAGCTACCCGCGCCGTTGCTCACGATGTTGGCGGGCGAGGACGAGCGCAAGGGCGCCGCCTTGCCGCAAGCCGTGGCCAATTGGGTGGATGGCGCGCTCGACGTCAGCGTAACGGGGCGCAGTGGTGATTGGTCCAGCGACGACATCTATGTGTCCATGCCGCGCCCGGGAGGCGATGCATGGCTCAGCATCGACCGGGAAACCGGCAAGGTGGAGTACGAGCGCACGACCCGTGGCGCCATTGCCTACCTCAACGACCTGCACAAGGGGCGCCACGCCGGAGCGGCGTGGGGCTGGTTTATCGATGTGTTTGCGCTGGCCTGCGTGATTTTTGCGGTCACCGGCTTACTGCTGTTGAAAATGCACGCTGCCCAACGCGGCGCCACGTGGCCGTTGGTGGCCTTCGGCTTGCTGCTGCCGTTGGTGCTGGCCTTGATCTTCATTCATTAGACGGGGACTCCCATGCGTCGATTGATGTTTTCCATGCCCGCATTGCTCCTCGCCACGCCGGCGATGGCGGCCGACCTGAACGTGACGGTGCAGATTCCGTCGTTGAACGTGGCCGAATACCACCGCCCCTATACGGCGGTGTGGATCGAGCGCGAGGACCACAGCGTGGCCGCGCAACTGGCCGTGTGGTACGCGCAGAAGGATTCGAAGGAGGGCGCAGGTACCAAGTGGCTGCCGGAGCTGCGTCAATGGTGGCGCCGCGGTGGACGCGACCTGCCGATGCCGATCGACGGCGTTTCGGGTGCCACGCGTCCGGCGGGTGATCAGAAGCTGAGCTTCCACGAAGGCAAGGCGCCGCTGACCGAGCTGCCTGCCGGCAAGTACGAACTGGTGGTGGAGGCCGCGCGCGAAGTGGGTGGCCGCGAGGTAGTCCGCGTGCCGTTCTCATGGCCGGCCAGCGCTCCGCAACAGTTGGTCGCCAAGGGCAACAGCGAACTCGGCGCTATCAAACTCGACCTGGCCCCCTGAACACGGAGAGTCCCAAGCATGATCAAGCAGACCTTGAAATGGAGCGCGCTGGCGCTGGCCCTGTCGATGCCGCTGGCGGCGCAGGCACACAAGATGTGGCTGGTGCCC
The DNA here is from genome assembly GCF_057750885.1 of Frateuria sp. sgz306004. Taxonomy (NCBI): domain Bacteria; kingdom Pseudomonadati; phylum Pseudomonadota; class Gammaproteobacteria; order Lysobacterales; family Rhodanobacteraceae; genus Frateuria; species Frateuria sp. sgz306004. Next base: position 88,156 of record NZ_JBYLFE010000001.1, read on the forward strand.
TCGGCCACCAACGTATCTGGTGCCGATCCGTGGGTGACGGTGGACGCGGCCGTCTCCAACGACTTGTTTTATCCCGACCACATGCCGGTCGCCTTGGATCGCGTGAGCATTACCGCGCCGGACGGCAATGCCGTGCAGGCCGAGCATGGCGTGACGGGTCAGTATCGCAGCGTGTTCGATGTGCACCTCACCCAGCCCGGTACCTACAAGGTGGCGGTGGTGAATGCCGGCTTGTTCGCGAACTACGAAATCAACGGCGAGAAGAAGCGCTGGCGCGGTGATGCCACCGAGCTGACCAAGGCATTGCCGGCCGGGGCCAAGAACGTGGACGTGTCTGAGTCGATCAATCGCGTGGAAACCTTCGTGACCAACGGCAAGCCCAGTGATGCGGCGCTCAAGCCCATCGGCAAGGGGCTGGAGTTGGTGCCGGTAACGCAGTTCACTGATCTGGCGGCCGGTGAACCGGCCACGTTCCAGTTGCTGCTCGACGGCAAGCCGGCCGCAGGCCTCAAGGTGGTGGCCATTGCGGGCGAAACGCGTTACCGCAACGCGCAGGAAGAGCAGGACGTCACCACTGGAAAGGACGGCAAGTTCAGTCTGAACTGGCCCCATGCCGGCATGTACTGGATCAACGCCAGCACGCAGGACGACAAAGCCAGTACCAAGCCGGCCAAGCAGCGACGCCTGTCCTACTCGGCCACGCTGGAAGTGCTGCCGCAGTAATGCGCGCAGTCGAGGGCCTGCTTTGATGTCCGCGCTGCCGAACCTCGCTGTGCATGCCTGGCACGGCGACACCATGGGCACCACCTGGTCCGTGCGGGCGGTGCTGCCCATCGGGCTCGCGTTGCGAGAGGTGCAGGAGAACGTGCAACGCACGCTCGATCGCATCGATGGCCAGATGAGTACGTACAAGCCGCAGTCCGCGTTGTCTCGCTTCAATCAGGCGCCGCCACGCACATGGCATGTGTTGCCGACCGAATGTTTTGAAGTGATCGCACATGCGCTGCAACTTGCCCGCGACAGTGGCGGCGCCTATGACCCCACGGTGGGCCCGCTGGTGAACTTGTGGGGCTTTGGCCCCGATGCTGCGCGCCAGGCACCGCCCTCACCCGAGGAGGTGCGCGGTGCGCGCGAGCGCATTGGTTGGGTGCGCCTGCAGCAGGATGCGGCGACGCACAGTTTGTATCAGCCAGGCGGTGCGTATCTGGATTTGTCGTCTATCGCCAAAGGGTACGCGGTCGATCAGGTCGGGCATGCGCTCGATGCCCTGGGCGTGGAAGCGTGGCTGGTCGAGGTGGGCGGAGAACTCAAAGGCAAGGGGCGCAAACCCGATGGTTCGCCGTGGCGCATCGGCGTCGAACGCCCTGGTGCGGCCATGGGCGCGGTGGAGCGCCTCGATCAACTCAGCCAGGTGCTTACGCTGAGTGGGCGCGCCATCGCCACCTCAGGCAACTATCGGCGCCAGTTCGAGGCCGACGGGCGGCGCTATTCCCATCACATCGATCCGCGCACCGGCGAGCCCGTGCCACACCGCGTGGCCTCGGTGAGCGTGCTGGCCGCAAAGGCCCTGCACGCGGACCCGCTCGGTACCTTGATGACGGTACTTGGCCCTGACGATGGTTTGACCTATGCGCGTGAGCGCGGGCTCGCGGTGTTGTTCCTCCTGCATGGCGAGCGCGGTCTCGAAGAGCGACTGTCGCCTGCATTCGCCGACGCCTTGGCCGGGTAGTTTCATGGCTTCGATGCGGCCGCGCCCGGCCTGGGGCAACGTGCTGTTGTGTGCGGTGCTGGCTTTGTTGCTGGCGTGCCTTGGTGCGTGGCACGCCGCCGAAGGCACATGGCCCCACCCCGATGCTGGCCGCGCGTTGGGCGCTGCCGCTGTCGTCGGTACATGGCTGGCCTTCACCCTGTGGGTGGTCGCGCGCCGAAGCACGTCGAGGGCTCAGGCGCAGTCTGCGGTGCATGACGACGAAATGCTGATCGCCTTTGCCAGCCAGACGGGCACCGCCGCCCAGTACGCGTTGCAGACGGCTTCCAGCTTGCAGCAGGCCGGGGTGACTGCACGGCTTGTCGAACTCGGCGCGTTGAATCAGGCGACGCTGCAGCGCCTGCGTCGTGTGCTGTTCATCGTCAGCACCACGGGTGAGGGCGATGCGCCCGACAGCGCTGCCACCTTTGTGACCCAACAGATGCGCGCACCGCAGGCGCTGGCATCGCTGCGCTATGGCTTGCTGGCGTTGGGCGATCGCGACTACGCCCACTTCTGCGGATTCGCCCGGCAACTCGAACATTGGTTGCATCAAGGCGGCGCCACGCCCTGGTTCGATACGGTGGACGTGGACAACAACGACGCGGCGGCGCTGCGTCATTGGCAACATCATCTTTCGGTCGTGTCGGGCGCAGCGGACATGCCCGATTGGGAACGCCCCGACTACGAGCGCTGGCAACTGGTCGAGCGTCGATTGCTCAATCCGCACAGCACCGGCGGCGCGTGCTTTCACCTGGCCTTGCAGCCCATCGATGGCGCATTGTCGTGGCAGGCCGGCGACCTGGTGGAGATTGGCCCGCGACATGCTCCGCAAGCCTTGGAACACTGGCTGGACGAAGCCGGCCAATCGGGCGATGTGCCGGTGACGCATGAGGGGCGCACAGTGGCGCTGCGCGAATGGCTGGCGGGCAGCCAGTGGCCTGCACCACAAGCGGTGCGTGGTGCCGCGCCGTCTTCATGGGTGCCGAGCCTCCTGCCATTGCCACATCGCGAGTATTCGATCGCCTCGGTACCTGCGGATGGCGGCCTGCATCTGCTGGTGCGCCGCATGCAGCGCGGCGATGGCAGCCTGGGTCTGGGGTCCGGTTGGTTGACCGAACACGCCGAGGTGGGCGGCGACATAGCTTTGCGTATCCGCGCCAACCCCGGCTTTCGTGCGCCTCACGCTGAGGTGCCCTTGGTGTTGATCGGCAACGGCACTGGCCTGGCCGGCTTGCGCGCCTTGATCAAGGCGCGCATCGCGCAGGGGCGCTCGCGCCTGTGGCTGTTGTTTGGCGAGCGCCAGGTGGCGCTCGATTTCCACTATGGCGACGACATCTTGTCCTGGCACCAACAAGGTCATCTGGAACGCTTGGATCTGGCCTGGTCCCGCGATGCGCAAGGCAAAGTGTACGTGCAGGATCGCTTGCGCGAAGCCGCGGACACACTCAAGGCCTGGGTCGCGGACGGCGCCGCGATCTATGTATGTGGAAGCCTGGAAGGCATGGCCCCCGGCGTGGATCGTGTGTTGCGCGACGTGCTTGGTGACGATCAGGTGGAACGCCTGCGGGAGCAGGGCCGTTATCGGCGCGATGTGTATTGAGTTCGTCGAAATCACAGTAGTCCGCGGTTGGGCTTTCCGATGACACATGGCGTGACTTTTGGCCTATAGGGTGCGGCACAGGGATGCCTCACGCTGGACCTTCCTTGGGGGAGGGGTGCATGGGGATGCAGAAAGGGAGCAAGGCCGGCCGCTGGCTGGCCGCCATCGGGTGCCTGGCGTGGAGTTGCCTCACCTTTGCGCAGCAGCCGGCGCCGGCGGCAACGTCTGCCCCGCCGCCTACCGTGGCGGAGATTCCGCTGGCCAAAGCCCACGCATCCGCGCCCCGCGAGCCTAGCGCCGTCGACGCCTGGGGTGGCGTGCGCACCGGCAAGGAGTCCACGCTGTCCGACCGCGTGGTGGCCTACCGGATCGATGCCGAGTTGGATGTCGAGCGTCATCGCGTTGCGGGCAGCGAGCAATTGCAGTGGCGTAATCGCAGCAACCAGCCGGTCGATCGCGTTTATTTGCATCTGTATCTCAACGCGTTCCAGAACGAAGGCAGCACGTTTTTCACCGAGCGCAGCGTGCTTACCGCCCACGGTCACTCGCGCGGCGCGGCCTCCCTCAAAAAGGGCGAGTGGGGCTGGGTGGACCTCAAGAGCGTGCAGCAAGGCAGCGCGGCGCTGACATGGCGTTTCGTGCAGCCCGATGGTGGCCCCGCGACGGATCAGACCGTGGTGCGCGTCGACTTGGCCGAGCCGGTGCCGGCTGGCGGAACGCTCACGCTGGATATCGACTTCATCAGTCAGTTGCCGCGCGTGGTGGAGCGTACCGGTTGGTGGGGCAACTTCAACCTGGTCGCGCAGTGGTTTCCCAAGATCGCGGTGCTTGAGTTGCCTGGTGAGCGCGGCGCCACGCAGGTCCAATGGAACGCACACGAGTTCCATTTCAACAGCGAGTTCTATGCGGATTTCGGCAGCTACGACGTGCGCCTGACGGTGCCATCCGACTACACCGTAGGAGCCGTGGGCGAGCTGCAGGGGCAGACCGAACAAACAGGCGGCAAGACCACCTACCACTATCAGCAGGGCGACGTGCACGATTTCGCCTGGGTTGCGGCCAAGGGTTATCAAACTCTGGATGCGAGCTGGCAGGGGCCGGGCAGCCCGAAGGTGGCGGTGCGTGTGATCTATCCGCCTGAGTACAAGGCCAGTGCTGCGCCCGTGCTCAAGGCGACGCTCGATTCGCTCAGCTACTTTTCCAACACGCTGGGTGCCTACCCCTATCGCACGGTGACGGCTGTGGTGCCGCCCTTCAACGCGCAGGAAGCGGGCGGCATGGAGTACCCGACCTTCTTTACCGCGGAAGGCTACGCAAGCATTGATGCGCAGACCATGGATCAGTGGAACATCGATTTCGTGACCATCCACGAATTCGGTCACGGCTATTTCTATGGCCTGCTGGCTTCCAATGAATTCGAGGAACCCATGCTCGACGAGGGCATGAACGAGTACTGGGATCAGCGCATGTTGCGCGAGCGCGATCAGCGCATTCTGGTGCCAAGCACTTGGTTGCGGCGTGCCGGCATCACGCCGTCGATGGACGTCTTTCATTACGAGCGGGCCACGGCGGGCCTTGGTCGTCCCTATGACCCTTTGGGTCAAAACAGTTGGGATCGTTATTCCAGTTCCAGCTATGGCACGGTGTATGCGCGCACCGCCACCGCCATGCACGACCTGGAAGAGCGGCTGGGCAAGCCAGTGATGGAGCGCGCCATGCGCGAGTACTATCGGCGCTGGCATTTCCGCCATCCGTCGGTGGCCGATCTGCGCGCCACCTTGATCGACGTGTCGGGCGACGCGCGTGCGGTCAACGAGATCTTCGACCAGTTCATCTATGGCACGGCACGCATCGACGACCGCGTGGCCTCGATCGACAACCAGGAAGTGCTGCCGCTGGCCGGCAATTGGGCAAGGCAGGGCGAGCGCCTGGAGTACACCGCGGACGACCGCGACGCACAGGTGGACAGACAGCGCGCGAACTGGCGCAAGGCTCACCCGCAGGACGGCAACGGCAAGCCTGGGCCATTCCCTTGGCGCGGCACCGTTACCGTGGTGCGCGAAGGCGCGCCGGTGCCTCAAGTGCTGCGGGTAACGTTCGCCGATGGCAGCCATGAAGATGTGCATTGGGACGATGATCGGCGCTGGGCGCGTTTTGTCTTCACCCGGCCGACCAGGGTGGTGTCGGCAGAACTCGATCCCGAGCGGAAGATCCTGCTCGATGCCGACAAGCTCAACGATAGCCTCACCGACAAGGCCGAGCCCGTTGCTTCGCGTCGCTGGACGGCGGATATCGCAGCGCTGCTGCAAGCGTTCTACGCATTCCTGGTGACCCTGTGATGGCCTACAAATCTTCCCGCCGCGTGGATATGGGTAACGTGCTGCGCGCGCCCTTTCTCGCCCTGCAGTGGCGGCTGTTGTTGCTGTGGACGTTGATGTTGTTGATACCTGCGCTGGTGGCAGCCATTCCGTTTCGCCAGGCGCTTGGCGCGCTGGTGGATCATTCCACGCATGCGCAAGCCTGGGCGCGTGCGTTCGACCTGATGATGTTCAGCGATGTAGCGAACGCGCTGGGCCGGCAGCATGGCCTCGTGCATGGCGCGTTGCTGGCGAGTGCCTTGCTCGCCGTGCTGTTGCTGCCCTGGCTGCAAGGCATGGTGGTGGCCAGCGGACGCGCGGGGCGAGCGCTTGGCTTTAGCGCGCTGCTACAAGGTGGCCTGGTGGAGTACGGTCGCATGTTTCGCCTGCTGCTGTGGGCATTGCCGATCTACGCGCTGGCCGCGTATCTCGCGTCGTTGGGGCTGGACCACGCCGACGATCGCGCGGACTTGGCTGTGCTGGAGTCGCAGGCTACCGAGGCTGCGCATCTGGCGTGGTACCTGACAGGTGCCGTCGTGGTGGCGGCGCAGCTTTGGGTCGAGTCGGCGCGCGCAGCCTTTATCGCCGATGGCAACTTGCGTGCCGCGACCGTGGCCATGTGGCGTGGATTGCAGCAGGTGCTGCGCCGCCCCTTCACCAGTGTGCTCGTTTACGTGCTGATCAGCGCGCTTGGCTTTGGGATAGCGCTGTTGCTCGGGCTCGCTCGTACGCGCACCTTGGCGGTGGGTACGCAGGGCCTGGCTTGGGGTTTTGTGCTGACACAGGCCACGGTGATCGCTTTGGGTTGGACACGTATCGCCAGGCTGTTCGCGCTGGCCGAAGTGGCACGCTCGGTGGGTGGCGCGCGTCGCTCTGGCCTGGGGTGATGGCGCGCCGCGTACGCGGTCAGTGGCTGGGCAGACGCACCAGTACCAGCTCGCCGGCACCCTCCAGGCGCACGGGGTGTCCGGCGATGGGGTCGATCCAGATCATGTCACCGGGTGCGAGCGCTTGTGAACGATGATCGGTGTAGACGTCCGCATGCCCGGACAACAAGCAGAGGAACCAGCGCCAGCCCTGCGGCGCCAGCAGCACCATGGTGCCGCGCAGCGGGCGAGCAATCAGCTCGCCCTGTGCTTCTTGTCTTAGCTTGAGATTGAAGGTACGCGTAGGTGTTGCGGCGCTGCAGGTTTCCGGTGCGTTGTTTTCGTCGAACTCGGCGATCGAAAACCGTGCCAGTTGCTGCGTACGGCCATCGGCGAAGCGAATGTCGACGGGGCCGTCCAGCGGCACAAACTGACGCCGCATATCCGTATGCGCCGGAAAGCGAATCTGCTCGCTAACCTCGACCATGCTCAACAGCCACTGCCAGCTCTCGCTGGTGGGGCCGCTGGCGATCTCGGTGATCACCGCGCCACCTTCCGGGCATGGCCGGCCGCGCAAGCGTTCCGCTGGCAGGCGGCTGAGCCGGCTCATGCGAAAGCGCGGCGTTGCTGCGGGCAGGGCGGGTAATAGGCGAACACATGATTGTGTGCGCCGAAGAAATCCATGTCTTCGATGTGTTCGCCGCCTAGCCGTTCGGCCACGCGGTCGGAGGCTTCGTTGCCAATCTTCACCAGACTGATCACGCGCGGTGCGTTGAGGGCATGCCAGGCGAAATCCAGTACGGCCTGGCCGGCTTCGGTGGCGTAACCGTGGTGGCGGAATTCCGGCTTGAGCATCCAGCCCAGCTCCAGGTCGGGCCAGCCTTCGGGCTTCATCAGGCCGGCACGACCGATGAACTGCCCGTTTTCCTTCAGCTCCAGAGCCCACATGCCGTAGCCACGCAGTTGCCAGTGGCCGATCAGCATGGCGAGCGAGCGCCACGCGTTGGTGCGGTCTAGCGGCTGGCCATCGCCGACCCAGCGTGTGCTCAGCGGGTCGGCCAACATGGCGGCGTAGTCGTCGAAGTGGCGCTCGGCCAGCGCCGTCAGACGAAGGCGCGCGGTTTCAATGACGGGGATCTCGATCATGGGCTTCATCAAGCAAGGCGGGTGCCATCGAGCAGGGTCGCCAGCGCACGCGTACTTAGGGCCAGGCTCTCCTTCCACGGCAGGCCGACGATCTTTTGGTCGGTGGCGGTATCCACGAACGCTTCCTCTTCACCAGGCGGCAGAAGGTGCCGGTAGTCCACGGTGATTTCGGTGCCGGCAGGCAGGTCGCGTGTGGCGAACACGAAACCCAGGTGCCATAGACCGGTCGGATCGAAGCTGTGATTGATGTAGCACTCGTCCGGCCAATCCGGCGAAACGGTGTAGCGATCCTCGAACCAGCGTGCGCTCGCATAGAGTTGCTGAGAGAGCTCGGGCGAGCCCATCAGTTCGTCATAGCGGTAGGTGCGCTCAATGGCGTCAGGCGCGGTCACGATGTGTCCCGCGTCAACGCTCTCTTCGAGAAATAGCCCCTGGCCCGCGCCGACGATTTTCGATGCGGCGATGCGGTAACGCGGAACGATCATGGCAGCCCTAACACCCGGCAAGGCGGCCGAGTGTAGGCCCATCCGGCCGGGGTTGCCAGACCCCGGTCGGATGCTTTACTAAACGCAAGTCTCTGACGGGTTTGATTATTCGTGCTTGGCCGGTGCGCTGGCGGGCTTGGCCTTGGGCTTGGCTGGCGCGGCGGCTGGTGCGGCATGCGGCTTGGCCTCGGCTCCCGCATCGCTCAGCAGAATCGCGGTGCGATTGCGCTCCAGCGTGGCCGGGCCAATGCCCTTGACCTGGCCGAGGTCCTCCACGTTTTTGAACGGACCATTGGCCTCGCGCCACGCGACGATGGCGGCCGCCTTGCTGGGGCCCACGCCATCCAGCGCGTGGGCGATGGTGGCGGCGTCGGCCGTGTTGATGTTCACCGGGGTGGACGCCCAGGCGGGCAGGAGCATGGAGAGGGCGAGCAGCAGAATCGCGAAGGTATTGCGCATAAAGAGCCTCCCAACAGATCGTGGATGCGGCGCGGCTGCGTCCGCACGGCGACTGTGCGCGGGTGCGCGGCTCGCGACAGTCGGTGGCGGGGGTGCTAGCAGGTAGGGTTGCTGCGCACGTTGGCTCTGCCAAAGGCGCAAGCCCTGTCGGCTGAGGCGGGCGCCCGGCCGGCGCTGATACAATTCCGCCTTTCCCACCGTTGTAGGAGTCGCCTCATGGATACCGCTCGCCTCAGCCGTTTCATCAGCGGCCTTTGGGACGACGAGATCGTGCCGCAGCTGATGGAATACATCCGCATTCCCAACAAGTCGCCTATGTTCGATCCCAAGTGGGTGGAGCACGGCTACATGGATGCGGCGGTCAAGCTGATGGAGACCTGGGCGCGCGGAAAGCTGCCCGCCCTGCCGGGTGCGACGTTGGAGGTGGTGCGCCTGGAAGGCCGCACGCCGCTCATCTATATCGAAGTGCCGGGCACGGGCGATGACACCGTCGTGCTGTACGGCCATCTCGACAAGCAGCCGGAAATGACGGGCTGGGCCGAAGGCCTGGGCCCGTGGACGCCGGTACTCAAGGGCGACAAGCTCTACGGTCGTGGTGGCGCCGATGATGGCTACGCCATCTTCGGTTCGCTCGCTGCGCTGCTCGCGCTGCGCGAGCAAGGCGTTCCGCACGCGCGCTGCGTGGTGCTGATCGAGGCTTGCGAAGAATCGGGCAGCTACGACCTGCCGTACTACGTGGATCACCTGGCTGACCGCATCGGCAATCCGTCGCTGGTGGTGTGTCTGGATTCCGGTTGCGGCAACTACGACCAGATGTGGCTCACCACCTCGCTGCGCGGCATGACCGGCGGCGAGCTCACCGTGCAGGTGTTGGAGGAGGGCGTGCATTCGGGTGACGCTTCCGGCGTAGTGCCTTCGAGCTTCCGTATCCTGCGCGAACTGCTCAGCCGCCTGGAAGATCCGGAAACCGGCACGATCAAGCCGAAAGAGCTGTACGTCGATATTCCGGCGCAGCGCATCGAGCAGGCCAAGAAGTCGGCCGAGGTGCTCGGCACTGCGGTGTACGACAAGTTCCCGTTCGTGCAAGGCATGCATCCGGTTACCGAGGATCTCACCGAACTGGTGCTCAACCGTACCTGGCGCCCGCAGCTGGCCGTGACCGGCGTGGACGGCATGCCGCCGCTGGAAAGCGCCGGCAACGTGCTGCGCCCCAAGACGTCGGTAAAGCTCAGCCTGCGCGTGCCGCCGACCCTGTCGGGTGCCAAGGCCGGTCAGTTCGTCAAGCAATTGCTGGAGAAAGACCCGCCGTACGGCGCCAAGGTCAGCTTCAAGCTGGAGAAGGACGGCAGTGGCTGGAACGCTCCGCAGCTGTCGCCGTGGTTGGAAGAAGCCGTCGCGCATGCTTCGCAGACCTATTTCGGCGCACCGGCGGCGTACATGGGCGAGGGCGGCAGCATCCCCTTCATGGGCATGCTGGGCGAGAAGTTCCCCAAGGCGCAGTTCCTCATCACCGGTGTGCTCGGCCCGCATTCCAATGCGCATGGCCCGAACGAGTTCCTGCACATTCCCACCGGCAAGAAGGTGTCGATGGTGGTGGCCGACGTGGTCGCCCGCCATCACGCGCAAGCCGCCAAGGCCTAAGCGCATTGTGAGGTCGCCCCGGCCGATGGGCCGGGGCCCAGCGCCCGATCGCGCCGCGAGGACTCTGGGTGCCGGCGTACGCCGGCACGACACCCTGGCGGTGCGTTGTTGCCTGAGCCTGCCATGACTGATTTGTCCCCCGACTACGCCTATCTCGCCGCCAACCTGGCGGAGGTGCGCGCGCGGATCGACGCCGCCTGCCATGCCGCAGGGCGCGATCCATCCGAGGTTTCCCTGTTGCCGGTAAGCAAGACCTTTGGGCCGGACGTGGTGCGAGCGGCTACGGTGCTCGGCCTGCGGCGCTTTGGCGAGAACAAGGTGCAGGAGATCCGCAGCAAGGCAGCATCGTTGGCCGACTTACCGATCGAATGGGTGGTCATCGGTCACCTGCAGACCAACAAGGCCAAGGATGTGGCGCGACTGGTCAGCGAGGTGCAGTCGCTGGATCGCCTCGATCTGGCCGAGGCCCTGCATCGTCGCCTGGCTATGGAAGGACGCAGCATCGACGTGCTGGTGGAGGTGAAGACTTCTCCCGAAGACAGCAAGCAAGGCGTGGCGCCCGATGAACTGCCTGTGTTGCTCGACGCTTTGCCTGCCTTCGACACGTTGCGCGTGCGGGGGCTGATGACCATGGCAGTGCAGTCGGAGAACCCGGAGAAGGTGCGAGCCTGCTTTCGCCGCCTGCGCGAGCTGCGAGAGGCCGAGGAGCGACGGGGGCATGCCTTGCCACGACTGTCCATGGGCATGAGCGGGGACTTTCCCCTGGCCATCGCCGAGGGCGCCACGGACATACGCGTAGGTACGGCCATCTTTGGCGTACGTCACAGAATCGCCTGAAACATACGCTACCGAATCTAATAATTGGTTCATTAATTGATCAAAAAGTAATCAAGTCAGGTATATTTCAATAATAAAAACAATAACTTGATTGAAATGCATAGGTCGTGCCAAATATTGAAACGACAGGGTTCAGTTAACCCCATCGCAACAAACGATCGAGATCCCTTTGCTAAGTTCACGACTTACTCACGGCCGCCAGCCCTTTCGGCGGCTCAATTCACGAACTGCAAAGGGATTTGTCCCACATGCCAACGAAGCGATTCTTCGCCGCTGCTGCGCTTGCTGGTGCAACGCTCTTCTCCCTTCCGCTCTTCGCTGAACCGCTCACGGGCGCTGGCAAGGCCTCCACGCCGACCGCCAGCGCCGTCGCCGCTCCCAGTCTGATGGGGTCGCTCGCTGTGTTCTCGCCGGCCGCCAGCCTGGCCCAGGCCGCCGTGCCGACCCACCTGGCGAGCAGCGCGCCTGTCGCGACCAAGCCCGCGGGCTGGGGTAGCGAGGATGACGACATGGACGCCGATGGCATGCCGAGCAACGGTGTTGCCGGTAGCGCGGTTGCCGCCCTCGCCGCCGATACCTCCGACCTGCGCAAGACCCTGATCGGCCTGGCCATGCAGTTGCGCGACATTCGCTATGTGCGCGGCGGCCGCGATCCTTCCACGGGTTTCGATTGCAGCGGCTTCGTGCGCTACGTGTTCGCGCATGCCGTAGGCATGGAGCTGCCGACCAACTCGGCCTCGCAGTTCCTCGCTGGCCTCAAGGTGAGCCGCGACGACATGAAGCCGGGCGATCTGGTGTTCTTCCGTACCGCCGGCAAGCGCGGTCAGGGTCGCATCTCGCACGTGGGCATTTACATTGCCAACGGCCAGTTCATTCATTCGCCCTCGCGCGGCAAGACGGTGCGCGTGGACAGCCTCGACGAGTCGTACTGGGCGCAGCGCTTTGCCGGCGCCAAGCGTCCGGGTGCGCTGGCCAGCAGCTGATTGCGGTATCTCCGCCAGTCAAAGGGCTGCCCCTGGGGCGGCCTTTTTTTTATGCGCCGTTAGCCGAAGGGATGATGCGTGGGAGCTGAAGCCTGTGCGGCGAAGCCGTTACGCGCCCAGTTCGGCCAGCTCGTCCGATTCGACCACGCGCAAGCCGCTGCCTGGCGCCTTGGATAGGCGCCACAGTGCCCGTGCCACGGTCTGTGCCTCAATGCCTCGCCACCGGCCCGGCAGGAAGCGTGAGAAGGGCGCGGCGAGCACCTCGCCAAGGCGTGGCCGCTGGCGTGCGCCCAGCAAGAGCGAAGGGCGCACGATGGTCAGCCGTGGCCAACCTTGCTTCTGCAGGGCCAGTTCAAGCTCGCCTTTGGTGCGGTTGTAGAAAACGCGCGAGCCGGCATCGGCGCCCAGGGCACTCATGACCAGATAGTGGCGTGCACCCAGTGCCAGTGCGTGGCGCCCCACGGACAACGGCAGGTCGTAGTCCACCATGCGGAACGCCTCACGCGAACCGGCCTGGCGAATGGTGGTGCCCAGGCAGCAGAACGCGGTGTCGATGTTGCCGTGCAACTGCGCCACCAGGTGCCCGATCATGCCCACCGGGTTTTCCAGTTTGGGGTGCGCGGAAAGTGCATGCCGGGTGGGGGCCAGTACATGAGCCACCGTCGGGTCTTCCAGCAGCAACGACAGGAGATGGCCGCCGGTGAGGCCCGTGGCGCCAGCAAGCAGGACACGCTGAGGGGCGTCGCTCATGAGGACCTCGAATGACCGGCCATTCCCGCGCCTGCGGGAATCCAAAGTCGTTGGTGCAGTGGAAGGCAAAGGAGAGCCTGATCTTGATCGTCATCCCGGCGAGAGCAGGAACGACGAGCAACATGTCGCCTCATCAGCCCGTTCCAAAGACGCGGCACGACCAACCCATCGGTGATGGAAAGGTGCTTGGCCGAGGCGACCGGCAGCGATGGTGTGGGTCGAGGCTCGCGCATGGCTTCATTCTAAATGTCGTGATGTTATGGCTTTGAATCACAGGGCTTGCCCTCGCACAGGCGGCCCCCATCTGGGTACTTCGTTTTTGCGGAAGAGCCCGATGTCCCTATCTACGTTGCTTCAGATGCCCGGCGTGAGCAAGCCGGAGGCCGCCACCCACGGTTTCGTCTTCAACCACACGATGATCCGTGTGAAGGACCTGACCAAGTCGCTGGACTTCTATACCCGTGTACTGGGTTTCACGCCGGTGCATCGGCAGGATTTTGCCGAGGCTGCATTTACGATTGTCTACCTGGTGCTGGCGGCGGACCCCGCCGTGATTCCCGACGACGACCAGCAGCGCTTGCAATGGGTGCTGGGCCAGCCCGGCGTGCTGGAGCTTACGCACAACCATGGCACCGAGCGCGACGAGGCATTCCAGTATCACCATGGCAACGCCGAGCCGCGCGGCTTTGGTCATTTGTGTGTGTCGGTGCCAGACGTGCAGGTCGCCTGCGAGCGTTTCGAGGCGCTGAGCGTGCCGTTCCAGAAGCGCCTGACCGATGGGCGCATGAAGCACATTGCCTTCATTCGCGACCCCGATGGCTACTGGATCGAGATCCTGCAACCCGCGTCGTTCATTGCCTGAGTACGCGTGCGGCCCGGCGCGGGCCACGCGGTGATCATGAAGGGGCTCTCAGAGCCCCTTCATGCTGTCGGGTCGGTGAAAGTCGCTTCCCGGTTTCCACTGTGGGTAGCTGTCTTCCACCGAGAGGCGGCTGCCCACCATGAACAGCGCACGCACATCCTCGACGGTGCCGCTCAAATCCCAGTCGGGGTTGAAGCGATCCTCGAATGCGGGCGTATCGCCACCGCTCGGGGCGGCATCGGGCAGGGTATTGGCCGAGCGTGCGTAGAGCACGGGCACGCCCGCCCGAGCGAAACTGAGTTGATCGGAGCGGAAAAAGTAACCCTTCTCCGGTGTCAGGTCCGGCATGACGGTACGGCGCTGCGCGTGTGCGGCGTCCGCGAGGTATTCGTCGAGCTGGGATTGCCCAAAGCCGATCACCGACAGCGCACTGGCCGCGCCATTCACCGGCAACATATCCAGATTGATGTCCGCCACCGTCTTGGCCAGCGGCACCAGCGGGTGGGCAACGTAGTAGCGCGAGCCGAGCAAGCCCGATTCGTCCAGCGTCGTGGCGATGAACAGCACGCTGCGATGCGGCTTGGGCGCGCGGTGCGCAAACGCCTCGGCGATCTCAAGCAATCCGGCTACACCGGTGGCGTTGTCCACCGTGCCGTGCGGCGGGCTGCCGGGGGCATCCAGGTGATCCCAGTGCGCGGAGTAGACGATGGCTTCGTCGGCGTGTCCCTTGCCTTCCAGTCGCGCGACGACATTGTGCGATTGGCCCTGTCGGATGGCGCTGTCGAACGTCACGCTTAGGCTTGCCTGCAGCGGCACCCCCGCAAAGCCGTGTTGTGCGGCCTGGCTCTTGAGCGCATCGAAGTCGGCTCCCGCGCTCGCAAACAACGCGCGCGCGGCGTCGGTGGTCAGCCAGCCGCCCACTGGCAGGCGCCTTGCGGTGTCCTCGGATACGGGCAAATCCATGCGCTCACCGCTCCAGGTCTGCGCCACGGTGCGCCACGGATAGCCGGCGGCTGCCGTGTCATGCACGATGAATGCAGCGGCAGCGCCTTGTCGTGCGGCTTCTTCGAACTTGTAGGTCCAGCGCCCGAAATAGGTGTATTCGCGGCCCTTGAAGAAATGCGGATCCTGCGTGGCCCAGCCGGGATCGTTCACCAGGATGATCACCGTTTTGCCTTTGAGATCGGCGTGGGCATAGTCATGCCATTGCTCGGCGGGCGCCTCTACACCGTAGCCCACGAACACCAAGGGTGAATCCTTCAGTGCTACGTGCGGATGCTCGTCAAGCGTGCCCACGACCATCTGGGGGCCAAAAGCCAGCGATGTGCTGCCATTCTTCCCGGTGATATCGAGCGTCACTTGCGCGGCGTGCTGCACACTGGCCGCCACGTAAGGAACATTTTGCAGCCAGCTTCCGTCGTTGCCAGGCGCCAGGCCCATGCGAGTGAACTGCTTGATCAGGTACTGCGTGGTGCGACGTTCGGCTTCGCCCGATGGCGCGCGTCCGAGCAGCGCATCGGAAGAAAGCACTTTCATGTGCTGGCCGATATCGTCCACCACGATTCCGGGAGAGAAATCGCTGTAGTCGAACAGCGCGCTGGCATCACCGTCGCGCTCGCTACCCGCATTCGATTGATGGTGGTGGCACGCGCAGAGCAAAACGCTCAACACCGCCAGCGGCCACAGGTGACGCATATACCTTCCAGTCGCATGTCTCTCCGCATCAATGTAGCGCTTTATCAAGACAGGCACGCATACCGAAAGCCATGGCTTTCGGTATGCGGGTATCGCAAGAAAATGCTGTTGTGTCAGAACTTGTAATCGACACCGAGTGTTACGAAGCGGCCGCGCGGATCGGCCTGGGTGATGTCGAAGTACGGCGTCGAAGGATCCCACGGTGGGCGGCGATTCTGCAGGTTCTGCACGGCCAGCGTGATCGTGGTCTTTGCAAGTCCGGTGTAAGCCACCGATAGGTCGAACGTGCTCCAGCTCTTGACGCGATCGGGGTAGGCGGGCGTCAGCAGGTTATCCGGGTTCTGCTTGTAGCCGCCCACGTAGTACCAGGTGAGCGTGCTGGCGAAATCGCCGATCGCCCAGTTCACGCCCGTGCTACCGCGCCACTTCGGCAACGAACCGAAGATGTTGGTGCCCGCGCCGTTCACGGGTGCGTCGCCTGCCACGAGGGGTTGGCTGAACTTGAGCAGGCGCGTGATCGAACCATTGAGTGTGAAGTCGCCATAGCCTTGCGTGTGCAGCACCTGGCGCAGGTCCACGTCCACGCCGTCGGTGGTCAGGCTTTGCTGGTTCTTGTACTGGTTGTAGATGGTGACGATGCGACCCTGCGCATCGCGTTGCACGCGCGGATCCTTGCGTTCCACCAGGGCCGCATCGTTGTCCGGGCCGATGATGCCGTTCTGCACGATATGGTAGTAATCCACCGCCAGGCTGGTGTCGCTGCTGGGCGACAACACGAAACCTGCGTTGTAGTTGGTGGAGCGCTCGGGCTTCAGGTTGGGGTTGGCGGTGAATACATCCGTATAACCACGACGCTGCCCAGGCGTGATCGGGTCGTAGGGATCGATCACGCTGCTGTAGCTGATGGCCGTGCTGTTGGTGATTTCCGGTAGCGACGGCGCACGGAAGCCGCGCGAGAACGAGCCGCGCAGCAGCAGCCAGTCCAGCGGTTGGTAGCGCAGGCTGAACTTGGGGGCGAACGCATCGCCGAAATCGCTGTAGTGATCGAGGCGGCCGGCGATGTTGGCCTCCAGTGTGCTCAGCAAGGGCACGTTGAATTCGGCATACGCAGCGTTGACGTCGCGCGAGCCCTGGATGATGTCGATGGCCGGGCGCAGCTCGGTGCCGGAAAGCACGGCTTCGGACGTGCGCGAGTTCATCGCCTCATGGCGGAACTGGTAGCCCGCTGCAAAACCCACCGTTCCCGCCGGTAAGTCGAACAGCTGCGTGCTCGCCGTGGCATCCACGGTGGTCAGGCGCGATACGGCGGGGCGGATGGTGGACAGGCGCAGCGCGTCGACGATGTCCTGCGAATTACCCGTGCTGGCGAGGTTGTAGCCGCCGTTGGCCAGTAGCGACTGGAAGGCGTAGCGGTTGCCGAAGTCCGTCACGTATTCCTTGAGGCTGCTTTCGGAGTGCTGCGCGGAGAGATCCCAATCCCACGCGCCGGTGCGCCCCTTTGCGCCGATCAGGAAGCGGGTGAAGATCGTGCGGTCGCGCTTGTTGCGTTGGCCCAGGTCCCACAGGTTGGTATTGACCGGCGTGGCGACGTTGTACGGATTGGCCGGGTTGCCCACCGGCAGCGTGGTGTCGATGTTCACCAGGCGCTGCTGGCTGTTGTCCCAGGCACGCAGGCCACTGCCGATGGCCAGCGGCGCGCCGAAGATGAAGGAGGCATGGCTGCGGCTGTACATGGCTTCGCCGTAACCGGTGATGTTGTCACCGAGCTTGACCGTGCCGCGTAGCACCGCGTGGTAGCGCTCCACGCCCGGGATGAGCGTGTCGTACTGCGCCGGGTTGTAGGCCCATACGTCGCCCGTCTTGCCGGGTGTGATGGCGCCATAGGGAACGCGCTGCACCGGGCCCACGGCGCTGGCGAAGCCTTGCGTGGGGTCGTTGTTGTAGTAGTTGGTGGGCACCCAGTTGAGCTGGCCGCCGGGCTTGTCGCGGAAATCGTTGTTGCGCAGCCAGCTCACGTCGCTGGCATTGAGCTGGTTGCTGCGGGTTCCATCGAGTGCGAAGAACACGTTGTACCCATCTTTCTTCACGTCACCATGGCCCAGCAGCAGGTGGAAGTTGTTCTGCGTCTGGCCCGTGCCTTTGGTGCTCGCGCCGAAGCTCGCGCCGGCTTCGGCGCCCTGATAGTTCTGCTTCAGGATGATGTTGATCACGCCGGCGATCGCGTCGGAGCCATAGACGGCGGAGGCGCCGTCCTTGAGCACTTCGATGCGCTCCACCGCGGCCAGCGGCAGGGAGTTGAGGTCGACGAAGGTGTCCTGCAGCTCATAGGCCGTGGCGTAGTTGGCCACGCGCTTGCCATCGACCAGGATCAGCGTGTTCTTCTGGCCAAGGCCACGCAGCGACATGCCGGCCGTGCCCGCGGAGAAGCTTCCGGTGAGCTGTTCGTTGACGCTATTGCCGGTGTTGGCGGAGATCGCGCGCAGAAAGTCGGGCAGGGTGGTCTTGCCGCTCACCTTGATCTGATCGGCGGTGATCACCTGCACGGGGCTGGGGCCCTCCGTGTCGGTGGTCTTGATGTTGGAGCCTGTGACGGTCACGGCCTCCAATTGCTTGGCCTGGGTGTCGGTGTTGTCACTGGCGTGCAGGGCAGAGGCCGCCAGCGCCGCCGCCATGGCGAACGGGAGCAGTTGAGGCTTGAACATGGTTTGAGGCAGTCCTTGTGCGCACGCCCGCCGGGCCAGGGTGGCCGGTGTGAGTGTGCTTGGTATGGACAGCGGGGGAGCTGTCTGGGAATTCGCCGAGGGGCGGCTTCAATAGATGAGCGTGGGGACGCTCAAGAGGGTCGCGTCAGTCGATGCGACACATTCGGTGCGCGCGCCAACACATCGCGCTGTGCAGTTGTGCGTATGGAGCGGCAAGTGTCGGGTTATGCAAAACGATCATATGGACATCCATGAAAGGCCATGAGCCTAGCTGCGTCGGCGCGGCGTTCGCGCGGCGCGCTTCTGCGTAGGTGTGGCGATCAACAGCCGCAACACATCGCCATGCGGCGGTGTGCGGAGTCGATGGCCTGGCAGAAACGCTGGATGTTCACGATGCGGAGTGTCCCTTGCGAGCGACCTGAGTTGTCGCCATCAAATAGCGGTATGGACGTCTATTTGTACATTGGTTGTTGACGATGTCAACCAATGGCCCGTCGTTGCGTTGGGTGCGCAGGCATTCAGCAGTTCGTCCCGGGGTGAAGAGGCGCGCCGCAGGGCCGCCTCAGGGCGGTTTCCGGCGGCCTGTGGCAAATTGTCGCGACTGTCCATGGCGGTGGCCCGCCTGTGCGGTTACGCTTGGTCGGATTGCCTGACTGGAACCCCATCCGCCATGCCGTTCGATCTACCGACCGTCACGCGTAACCTATTGATTGCCAACGTGGCCGTTTACCTTTTGCAGCAGGTGATGGGCGAAACCCTGCTAATGCATTTCGCCCTGTGGCCATGGGGGGCGGACCAACTGGCCCAGGCTTCGGCCGGCGATGTGGTCGCGGTGGGCTTTCGCCCCTGGCAGCTGGTGACCTACGCCTTCATGCATGGCGGCCTGCTGCATTTGTTCTCCAACATGCTGGCCCTGTACATGTTCGGCGGCCAGATCGAGCGGGTGTTCGGGCCGCGCAACTTCACCGTGTACTACTTCGTGTGCCTGGTGATGGCGGCGCTGGCCCAACTGGCCGTGGTGAGGTGGTTCACGGGCGGCTTCTACCCCACGCTGGGCGCGTCGGGTGCGGTGTTCGGCATCCTGCTGGCCTTCGGCATGCTGTTTCCGCACGAGCGGATCATGTTGCTGATTCCCCCCATTCCCATGCCCGCCTGGCTGTTCGTGACGCTGTACGGCTTGTATGAGCTGGTGCTCGGCGTGACCGGTACGCAGTCGGGCATTGCCCACTTTGCCCATTTGGGCGGCATGCTGGGCGGCTTCATCCTTATCCAATACTGGCGCGGCAAGTTGCCGATCAAGCCGCGTCGCCAGCTCTGGCGCTGAGCGCACCCTCTCTATCACGTTCGGTTTTTCATGACACAGCATCTTCAGCGCCGCCTTACGCCGCGCCACATTACGTTCATGGCGCTGGGCATGGCCATTGGTGCGGGCCTGTTCCTGGGTTCGGCCGATGCCATCAAGCTGGCGGGCCCCTCGGTGTTGCTGGCCTACCTGGTGGGCGGCGTGATGATCTTCATCATCATGCGCGCGCTGGGCGAGATGACTGTGCGCGATCCCGTGGCCGGCTCCTTCAGCGTGTATGCGCGCCGCTACCTGGGGCCGTTCGCGGGTTACGTCACCGGCTGGAACTACTGGCTGCTGATGGTGGGCGTGGGCATGGCCGAGGCCACTGCCGTGGGCGCTTACATGAACCTCTGGTTCCCCGACTGGCCACGCTGGATCTGGGTGCTGGGCAGCGTGATGATGATTGGCGGCCTGAACCTGCTCACCGTGAAGGTGTACGGCGAGATGGAGTTCTGGTTCACCCTGGTGAAGGTGGTGACCGTGCTGGCGATGATCGCCTGCGGCCTGGCCATTATTTTCGTGGGCTGGGGCAATGGCGGTCAGCCGACCGGCTTGTCCAACCTGTGGGCGAATGGCGGTTGGTTCCCGCATGGCCTGGTGGGCATGGTGCTGGCGCTGCCGGTGGTGGTGTTTTCCTTCGGCGGCGTGGAAACCGTAGGTATTGCGGCGGGCGAGGCGGCCGACCCTGAGCGCACCATTCCGCGTGCGGTGAATTCGGTGCTGTGGCGCATCCTTATTTTTTACGTGGGCGCGCTGTTCGTGATCATGGCGATCTACCCGTGGACGGGCCTGGGCGAGCACGGCAGCCCGTTCGTTACCACCTTCGCCAAGCTCGGCATTCCGCAGGCGGCGGGCTTGATCAACTTCGTGGTGATCACGGCGGCGCTATCGGGTTTTAACAGCACGACATTCAGCGGTAGCCGCATGCTCTACAGCTTGGCCGACAAGGGGCAGGCACCAGCGGTGTTCAATCACGTGAACGAGCACGGCGTGCCGGTGCGGGCGATTCTGGCCACGCTGGCGGTGCTGCTGTTGGCGGTGCTGCTCAACTACCTGCTGCCGGCCAAGGTGTTCGGCATGATGATGTCCATCCTGTCGTTCAACACGGTGTGGACCTGGAGCATGGTGCTGCTGGCGCATTACAGCTTTCGCCGCCGACTGCGCGAGCAGGGCGAGGAGCCTTCCGGCTTCCGCTTGCGCTGGTGGCCGTTCACCGGCGTGATCTGCCTGGCGTTTCTCGCCTTTGTGGTGGTGATGTTGGGCGTGAGTCCTGATACGCGCGTGGCGCTGTACGTGGGCGCGGCGTGGATCGCCTTGCTCAGTGTCGCTTACAAGCTGTTTGGTGTGCGTCACCGCATCGTGGCGGGCGAGGCGGCGGCTACGTCTTAAGCGAGCGGGCCGTCCCAGCCTTGCAGGTACTTGGGTAGCGCGTCGGTGGCGTCCATCGCGCGCGCGGCGTAGAACAGGTGCATGGTTGGCGCCAGGCGCATTGGCAACTCACTCGCCGCATGTCTCGCGTGGGGTGTGCGTAGTCGAGCAAGGCGGTCGGGTCGCCGAGATGCACAAGCTGCTCCGGCTGCCATGCAGTGGCAGCCAGGAGCATGGAGCCGTAGAGATCGCGGCAGGCGTGGCAATGACAGATGGCGCGCGCGACGGGTTCGCCGCTTAGCTGCATGACGACGGCGCCGCAGTCGCAGCGCAGGGTTTCCTGAGGGGAGTCGGTCATCATGGCGTTCCGTGCGTGATGACGCCGGGGTGCTGGCACCCCGGCCATGGTTGTTATCGCAGCGCCAGGAAATCCGGGCTTACGACGAAGCGCACCGCGTCCAAACGCACGCGCGCTTCGGGCAGTGCCTTGAGCAGTGCGGTGCGCTCATCGGTCATGGTGCCGATTTCCTTGTCGCTGATGGCGGGATTCACCGCGCGCAGGGCGAACAGGCGGGCAAGCTCGCCATCCAGGGTGTCGGTGGCCAGCGCCACGGCATCGACAATGTTGGTTTGGGCGCGCTCGCTGGCGATGGTTTCGGCCTTTTCCAGCATCGGCGGCACGAGCTTGGAGAGGAACTTGCGGTAGCGCGGCACTTCGATGGTGCGATCGGCGGCCTTGCGCAAGGCGAGGTCGCTGGGGCGGAAATCCGCACGCTCGGCCAAGCGCGTGTCGATGGTGACCACGATCGGCTGCGTAGGCAGGAAGCGTTCGGCATCGAGCTTGCGGTCGGCCACGCACTCCAGCAGGAACACGGCCTGCAGCAGTGCGCTGCGCGGCGGCAAGGTGTCGTCCACCAGGAAGGCGGCGTTGCCCTGTTCGTTGGACAGCGTGAGGTCGAGTGCGCCCTGCACCATCGGGTGATCCAGTCGCAGCAGGGGCAGGTCTTCGCGCGCCAGCGCCACGTCGCGCGCGAATGTGACCGACACCGGGCCTTCGGCGAAGCCGGGCAGCGCGTCGGTGGAGAGGTATTGCGGGTCGAGCAGGATCACCTTGCCGCCCAGCTCCTCGGCGTGGATGCCGAAGCGTTCGAGCAAGCCCTGGATGAACTGGTCGCGACCCGGGTCGTTGTCTTCGCGGATAAAGGCCTGCTGCAGTTCATCCGCATGCAGGTCGCGGCTGGCGGCCAGTTCGAGCAAGTGGTCGCGGCCATCGCGGATCAGCGCGGCCATTTCCTCGTGGCTGGCGCGCGTTTCGGCGAGCAGTACGTCCAGCTCCTGGTCGCGGTTGTCGTCGCCGCGGGCGTGCTCATCGGCCAGGCGAGCGAGCGCCTCGCCAAAGCGACGAAGCAATTCGCGGCCGTCGGCCGGGCTGGAGCGGAAGGCGTCCACGCCTTCGTCGTACCAGCGGGCCAGCACGTGCTGGGCGCTGTCGGTGACGGCGAGGATGTGGATGCTGATGTCGTGCTTCTGGCCGATGCGGTCCAGACGGCCGATGCGTTGCTCCAGCAGGTCCGGATCCAGCGGCAGATCCCACAGCACCAGGCGGTGCGCGAACTGGAAGTTGCGGCCTTCGGAGCCGATTTCCGAGCAGATAAGCAGGCGCGCGCCATCAGGCTGCGCGAAGTACGCCGCATTGCGGTCGCGCTGCACGATGCCCAGCCCTTCGTGGAAGCGGGCCACGCCCACGCCGCTCTTGGTGCGCAGCGCTTCTTCCAACGCCAGTACTTTTGCCTGGCTACGGCAGATCAACAGGAACTTGTCCTGCGGGTGCGCATCGAGCAGGGTGACCAGGGCGTCGATGCGCGGGTCGTTGGCGTAGTCGATTTCGATGGCGGGCGAGGGCTGCTGGATATCCGCGTGGAACTCGGCCAGCAGGGCCTGGCGACCGTCGTCGCTGAGCGTGTTGGCATCGATCAACTGCCACTGCGGCACACGCTTGGGGAAGCCGCCGATACTGGCGCGACGGTTGCGGAACATGGCGCGACCGGTGCCGTGGCGATCGATCAGCGCGGCCAGTATGTCGCGCGCGTTCTCGGGCTTGGCGGTATCGGTCAGGCGTTCGAGCAATGCCGGATCGCCGGCAAAGGCTTCTTGCAGGGCGGCGCGCTGGGCGTCGTCCAACGACTGGCCTTCGAGCAGGCGGTCAGCGACTTTGGAGAGGCTGTGGAAGCGGTCCGACTCGGACAGATAGATATCCAGGTCGTGATAGCGCTGCGGATCGAGCAGGCGCAGGCGGGCAAAGTGGCCGCTGCGGCCAAGTTGCTCAGGGGTAGCGGTAAGCAGGATCACACCGGGCGTGGCCTCGGCCAGGCGCTCCACCAGGGTGTAGCGCGGGCTGGCGGCCTCAGGCGTCCAGGCCAGGTGATGGGCTTCGTCCACCACCAGCAGGTCCCAGGGCGCCTCCAGCAGTTGCTGGGCGCGCTTGGGCGATTGCTCCAGGAAGGAGAAATCGGCGATCACCAACTGTTCGTCTTCGAACGGGTTGCTACCGTCGCCGGGTATGTCCAGCGCCTCGCAGCGTTCCTCGTCGTAGATGGCGAAGCTCAGGTTGAAGCGGCGCAGCAGCTCCACGAACCACTGGTACACCAGGGTGTCGGGCAGCAGCACCAGCACGCGCTGGGCGCGGCCGGTGGCGAGCTGGCGGGCGATGATCATGCCCGCCTCGATGGTCTTGCCCAGGCCCACTTCGTCGGCCAGCAGCACGCGGGGCGGGCGGCGGGCCGAGGCAATGCCGGCCACGCGCAACTGGTGCGGCACCAGGCCGATGCGGGAGGCACCCAGGCCCCAGGCGGGCGAACGGCGGGCCTCGGCGCGGCGCTTGAGGCCTTCCACGCGCAGTTCGAAATGAGCGACGGGGTCGGTGCGGCCGCCGATCAGGCGGTCGTCGGCCTGGCTCACGCTCTGTTCGTCGTCGAGCTGACCTTCTTCCAGCTCGCGGCCTTCGCCGCGGTAGATCAGCAGGTCTTCGCGCACTTCCACGCGTTCGACCAGGAAAGCGATGCCCTTGCCCGCCACGCGTTGGCCGGGGCGGAATTCCGCGCGAACCAGTGGCGCGGAGTCGACCGCATAAGGGCGCAGCACGCCTGCCTTGGCGAACAGCACTTGCACACCGCGTCCTTCGACGCGAAGCACGGTGCCGAGGCCGAGCTCAGGCTCGGCCGTGGAGATCCAACGTTGACCGGGTACGAACATTCTGTGACTTGGAGCTGGGAATACAGGTCGCGAATTATCCGCTGCCCAGCCCAAGATGACCATGCCCGGGTGCGAACGCGCCCGATCGGAGCCCTGTGGCACCTTCACGCCCGGCATGCGGGCGTGAAGCCGCGGTCACGCGATTACCAGCAACTGCTGGCTGTGCCGCTCACCGATTGCACGCCCAGATTGGTGAGGGAATAACTACCGCAGCCGTCCTTGGTCTGGTCGCCCTGGGGCGTGGCCGTTGCGGTATAGCCATTGGTCGGCGTGCCCACCGTCACCGTCACGTTGTAGTAATCCTGCGAGGCGCTGGGCACCTGCACGACGCTGCTGGCATAGGCGAGGTTGGCAAGGCCGGTGTAAGTGTTCTGCGTGGCGTAGTACTTCTCCTCGCGACTGGCCACGTCGAGCAAGGCCGTTTTGGCGGCGGTGCGGCGGGATTTGCGTACCTGCGACTGATACTGCGGAAAGGCGATGGCCGTGATGATGGCCACCACCGCCACCACGATCATCAGCTCCACCAGGGTAAAGCCGCGCGTGCGAGTGCCGTTGATGGCACGCGCGGCGGGGCGGCGGCTTTCCGCCGTGTCCTGCCGCGAGGTGCTGTCTGGCTTCAAGGCGTTCGACATGGTTCCTCCCCCGCTTAGTGGACTTGCAGCCACGTCAGGCGCTTGTTGTAGAGCGAGCCCGGCGGGTTGATCTGGTTGACCGCACCCGCGCCGCTGACCGTCTGGGTCACCAGGTAGGGCAGCTTGTTCGCCGTCACCACCGACGGGCTACCCGTGGCGTTCAACGCGATACCGCTGATCGGCGCGCCGTTGATGTTGACGAAGTTGCCGTTGGCATCGGCAAAGAACGAGTTCTGGAACGCACCGCCCGAGGCCGGGTTCAAGGCCATCGTCCAGCCCTGCGCACTTTGCACCGTGCAGGTCAGCGGCGAGTTGTTGGCTGGCACCACCGTGTTCACGATGAACGAGCCGTCCGTTTCGATCGGGCTGTAGATCACCTGTTCCGTCTGGTTGTTGCCACCCACGCCGCTCACGCCGTTGTAGCCAGGCAGGTTCATGTACCAGCCGAGCATGGTGCCGGCAGCGCTGGTGACCTTGCCCTGTGCGTTCACGCTGGTGCAGGTGGTGCCCACGAAGCAGATGGTGTTGTTGCTGATGGTGCGCGCACCCTGGCCGATACCCGATTGCGCCGCGCTGAACGTGCCCGTCACCGATTGCTGCTGAAGCTGACTGAAGGCAATGGTGGTGGTGGGTTGCGACGAGTTACCGATGAGCGTGGCGTACTGGGCACCCGCCGTGCCGGACTGGCCCAGGTACCAATCCCATACACCGTAGAGCGCCTGCTGGCCGGGGGAGTATTGGATATCCGACGTGGTCGACTGCGGAATCACCGAGCCCGTGCCGAACTCGACCAGCACGCGCGGTTGGCCCGTGGCCGACGGCGACACGGACACTACCGTCAACTGAGTCGTGATCGGCTGGTTGGTGATGGTGGTGGTCGTGGTGGTGGAGCCGCTGGTGACCGTGTTGGAACCCACCACGGTGCCCGGCTGCGCCGAAAGCGACAGGCTGCTGCTGGACGACGTGGTCGTGGTGCTACCGCCGCTTGTCACTGCCTTGGTAGTGGTGGTCTGGGTGGTGAACAGCGGTGTGGCCGACGTGTTGCCGTACTTGGACACCGCCCAGTTGGTGGCCGTGGCATCGGTCAGGTCGAAGCGCCAGACATTGCCGTACACGTCGCCCGCATAGACCAAGTCGGTAATGTGGTCGCCGTCCAAATCCACCGGCGTGACATAGGCAATGCCGTTCGGGTTGGACGAGGAGCCGACGCCGGTGCTCAGGTAATACACGGTGTCCAGCACGCCCTTGTTGGTAAAGGTCATCACGAAGATGCCCGCATCGCCCGTGCTGCTCTTGAAGCCGTTGCCGAAGATCACGCCCCACTCGCCGTTATGCAGGCGACGGATCTGCGGCGTGCCATAGGTCTGGCCCAGGTTGCTGCCACAGGTGGTGTTGCCCGAGCAGCTCAGCGTGGCACCGCTCCACTCGCCGATGACAATGCTGGCGGCGTTGGCGTTGGTGAACTGGGTGGGGTCGGTGATGTCCAGCGCAAAGATCGCGCTGCCACCCGGGCCCAGGCCACTCACCAGCCAGGTATGCCAGGCGCCGTTGTAGTAAAGGTCGCCGGTGCCGGGGGTGGAATCCAGGTAGTACGCATGGGCGTACTTGGGCGAGGAGTAGTCGAGCGTGGCGGTGGACGTGTTGTGGATGCTCTTCAACACCGCCTGCGGCATATAGGCCAGCACCTCCTGGCCATCGTTCGGCGTGGTGGTGTTGCTTACGTAGTTGCCGCTGGAATCGTAGGAGCCGGTGCGGAAGCCGTGCATGAAGCCATCGTTGGCGCCGTCATACACCACATTGAGGCGTGTGCCTGAGTTCTTGACGAACGCGGAGTACTTCACGCCGGTGCTGGAGTTCTCTGGCATGACCTGCGCGGGATACAGCTTGTCGCCCCAGGTGTCCGAGTAGGGCGCGGACGGCGGGCCCACCCAGGTGGGGCTGGAGTCGATGATGTCGCCGAGTACGCTGTTGCGATCGCGGAAAATCTGCGTGCTGGTGGCGTTCTTGGATGGCACTTCGTTGGAGCGATCACCCGTGAGATAAGCGAGACGGTTCTGGCCGTTGCCATCGTCGTTGAGCCAGCCCTGCTCGGTGGAGGTGAGGTTCGCCCAGGTGAGCTGGATGCCGGTGTTGCTGGTGGATTTGGCAACGGTGGAGTCCTGCCAGCTCAGCAACACGCGGTTGCTGGCCGTTTGCGCGGTGTTGGTGCCATTGGTGGCCAGGCAGGTGCCGCCGGTGAGCACGCATGAGGCATCCCAATTCGCCGTGGAGCTGATGGTGACGATGCCGTTGTTGATCACCAGGTTCTGCGCCGTGAGCTGACCCCACCAATTGTTCGTGTGGTAGGAAGCCAGGTACACCTGGGTACCAGTTTTCACCTCGCCGGACTGAACATTGAGGCCGGCCGAACTGGCCGACGTTTCGGCGGGCGTCACCTGGAAGCAGGTGATCTCGTGCACGTTGCTACTGCCGCCGGTGGAGCCGCCGAAGCCGAACAGGAACGACGACGGAATCGGCGCATTCGCCTGCGTAATGTCCTGCCCAGTCAGCACGGGGCTATAGGTGCCGCCGTTGTAGCTGTACCAAAGACTGAGCAAGCCCGCCTGCGTGATCTGCAACTTGTAGGAGATGGGTACGGCCTGGCCGCGCTGCGTCGCGGTTTCCTTGGCGATGGGCGTGGAGGGGTCGAGGTTGACGAACGCGCCCGGAATGGCCGCGTAGTCAGGAAAGCTCTGGGTGAAGTTGTTGGTCACCGTCGTCGGCTGGGCGGAGAAGGTGATCGGGTAATAGCTGCCGTCGGAGGCCAGGCCATACATCTGGCCCGTACCGGTATAGCCACTGGTGTTCGACGTGGACGGCGTGGCATTGGTGCTGCCAGCGGCGGTGAAGGTGTAATCGGTTTCCGTCGTTGTCACGACAACCTGTTGGGCCTGAGTTCCCGTACAAACGAGCCCACTTTTGCTGTAACTCGCGCTTAGAGTGCTGTTCGTGGTGGTCGCTGTGGGCGCTTGCGAGCTGGTGCTCATCTGATACAACGCGCCAGAGTAATTGGTGGTGGTGCCGTTGTTGTTCGTCTGCGGTCCGCCACTCGTCGTAGTGCTGGAGCTGGTCGTTCCCTTCTGAGTCGGGCAGCTGCTCGTGCTGGTTGACTTGCCATTCTTTGTGGCGCTGGTCCAGCTAACGTTGTCTGTCGTTGTCGTGGTGGTCACGGAGAGGAAAGGAGTGACGACGTTGTTGCCAGTCTTGTAGGTGTAGGAAAGGTTGTACTGCGTGGTCGACGTAGACCACGAATACGTGCCACCGTTCTTGCAGGTGTTCTGCACGTCGGTCTTGGTGGCGTTGGGGTTGTACGCCTGCAAGGCGGCCAGATTGACGTTGCCGTAGGCGCGCAGGCCGATACGGCCCGGCTGGTATTGCTGGCCGTTACCACCGTTGGACGTACCGGCCTGGTCGCCCGAACTGGTGTTGTCGGGCGAGTTCAGAAAGTTGCCGAACTCGTCGATGCCCAGGCCCATGTACGCACCGGCCATGCCGTCATAGGGGCTGTTGGTGTTGGAGCAGCTGTAGCCAAGACTGCCACCCCAGGAACCGATGCTGGGCACGGCAGCGGCATTGCTCAGCGTATTGGCCACGCCGTTGCTGGAGGTGGCGCCAAGCAGATAGAAGCCGATACCGTCCGCACCATCCTTGGCCGTACCACCGGAGTTGCCGCCGTAGGTGTAGGTGGTAAAGGTCACCTGGATACCCAGGTTGGAGGCGTACGGCTGCGTGTCGATGATCGCGCCGTTCTGGCTAAAGCTATTGGTGAGGCGCAGCGCACCGCTGCCAGCCGCATCGGCGCTGCTGCTGCCGAGGCCGACCAGGGATTGGCCGTTGTAGTACTGGCCCGCTGGCTGGATGGCCGCGCACGACGGAATGAAACCGCCGGACGAGCCCGCCACATTGTTGCCGGCGGTAAGGCAGGCACCATTGAAGGCCTTCCACGGCAACTGTGCCGAGGTGCCCGTGAAACTGTCCTGGATGACGTTGGACGACGATTGGGCCTGCGCCACCGAGCCGCCTGTCATCAGCTCCAGCATGACCAGTCCGGCCACCCAAGCGATCTTGGCTCCCCCCATGCGAATCGCTTTCATCACAGACCTCCCAGATTCTTGATGCCGCTCGATGTCTCATACGTGCTCTGCACCACACTGACGGCATTGGCGTTGCCGCCGTACGCCAGCGCGGTGACCTTGTAGAGCTGGCCGGCACCATCCGGCGAGATACCGAGGTATTGGATATAGAGCTGCGGGTTCTTGTAGTACGTGCCCTGGCCACCCGTAGTGGAAAGGGTGAGCGGCTGATTCATCGTGCTGTAGGTGAGGCCGTTGCCCAGCAGCATCGGTGCCGACGAAGTGGCCGCAACAATGTTCACAGTGGTGGTGCAAATGGTGGCCACGGTCAGTGGCGTGGTGCTGGCGCAGGCGCCGCCTTGCACCAATGACGACTGCGTGGTCGCGAGCAGGTACTCGCCGTACTGCAACGTGCTTTGCGCCACCTGGAACGAGCGCGCCTTCTCCTTGGAGTTGGCGGCCATGCTCTCCTGTGAGGTAAAGCTGTGATACATGCTGATGCCGAGCAGGGTGAGTACAACCAGCATCACCAGGGCGGCGATCATGATGTAGCCGCCCTGTCGGTTATATGTGTTGTGCAGTGACTGCTTCATATCGATGCCCTTGCCGTGCGCTCGGGAAAGCGCAGCGAGCGCAGTATCAGGAGTGGGTAATGGCGACGACGCGGGTGATGGTGGGTAATGTGGCGCTCTGGCCTGCGTTGCCCGGTTGGCCGTAGAGCGGGTTGCCGAAGGTCAGCGCGATCTTTATCGAGAGCACGCGCGACCACACGCCTAGCGACTGCACCTTGTCGGCGGTGAGGTATTGCAGGGCGGTTCCATCACCGAGCGTGTCCACGCCATAGGTAATGGCCATGGTGCTTACCGCGTCCTGGATCACCGGCAGGAAGGTGGTGCCATCCGTGGAGCAGGTCAGTTGGCCCGAGGTGAGCTGGTACGTATTGGTCACCAGCGTGCCGGTGGCTTCGCTCTGGCCCAGGCAATCCAAGGTGGTGCTGTCGGCGGATGATTTGTCAGCGATGAAACGCACCACCAGCGTGTCGGCATTGGTCGTGGTGTTGTGCGTGCCGTAGAGATACTGGCCCAACACCATTGGGCTTGCCGAGGTAAACAGCGAGGTGGAGTAGGTGGTGCCCGATGGCGTGGGGTAATTCAGATAGACGGGATAGAAGCCGCCCGTCTGGATGGTGTTCGCCATATTGGTCAGCACCATGCGCTGGTTGTCCTGCAGCTGCGCCAACTGGCCCTGCGCGCTGAAAGTCTGGCGCGTCTGGAACCATATCTGGAACAGGCCAGCCAGCAGGAACACACCGATGGCCATGGCCACCATCAGGGAGATAAGGCTGACGCCGCGTTGGCTGTGGATGTTGGTCATGGCGATCACAGCTGGTTGGTGAGCGTGTAGGTCGCAGTGGATGCGCTGGCCGGTGCGCTCTGCGTGCCGCCGTTCACTGCGATGTTGGCCAGCGGCTTCCAGGAGATCTTCACGCTGCAGATCACCGGAGCGCCTGCCACGCAGGTGATCAAGCCCTGGGCGCCGGGTACCTGGTTGTTGAGCTCCTTGCCCCAGTTCTTCGCGTCGTAGCTGGCCAATTGCGAGGCGCTGCAGGTGGTGGACGAGCAATCGGTGGTGTAGCCCTGCAGGGTGGCGTCGCTGAGGCTCGTGCTGGTCACCGTGAGCGAGGCGGGCGCGAGGCCGGCGGCCCAATAGCCCGCGTTGGCGACCATGGCGTCGGCCATGCTGCGGGCCTCCAGCGCAATCAGCGATTCCTGCTGCGAGGAGTGCGTGCTGGAAATGGCCGATGCCTGCATGGCGGCAATACCGAGCGCGCCCAGCGAAATGACCACGAGCGCCACCAGCACTTCGAGCAGGCTGAAGCCACGGCTGCGCGAATGAAACGTTCGGCTCATGGGCAAACTCCCGGGCTTAGAACTTGCGAGACCACACTGGTGGTGCCCACGTCGGAGAGAACCACGCAGCGGCGCCATGCGGTGGTGCTCGCCTTGTCGTGCGCGCTCAGTGCGGCGTAGGGATTGGTGGAACCCAGCGCCACGCCACCCATGCGATTGAATTCCAGCTGCGTGAGGCTGCCAGAGAAGCTGCCGGTCGCCGTCTTGCCGACGGTGCCCGCCAGCGTGTCGCCCGCCTGCAACGGCGCATGGATGCGAATCAGCGTATCGCCCGAGGCGGCGGCGTACGTCTGGTTGTTGGCAATGTCGGTGAAGATGATCCAGCCGGTTTCCCAGTTGCTGGCGCCACTGCAACTGGGCGAGCTGTTGGTCGGGTTGGTGGACGGGCAGATCATTACCGGCACGCCCTGCTTGACGGCGGCGGAGCGCGCCATCTCCAAGTCGGTGTTGAGATCGTTGATCTCGCTGCTCAACCGGTTCTGCGTCATCACGCTCTTGTACGAGGGGATGGCCAGCGCAAGGAAAATGGCAACGATGGTGATGACCACCGCCAGCTCGATGATGGTGAAGCCCCTGTTCGGCCCGCGATGCGTGTGCATCGTGCCCCCCGTGGTGTTTGACTGCCGTTCTTCCGCTGCTGGAGATGGTCCAGCCCCCTTGCCCCCGGCGCTGGCAGCTCGCGCCCAGCTCTGAACTTTCCTGTAGGAACGTCAGTGCAGTGCGTGCTGCTCGCGGAAATAGTGTGGAAGCGCAGCTAGGCCAATGGAATGGCCGTTTGTCGGGGAAACCTTGCCGCTTGTCGCGGACAAGTGACTGAGTTCAAACAATAAATGGCAACTTCATACGGTTTGCCGCAAGAAGCTGCCGATTGTGGCCGGGGCGTGGTGGCTTCAGCTCTCGGCCCATTGCCTGAGCAGGTTGTGGTACGTGCCGGTGAGTTGCAGCACGGCCTGTGCATCGGCACCGGTGCGGGTAAGGGTTTGGATGGCCGTGTCCAGCTCGAACAGCAGGCGACGCTGGCTGTCGTCGCGCACCAGGCTTTGCACCCAGAAGAACGCGGCGATACGCGCCCCGCGCGTTACCGGCGCCACGCGATGCAGGCTGCTGGAGGGGTAAATGATGATGTCGCCGGCGGGCAGCTTTACCTCGTGCTCGCCGTAGGTGTCGCTGATGATCAGCTCGCCGCCGTCGTACTCCTCCGGCTCGGCCAGGAACAGCGTGCAGGAGATGTCGCTGCGCAGTTGCTCGCCCTGACCAAGCGCCATCACCGCACCATCCACATGGAAGCCGTATTCGCCGCCGCCCGCATAGCGATTGAAGCGCGGAGGCAGCGTGCGCAGCGGCAAGGTGGCCGCGTGGTAAAGCGGGTTTTGCGACAGGGCGCCGAGCACTTCGCGCGCCAGTTCGGCGCGTAGCGGCGAGCTATCGGGCAGTTGCAGGTTGCGTTTGACCTTGGCGCCTTGTGGGCCGACGGTTTCGCGTCCGTCGGTCCACTCGGCGGTATCCAGCTTGGTGCGCATGGCGGCCACCTGTTCGGGCGCGAGTATGTTGGGTATGTGCAGCAACATGTCGAAGCCTCGAACGGAAGGTGGCTGGTGCGTCAGCGGATCAGAAACGGATATTGGCGGTGAGCATCGCCGAGCGCGGCGTGCCTGGCGTGTAACGGTAGCCGCTCTTGTTGATGGCCGCGACGTAATCCTTGTCGAACAGGTTGTACACGTTCAAGCGCAGATCCACGTGCTTGCTGATCGGGTAGGACGCCATGGCATCCACCACCCAATAGGCCTTGGTGTAGGCCGGCGTGCCGATGGCGCCATCCGTGCCGCGCTGCATCTCGCCGCTGTAGCGGGCACCGCCGCCAATGGTGAGGCCAAACGGCAACAGGTAGCTGGTCCAGCTGGTGAAGGCCTTCTTGGGCGTATAAGCCAGGTCGGACGAGCCGTTCTGCGTCACCGAGGTGCCACTGATCACGCTGGCATTCATCGTGGTGAAGCCCGCGCTCACCGCCCAGTTGTCGGTGAGCTTGCCTACCGCGCTCACTTCCACGCCCTGCACGCGCTTCTTGCCGATCTGGTAGTAGAGCAGGGTCACCGGATCTTGCACGAGGTCGTTGCTCACCGTGGTCTGGTAGAGCGCGCCGGTGAGCAGCAGACGCTGATCGAGCAACTCCCACTTGGTGCCCACCTCGAACGTGCGCGCGCGTTGGGGCTCAAGGTTCGGGTTGTCCGGACTGTTGGCGGAGCTGCTCAGCGTGAGCGTGTTGCCGCCCGGCGGCTCTGCGGACACCGCATAGTTGGCGTAGATGGAGCCATTGGCGGCCGGCTTGTACAGCACGCCGAGCTTCCAGTTCCACAGGTTGTCGCCGGTGCGGGCAGCAAGACCCGGCACGATGGTGCCGTTGGGCAGCGTGCCGCAAACCGGGTTGCCACGCGTGCCGCATGGCACCGCGCTGCTGTAGTCGGTGGTGTAGTGATCCATGCGTACACCCGCATTCACTTGCCAGCGCTCGGCGAACTTGAGCGTGTCGAACACATACGCCGATGCCGTATCGGTTTTGCCGTTGGTATAGGCGCCGGTGGGGCCGTAAGCCGGCACGCTGACGTTCCAGTTCGGGTCGTACAGGTTGGCGACGGGCCACAGCGCGCCATGGA
Organism: Frateuria sp. sgz306004; assembly: GCF_057750885.1. Classification (NCBI taxonomy): domain Bacteria; kingdom Pseudomonadati; phylum Pseudomonadota; class Gammaproteobacteria; order Lysobacterales; family Rhodanobacteraceae; genus Frateuria; species Frateuria sp. sgz306004. The sequence goes on from NZ_JBYLFE010000001.1 coordinate 121,559, forward strand.
GCGAGGCCATGCCGATGGTGGTGGCCTTTTCCTGCATGAGTTCGATACCGGTGCTCAGGTTGTGCGCGATGGCGCCCGTGTCGAAATTTGCAGTGAGGTTGGCCTGATCGGTGAGGATGCGGTTGGCCGAATGCTTGAAAGTGGGGTTGCTGCGCGCGATGGTCCAGGTGGACGGGTCCGCCGGATCGGGCGTGAGCAGGTTCGCCGCGCTACCCATGAACGAGGTAAGCACGTAATCCTCAGTGGTGCGGCCCCAGCGCAGCGTGTTGTGCAGCGTCACGCGATCGTCGAGGTCGTGCTCGATGCGCGCGGTGAACATGTCGGCCTTGACCCGATCATGGTCGGCCGTGGTGCCGTAGAAATTGGAGGAATCCACCTCGGGTGCATCCGTTAGGAATGGGCGCTTGGGGTCGGGCGAGCTGTAGCCGGGCAGGCCAATGGTCGGCACGCCGCCGTCGGGCGTGTTGTCCTGCTTCACGTGCAGGTAGTTGAGGTACACGCGCGTGGCCGTACCCAGCCCAAACGCGAAACTCGGCGCCACGCCCCAGCGATTGTTCGCTACTTGGTCGCGGCCGGGCACGCCGCTGTCCTGGCCCATGACGTTGAGGCGAAAGGCGGCGTAGTCGTTCACCGCCTGGTTCCAGTCGGCCGTGGCGCGGCGCTGTTCGGCGCTGCCGTAGGCAAACGATGCCGATAGGCTGTTGGTCAGCTCCGGCTGCTTGCTCACCATGTTGATGGCGCCGGTGGGCGCGGTGCGACCGTTGTCGGTGCTGGCCGGGCCCTTGATCACCTCCACCTGCTCGGTGTTGAAGATGTCGCGCGAGATCGTGCCCAGGTCGCGCACGCCGTCCACGAAAATGCTGCCGGACGTATCGAAACCACGCATGTAAATGGCATCACCGGTAGAGGTACTGCCGTTCTCGCCCACATAGAACGTGCCCACGCCGGGGCTGTTGCGCAGCGCATCGGTAAGCGTGGTGGCGCCTTGTTCCAGGAACAGATCCTTGCCGATCACGCTGATGGTCTGCGTGGTGTCCAGCACCGGCTGGGTGTACTTGGGGGACGACAGGTGGTCCACCTTGTAATCGCTGGCGGCGGTGGCTTCCACCTGCATGCCGGGCAGGGTCTTGGCCTGGGTGGTGGTGGCGTCCGTCGGCGCATCTGCGGCCAGCGCGGATTGGGCGAGCGCCAGGCTCGTCAACAAGGTGGTGGCGAGGGCGCTGCGGGTAACGGTGTGCTTGCGACTCTTGATAGGTGCCATGGGGTGCTCGTCAGTGCGGTAGTGAACCGGCTGGGCAACGGTGCCGAACCGGGCGAAACGACGAGCTGGCGTTGGCGGGCGTCGATCGCGACATAGGTAGGTGGAACGGTGGTTGAGGCGCGGCGGCTGGCGTGCATGGACGTCAGCCCCCGGTGCCTATTACCGTAATGTTATTGTTAATGAGAATGAGTTGCAATTATTTGTGGCGAGCGGGGCCGATGCGGGTGTCGGCATGGCGGGGGCGTGGGGTAGTCTTCCCCGCTTGGTTCGATGGGAGACAACGCGATGCGAGTGTTGGTGATCGGTGCGGGCGCCACGGGTGGCTACTTCGGCGGGCGTCTGCTGGAGGCGGGCCAGGATGTGAGCTTTCTGGTCCGAGAGCGACGGGCTGCCCAACTCGCCCGCGACGGCCTGGCCATCCGCAGCGGCTACGGCGATGCCACGCTAAAGGCGCCCACCGTGCAGGCGGGCGCCATCGACGCGGCCTACGACCTGATTCTGCTGAGCTGCAAGGCCTACCACCTGCCGCAGGTGATCGAGGACATGGCGCCGGCCGTGGGGCCGGGCACCATGATCCTGCCCTTGCTCAACGGCATGCGGCACCTGGACCTGCTCGATGCGCGCTTTGGTGCCGACCGTGTGCTTGGCGGCCAATGCGTCATTGCCGCCACGTTGGACGCGCAAGGCGTCGTGCGCCATCTCAATGCATCGCACGGCCTGACCTTCGGCGAGCGCGACGGCTCGCGCTCGGCACGCGTAGAGCGCGTGCTGGCCACGATGGATGGCGCGCGATTCGAGCCGCGCCTTAGCACCACCATCCTCCAGGACATGTGGGACAAGTGGGTGTTCCTCGCCTCGCTAGCCGGCATGACCTGCCTGATGCGCGCGCCCGTGGGCGACATCGTCGCCGCGCCCGGCGGCGAATGGGCGATGCTGCAAATGCTGGAAAATTGCCAGCGCGTGGCGGCGCTGAATCAACATGCACCCAGCGACCCGGTGCTTGCACGCGCGCGCGGCATACTTACCGAAGCGGGCTCCGCGCTGAGCGCATCCATGATGCGCGACCTGGAGCAGGGCGGCCTGGTGGAGGCTGATCACGTGGTTGGCGATCTACTGGCGCGCGCTGGCGACGCCGCGGAATCGCTCGTCATGCTGCGCACGGCTTATGCGCACCTCAAAGCCTATGAGGCTCGTCGCGCGCGCTAAAGGTGCTTGGAGGCAGATCGTCGCCCCAGCGAACCGCAAAAGGTGCAGGCGCTGGGGGTCAGTCTCTGCCATTCATTGAGTGAAAAACGCTCGATGCCCAGCCCGTCGACTGTTGAAAGGCGCCACCTGCTTTCGCGGGAACGACAAGCAACATGTCGTTTCGTTAGGGGTGCTTTGATTTTGATCGTCATCCCAGCGAATGCTGGGATCCAGCGCCAGCAAAGCGCTGAAGATACATACACGAGATAACCAGCCCTTCGGCTGTTGAAAAGCCCCTCCTGCTCTTGCCCCCTGTTTGGGGGTTCGCAGGAATGACGAGCAACGTGTCGATTAATCAGGCCTTCCCCAGGGCTGAACCCCCACCAGCGGCTTACCATCGCCGATATCCGGGTCGTCCGTAGGGCACGAGGGTGGGCCGTTCACCGGCATGCTGCGTGCCATCAGGTTGCGTCGCAGCCCTTGTTCGGGTGTTACCCATAGCCGTCCACGCGCGGCGCAATCGGACGCGTAGTCGAACAGCGCGCGGAGACTCGTCGGGTCGAAATCGATGAAGTTGCCCATGGGGTAATCCATCGGTATCGAGGACATCGAGAAACGCATGTCCAACTGCCGCGCCAGCGCGATGGTTTCCGCTACCGCCTCCCGTGTCTTGTACACCAGCCCCGAGGCGAAGCTGTTGGTAAGAATGTTGATGGTCTTTATCGGCGTGGTCTTGGGAAAGCGATGCACCTGACCGTTGACGATCATGTAGATATTCGCGCCGCGCAGCGAGGACAACGTTTCCGGGTGCAGCTCGGCGATGAGCGGCGTAGTGAACACCGCCGCGGTAACGCTGCCATCCACATGCAACTCGTCGTAGTGGTGCGCGCCGTCCTGCACGTGCATCAACACCGGCGGAAACATGCCCGGCACGCTGGCCGACGCTACCAGTACATCGCGAAAGGTTTCACGTGCGCGTTCGCCACCGCGCGCCGCGATGGCGCCCATGTTCCACAGCATGGTTTCCTGCTTGTCGATGTCGGTGGTGGCAACCAGTAGTCGCCGGCCCTTGGCATCCTCACGAGCCACGGCCTCGATCATGGCCGGCGTCACGAAGTTGTCCACCAATTTGAACAGCGGGCCGTGATGAAAACCCATCGGCACCAGCAGGCGCGCGAACAGCGTGCGCTTGGGCGAGCGCAGCAAAGCGGCGGTCTTGTCGCCCCCCAAGGCCTGCTGCATCGCATCGTCCCAGTCGCTGCCCAAGTAGGCGAAAGGCGCCATCAACGCGCCGACACTCACGCCGGTTACCAACTCGTACTGGGGGCGCTGGTGGGCGCGGCTGAGGCCGGTGAGCGCACCCACGCCAAAGGCACCACCGGAGCCGCCGCCAGAGATCGCCAGGATATCCAGTGAACCATCGGTCGCCGAGGCGCGGATGCCCTGGAAGAACTCGGGCGAGCGCTTGGCGAACTGCTCCATGTCCGAGGCCAACAAGCGCACGTTGGTGTCGTAACCCTCGGGCATGGCGCCGGAGATCAGCCGTGGTGGCGCGGGCAGTCGCGGCGCCGATGCACAGCCCGACGCCACCAAGGCCAGCAGCAGAATCACGCCCATGCGCATCGATGTTCCCCGAAGAATGCCCGTGCACACAGGTAAGCACGCTCCCGGTGCACGGCGTGTATGGGCGCACGATGTGTCAGGCGACAGGTCAGGGGCCTGGCATGCGCTGATGTTGCTCGATCAGCCCCTCCCCGGCGGTGGCGCAACGAAAAAGGCGCCGTGCCGAAGCACGACGCCTTAGGTCTTTCGACAGTATCGCCGCACCGGAGTGCGGCGACAGGGCTTACCAGATCTTCACCTGCTTATCGCCCGAGCGCACCATCGTGTCGCCCGGCTTGCACTGGTAGGCGCTGGCGAAGGCTTCCATGTTGGACGGCGCGCCGACAGCACGCAGCGAAGCCGGAGCATGCGGGTCGGTGTTCAGGCGCAGCAGCGCCTCCTTCTCACGCACGCTGCCACGCCACACGCGGGCCCAGTTGAGGAAGAAGCGCTGGTCCTGGGTGTAGCCGTCGATCTTGCCGGCCGCTTCCTGCGAGTTCTTCTTCAGGGCTTCCTGCAGGGCGTCGTACGCCACGTTCAGGCCGCCCAGGTCGGCGATGTTCTCGCCCAGGGTCAGCTTGCCGTTGACGTGCGCATCCGGCTTGTCCTTGATCGGGGTGTAGTCGTTGAACTGCTGCACCAGCTTGTCGGTGCGCGCGTCGAACTTCTCGCGATCGGCCTTCGTCCACCAGTTGACGTTGTTGCCTTCGCCGTCGAACTGGCTGCCTTCGTCGTCGAAGCCGTGGCTGGCTTCGTGGCCGATCACGGCGCCGATGCCGCCGTAGTTGATGGCGTCGTCACCGTTGGCATAGAAGAACGGCGGCTGCAGGATCGCGGCCGGGAAGTTGATGGTGTTGTCGGTCGGGTTGTAATACGCGTTGACCGTCTGCGGGGTCATGCCCCACTCCAGGCGATCGGTCGGCTTGCCGATCTTGGACAGGTCGTACTGGTAGTTGAACTTGGCGGCCGCCATCACGTTGTCGTAGTAGTCACCCGGCTTGATGTCCAGGCCCGACCAGTCGCGCCACTTGTCCGGGTAGCCGATCTTGGGCAGGAAGGTGTCCCACTTGGCGATGGCCTTGGCCTTGGTCTCGTCGCTCATCCAGTCGAGGTTCTGGATGCGCGCCTTGAGCGCATTGCGCACGTTGTCCACCAGTTCCTTGGCGCGATCCTTGGCTTCCGGGGTGAACACCTTGGCCACGTACAGCTGGCCCAGGGCTTCGCCCATCGACTCGTTCACGCCACCCAGCACGCGCTTCCAACGCGGCTTCTGCTCCGGCTGGCCGGCGAGGGTCTTGCCGTAGAAATCGAACTTGTTGTCCTGGAAGGCCTTGCTGAGGAACGGCGAGGCGTCGTCGATGGTGTGGAAGCGCAGGTAGGCCTGCCACTGGTCGGCCGGCGCGCTGGCCAGCAGCTTGTCGAACTCGGCGAAGAACTTCGGCTGCGACAGCGAGAAGCCCTTGTCCACGGTCACGCCCTGGGCCTTGAAGAACTCATCCCAGTTGAAGTGCGGGGTGATCTTGTCCGCTTCCTTCACGGTCACGAAGTGGTACTGGTTCTCCGGGGTGCGCAGCTCCACCGGGGCCAGCGAAGCCTTGGCCAGTTCGGTTTCGAATGCCAGCACCTGGCCGGCCTGCTTCTTGGCATCGGCTTCGGCCACGCCCGTCAGCTCCAGCGCCTTGGCGATGTGGTCCACGTAAGCGTCGCGGATGTCCTTGAACTTGTCGTCCAGGTAGTAATCGCGGGTGGGCAGGCCCAGGCCAGCCTGGAACGCATAGGCAATCTGCATCTTGGCGTTCTTGAAGTCGGCGTTGGAGCCGAACTGGAACACCTGCATGTCACCCTGCGCAAAGCTCTTGGTGATGAAGTCGGCCACGTCCTTGCCGCTCTTGAGCGCGGCAATTTGGTCCAGGCGCGGCTTGATCGGGTCAAAGCCTGCCTTTTCGATGGCGGCGTCGTCCATGCCGGCGGCGTACAGGTAGCCGATCTTCTGCTCGATCGAACCCGACTTGGCGGTGGCGGCGTCCTTGGCGGCGGCGTCGACGATCTCATGCTGGGTGTTGAGGCTGTCGTCGGCCAGCTTGTCGAACGCGCCCCAACGGCTGCGATCGTTCGGGATCGGGTTGGCGGCAACCCACTTGCTGTTCACAAAGCCGTTGAAGTCCTGGCAAGCCTGGATGTTGTTATCCAGCTCGCTGATGTCGAACACGCTCTTGGGCGCAGCGGCAGCGGCAGCGGTGGTGCTGGCGGCGGCCGGGGCGGTGCCGGCGGGCGCCGGGGCGGCCTGCTGGGCCTCCTCGTGCTTACCGCAGGCGGTAAGCGACAGCGCGAGGCTCACGGCGAGCGCGATGGGCTTCATATACGGCTTGGTCATGGATTTCCCTCTGTTGGGTCGGTGCCCGCATGGGCGGCAGGAAGACGAGCGAGCGCGGGGCACCAAACCTCCGTGTCGCCATCGTGACCTTTCAGGCTAGGCCGCAAGTCACGGTCCAGACAGTGTCAAAGGTCAGGGGCGGTTCGCGCAACCAGCTCCAGCCAGGCCCGTGCGGCAGGGGATAGCGCAGCACCTTGCCGCCAGACCAGCACCAGGCGCCAGCGCAGGTCCGTGCCGGCCAGTGGCAGCGCGGCCAGGCCGCTCAGCGTGCGCTCGCGCACGGTCAGCCGAGGCAGCAGGGCAATGCCGCCGCCGGCCGCGACCAAGGCCAGGATGAAATCCACCTGGGCGCTGCGCACGGTTTCCTGGGGGACGATGCCGCGCCGCGCACAGGCTTCGCGAATCAGCCGATTCAAGGCAAACCCTTCCTCGAACAGGATCAATGGCGTGTCGCGCAGCCACTCCAGGCGAAAGCGGGCGGCGCCTGCGCGTGGGTGGTTTTGCGGTAGCAGCGCGAGCATCGCCTCGTCGCACACCGGTTGGTGAGCGAGCCCATCGCTGACCGGCTGCAGCGTGGCGGCAACCTCCAGCTCGCCCGCCAGCACGGCTTGCTCCAGCCGCCGGCTGCCTTGTTCCTGCAATTGAATGTCGATGCGCGGATGTTGCTGGCGATACTGCGCCAGCAGTGGGGCGAACAGCACGCTGCTGCCCAGTGGCGGCACGCCCAGGCGCAGTTCGCCGCGTTGCAGGCCGCGCAGGGCGTCCAGTTCCTCGCGCAGCCGTGCGGACTCGGCGAGCATGGCCAATGCGTGTCGATGCACCACCTCACCCGCCGCCGTGAGGCGTACGCCTTGCCGCCCGCGTTCGAGCAGCCGGCTGCCCAGTTCTTCTTCCAGCTGGGCAATGGCCTTGCTCAAGGTGGGCTGGCTGGCGTGGGCCGGCTCGCTGGCGCGGGCAAAGCCGCCGTGCCGCACCACTTCCACCAGGTAACGCAGGTTGCGCAGGTCCATGACTATTCCAAAATGGAATGGATTGGATAAAAACAATTCATTTCCATCATAGAACGGCCAGGACTACCGTGCCCGGCATGAAGACCCTGCATGCCCGTTTGCGCTGGTTCGCCTGGCACTGGCCGCTCACGGCGCGCTGGACCCAGGTGGCCGCCATCGTGGTGTTCTGGTTCGCCTGCGACCAGCTGAGCCGTCGCTGCCAATGGCCGGTACCGGGCAGCGTGTTGGCGCTGGGCCTGCTGTTGGCGTTGCTGCTCGCCGGAGTGGTACCGGCCGCGGGCCTTCGTCGCGGTGCCGACTGGTTGCTGGCGGAAATGTTGTTGTTCTTCATTCCCGCCGTGATGGCGGTGTGGCAGCACCTGCCGTTGCTGCGACAGCAAGGTCTGCGCATCGTGCTGGTGATACTCGTGGGTACCGTCCTGGTGATGGCGACCACGGCCATGCTGGTCGACCTGATGTTTCGCTGGAGGCAGCACCGTGCGCGCTGAACTCCTTTCGCCGGTGTGGCTGCTGCTTACCGTGCTGGGCTATTACGCGCTCAAGCCCGTGTATCGCCGCCTGCCTCGCTGGTGGACCTCGCCGCTGTTCACGGTGCCGTTGCTGTTGGCTGCCCTTGGCCTGCTGCTTGGCATGAACTATCCGGTGTACATCCGCGATACGCATTGGCTGGTGCTGATGCTGGGGCCGGCAACGGCGGCGTTCGCCTTGCCGATCTTTCGCTATCGCGGCTTGATCCGTGCCCATTGGCCGGCGTTGCTGGTCGGTGTGCTCGGCGGCAGTGCAATGGCGATCGGCAGTGCCTGGGTACTGGCAACGGCATGCGGGCTTGATGACAGTGTGCGCCGAAGCCTGCTGGCCCGGTCGATCACCACGCCGCTGGCGATGCTGGTTTCGGCCGATATCGGTGGTGTGCCGGAGCTTACGGCGTTGTTCGTGGTGATCACCGGCGTGGCGGGCATCGCCCTCGGCGAGTTGCTGTTGCGCTGCCTGCCCTTGCGTTCGGCCTTGGCGCGCGGCGCATTGTTCGGCGTGGGCGCGCATGGCGCGGGCACGGCGAAGGCGTATGACGTGGGCATGGAAGAGGGCAGTGTGGCGAGCCTGGCGATGGTGCTTGCCGGTTTGCTCAATGTCGTAATCGCGCCGTGCTTGGCCACGTTGCTTCGTTAACGCAGATAAGTGCGTCAGTCGCATGAAAATGCGATGACGTGTTGTTATTCGCCTGTCACCTTGAGCGCCTAAGGTCCGCGCCAATCAGCGCTTGAGGGGAAGCGCTCCACCGCGACCGAAAGGGGCCTTTCATGCGAACCAAGCTCGCTGTCTGCATTGCCGCGTGCGTACTCAGCGCTTCCGCGATCTCTCTGGCGCAGTTGCCAGTGCATGCCGAAACCGCCAACGATGCCCGTTGGCACCATGGCGAAGCGCACACCGCCACGCCGATCAAGCACCTGGTGGTTATTTTCCAGGAGAACGTGTCGTTCGATCACTACTTCGGCACCTATCCCAGCGCAGCCAATGCGCCGGGCGAGCCGACCTTCTACGCGCGCCCCTTCACGCCCAAGATCAACGGCCTGAGCACGGCGTTGCTCACGCACAACCCGAACCAGGCCAACAGCGCCAACGGTAGTGGTGCGATCAACCCGTTCCGTCTTTCGCGCGCACAGTCTGCCACGGCCGACCAGGATCACGACTACGGCCCGGAGCAGCAGGCGTTCAACGGCGGCGCCATGGATCTGTTTCCCAAATACACCGGCACCGGCGAAACGCTGCCGGGCGCGCCCGCCGACGAAAACGGCGTAGGCCAGGTGATGGGTTACTACGATGGCAACACCGTCACTGCGCTGTGGCACTACGCGCAGTGGTTCGCCATGAGCGACAACAGCTACAACACCACGTTCGGCCCCTCGACGCCGGGTGCGATCAACCTGGTGTCCGGCCAGACCAATGGCGTAACGCAAACGCTCAACGGCACCGGCGCGGTGGTGGACGATGGCCAGGGCGGCCTGACGCTGGTGAGCGATGCCGACCCGATTGGCGACGTGTGTTCCTCGCCCTCGGGCAACCAAGTGCAACTCGGTGGCCGCAATATTGGCGATCTGCTCAATGACGCCGGCACCACTTGGGGTTTCTTCGAGGGCGGTTTCGACCTGACTCACGTGAATGGCAATGGCAGCACCGGCTGCAAGCGCAGCACGAAGTCGGCGGTTACGCAGGTGACCAAGGCCGATTACATCCCGCATCACCAGCCGTTCCAGTACTACACGTCCACCGCCAACCTCACGCACGCGCGCCCCACCTCGGTGGCGATGATCGGCCACCAGGGCGATGCGGCGAATCACCAGTACGACATCAACGATTTCTACGCCGCGGTGAGTGCGGGCAACTTCCCGGCGGTGAGCTTCCTCAAGGCATCGGGCTATCAGGATGGCCACGCGGGTTACTCCGATCCGCTGGATGAGCAGCAGTTCATCGTGCACGTGATCAATTTCCTGCAGCAGCAGCCGGAGTGGCGCGATACCGCCGTGGTGATCGCCTATGACGACTCCGACGGTTGGTATGACCACCAGGCCGCACCGCGCGCGAATGCCTCCAACAGCAGCCAGGACGCGCTCGATGGCACTGGCGTGTGCAAGGCGCGCGGCACGTTGCCGGGCGTGAACGGCAACGGTCAGCCAGTGCAGGGTCGCTGCGGTTACGGGCCGCGCCTGCCGTTGTTGGTGGTATCGCCGTGGGCACGCAGCAACTTCGTGGACCATTCGGTGACGGACCAGAGCTCGATTACCCGCTTCATCGAAGACAACTGGCTGCATGGCAAGCGCATCGGCAACGGCTCGTTTGACGCCGAAGCAGGCACGCTGGAGCACATGTTCGATTTCTTCCAGCCGTTTGCCGGCCATCGAAAGCTGGTGCTGGACGAACAGACCGGCGAGCCGGTGCAGCAGCCCTCGCCGTGGCCGTGGGCCAGCCAGCCGCACGCGCCGCGCGGTTGATCCGGCTTTGGGCGGGGTGTTTGACTTAGCGACATGTTGCACGTCAATGCTGTGAAAGCAGGGGCGTGCTCTTGCACTCAAACACTGGCGGGCGCTGGATCCCAGCGTTCGCTGGGATGACGATAAAAGCAGGGTTTTTGCTCGTCATTCCTGTGAACGCAGGCATGCAGTGCCTTCAAGCTTGCCGATTTGAGATGTTCTTTGGCGACCCTTTCGGCTGTCGAAAAGCAATTTCAATGTCACTGGAGTGATCAGTGTCGGCGCAAGGTCAGTGTGATCCATGGCGCCCCGGGCATTCGGCCCGGGGCGTTTCGCGTTTTCCATCGTCGGAGTATCTCGCGCGTGCAGGTATCGCGGCGTCGTTTTCTGCAAGGCATGGGCTGGGTCACTGGCGCGGCGGGCATGCGCGCCTGGGGCATGCCCATGCCTATGCACATGTCCATGGCTGCGCACGGCAAGCAGGCGGGTGTGCTGTGTCCGCACGATGTCGCCGAGCAGGCAACGATGCCGCGCCTGCTCGATCCACAGCGGCTCGCAGCATTTGTCGATCCGCTGCCGATTCCGCCGGTGTTGCGTGCCACGGCCGGGCACCCGTTGCATGTGGCGATGCGCGAAACCGAGCAACGCTTTCATCGCGATCTTGCGCCGGCCCAGGTGTGGACTTACGGCGGCAGCATGCCCGGCCCCACCATCGAGGTACGCAGCGGCGAGGCGTTGTCGGTGGAGTGGCGCAACCAGCTTCCCCATAAACATTTCCTGCCGATCGATCACCGCATTTGCGGTGCCGAGGCAGACCAGCCCGAAGTGCGCGCGGTGGTGCACGTCCACGGTGCCCGCGTGCCGGCTGCCGATGACGGGTATCCCACGGATTGGTTCGTGCCCGGGCAGTCGCGTCGCCAGACGTACCCCAATCGCCAGGATGCCGCCACGCTGTGGTACCACGACCACACCATGGGCATCGAGCGGTTAAATCTTTATGCCGGCCTGTTCGGCATGTACCTGCTGCGGGACGATCACGAACTGTCGCTCGGCCTGCCCTCAGGGGAGTTCGAGTTGCCTCTCGTGTTGAGCGACCGGCTGCTGACCGAGCAGGGCAAGTTGTATTACCCAGTGTCCGGCGTGCGTGATGCTCCCTGGGTGCCGGAAGTGTTCGGCAACGCCATGTTGGTCAATGGCGCGTTGCTGCCCAAGTGCGGCGTGCGTGCGCGTCGTTACCGCTTTCGAGTGCTCAACGCGGCGAACGGTCGATTCTTTCGTCTGAGCTTGCGCGGCCAGCGTCCGTTCCAGCAGATTGGCAGCGACCAGGGTTTGCTGGCCGCGCCGGTCACGCAGACCAGTCTCTTCTTGGCCCCAGGCGAGCGGGCCGATCTGGTGATTGACTTCGCTGGCTTGGCCGGCGGCAGCATCGAGTTGATGAACGATGCGCTGCCGTTGATGCGGTTCGATGTCGCCGCAGGACAAGAGCGCGACGACAGCCGTGTGCCAGCTACGTTGCGCGATGTGCCGCGCATGGCGGAATCATCGGCAACCAACACGCGTGTGCTGACCATCGACGAGTACGCCAATTGCGCGGCCGAGCCCATGCTGATGTTGCTGGACGGCAAGCGCTGGCATGACCCGGTGAGCGAAAAGCCGCGCCTCAACAGCACGGAAATCTGGAGCCTGGTGAACCTTACGGAGGACACGCACCCTGTTCACTTGCACCTGGTGCGTTTCCAGGTTCTGGATCGCCGGCCGTTCGATGTGGATGCGTATCTGGATTCAAAGACGCTGCGCTATACCGGGCCAGCGCAAGCGCCGGCGGCGCATGAAGCGGGGTGGAAGGATACGGCGCAGGTGTATCCGGGCATGGTGACGCGCTACATCATCCGGTTCGAGGGGTATGTGGGGCGCTATGTGTGGCATTGCCATCTGCTGGAGCATGCGTCGAATGAGATGATGCGGCCGTTTGAGGTGGTGGGGTAGGTTTTTTGTTTTGGAAAAGGTGCTTTGCTCTGCGCGAGCGGCCCAATCGCCCAACCATCGCCACCGAAGGCCAACGCCCCGCGAAAGGAGCTAAGTCACTGGTGCCCTATCTTTGCGGGAATCGTGAATCAAGACATGCCACGTCGCATGCTTTGAGTCCTATGCGCCACGACGCCCTCGATGCCGCCAACCACCAACCCTACGCGTCATCCTTCAAACCATCGCGCAACGCCGCCGGCGAAGCCGGCAACGTATCCGGGGCCACCGCGCCACCGGAAATAATGAAGGCCATCGCCTGATCCATCGTCCAGTCGGTAGGCGTCAACTCTTCCACCGCCACCACCTCCAGATAGCCACCGGTCGGGTTCGGGGTCGTGGGGATATAGACGGCGGCCATCTCGCGCCCCGTGCCTTCCTCGGTCATCACGCGGGTGACGAAACCCACGACCTTCATGCCCTTGCGCGGGAAATCGATCAGCACCACGCGTTGCACGCCGGAGGGCTTCTGTTGCAGCACGGCCATCAGCTTCTTGGTGCCGCCGTAGATGGTCTGCACCAGCGGAATGCGTGCGAGCAGGGCATCGAAGCCGTCGATCAGGCGCTGGCCGATCACCCGGTTGGCCAGCCAGCCGATGCCATAAAGTGCCAGCAGGGTCAGCAGCAACGCCAGCACGAACAGCACCACGGCGCTATCCAGGGCCGCGGCCGCCTTGGGCGAGGTGGTCGCCAGGGAGGCGAGCAGGGCGGACACCAGCGGGGCGCCGATGCCGGCCAGCAGGCTGAGCACGAATTTGAAGACAACCCAGGTCACCCACAGCGGAATGACGGTGAGCAGGCCGGTAAGCAGGTAACGTTTGAGGCGCAGGCGGGGCATGGGTGGGGCATCCGGGGACGGAGTCGGGCATTGTAGGGGAGAGCCTGTGTTGGGATCGCCGGTTCACCTGAATGCCGGGGAGGGCGTTCGGGCCGTGGATCGGGCGGGCGGTGCTTGCCAGGTGTGATTTTTTCCGGGCGCCAGCGAATCACCTGATCATCAGCGAGCGGATGCGGCGGATGGACAAGCACGATCACCAGCGTTTCGAGAGCCTGTTGCGCGAACACCGGGGCATCGTGTGGAAGGTGGCCGGCGTCTACACGCGCGATGCGGAAGACCGGCGCGACCTGGCGCAGGAGATCTGCGCCCAGTTGTGGCGGGCGTTTCCCCGCTTCGACGAGACGCGTGGGCGCTTCTCGACCTGGATGTACCGCATTGCGCTGAACGTGGCGATTTCCCAGCGGCGCCGCACAGGCGATACGCCGGTGTTGCTGGAATCACTGGATACCGACCATCTGCAACACGTCGGCGCCGAGGGCGTGGACGAGCCGGACGAGCGCATGGCCGCGCTGCACCGTTTTATCGGTGAGCTCGATCCGCTGCATCGCGCGCTGATCCTGCTTTACCTGGAAGACCGCAGCTATGCGGATATCGCCGAAGTGCTCGGCATCAGCATCACCAACGTCGCCACCAAGATCGGCCGGATCAAGCAGCGCCTGCGGGCACAGGCCAGCCAATCGAACCTGGCGGAAGGAGCGCACTGATGGAACTCGATGACCTCAAAACGGCCTGGCAGGCACTGGATCGCCGGCTGGATCGCCAATACGCACTGGAGCTTCACCGCGTCGAGGAGGCCGGGGTGGATCGGGCCCGGCGCCGCCTGCGCCCGCTGCGCTGGGGGCAGGTGGTGCAGATTCTGGGTGGCGTGGCCTTGATCGTGTGGGCGGCCGGGTTCTGGAGTGCCCATCGCGACAACGTGCACTTGTTGCTCAGTGGTGTGTCGCTGCACGTCTATGGCTTGCTGATGGTGCTGGCGGCGGCGCGCAACCTTTACCTGATCGGACGCGTGGATTACGGCGAGCCGGTGGTGACCATTCAGAAGCGCCTGGCCGCGCTTCGCGCCTGGCGCGTGGGCGTGGAGGCGCCGGGTTTCGGTGCGCTGGGCTGCTTTGTGTGGATACCGCTGGTGCTGGTGTTGTTCCAGGTGTGGTGGGGCGTGGACCTGTGGGCGCACGCGCCAGCGGTGGTGTGGGGCTTTTTTGCCAGTGGCGTGGCCTGCCTGCTGGTGTTGCTGGGCATCGTGGCCTGGTCGCGCCGACCCGGGAGGGAGCGTTTCGCTGCCGCCCTGGGCCGCGAAGCGGCGGGCGGCAGTATTGCGCGGGCTCAGGCCGCGCTGGCGGACGTGCTGCGGTTCGAGCGCGATTGATCCTCGCCGGCGCGCGCCTTCGGCTTGAGTCGCACGTAGAGCTGTTTGCGTACCTTGGCCACCACCTCGCCGCCGCGCGTGGTGATGTCCACATCAAACCAGCGCAGCACCTTCTCGCCCTGGGCGGCAGCCTCGCGCAGTTCCGCAACAACCGTCGGTTCCAGCTTGAAGTGGGCGTAGACATCCTCCCGGCCGGGCGCCACGAAATCGATACTGCCTGCCTTGTCCCAGACAAAGTAGTCGTTACCCAGCTGGTGCATGGCCAGCAACATCCAGAACGGGTCGGTCATAGCGAACAGGTTGCCGCCGAACTGGGTCTTTACGTAGTTGCGGTTCCAGGGGCGCAGGCGCAGCACCACCTTGAGCTCGGACCAGTCCTCGGACACGTATTGCACGCGAATGCTGTTGAACAGGAAGGGCGGCCACAGGTTCATCAGGCGGCGGAAGGTGGAAGCGCGCATAGCAGGTCGTTCGAGCATCGGGCGGGCTAGCATACCTCAAGCATACGGTTGCGTATGTTTTGCCTTGTCGCCCCGTGTTGCGCGTTTCCTGGCCTGGGCGGAGTAGGCGGACGACATGCTGTGCTCCGCGCGGGTGTCGTCGCGGCGGGTCGAGTTGTTGGCGTCGTCACCACGACCTTGGTCTAGCGCGCCGCGATGCGTCGATGTGCAAAAGGCAAGAAAAGCGCGGAGTTGCGTGTAGAACACAACGTGACGAAGCGATGCATGCGCTGCGTTGCGCTGGGTCAGTCACGGGCGGCTGCGCTACAATCGCGGGCTGAAGGCGCGGGTGGTTTACCGTGCCTTCGTCATGGGTGAAGTGTTCGCCTCCCTCGCCGACGCATGGGCCTCGCCCAGCTGCCGGAGGTCGTGCAGGCCGCGCTTTCATCCGCCCTGGCGCGCGCGGCTTGGGTCCCCGGGACTCGCCGCACGCGCCGGTCGAACAGCGGTTGGCGCAGCCGGCGGGCGTACGCCGTGTGTCGGCCTGTGCTCCGCCGAACGTCACCTCTAGGGTTCCCCACATCATGAATACCGCCTACCGCACCTCCTTGCCTGGCACGTCGCTGGACTATTTCGATGCGCGCGCCGCTGTGGATGCGATCCAGCCGGGCGCCTATGACGGGCTGCCTTACACCTCGCGCGTGCTTGCCGAAAATCTGGTACGTCGCTGCGATCCCGCGATCCTCACCGACTCGCTCAAGCAGCTCATCGAACGCAAGCGCGAGCGCGACTTTCCGTGGTTTCCTGCGCGCGTGGTGTGCCACGACATTCTCGGCCAGACCGCGCTGGTGGACCTCGCCGGCCTGCGCGACGCCATTGCCGAGCGCGGCGGCGACCCGGCCAAGGTGAACCCGGTGGTGCCGGTGCAGTTGATCGTCGATCACTCGCTGGCGGTGGAGTGCGGCGGCTTTGACCCGAACGCGTTCGCCAAGAACCGCGCCATCGAGGATCGCCGCAACGAGGATCGCTTCGACTTCATCAACTGGACCAAGAAGGCCTTCGAGAACGTCGACGTGATCCCACCGGGCAACGGCATCATGCATCAGATCAACCTGGAGAAAATGTCGCCGGTGATCCAGATGCAGCAGGGCGTGGCCTATCCCGATACCTGCGTGGGCACCGACAGCCACACGCCGCACGTGGACGCGCTCGGCGTGATCGCCATCGGCGTGGGTGGCCTGGAGGCGGAAAACGTCATGCTCGGTCGTGCCTCGTGGATGCGCCTGCCCGATATCGTGGGCGTGGAGCTCACCGGCAAGCGCCAGTCGGGCATCACGGCCACCGATATCGTGCTGGCCCTCACCGAGTTCCTGCGCAAGGAAAAGGTGGTGGGCGCTTACCTGGAATTCCGCGGCGAAGGCGCTGCCAGCCTGACCCTGGGCGACCGCGCGACCATCTCCAACATGGCACCGGAATATGGCGCTACCGCGGCGATGTTCTTCATCGACGGCCAGACCATCGACTACCTGCGCCTGACCGGTCGCAGCGACGAGCAGGTGAAGCTGGTCGAAACCTACGCCAAGGCCGCCGGCCTGTGGGCGGACACGCTGGCCCACGCGCAGTACGAGCGCACGCTGAGCTTCGATCTGTCCTCCGTCGTGCGCAACATGGCTGGGCCGTCCAACCCGCACAAGCGATTGCCCACGTCCGACCTCGCGGCACGCGGCATCGCCGGCCAGTGGGAAGAGCAGCCCGGCCAGATGCCCGATGGCGCGGTGATCATCGCCGCCATCACCAGCTGCACCAACACCAGCAACCCGCGCAACGTGATCGCCGCTGCCTTGCTGGCACGCAATGCCAACGCGCGCGGCCTGACGCGCAAGCCGTGGGTGAAGAGTTCGCTCGCCCCCGGTTCCAAGGCCGTGGAGCTGTACCTGAAAGAAGCCAACCTGCTGCCGGACCTGGAAAAGCTCGGCTTCGGCATCGTCGCGTTTGCCTGCACCACCTGCAATGGCATGTCCGGCGCGCTCGATCCCAAGATCCAGCAGGAGATCATCGACCGCGATCTGTACGCCACGGCGGTGCTTTCCGGTAACCGCAACTTCGATGGCCGCATTCACCCGTATGCCAAACAGGCTTTCCTGGCCTCGCCGCCGCTGGTGGTGGCTTACGCCATCGCCGGCACCATCCGCTTCGACATCGAGAAGGACGTGCTTGGCGTCGATGCCAACGGTCAACCGGTGACGCTCAAGGACATTTGGCCCAGCGACGAGGAGATCGATGCAATCGTGTCCTCCAGCGTGAAGCCCGAGCAGTTCCGCAAGGTGTACGAGCCGATGTTCGCGCGCACGGGGCACACCGGTACGAGCGCCGCTCCGCTGTACGACTGGCGTCCGCAAAGCACCTACATCCGCCGTCCGCCGTACTGGGAAGGCGCGCTGGCCGGCGAGCGTACGCTCAAGGGTATGCGTCCGCTGGCCGTGCTGGGCGACAACATCACTACCGACCATCTCTCGCCGTCCAACGCAATCCTGCTCAACAGCGCGGCTGGTGAATACCTCGCCAAGATGGGCTTGCCGGAAGAGGACTTCAATTCGTACGCCACCCATCGCGGCGACCACCTCACCGCGCAGCGCGCGACGTTCGCCAACCCCACGCTCATCAACGAAATGGCGGTGGTGGATGGTGAAGTGAAGAAGGGTTCGCTGGCCCGCGTGGAGCCGGAGGGCCAGGTGATGCGCATGTGGGAGGCCATCGAAACCTACATGAACCGCAAGCAGCCTTTGATCGTGATCGCCGGTGCCGACTACGGCCAGGGCTCGTCGCGTGACTGGGCGGCCAAGGGCGTGCGACTGGCGGGTGTCGAGGTGATCGTGGCCGAAGGCTTCGAGCGCATCCATCGCACCAACCTGATCGGCATGGGCGTGCTGCCGCTGGAGTTCCTGCCCGGCACCAACCGCAAGACGCTGGCCATCGATGGCACCGAAACGTTCGATGTGGTCGGCAAGCGCACGCCGCGCGCGGAGCTCACGCTGGTCATTCATCGCAAGAACGGCGAAACCGTCGAGGTGCCGGTGACGTGTCGCCTGGATACCGCCGAGGAAGTGTCGATCTACGAAGCCGGTGGCGTGCTGCAGCGTTTTGCGCAGGACTTCCTGGAGGCCTCGCAGGCGGCGTGATCGGCTGCCTGCGTTACGGGTACTCGCCGATCCACACGTGATTTCCGCGAAAGCGGGAATGATGGCCTCCTGGCTGGCATGGCAAGTGGAAGGCGAGGCCCGATAGCATCACTCGTATTCGTCACCAAGCCTGCGGTCTGTGCGCAGGCTAGGCCCCGTCAAGACAGGACAACACCGATGGCATCGCTTCCCCAGATCCGCATTCCCGCCACGTACCTGCGCGGTGGCACCAGCAAGGGCGTGTTCTTCCGCCTGCAGGATTTGCCAGAGGCCGCCCAGGTGCCCGGCGCCGCGCGCGATGCGCTGCTGCAGCGCGTGATCGGCAGCCCCGATCCGTACGGCAAGCAGATCGATGGCATGGGTGGCGCAACGTCCAGCACCAGCAAGACGGTGATCGTCTCCAAGAGCAGCCGCCCGGATCACGACGTGGACTACCTGTTCGGCCAGGTGGCCATCGACAAGGCATTCGTGGATTGGAGCGGCAACTGCGGCAACCTCTCGGCGGCGGTGGGTCCGTTCGCGATTGCTGGCGGTCTGGTGGACGCCGCGCGCGTACCGCGCGACGGCGTGGCCACGGTACGCATCTGGCAGGCCAACATCGGCAAGACCATCATCGCCCACGTGCCCATGACACACGGCGCGGTGCAGGAAACCGGTGACTTTGAACTCGATGGCGTGACCTTTCCCGCCGCCGAGGTACAGCTTGAATTTCTCGACCCCGCGGCCGAGGAAGAGGGGGCGGGCGGCGCCATGTTTCCTACCGGGCACCTCGTGGACGACCTGGAGGTGCCGGGTGTCGGCACGCTCAAGGCGACGATGATCAACGCGGGCATCCCCACCATCTTCGTGGACGCGGCGGCCATCGGCTACACCGGCACCGAATTGCAGGAGGCGATCAACGGCGATGCCAAGGCGCTGGCCATGTTCGAGACCATCCGTGCGCACGGCGCGCTGCGCATGGGCTTGATCGCCTCGCTCGACGAAATCGCCACCCGCCAGCACACGCCGAAGATCGCTTTTGTCGCCAAGCCGGCCGACTACGTGTCTTCCAGCGGCAAGTCGGTTTCCGCCAGCGACATCGACTTGCTGGTACGCGCCATGTCCATGGGCAAGCTGCATCACGCCATGATGGGCACCGCGGCCGTCGCCATCGGCACGGCGGCAGCCATTCCGGGCACCCTGGTGAACCTTGCCGCCGGTGGCGGCGAACGCCAGGCGGTACGTTTCGGCCACCCCTCGGGCACGCTGCGCGTGGGCGCCCAGGCAAGCCAGGTCGACGGCACCTGGATCGTTACCAAGGCCATCATGAGCCGTAGCGCCCGCGTGTTGATGGAAGGCTGGGTGCGCGTGCCTGGCGACTCGTTCTAAGACACGTTGGCAGACTGAAGCGGCGACACCGGTGCGCCGCTCCGTCATCCTTTGCCGCTCTGTAGCGAAGGGAGTATCGACGGCCGTCAAGGGCTCTCTCATACTCCCGCATCAAGCGCTACGTGGGACGTTGCGCAACAGGGGAGGGATGATGATGAAGTGGATGCTCGGACGCCGTGCGCCTACGTTGATGATGTGGCTTGGTTGGACGGCAGCGGCTTCGGCCGGAACCGTGTCCTTCGAGGACTTGGCCAAGCACATGCAGTACGGGGAAGTAAAGATCTCCGCTGACGGCCGCCACTTAGCCGCCACGACGGTCGTCAAGGACAAGCCGATGCTCGCGCTGATCGACCTGGACACCCAGAAGGGTGCCATGGTGACGCCGCGCGAAGGCAATCAAGTGGTCGACTTCTGGTGGGCTAACAACAATCGCGTGCTGTATACCGAGGGTACCAAGGTCTCGGGTTTCGATCGGCCGTTCGGCACGGGCGAAATCTTCGGGATCAATGCGGACGGTACGGGTGCGGCTCTGCTGTTTGGCTATCGCGCGGGTGGTACTTCCAACAGCGCCACCATGATCAAGCACGTTCAGTCGGAGCGTGCCAGCGCCGAAGTGGTTTCCACGCTGCGCGACGACGACAACCATGTCTTGATTGCCGTCAATCCCTGGGACGACGGTGCGGATGGCTCGTTCACCACAGCGTATGTGATGGATGTGCGCGACGGTTCAAAGCGCATGGTCGGCAAGGCGCCTATCCGCAATGCCACGTTGTTGGCCGATAATCACGGGCAGGTGCGCTTTGCTGGAGGGATGTCCAGCCAGGGACAGCCGCAGGTGTTCTACCGCGAGGCCGAGGGTAAGCCCTGGAAGCAGATTGCGGTGGGCACGAATGATCACAGCGTAGATTGGCCGCTCGAATTCAGTCGCGACGACAGCGTGGTGTACATGACCTGTGGAGCCGCCGGCAAGGTGGCCGCATTGTGTCCATGGGACACCGCCACGCAGACGCTGAAGGCCCCTGTTTGGAGCAGTGCGACGAGCGTTGTTGAGCGCCTCGTATATAGCCTTGATGGACGCGATGTGGTCGGTGTTTACACCGAGCCCGGCACACCGGCGATCGAGCCCTTCGTTGCCGACTCCGATGCCATTAAAGCCATTGCTACGCTTTCGCGCGCTTTGCCTGGCCAAAGTGTGCGTATCGTCTCCAGTACACGGGATGGTAGTAAGGCTATCGCGCTCGCTGCCTCAGACATGGATCCGGGCACGTTCTACCTATGGAACAGCGCGACCGGTAAGGCAACGTTGCTGTTCAAACGAGCTGCCTGGATCAAACCGGATCAAATGGCCGCGATGCAGCCCGTAGACATCAAAGCACGCGATGGTGTGCCGCTACATGGGTACCTGAGCATGCCGCCGGGTCGCGAAGAGGCCAAGCACTTGCCGTTGGTGCTCTACATCCATGGCGGCCCGTTTGGTGTTCGCGATTACTGGCGATTCGACCCCAGCGTGCAGATGATGGCGACACGGGGTTACGCGGTGCTGCAAGTGAACTATCGCGGCTCGGGCGGTTATGGATACGGCTTTGAGCGTGCCGGTTATCGCGAGTGGGGCGGCAAGATGCAGGACGATGTCACCGATGCCACGCATTGGGCCATCGACCAGGGCATTGCGGACCCGAACCGCATCTGCATTTTCGGCGGCAGCTACGGCGGTTACGCTGCGCTGGAGGGTGCAGTGAAAGAGCCGTCGCTCTATCGCTGTGCGATTGGTTACGTCGGCGTGTACGACCTCAGCCTGATGTACACGCAGGGCGACGCGTCCAACGTCACCTCCAGCAAGAACTATCTGCGATCACGCCTGGGCGACGATGCACAGGTGCTGGCGGCTCGCTCGCCGATCAACCAGCTGGAGAGCCTCAAGGCCAACGTGATGTTGATTGTGGGCGGGCAAGATACGCGGGTGCCGCCAGAGCACGGCCAGAAACTGCACGCCGCTCTGCAAAGTCGCGGTATTGCCCACGAGTGGCTGTACAAGGCCGACGAAGGGCATGGCTTCTACAGCGAGAAGAACACCGCAGAGATGTTCGAGCGGGTGAACCAGTTTCTGGATCGCAACATCGGCGCTGCGTCCGGTAGTGCGGTGGGTTCGAACTAGTCGGCTAGTGCTCGCTGGGGTTGAATTCCAAGCGGGGCGCCCTTGGCGCCCCGCTTGTTCTTATCAGAACACCAGCGACGCCATGCGGCGGCGGTAGCGGCCGACGAGCTCGGCGTCGTCCAGCGTGGCGAAGGCGGCCAGCAGGCGCTTCTTGGCCTGGCCGTCGTTCCAGTCGCGGGCGCGTTCGAGCACGGCCAGGAACTGGTCCAGGCCGGCGGCTTCCTCGCCTTCCAACAGCAGGCGCACGCCCAGCAGGTCGCGCGCCTCCCAGTCGGCGGCATTGGCCTGCACGCGTTGCTGCAGTTCGGTCAGCGTGGGGGCGCCTTCGAGCGCGCGGGCCAGGTCGAGCTGGTTGCGCAGGCGCACCGCGCGGGCGTCGGTGGCCAGGTTGGCGGGCAGGGCGGCCAGTTCGGCTTCGGCGGCGCTAGCCTGGCCGACGCGCATCAGGGCCAGCGCGAGATCGAGCTTCAGTTCGGCGTTGTCCGGTTCGGCGGCAATGGCTTGCTGCAGTCGGTTGATGGCGTCGGTCGGCGACTCCGGGGCCGCTTCGGCGGTATCGCTGCCCGGGGCGCCGTCCAGCGGCTGCACGTGACGGGTCAGGAACTCACGCAACTGGCCTTCCGGCAGCGCGCCGGCAAACCCGTCCACGATCTGCCCGTCCTTGACCAGCATCACGGTGGGGATGCTGCGGATGCCGAACATGCCGGCCAACTGCTGCGACTTGTCCACATCCACCTTGGCCAGGCGGAACGCGCCGTTGAATTCAGCGGCCAGCTTTTCCAGCATCGGGCCCAGCGTTTTGCAGGGGCCGCACCAGGTGGCCCAGAAGTCCACCAGAATCGGGGTGGTCAGCGAGGCTTGCAGTACCTCGGCTTCGAAATTGTCCTCGCGCACGTCAAAGACATGCGTATCGGCGGTCGTGGTACTCACTGGGAACTCCCGTTGACGAATGGCCCTCACATCAGGGCCGCCGGGAAGCATATCAAGGTCGCCCGGTTGCACGGTCGGGATGCTGAACACGGTGTCTAACGGCCTATCGGCGTTTGCCCTCGATATTTGCGAAAATCCCCCGATGACCACGCCAGTGCAGTGCCGACCAACCGATATCGCGCCGCCCCGGCTCTGGATCTGCGAGCATTGCGATACGGTGTATCAGCGACGCGAGTTGGCCTGCGGCGAGGTAGCCCGTTGCGCGAGGTGCGACGCCATTCTGGCGCGCCACCACAGTCTGGGGGTGCGGGGCATGCTGGCCCTGGTGATCACCGCGATGATCGCCTTTACCCAGGCCAATATCTGGCCGATCGTCACCCTGGGGCTCAATGGTCAGTTGATCAGCACCACCCTCTGGGGCTGCATCGTGATGATGTGGAAGGACCATTCGCAGGTGGTGGCGGTGATTTCCGCCTGCACCCTGTTCTTCTTTCCCATCGGCAAGATGCTCTTGCTGGGTTGGGTGCTTCTGTATGCCCGTTCGGGGCGGCGTGCACCGGGCTTTCGCCTGGCCATGGTGACCCTGTATCGCATCGGACCTTGGACGATGAGCGAGGTGTTCGTGCTGGGCACCCTGGTAGCCATCGTCAAGGCGCACATGTATTTCGATGTGATCCCCAACGCCGGCGTGTTTGCTTACGGTGTACTGATGCTGATCATCACCGCGTTCGCCAGCATCGATGTGCGGCGCCTATGGGACCTGACCGAGGAGCGGCCCGCATGAGTCGGCTACCGCGGGCCAGGGAGCTGGGCGTGATCGGCTGCCATGTATGTGGGCTGGTTTGTCGCGACATCAGCGTGCCCGATGCCGCCTGTCCGCGCTGCGGTTGCGCGCTGCACCGGCGCAAGGCAGCCAGCTATACCAAGACCTGGGCGCTGCTGATTGCCGCCTTCTTTTTCTACATACCCGCCAATGTGTTGCCGATCATGCGCACGGTCAGCGTGGGCGACGTGGACGACAACACCATCCTCAGCGGCGTGATCGAGCTGTGGGTGAAAGGCTCGCCGGACCTGGCGATCATCGTGTTCACGGCCAGCATCGTGGTGCCGGTGCTCAAGTTCTTCGCCCTGGGCCTATTGCTGATCAGCTCGCAGCGCGGCAGCGGTTGGGCTCAGCGGCAGCGCGGCAAGCTGTACCGGCTGGTGGAGTTCATCGGCTATTGGTCGATGCTGGACGTGTTCGTGGTGGCGTTGCTTACCGCGTTGGTGCAGTTCGGTTTTTTCAGCCAGGTGGAACCACTGCCTGGCGTGGTGTTCTTTGGGCTCACCGTGGTCATTACCATGATGGCCTCGATGACGTTCGATCCGCGATTGATCTGGGATGGCAGGGACTTCGATGACTGACCATCCCGCAATTGAGTCGCGCCCCATCGTTTCCCGAAATTACAGTCACTTAGGTACTCGAACGGGCCTTTGATATGACTCAAATGGAGCCTTCCTGTCTCGGGTGGCTCCCCTTGAATCAACTCAGGTGCCGTGACGTAGGCGGTTGAGGGCTCCCGCCGCGCGAACCATCTGGCTTGTCTGTACGTGGGCATTGACGGCTGGCGTGGTGGCGAGCGCGGTGTGGCCCAGCCACTCTTGAACCAGCTTGATATCCCCGAAGGCAGTGAGAAGACGCGTGGCGCACGTATGGCGGAGGCTGTGGATCGCGCAGTCGTCATCGTCGATCTCCGCCTTGGTCTTGGCGTCGAGCCATATATGACTGGCCCGGAACTTGTTGAGGTCGGTGAAGGGACCGCCTGGGATGCCCAGGCAGGCGTCCAGGGCGGCGCGGCACGCCATTGGTAATGGGTACGGTGCGTATCTTGCCGGTCTTCAGCTCAGCGGCACGCCAGGGGCGTATGAGGCCGTACTCGATGTCACCCTCTGAGTCTGCCTCGCTGAGATCGGGGAGCATCAGGTCAGTCCACCGGATGTTCAGGGCCTCACTGAGGCGCATGCCGGACTCCACGAGGACCACACAGAGCTTGTGGTAGCGGTGTGCGTCCTTCATGCGGCCCTTGCCGCCCTGCTTCGGCGGAGGAGCGCTGTCGAGCTTCAGCAGCTCAGTGAACGGCCTGTCTTCCTGCTCGTAGCTGAAGACGAACGTGCGCGCTGTGTTCTCTTGCAGGTACTTGAACTTCAGCGGTATCGGTACTTCGTTCGGGAAGGCCCGCATGGCACCGCTCAGCGTCGCGAGGCGTCGGTAGCGGCCATCCCACGCTACGGTGGTCACTTGGCCTGCTTCGGGGGATTCACGCCGACGTGGCCGCCACTCGGGATGCCACCGGGGATACCGTTAGGCGACGTGGAGGTCTTCTTGCCGAACAGGCGGGCGAAGAAGGATTTGATGCGAGCGATGATGGTCTTCATGGGGTTTCCTTACTTGGTCGAGAGAGAACCGCCTGCGGCGGTGAAGAGCGAGCGCAGCTTGTCGAGGGCTACCTCGCGCGCTGGCCGTAACCTGCGCTGGCAGAGACGCCCACAGGGAGCGCGCACGGCTCACTGCGGAGTCGAAGCGACCAGCAACGATGTCGCTGTACGCGCCGCACTGCTTCAGGAGTCCGATACAGGCGAGGTCTTGGGAGCGTGGAGAGAAGTCGGGAAGCTTCAGTCAGGTCTTCAGGTCGTCCCAGGTGGCCCTGAGGAACTGATAGCGACCAGCGGCCGACGAGTTGATGTTGTATTTGGGCAGGTACACCAGCTTGCGCGGGTGATCCGCGTAGCTGTCGAAGGTGGCTCCGCCGACCAGAACGTTGTAGCCGTTCTGGCCGAGCTTGGAGGTTCCTTCGGAGTACCTCGGGACGTCGAAGAACGCGACGACGTTAGCGCCGCCCGCTTCAGTGGCGGACAGTCGAGTGGATGGATGATTGGTAACTCTCGGTTCCTTGCCGGCTCAATGACGCTGCTGTTGGGCGACGGGAGAATCGGAGGTGTTTTCTAGGAATTGTCCAATTGTTGACCGACTTGCCGCACGGCTACTTGTATACACACAAGGCGGACTGGCGGGCCCCGCTGCTAGCTTGCCTGTGCCCGGCGGAGGCATTCCGTCAAGTTGATAAGGAGTAGACTATGCGCGAACTGACAGCTAATGAAATCCAGGTGGTTGGCGGCGGCGGCTCTATCGGTGGCGACGTTGCTATTGGCCTCGCTATCGGTTGGAGTGCCGCAGTAACGGGAGCCGGGGTTGGTTTGGTGGCTGCTGGCCCTGTTGGCGGTCTTGCTGGTGGACTCGTTGGTTTTGTCGGCGGCTCTCTTGCGGGTATCGGGTATAGGCTCTGCCAGCGTTAAGACATCTTGTTGTCCTGAACGCAGCTTTGATTTTGTAACTGCTACGCTGGCACTGATGGAGTCGGTTGCTTCATCAGTGCCTCAGTGGACATGGATACGGAGCATGTATGGCTAAGCCGCTTCTGATGGCTCTCGCAATTCTCGCAGTCGTCGCCACGCTCTCTGCGTTCTACCTTCATGCGCACCTCCTTCTGATGTCTGCGGTAAACGCGGTTGGCGTTGTTGTCGCCGTGACTGTTTTTCACCGCATGAGCAGGAGGCGACGATTAGACGGCTAGATACATACCGTCAGAAGTTGTCGTAGAAGTTGTCGGGCTCGCGCGAACGCCCTAGGACGTAGTCCTCGAAGTCACGCAACGGCTGCTCGAACAGCTCCTCGTTGCGATGGTCTTCCTCACGGGTGACGTCGCGACCCAGTCGCTCGGTCCAATACTTGACGGCCATTGCGAGCGCGTCGAGTTGGTCGTCGTGGCGCAGAGCGCCTCGGTCGCGCGTGATGCGCGTCATCTGGTGGAACACTTGGAGCTGCGAGTCGTCCTTCTGGTCCGCGCGGAGAACTGCTGCATCCACCACGAGGCGATGCTGGTTCATCATGGGCTCCAGGGTGTCGATGATGCGACGCTCCTTCTGGCCGATGCTGCGGACTTCCTCCACCACACACGGGCAGATTCGACGAAGGACGGGTTCCAGCAGCTTCACGAACATGCCGTCACCGAAGTTACTCTCGACCAGGATCGTCTTCACCTTCTCGGCGCGTGTGATGTGCGCGATCTGCTCAAGCGCTGCGTCGTCGTAGCCACCCTTGATGCCCCCAGCGCGTCGAAGGAACACCATGCCCCGCAGCAGCTTCGCCACGGCATAGCCTGTTTCGTCTCCACCGCGTCCTGACGGGTCGATGGACATAACCGAACCCGTGCTCCTCCCCGTCCTTCGCGACGTACATAGTGCGATACAGGCGGTCTCCAGTGAATCCCACGGAAGGGATGTCTTGGTAGACGTACTCGGGGGCGAAGGACCGTATCACGCGGACGGGGGCGGCTTCACGGTCGATGTCCATGACCACCAGGTCATTGAGCTTCAGCGGGTAGCGCTCAGCGTCGGACAGGGTGGTGTCCAGCACGAACTGGAGCATGAATGGCACCCGAGTGACGCCTGAAAATGCCGAGGTGTCGCCAGAACGACACCCATAGCGTCACTTGTTAGACTAAGCCGTTGAATAGCTTGCTTGCGAAATGAATCTGGGATGGCAGGGACTTCGATGACTGACGACAACAAGCCGATCGGGGATGACCTGCCCGAACCCGTGGTCAAGCGACCGCGCATCAACGCCTCGCTGGTGTGGCTGGTGCCGATCATCGCGGCCCTGGTGGGCCTCTCGCTGGTGATCCACGCGTGGATCGAAGCGGGCCCCACCATCACCATCAGCTTCCTCAGTGCCGAGGGACTGGACCCGGGCAAGACGCCGGTGAAGTACAAGAACGTGGTGATCGGCCGCGTCACCAATGTGCGCCTGAGCGAAGATCGCTCCCGTGTGATCGCCAAGGTGGCGCTGGAGAAGAGCGCGCAGGGATTTGCCACGGCCGATACCCGCTATTGGGTGGTGCGCCCGCGCATTGGCCTCGGTGGCGTGTCGGGTATCGACACACTGCTGTCCGGTGCGTTCATTGCCGCGGATGTGGGGCAGTCGCAAGAGTCTAAGAGTGATTTCACCGGGCTGGAGGCGCCGCCGACGGTCACCCATGACGCGCCAGGCAAAACCTTCAACCTCCACACGGAGGATCTGGGCTCGCTGGATATCGGTTCGCCCGTGTATTACCGGCGCATCCAGGTGGGTCGCGTGTCGTCCTTCCATCTGGACGACGACGGCAAGAGCGTGAGCTTGCAGATCTTTGTGGACGCGCCCAACGATCAATACGTCACCACCGCCTCGCGCTTTTGGAACGCCAGCGGCGTGGATGTGTCGCTGGGTGCCGATGGCCTGAAGGTGAACACGCAGTCGTTGGCTACCGTGCTCGCGGGTGGCGTGGCCTTCCAGGACCCGCCGGGTCCGCACGACGCTACGCCGGCGCCACAGGATGCCGCGTACACATTGTTCAACGATCGCGCTACGGCCATGGCGCCGCCCGACGGCGAGCCCAAGTACATCCGTATGCGGTTCAACCAGTCGCTGCGCGGGCTGGCCGTGGACGCCCCGGTGGAGTTCCTGGGCGTGCCGTTTGGCCGCGTGGTGTCGGTGAACCTGGATTTCGATGAGAAAACCCAGACCTTCCCCACCATCGTGGGTGCGGTGGTCTATCCGGCACGGCTGGGCAAGGCGCATGACAAGCTGATGGCCCTGGCCAAGGCGCGCGGCGACGACGACCAGATGTCGCAGATGATGGGGCGTCTGGTCGAGCATGGCCTGCGCGCGCAGGCGCGCACCGGCAACCTGCTCACCGGCCAGCTCTATATCGCCATGGATTTCCTGCCCAAGGCGCCCAAGGTGGCGTTCGACGGCACGGCCAAGCCGCTGGAGATTCCCACGGCGCCGGGCGATTTCGAAAAAATCCAGGAGCAGCTCTCGGATATCGTGGCCAAGCTGCAGAAGGTGCCGTTCGACAGCATCGGCAAGAACCTCGATCAGTCGCTGGGCGAGCTCAACCGCACGCTCAAGCAGGTCAACACCAACGTACTGCCGGAAGTGACCCATACCCTCAAGGGTGCTCAGCAGACCTTGGGCAACGCCAATACCGCGTTCGCACCCGACTCGCCGCTGCAGCAGAACCTGGGCGGCACCCTGCAGGAACTGCAGCGCGCCGCGCGGTCGTTGCGCGTACTCACCGATTACCTGGGCGACCACCCGGACGCCTTGTTGCGCGGGCGCCGCGCCGACGACAAGCCGTTGCAGACGCCACCGCCGCCTCCGCCGCCGGGTACGCCGCCACAAGGGAGCAAGCCATGATTCTACGTACCCGAACCCTAAACCTTGGCGTGGCCCTGCTGGCGCTGGTCGCCGTTGCCTGCAGTTCGGTGCCGCCGGTGCGTTATTACACGCTGGTGCCGCCGGTCGGCGAAACGTCCGCTTCCACCACGGGCGGCTTCCAGTTCGAGTTGTTGCCGGTCGGCGTGCCGGCCCAGGTGGATCAGCCCCAACTGGTGGTGCGCCAGGGCGCCCAGGGCATTGCCGTGCTGCAAGGCCAGCGATGGATCGCGCCACTGGGTGACGAGGTGCGTGGGGCACTGGCGGCGGCACTGACTCGCGATTTTCACGCCCAGGATGTGAGCGGCCTGCCCAGCCAGGGCAAGAGCACGGTGCGCATCAAGGTGGACGTGCGTCGCTTCGACTCGGTGCCGGGCAGCGCGGCCTACGTGGATGCTGCCTGGAGCGTGCGTCCGCTGAAGGGCGGGGAGCCGCTGGCATGCACCAGCCGCATCAGCCAGCCGGTGGGTGAGGGGTATGACGCCCTGGTGCAAGGGCACCAGCAGGCGCTGGCCCAACTCGCCGGTCAGGTGGGGGCGGTGGCCTCGGCCATGGTGAACGGCACGGGCGCGCATTGCCCCGCCAACTAAGGCGCGTTGGCCGGCCGTTTTTGCGCCGTTTGGCGCGGATCGCCCCCTAATTCTGCTAGTCTGCCCAGTTCCCAAGCTGCCGCCGGAGAGGCCGGCGGCAGCCCGCAACACACATGGCGCCGGACACATGCAGGACATTCAGGATCAGGGTTCCCACGAGGGCAACGAGCAGGGCTATCAGCCGCAGGCGCTGGAAGTCGCCGCGCAGCAGTTCTGGCGCGAGCAGCGCGCCTACGAGGTGAAGGAAGATCCTTCGCGACCCAAGTTCTATTGCCTCTCCATGCTGCCGTACCCCTCCGGTGCGTTGCACATGGGCCATGTGCGCAACTACACCATCGGCGACGTCATCAGCCGTTATCAGCGCATGAACGGCAAGAACGTGTTGCAGCCGATGGGCTGGGACGCGTTCGGCCTGCCCGCCGAGAACGCTGCGATCAAGAACAAGACCGCGCCGGCCAAGTGGACCTACCAGAACATCGAGCACATGCGCGGCCAACTGCAGCGCCTGGGCTTTGCCTACGACTGGACCCGCGAGTTCGCCACCTGCCGCCCCGAGTACTACCGCTGGGAACAGTTGATGTTCACGCGGTTGATGAAAAAGGGCATGGCCTACCGCAAGAACGCGGTGGTGAACTGGGATCCGGTGGACCAGACCGTGCTCGCCAACGAACAGGTGGTGGACGGCCGCGGCTGGCGCTCCGGCGCGCTGGTGGAAAAGCGCGAGATCCCGCAGTGGTTCCTCAAGATCACCGACTACGCGCAGGAACTGCTCGACGGCCTGGACACGCTGCCCGGCTGGCCCGACGCGGTGAAGACCATGCAGCGCAACTGGATCGGCCGCTCCGAAGGGCTGGAGATCCATTTCGCGGTGGAAGGCGCCAGCGATCCGCTGACCGTGTTCACCACGCGCCCCGATACCTTGATGGGCGTGACCTTCGTGTCCATCGCAGGCGAACACCCACTGGCGATCGAGGCGGCCAAGAACAACGCCACGCTGGCGGCCTTCCTGGACGAGCTCAAGCACGGCGGCGTGTCCGAGGCCGAGCTGGAAACCCAGGAAAAGCGCGGCATGGCCACCGGCCTGAGCGCCATTCATCCGATCACCGGCGAAAAGGTGCCGGTGTGGGTCGCCAACTTCGTGCTCATGGGCTACGGCACCGGCGCCGTGATGGCTGTGCCCGGTCATGACGAGCGCGATTTCGAGTTCGCCCACAAGTACAGCCTGCCGATCAAGCAAGTGATTGCCGCCGGTGACGAGGCGTACGACGCGGCTCACTGGAAGGACTGGTACTCGGACAAGACCCGTGCCGACATGCGCGTGATCAACTCCGGCGCGCTGGATGGCAAGAACTACCGCGAGGCGTTCGACTTCCTCGCCAGCACGCTGGAAGGCGAGGGCAAGGGCCATCGTCGCGTGAACTGGCGCCTGCGCGACTGGGGCGTGAGCCGCCAGCGCTACTGGGGTTGCCCGATCCCGGTGATCTACTGCCCCACCTGCGACGCCGTGCCCGTGCCGGAAGACCAGCTGCCGGTGGTGTTGCCCGAAGACGTCGCGTTCTCCGGCGTGCAGTCGCCGATCAAGGCCGATCCGGCATGGCGCAAGACCACCTGCCCGCAGTGCGGCGGCGCGGCCGAGCGCGAAACCGACACCTTCGACACCTTCATGGAGTCGAGCTGGTACTACGCGCGCTACACCAGCCCGGGCGCACACGATCAGGTCGACGAGCGCGCCAATTACTGGCTGCCGGTGGACCAGTACATCGGTGGCATCGAGCACGCGATCCTGCACCTGCTGTACTTCCGCTTCTATCACAAGCTCATGCGTGACGCGGGGCTGGTGAAGGCCGATGAGCCGGCCACCAACCTGCTGTGCCAGGGCATGGTGATCGCAGAGACCTTCTACCGCGACAACGCCGATGGTTCGAAGGACTGGATCAACCCGGCCGACGTGGAGATCGAGCGCGACGACAAGGCCCGCGTGGTCGGCGCCCGCTCCAAGCAGGATGGCCAGCCAGTGAAGATCGGCGGCACCGAAAAGATGTCCAAGTCCAAGAACAACGGCATCGATCCACAGGCAATGGTGGACAAGTTCGGCGCCGATACGGTGCGCCTGTTCTCCATGTTCGCCGCGCCGCCGGAACAGTCGCTGGAATGGAGCGAAGCCGGCGTGGAAGGCATGGCGCGCTTCCTGCGCCGTTTCTGGCGCGAAGTGACCACGCATGCGGCCAACCCGGACCATCCGGTGGTGGACCCGTCCGCGCTCGACGCCGGCCAGAAGGCCCTGCGCCGCCAGGTGCACGAAACCATTCAGAAGGTGAGCGACGACCTGGGGCGCCGCCACGCCTTCAATACCGCCATCGCCTCGCTGATGGAGCTGCTCAACGCACTGGGCAAGTTCAACGACCAGAGCGACCAGGGCCGCGCCGTGCGCCATGAGGCGCTGGAAGTGATGGTGCTGCTGCTCAACCCGGTGGTGCCGCACGCGAGTCATGCACTGTGGCAGGTGCTGGGCCATGCCGAGGCCGTACTGGAAGATCAAGCCTGGCCCCAGGTGGATGCGGCAGCGCTGGTGCGCGATTCGCTCACCCTCGCGGTACAGGTGAATGGCAAGCTGCGTGGCACCATCGAGGTGGCCGCCAACGCCTCCAAGGAAGAAGCCGAGGCACTCGCTCGCGCGCATCCGCACGTGGCGGCCTTCCTGGAAGGGCAGACCATTCGTAAAGTGATCGTGGTTCCCGGCAAGATCGTCAACATCGTCGCAGGATGAAATCCATGAGCCGTGCTTTCAAAGCTTCGCTGCTGTTGATGTCCACCCTGGCCCTGGCGGCCTGCGGCTTCCATCTGCGTCAGAGCGTGGCGTTGCCGCCGGCCATGCAGAAGGTTCACGTGAGCGCGCCGAGCAGCCCCGATTTGCAGCGCCGCCTGGAGCGCTCGCTCGCCGCCTCGGGTGTTTCGGTGGAAGATCACGGCGGTGCTGGCATCGCGGAGTTCAACGTGCCCGTTTCGGCCTTCACCACCGATACGCTTTCGGTGAGCGGCGCGGCGCAAGTCACCGAATACACCGTGCGTTACCAAGTGCAGTTCGACGTGCACGATGGCGCCGGCCAGCCGCTGGTGCCGCATCAGCGCATCGATATGCAGCGCGAATTCAGTTACGACGCGACCAATACCATCGGTACGCAGGCCCAGGTGGACGCTATCCACAACAGCTTGTACGACGACATGGTCACGGCGATCCTGTTCCGCCTCGAAGCAGCCGGCAAGCATCCCGCGCAGACGGCTGCCGCGGCCGCCGCCGCCGAACCCGCCCCTGCCTCGGCCTCCAGCACGCACTAATCGCCGATGCCCCTCAACGCCGCCCAATGGCAGAAGGCGCTGGCCGCCGACCAGTTGCAGCCGGTCTATCTGTTGGCCGGCGAGGAACTGTTGGTGCTGGAAGCCGCCGATGCATTGCGGGCGCAGGCGCGTCGGCTGGGTTATGCCGAACGCGAAGTGCTCGACGTGGGCAATCATTTCGATTGGGATGATTTGGCGCGTGCGGCAGCCGGCATGTCGCTGTTCGCCACGCGCCGCCTGCTGGATCTGCGGTTGCCCACGGGCCGTCCGGGCACCGAGGGCGCCAAGGCTTTCGGCGAGTTCTGCGCCAATCCGCCGCCGGACGTGACCTTGCTGATCACCGCGACCGAGTGGAGCAGCAAACACGAGGGCGCCTGGACCAAGACCATCGACGCCACCGGCGCGCTGGTGGTGTTCAACGCACCGCGTCCCAACGAGTGGGCCAGCTGGATCGGCGGGCGGCTCGCCTCGCGCGGACTGTCCGCCACACCCGATGCCGCCGCGTTGCTCGCCGAACGTGTGGAGGGCAACCTGCTCGCCGCCGCGCAGGAGATCGACAAGCTGGTCGTGCTGCACGGCCAGGGCAAGATCGACGCGGCCGAAATGGAAAACCTGGTAGCCGATAGCGCCCGCTACGACGCCTTCAGGCTCACCGACGCCGCATTTGGCGGCGAAGGTCGCCGCGCCCTGCACATCCTGCATGGCCTGCATGCCGAGGGCGATGAACTCATTGCTCTGATGGGCTGGCTGGTCAATCAATTGCAACTGGCATTGCGCCTGGCCAATGCGCGGGATTTTGCCGCCCAGGCCAAGGCCGAGCGCCTGTGGCCGGCGCGCGAACAATTGTTCCGCAAGGCGCTGCGGCGCGCTCCGCGTGAGCACTGGCTGCAATGCCTGGCGCGAGCGGCGCGCATCGATCGCATGGCCAAGGGCCGCGAGCAAGGCGATCCCTGGCTGGAGGCGGAGCGTCTGATTGCCGCCATTGCCGAGCCGCGGGCCGCACAGGCACTGTGATGCATACGCAACGCCCGTTGGCTCTGTTTGGCGGTACCTTCGACCCCGTGCACCTGGGGCACCTCAGCGTGGCCTGGGAGGCCTCCGAGCTGCTCGATGCCGAAGTGCGCCTGATGCCGGCCAACGTGCCGCCGCATCGGCCCGCACCGCTGGCCACGCCCGAGCAACGCGTGGCGATGCTACGGGCGGCGCTGGAGCGTCAATCGCGACTCACTCTCGATACGCGCGAGCTCAAGCGCAGCGGTCCGTCCTACACCTACGACACCTTGTGCGAACTGCGGGGCGAGCAGGGCGACCGACCGCTGGTGCTGCTAATCGGCGCCGATGCGTTTGCGGGTTTGCGCAGCTGGCATCGCTGGCGCGAACTCTTCGATGTGGCGCATATCGGCGTGCTCAGCCGGCCGGGCGTGGAAGCGCAGATTCCCGCCGAGCTGGAGCAGGAGGTGGCTCCGCGTCGCGTGCACGAGGCTGGTGCCTTGCGTGCGTTGCCGGCAGGCCGGGTGATCGAGCTGGCGGTGACGCCGCTGGAGATTTCCGCCACGCGCATTCGCGAATTGCTGGCCGAAGGTCGCGATCCACGCTACCTGCTGCCTTGCGGCTTGTTCGACGATCCGGCGCTGCTGGCGCCGTATCGCGAGGCAGGCCCTTCGGCGTAGCCGATTCACGAGGTGCGCGGCACGAAACGCAGCGCCACCGAATTCATGCAGTAACGCAGCCCCGTCGGCGGCGGGCCGTCATCGAATACGTGCCCCAGGTGGCTGTCGCAGCCGGCGCAGCTCACGGCGGTGCGTTCCCAGCCAAAGCTGGTGTCACGCGTCTCGATGACGTTGGCCTTGGCGATGGGCTGCCAGAAGCTGGGCCAGCCGGTGCCGGAATCGAACTGCGTGGCCGCGTCGAACAGCGCCGTATCGCAGGCAGGGCAACGGTACAGCCCGGGCACCGGCGGCTTCTCGTGTGCGCCGCTGAAGGCCCGTTCGGTGCCGTTGCGACGCATCACCTCGTAGGCTTCATCGGTGAGCCGTTGATGCCATTGCGCATCGTTGAGCACCAGCTTGCGTACGTGGCAGGTGCCAAGGCGGTGGCCGTCGTCGGCGAAGCATTCCAGCAACACCTCTCCACCGGTGGCCGCTGGCGTGGCGGCCATCGCGGTACCACTGCCACTACTGCGGCGAAGCAAGCCGGGTAGCGCCAGCCAGCCTACGGCTGCGGCGGCGCTGCCAGTGAGTGCCGCGCGCAGGAAGCGGCGGCGTTCCAGTCGGGTAATGTCCTGCATGCGGGTCATGGCGACCTCCAGCGGAAGCTAAGCCGATCAACCGAAAGTGAAGGCGTAGGCGCGTACGCCAGGATCGAGGAAGGTGATCTCGAAGGTGCGCTCACCCGTGCCGTTGGCCTGACGCACCAACTGATAGAGACGCTGTGCGGTCACGGTGCCGTTGCCTTCGGCATCGATGTCCATGCCGTGATCGCCACCGGGCGCCTTGCCGTCGATGGTCACGCGAAAGCGCACGGGCTTACCGTCGTGATCCGGGCCCAGCACGAGGTGCAGGTCGCGGCCGCGGAAGCGATACACAATGCGCCCATTGGCGGCATCGAGCCGAGCGCTTTCATCGCGCACGGTCCAGCGGCCGTCCAATGCCCATTGATTGGCCATCAACGTAGCGGGCGCGTGATAGGTCCACGCATCGTCATGCGCCACCTGACCACCGGCGAAGTTTTCCGCGCGCGCATAGCCCACGTAGGTTTCCGGTGAGCGGGTGTCGTCGCCCGAGCCGGCGGCCTCGGCGCCCTGCGCGCCCGGCTGCACGTAGCCGCCCGGCAAATCCTTCTGGCCGGCCTCGGTGAGCAGCTGGCGGATCACGTCCTCACTCTGCGCGTATTCGCCTTCGCCGAAGTGGTGATGGCGAATACGGCCCTGCGCATCGACGAAGTAGTGCGCCGGCCAGTACTCGTTGTTGAAGCCCTTCCAGATGGCGTAGTCGTTATCCAGCGCCACCGGGTAATTCACGCCCAGGTCCTTCACCGCGCGCACCACGTTCTGCGGCTCCTTCTCGAAGGCGAACTCCGGTGCATGCACGCCGATCACCACCAGGCCGTGATCCTTGTACTTGTCGGCCCAGGCGCGTACGTAGGGCAGCGAGCGGATGCAGTTGATGCAGGAGTAGGTCCAGAAATCCACCAGCACCACTTTGCCGCGCAGCGCGCTGGCGGTGAGCGGCGGCGTATTGAGCCATTGCGTCGCGCCATCCAGCGACGGCAGCGTTCCTTCGACCGGCAGAGGTTCGCCCGCCTTCACGACGGGCTGCGGCGCAGGCGCCGGTCGCACGGCGTCGATCAGCTTTTGCTCGATGCCACCCGTGCTGGCCAGCGACACGCGGGTCAGCAGGCCGGTATCCAGCCCGAACGCGATCATCGCCACACCGGCCAACACCAGCACACCCAGGCCGCGGCGCACCCATTCGCCCGCGCCCAGCGAGCGCTTCATCACGGCAAACACGCGGCCGCCGATGGCCAGGGCCAGCGCCAGCGACGTGGCCGCACCAGCGGCGTAGGTGAGCAGCAGCAAGGTGGTTTGCACGCTGGCTCCGTTGAGGGCGGCGCCGGTGAGCAGCAGGCCCAGGATGGGGCCGGCGCAAGGCGCCCACAGCAGCCCCGTCGCCACGCCCAGGCCTGCGGCGGACCAGACCGACTCACCATCGGCCTCCGAGCGCTGCGAGAGCCGGTTACCCAGCGCCACGAAGGGGCGGCTGATCCATTCGGCAAGGTGGCTGGAAAGCAGGGTCAGGCCCAGCAGCGCCAGCACCACCATGGCCACGATGCGGCCGTACTGGTTGGCGCGGATGGCCCAGCCGCCGCCCACCGCTGCCAGGGTGGCCACCAGGGCGAAGGTCAGCGCCATGCCCAGCAGCATCGGTAAGCCATTGCGTGCGAACGGTCGGTCGGCGCGTGCGAACACAAAGGGCAGCACCGGCAGAATGCACGGGCTGAGGATGGTCAGCACACCACCGAGATAGGCGAGGATCAGCACGAGCATTTGGGCAGCGTCCTTAAGGGTTCGATGAGCTATTCGTTGACGGGTCCGGATCGGTTACCTGCCATCGGGAGGTAACGCCTCGCGCTGCTCGGGCGAATACCAGGGAGACTCCTCCTAACCTGCGCCCATGTCTTCCTGCTTGACCACTGCCGGCACGATGGTTCTAGATAGTGGCCTTTCCTTCTGGGCCAGGATCCCCGCCTCTGTGACCGATGCCGACCTCAGCGCCAGCGAATTGCCGGAACGGCGTCGTGCGGCCTGGATGGCGGCGGCCCAGGGGGGCGACCGCGTGGCTTACGAGCGCGTGCTGGGCGACTCCGTATCGTTGATTCGCGTCGCGGCGCGCCGGCAGGGCGTGCCAACCGACCAACTCGACGACGTGGTGCAGGAGACGCTCCTGACCGTGCACAAGGTGCGCCACACCTACGACCCCTCGCGCTCCTACGATGCGTGGCTCAGCGCCATCGCCACCCGGCGGGCCATTGACGCCCTGCGTAGCCAAGGGCGCCGGGGGCGGCGCGAATTGCACGATGAGCACGCCTATGACACGGCGCCCGAAGTGGACGACGCCACCGCGGCGACCGAGCGGCACCAAGAGGCACAGCGGCTGCGCGAGGCCATCGCCAGCCTGCCGCCGGGCCAGCGCGAGGCGATAGAGCAATTGGGTCTGAAAGAGCACTCGTTGGCGGAGGCCGCGGCGCAAACCGGACGCCAGAGCGGCGCCCTCAAGGTCAACCTGCACCGCGCCATGAAGGCGCTGCGTGCCCGTTTCCATGGAGATTCCTGAGCGTCATGGCCGAACCGCGACTCCCCGAGTCCATGATCCAGTCGCTGGGTGCGCAACTTACCCCGGTGCGGCGCCTGCCGCCGCCGTGGCTGCGCACGGCCGGCTGGTTGCTCGTGGTGGCCGTCGTCGCAGCGGGTCTGCTGATGCATTACGGCACGGAGCACATGCTGCATCGCTGGGCGCTGGAGCCGGACATTGCCGTGGCTGGCATCGGTGCCGTCATCACGGCGGTCTGCGCCGCCTGGGCGGCTTTCACGCTGGGCGTGCCCGGGCGTTCGCCGCATTGGGCATGGCTGCCCTTGCCTGGCTTGATGTTGTGGGTAGGCGCGAGCGGGCTGGGTTGCCTGCGTGACCTCGTGGCGCCCATTGCACCCGTGGCCAGCGCGCATCAGGCGGGCGATTGCCTGGTCTTCATCATCAGTTTTTCCGTGCCGCTGTCGGTATTGCTTATCGCGTTACTGCGTCGTGCATGCCCGCTGCGACCTGTGCGTACCGCAGTGATGATCGGCTTGGCCAGCGCCGCGGCATCGGCGGCGCTGCTGGAGATTTGCCATGGCTTTGCCGTGGCGGCCACTGACCTGCTGATGCATGGGCTGGCGGTGGGTATCGTGGTGCTCGCCAATGCCGCCATGGGCGGTCGGTTGCTGCAACCCGCACTCAAATAGCCGCATCGTCCCGCCCTTGCCGTGTTGTTGCGTTGCGACAATTCTTCTTGGTCACAAAGACGCGTCGGCACGGCGAGCCGAGAGAACCGCCGCGTTTAGACCCCTGCAATTCATCCTCGGTGCGGGCACTCAACAAGAGCCCCTGTGAGCACCGCAGCAATCGAGCATCGACATGGGTCGTTGTCGATATTCTGGCTGAACGCCGATTGATGCACGCCACGTTTCCTTGGCATGTGCGGGTATACGCTTGCGCCGATCCGGGCCTCTGATCAAGGTGGGTGCCTGGTGGTGGATGTAGCAGCGCGGACCAGGGATGGACTGCTCGCATCGGACAGGACGGCCGATGCGGTGTGACCGTCGCCGATGCGAAGCATCGGCGACGGGGCCGGAGTCGACCATGATGGATGACGAAGGCAGCTCCACAGGAAGTGCGGCCAGGCCGCACGGTTACCTCACCGTTCCAGGAGATAGGCACCCATGAAAGTTTCCCGCTACGCCGTACTCGCCCTCGCGACCGCCGTCGTCTTCGGTATGGCCATGTCGCCGGTCATGGCGCAGAGCACGACCCCCACGCAGTCTGCCCAGGACACCAGCAAGGACGCGATGAAGTCGAGCTCCGATGCGATGAAGTCCAGCTCAGATGCCATGAAGTCGAGCTCCGATGCGATGAAATCCAGCTCGGAGGAGATGAAGTCGGGCGACGCGATGAAGAGCGAAGGCACCAAGACTGGCACGCATCACAAGAAGCAGCATGGCGGCAAGAAGACCGAACCGGCACATGCCGGCACCGCTGGCGGCTGATGTCATGCGTTGATCCGTGCAAGCGGGCCGGCATGAGCCTGCATTGAACGGAGCGTCATCGAGGGCATGGTGTAATACGACGCAGCACGCTGCGGAGTTCACACCATGCCCTCATCGTTTTTGCAGCGCCTGGGTGTTGCCCAGCCGCTCGTCTTGGCGCCGATGTCGGGCGCCTCCACGCCGGCGTTGGTAGCCGCCGTATCGCAGGCGGGTGGCCTGGGGTCTCATGGCGTCGGCTACCTGTCGCCGCAGGCCATTCTTGATGATGCCGCCAAGATTCGGGCCCTCACCGATCACCCCTTTGTCCTGAACCTGTTCGTCTTGCCGGACGAGTTCGATGCCGACGAGCCCGCTATCGACCGGGCGCGCGCCGCGCTGGACGAGCTGATGGAGCGCGAAGGGCTGGCTGCGCGTACCAGCTTGCCGGAGCGCTGGGCGCCGCGCTTTTCCGATCAGTTCGCCGCGTTGTGCGAGGCACGCCCGGTGGCGGCCAGCTTCACCTTCAACCTGCTGAGCGACGCCCAAGTAAGGGAACTCAAGCGACGCGACATTGCAGTTATCGGCAACGCCACCTCGCTGGCC
Organism: Frateuria sp. sgz306004; assembly: GCF_057750885.1. Lineage (NCBI taxonomy): Bacteria > Pseudomonadati > Pseudomonadota > Gammaproteobacteria > Lysobacterales > Rhodanobacteraceae > Frateuria > Frateuria sp. sgz306004. Next base: position 161,353 of record NZ_JBYLFE010000001.1, read on the forward strand.
GAAGTGAAGGCGTGGGCCGCACGTGGCGCCGATGCGATCAGCCTGCAGGGAAGTGAAGCGGGCGGTCATCGAGGCAGTTTTCTGCACCGACCGGAGCAGGCCATGATCGGCCTGTTTGCCCTGTTGTCGCAGGCCGCGCAGGCGGTGTCGCTGCCACTGATCGCCGGTGGCGGCATCATGAACGGGCGCACCATGCTGGCCGCCGAGGTGATGGGCGCGGATGTGAGCCAGTTGGGCACGGCCTTCCTGGCCTGCCCGGAATCAGCCGCCGCCCAGGCCTGGAAGCAGGATCTCACCCAGGCGCAAGACACCGATGTCACGACCATCCGCAGCTTCTCTGGCCGGGCGGCGCGTGGTCTGCACAATACCTATGTGAAGGCCATGGCGGCCGTGGAAGGGCAATTGCCGCCGTATCCGGTCACGAACGCGCTCACCTCGCCCCTGCGCCGCGCAGCGGCGGCGGCCGGCCGGGGCGACCTGATCTCCGAATGGTGCGGCCAGGGCGTGTCGTTGCTGCGGCCCATGCCCGCCGCCGAGTTGGTGGCGCAGTTGTTGCAGGAGTACGAGCAGGCCCGCGGGCGCTTTGCTTGACGTGGGTTTGAGGCGGGGGCGTTATACTGGCGCCGCGCGCTCCCGCGCATCGATTCATATCGAGGCAACCGCACTTGAGTCAGACCTCAGCTCGCAACACCAAATCCGCCACCACGGCGGTCATTCGCCAGCAAGTCATCAACGCGCTGGATGAACTGAAGGCCAAGGACGTACGCGAGATCGACGTCCGCGGCAAAACCTCCATCGCCGATCTGCTGGTCATCGCCTCCGGCACTTCCGCGCGCCATGTCAAATCCATCGCCGACGAAGTCGTCAAGTTCGCCAAGCAGGCGGGCGTGATGCCGCTCGGTGTGGAAGGCGAGCAGGAAGCGGAGTGGGTGCTGGTGGACTTGGGTGACGTGATCGTCCACGTCATGCTGCCGCGCATCCGCGAGTTCTATGGCCTGGAAAGGCTGTGGACCGTGGGCGATCGCGAGATCGACGCCGAAGCCGTCAGCGCGGGCTGAGCCCGTGCCTTGGCGGTGTTTGCCACGCGCGACGTATCAGGCGCGCGCGGTTTCCTTTGCTGTCGTGTTCTGGAGTGGCCCTGCATGCGCGCGCGCCTGATCGCCGTCGGTGAGCGCATGCCCGGTTGGGTGGCGGAAGGTTTCGCCGAATACCGCAAGCGGCTCTCGCACGAGCTGCCCCTGGAACTGATCGAACTCAAGCCCGGCGTGCGCGGCAAGGGGCGCGATGACGCGCGCGCCATCCAGGACGAAGGCGCGGCCATTCTGGCGGCGCTGCCGCGCGACATTCATGTGGTCGCCCTGGATGGACGCGGCAAGACCTGGTCGAGTGAAGACCTTGCGCAGCAGTTGGCGAAATGGCGTATGTCCGGTCGCGACCTGGCGTTTCTTATCGGCGGCCCCGATGGGCATGCGCCTGACGTGATTGCGCGTGCCGATCAGAGCTGGTCGCTCGGCCCGCTCACCTTGCCGCATATGCTGGTGCGGCTGGTACTCGCTGAGCAGTTGTATCGCGCCACCACCTTGCTCTCCGGGCATCCATACCACCGCGCCTGAGGCTTGGCGCACGCGGCGGTACTGGTCGCAAGGGCGCGGCAAAGTGGTCATAGGGTGGGCGAGGCGTGCTGTTCGATACTGCGATGGAACTCATCCAGGCGGGGACAGCAGACATGTCGATCAGCGTGCGCCAAGCGACCATTCACGACCTGGAGCCGCTGGCGCTCCTATTTGATGGCTATCGGCAGTTCTATGGCCAAGCGCCCGATGTCGCGCGCGCGCGGGCGTTCCTGCGCGAGCGTTTCCAACACCACGAATCGGTAGTGCTGCTTGCCGTCGACGCCGAAGGCGAGGGCGCCGGATTCGTGCAGCTGTACCCGTTGTTTTCCTCAGTGCGCGCGGCACGCACGTATCTGCTCAACGACCTGTTCGTGGCGCCCGCCGCACGGCGAAAGGGCGTAGCAGTGGCGCTCATGCGCGAAGCGGAGGCATACGCCAAGGCCGTAGGTGCCGTCGGCATGTCGCTTACCACGGCGCACACCAACGAATCGGCGCAGCGGTTGTACGAGTCGCTGGGCTGGGTGCGCGACACCACGTTTCGCGAGTACGCCATTACCTGGTAGGCATGCGGTTTTGCTGGCGCCTGGCCCCACCGACCATCGTCTAACTTGCCAAAGGTTTGACGTGATCGGGCGCTACCATGGGCGGATCGCAACCAGGAGACAGCACCATGAGTACGCGCATCCGCCATGCGGGACTTGCCGAGAAGGTCATGACGGCGGCCCAGGCGGCGGAACTGATCGAGCCGGGCATGACGATCGGCATGAGCGGTTTCACCGGCGCGGGCTATCCCAAGTCCGTTCCGCAGGCGCTGGCCTCGCGCATGATGGCGAGCCACGACCGCGGCGAGCGCTTTCGCGTGCGCGTGCTCACCGGTGCCTCCACCGCGCCTGAACTCGATGGCGCGCTGGCCAAGGCGGATGGCATCGATCTGCGTTTGCCGTACCAGTCCGATCCCGAGCTGCGCGGGCGCATCAACCGTGGCGAGATGGATTACCTCGATATCCATCTGAGCCATGTCGCCCAGTACGCCTGGTTCGGTTTCTTCGGCAAGCTGGATCTGGCCATTGTCGAAGCCACCGCGATCATGCCGGATGGTCGCCTGTTGCCCTCCTCGTCGGTCGGCAACAACAAGACCTGGCTGGATCTCGCCGACAAGGTGATCGTGGAGGTCAATCACTGGCAGCCGATGGAAATGGACGGCATGCACGACGTCTATTACGGCACGGCGTTGCCGCCGCATCGCAAGCCGATTCCGTTGCTCAAGCCCGACGATCGCATCGGCGAGCCTTACCTGCGACTGGACCCGTCCAAGGTCATCGCGGTGGTGGAAACCAACGCACCCGATCGCAACAGTGCGTTTTCGCCGCCGGATGAAACGTCGCGACAGATCGCCGGCAACCTCATCGAGTTCTTCCGCCACGAAATCGCCAAGGGCCGACTGAGCCCGCAGCTGCTGCCGTTGCAGTCGGGCGTGGGCAACATCGCCAACGCCGTGCTGGCGGGCTTGAACGAAGGCGGCTTCCGCGGGCTTACCGCCTATACCGAAGTGATCCAGGACGGCATGCTCGACCTGCTCGCCAAGGGCGTGCTCGATGTGGCGTCGGCCACGTCGTTCTCGCTCAGCCCGGCAGGCATCGAGCAGTTCCTGGGCGATATCGATTTTTTCCGCGAGCGCATCATTCTGCGCACGCAGGAGATCTCCAATCATCCGGAGCTGGTGCGTCGACTCGGCTGCATCGCCATGAACGGCATGGTGGAGGCCGATATCTACGGCAACATCAACTCCACGCATGTCGCCGGCACCAGCATCATCAACGGCATCGGCGGTTCGGGCGACTTTGCGCGCAACGGATTCCTCTCGTGTTTCCTCACGCCAAGCACGGCCAAGAACGGGGCCATCTCGTGCATCGTGCCGATGGTGAGCCATGTAGATCACACCGAACACGACGTGGCCGTGGTGGTAACCGAGCAAGGCCTGGCCGACCTGCGTGGCCTGTCGCCGCGCCAGCGTGCCAAGGTAATCATCGAGCGCTGCGCGCATCCGAGCTATCGTCCGATGTTGCAGGATTATTTCGAGCGGTCGCTGCGCGATAGCCGGGGCAAGCACACGCCGCATCTGCTGAATGAGGCGCTCTCATGGCATCAGCGTTTCCTCGACACGGGCGATATGAGACCGTAAGGCATCCCTAGGTCACCGGAAGGCTCACCATGCTGTATCTCGCATCCCAATCGCCGCGCCGTCGCCAGTTGCTGGAGCAGATCGGCGTGGAGTTCCGCGTCGTGGATGTGGATGTTCCCGAGCAGCGTGCCCCCGGCGAATCGCCGCGCGACTACGTGAGCCGCGTGGCGCGTGACAAGGCGAGGGCGGGGTTGGCCACCCTCAATGAACCGAACGCCTTCGTGCTGGGAGCGGATACCGAAGTGGTGCTGCACGACGAGGTGTTCGGCAAGCCGGCCGATGCCGCCGACGCGGCAGCCATGCTGCATCGCTTGTCCGGGCGCGTGCACGAGGTGATCTCCGTGGTGTGGCTGGTGAGTGCGCAAGGGGAGTGGAGTGACACCAGCCTTTCGCGCGTGCACATGCCGGCATTGGACGAGGCCACCATCGCCGCTTACATCGCCACTGGAGAAGCTTTCGGCAAGGCCGGGGCGTATGCGATCCAGGGGCATGGCGCCAAGCTGATCGAGCACTTGGAAGGCAGTCATTCGGGAGTGATGGGTTTGCCGATATACGAAACTGCGCGCCTGCTGCGCAGTCACGGGCTCATCGCGGCCTGAGAGCCGTCCACGGCCTGCGCTTGGCTCGCGTTGCGCAGGTGTGCGCGGCGTAAGGAGCCCAGCGACTGACGGATGATCGTACCGCGGTCATCCGACCAGGCGAAGGTCGACGGGTACCTTTGAGCCGGCCTTTGCGATGCGGTCGTATCCGCTTTTGCACGAATGACGATCACGCATCAGGCTATGCCCACGTCACTGGCCCGGCACCATCACGAACCAGGACACCACGGCCAGCAGGTTGTTGGCGCCATGCGCCAGCACCGCCGGCCAGATCGAGCCTGACTGCACGCGCAGCCAACCCAGCATCACGCCGAGCAGGGCGAGATTGGGCAGGGCGTACCAGAGGAACGAAAGATCAGGCAGGTGCACCACGGCGAACAGCGCGGCGGTGAGCATCACCGCCCAGCCGTTCCCGACATAACGGCTGACGGCCGACAGCAGCACCCCGCGAAACATGACCTCTTCCACCAACGGCCCCAGCGTCACCACCAGTACCGCCAGCGGCACGCGCAACGAGAGCGGGATATGTGCGCCCAACTGCTTGATGTCCTGACTTACCTCGTGACCTTGCGCCAGCCATTGGGTGAGCAGGCCGCCGATCATGGGCATCAGGGCACCCAATATCAGGGCCACCAGCAGGATGGAAAACGGTCGAGGAATAGTGAAGCCCAGGCCGGGCGGTGCCGGTTGAGCCCATTGCGCGGGCCAGGTGCGTCGCGTCACGTAGAGAATCATGCTGGCCGATACCAGCAAGGTGACGATGACTACCACGGCATTGGCTCCGTGGTGGGAGAGCCATGCGTGCCCACGTGAAAGCACGTCCAGCAGCGAACCGCCATGTGTCGCCAGGTCGAGTAAGCCCGCGGCGATGACCAGCAGGCTGTAGACCGCCAGTTGCTGTACGAAATAAAGGGCGATCAACCCCAGCGCCGGCCACAGCCCTGGCGCTCGCGGCGCGGCGAGGGAGGGCGAGATGACGGCAGGGTCAAGGTGATTCGCATCCATGGCAGGAGGGTCCAGCGGGCGCAGCATGATGATTTCGCCAGGACGCGGCGCATTCGCCATCTGACGCCCCAACGCTAGCCCTTGCCAGCGCGGGGGCGCAATCCTGCCCTTTGGCACGGTGCAGGCCATAGCTTGCACCGCGTTCACGGCCTTGCCCTGTATAGTGGCGTCTCATTCCAAGGAGGAATCCGGCGCCTAGGTGCCGACCCATGTTCGCTTTCGACTGGCTGGCCGACCCTACCGCGTGGGCCGGTCTCCTCACCCTGGTGGTGCTGGAGATCGTCCTCGGCATCGACAATCTCGTTTTCATCGCGATCCTCGCTGACAAGCTGCAGGCGCGCGAGCGCGACAAGGCGCGCGTGCTCGGCCTGTCGCTGGCGCTGGTCATGCGCCTGGCCTTGTTGGGGGCGATGTCCTGGCTGGTCAAACTGACCACACCCATCGTCGAGTGGGGCGCGATATCGCTTTCCTGGCGCGACATCATCCTGCTGCTGGGTGGCGCCTTCCTGCTGTTCAAGGCCACGGTGGAGCTGCACGAGCGGCTGGAGGCGGGCGACGACCATGACGCCGCCAAGCGCGCGCCGGCCCGCTTCTGGCTGGTTGTGGCGCAGATCGTGGCGCTGGATGCGGTGTTTTCGCTGGATTCGGTGATCACCGCCGTCGGCATGGTCGATCACCTTTCGGTGATGATGATTGCCGTGGTGGTGGCGATGGTTCTGATGATCAGCGCCAGCAAGCCGCTCACCGCGTTCGTCAATGCGCGGCCGACGGTGGTGATCCTGTGCCTCTCGTTCCTGCTGATGATCGGCTTCAGCCTGGTGGCCGAGGGCTTCGGGTTCCATATCCCGAAGGGCTACCTGTACGCGGCCATCGGCTTCTCGATCATGATCGAGGTGTTCAACCAGACCATGCGCCGCAATCGCCAGCGCAGCCTGCTGGGCAGTGCGCGCACCATGCGCGACCGTACCGCCATGGCGGTACTCAACCTGCTCGGTGGCGCCGGCGGGGAGGACGAAGACGCGACACCCAAGGCCGCCACGTCGTCCAGCGAAGGCAGCGTGGCCGTGTTCGGCAAGGACGAGCTGGCGATGGTGCAGGGCGTGCTCGACTTGGCGCATCGTCCGGTGCGCTCGATCATGACGCCGCGACCGGAAATTAACTGGATCGATCCGCGCGAAAGCGCCGAGCAGTTGCGCGCGGAAGTGACCGCATCCAGCCACGCCTGGCTGCCGGTGGCCGGGGATGACCTGGATCAGCTGATCGGCGTGGCCTCCTCCCGTGACCTGCTGGCGAGCCTGCTGGAGCATGGCCGTATCGATACCGATCAAGTGGTGCGCAAGCCGCTCACCGTGCTGGAATCGCTCAGCGTGCTACGCCTGATTGAGGAGTTCCGCCGTCAGCCGTCGCAGGTGGCCCTGGTGGTGGACGAGTACGGCAGCGTGCTCGGCCTGGTCACCCCGACCGATGTGCTGGAAGTGATCGCCGGCGAGTTCCCCGGCGAGGAAAGCGGCGACCCCTCGGCCGTGCAGGCGCCTGATGGCAGTTGGACGCTGGACGCCAGCCTGGACCTGCGCCGCGTGGAGCATTTGCTGGGCCACAAGCTCAGCGGCGATGACAGCTTTTCCACCCTGGCGGGTTACGTGCTGGAACAATTGGGTCGTTTGCCTCGCGAGGGCGATACGCTCACCAGTGAAGGGCTGCACTTTGAAGTGGTGGCCATGGATGGCGCGCGCATCGAGCGCCTGAAGGTGACGCAGGTCGAGTGACCTGCGTCTTGGGGTTTTAGCCCGCCAACAGGGCGCGCACCAGGCCGATCACGCCCATCAACAGCAGCGCGCCCCAGCCCACGCTGGACACCATGAAGCCCGGGCCGCGCTTGGCCGGATCCTTTAGGTAGGCCACCGCGTACCACACGCGGCCAAACACCCAGACCAAGCCCGCGATACTGCCCCACAGGGGCATGCCGTACTGCACCGCCAGCCACAGCGTGGGCAGGAACACCGCGGTGGATTCGAGCGTATTCATCTGCACGCGCCAGGCCCGCTCAAACGCTGGGTGTCCTGTGATCGCCGGCGCCTTGACGCCATATTTCTCACGGGCGTGGCCCACGGCCCACATGGTGCCGAACTGCAGCAGAACGGTGAGCAGGACAACGATGGCGGGCAGGTGCTGGAGCATGGTGGTCTCTCGGAAAAAAGGTGGCCCACTGTAGCCATCGACTGCGCGAGGGGCGAGGGGGTATTGTGATTGGGTGGCACCGCTGCGGTGCGTTGTCGAGGGATCTCCGATGGACTGGCAAAAAGGCGAGCGCAGTCAGAATGTCGAGGTCGACAGCGGCGGTGGCGGCCCGCGCTTTGGCGGCGGGCGTGGGTTGGGCCTGGGCGGCATCGTGATCCTGGCCATCCTCGGACTGGTGTTCTTCAAGGACCCGACCGCGCTGCTCAGCCAGGGTGGCAGCGACGGCCAGGTCGCGGCGCCGCAGAGCGGCGAGCCCGCGCAGGTCGATCCGCAGACCAAGGATTTCGTCAGTGCCATCCTCGGTTCCACCGAGAAGACCTGGGGCGACCTGTTCGCCGCCCATGGCCGTCAGTACGTAGACCCCAAGCTGGACCTATTCACCGGTGGCGTGAATACTGCGTGCGGCTCGGCATCCACCGCGGTGGGGCCGTTCTATTGCCCGGGTGACCAGAAGGTGTACCTGGACGTGTCGTTCTTCCAGGAGCTGGATAGCCGCTTTCATGCGTCGGGCGATTTTGCCCGTGCTTACGTGATTGCTCACGAGGTGGGCCACCACGTGCAGAACCTGCTGGGGATTTTCGACCAGGTGGAACAGGCACGCCGTCGCGGCGCGCGCATGGAGGGCGCCGATGGCCTCTCGGTGCGCCAGGAGCTGCAGGCCGACTGCTTTGCCGGCGTGTGGGCCAACCATACGCAACAGCGCCTGCAATGGCTGCAGCCCGGCGACATCGAATCGGCGCTCAATGCCGCCAGCAAGATCGGCGACGACGCCCTGCAACAGCAGGCGCAGGGGCGGGTGGTGCCCGATTCGTTCACCCATGGCACGTCGGAGCAACGCGTGAAGTGGTTCAAGGCGGGTTTCGAAAGCGGCGACATGGGGACTTGCAATACCTTCGCAGGCACACCTTGAGGATGATCAGTGTCTCGTCCCGGGGTGAGATTTTGCCAGGGCAAGTCGTGAATGACTTTGCTGCATGTAGGTTATAGCCACCCTACAATGTACGGTCTTCGCACCCTTGGGTGCGCTTATACTTGACATCCATGCTTCATCCTTGCCTGACCTGTGGTGTCTGCTGCACCCAATATCGCGTGGCGTTCCACTGGTCCGAAGCGGAGCCGTCGCTGGGCGGCGTGGTGCCGGTCGAGCTTACCGAGCCGCTCGATCCGCATCGTCTGGTCATGCGCGGCACCCAGGCCTATAAGCCGCATTGCATCGCCTTGCGCGGCGAGCTGGGCAAATCCGCCTATTGCAGCATCCACCCTCGACGCCCGTCGGTATGCCGGGAGGTGGAACCGTCGTGGGAGTTCGGTCGCGCCAGTTCGCAGTGCGACAGGGCGCGCCAGGCTCATGGCATGCCCCTGCTAACGCCCGACGATTGGGTGGCGTTCGCCGCCGCCAACGCCGCGACAGACGAATCGACGCCGGCAGCGTAGGCATCAACGCGGTGGCGCGCTGGCGCCATTCTGGAAGGCCAGCACGAACTGCCTGAGATCGCTTTCGGCCACATCGGATACGGCGGCATAGCTCATGCCGTCGGCACTCCAGCGAATCACCGTGAAGCCTTGGCGCTGTGCCAGCGTCTGCGTGGTGTCATGCGCTGCGACAGGCCACTGGTAGAGGTTGATCACATGCAGGCGGCGCTTGTAGACCAGTGCAGCCACGGTATGCCCGTCGATGGCGTCCAGTCGCCCGCCGACCAGGGGGAATCCCTCGTCGGCCAGATCGCGCACACGCGGGGCAAAGTCCAGCTTGCCCTCGAACCAGGGTTTCACCGTGTGCTGATCGGTGGACACCACATCCATCAGGTGCGCGCCTTGCAGCGAGCGCACGTGGCCCGACACCACCTGGGCCACCACGGCGTCGCCACCCGCATTGGGGCGCAGCGCGTTCCACCATAGCGGGCTGGTCAGCAACAGCGCGCCCACGAAGCCAGCGGCCAGGGCCGCCAGCAGCAGCGGACGCGATGGCCGTGCGGGAGTCATCGAAGGGGGCGCGGAGGGCGCTGGCGCCTGCCAGCGCTGGCGCAGCGCATCGGGCGCGCGCTGATAGAGCGCGGGCTGCGCCATGGCCTTGCGCAGCATGGTGTAGGTGCCATAGCGCGCGGTGCAACCCGCGCAGTCCTGCATGTGCTGGGCCACGGCGGCGCTGTGAGCGGCATCGAGCTCGTCGTCGAGGTAGGCGTGCAGAAGCCATTGAGTCTCATCGCACGTCATGGCGACGTACCTCCTTGGGATGCCGGGTGAGTTCGGCCCTCAGGCGTTCGCGGCCGCGCGCGAGGCGTGACATAACGGTGCCGATCTTCTGTTCCGTAATGGCGGCAATGTCCTTGTACGAGCACTCTTCGAGTTCGCGCAGCACCAGCACTTCGCGCAGGGGTGGCGGCAAGCGGTTCAGAGCCTCGCGCAATGCATCCACATCCACCGCCAGCAGGGTGAGCGCTTCGGGTGAGGGGCCGTCGTCTACCAGCGGATGTGCTTCGTCGTCCCAGGGCGCTTCGTGCGTGCTGCGTGCACGCCAGTCGTAGAAGGTGTGGCGCACGATCGCCAATAGCCACACGCGGGCATCGCCGCCGCGGAAGCTGTCGAAGTAGCGCAGGGCGCGCAGCATGGCTTCCTGCACCACGTCCTGCGCGTCGCTGGGGTTGCGGGCCAGCCAGTGGGCGAGGTTGTAGGCTGCATCCAGCCATGGCAACACCTGCGCTTCGAAACGCGCGCTCGGGGTGTCGTGCCGGCTGGAGCTGATGGCTGGCGGATCGGTGGGCATATCGACCTATACCTGGTTGGTCGCCACTTTATTCCGTACGTGTGTCGCCTTGATGCGAAGAGGTGCGGCAAGGGAATAAGTCGCCTTACGGCGCGGTAGGAGTGGGTGAGGGGCACGCCGCCCTTCGTCCCTTGCCGGAGAGCTGCCATGCGCGATACCAACGATCCTACCGATGAACGTCGACGTCATTTCCTGGGCTGCATGGCCTGGGCCGGCGCCGGCACGTTGTGGCTGATGAAAGGCGGCGTGTTGCAGGCCCAACCCTTGGGCGCCGCCGACACGACGGCCGATGCCAGCTTCAGCTTTGTGCAGATCAGCGACTCGCATATTGGCTTTCACAAGGAACCCAACCCGGATGTGGCCGCCACGCTGCGGGCCTCCTTGCAGAAGATTCAGACAACGCACACGCGCCCGGATTTCCTGCTGCACACGGGTGACCTGACGCATCTGTCACGTCCCGAGGAGTTCGACACGCTGGCGCAACTGATGGGCGAGGCGCGCGTCGGCAAAGTGTTTTATGTGCCGGGCGAGCACGATGTGATCGGCGACAACGGGGCGGAATTCTTCCGTCGCTTCGGTGAGCGCCAGCAGGCGGGTGGCTGGTACAGCTTCGACCATCGTGGCGTGCACTTCGTCGGCTTGATCAATGTGCTCAACCTCAAGGCGGGCGGCCTGGGTTCGCTCGGTGCCGATCAGCTTGCCTGGCTCAAGAATGACCTGGCAGGTCGCTCGCCCGATACACCGCTGGTGATTTTTGCGCACATGCCGCTATGGCCGCTGTACACGCCGTGGGGCTGGGGCACCGACGATAGCGAAGAGGCCATGAGCTATCTGCGCCGCTTTGGTTCGGTGAGCGTGCTCAATGGGCATATCCACCAGATTCAGCAGAAGGTGGAGGGCAGCATCACCTTTTACACCGCACGCTCGACAGCATATCCACAACCCGCGCCGGGCACGGCGCCCGCGCCCGGGCCGTTGAAGGATGTGCCGCCGGGAGCATTGCATCGTTACCTGGGCATTCGCGATGTGCGGCACGTGCGCGGAACCCAGACACTGGCTATCACCGAGGAGGCGCTGTCATGAGCGCGCGCCTGGGAATCTTGGCCCTGCTGCTGGCGTGGAGTGTCGTCGCACAGGCGGCGCCCTCGGTGTCCGTGGACATCCGCAACTTTGCTTTTGCGCCGGCCAAGCTCACGGTGCAGACGGGCACGCGCGTAGTGTGGACCAATCGCGACGACGAACCGCATGTCGTCACCAGTGCCGGCAAGCAGTTCGATACCTCGCGCGCCCTGGATACGGGCGACACCTATGCGGTGACCTTCACCAAGCCGGGCACGTATGCGTACTACTGCTCGATCCACCCGATGATGGTGGGCACCATCGTTGTGCAGTAAGGCGGTGCGTCGTTCGTGAATGGCGCGGCTATCCCGACGTCTGTCGGGAAAGTGCACGCGGCATGGACGCGTTTTCTCAGTGCGGCTTGGTCGCGCTGTCGAAGCGATAGGTATCCATCGCCAGCAGGCCGTACTCGATGCCGGCATCGATGCGCTGCGCGTGCGCAGCGTCGCCTGCTGCACCGAGTGCGACATACAGCGGCAGCAGATGCTCGTCCGTGGGGTGCGCGCGCTCGGCACCCGGCGCCTGACGGCGGTAATCGAGCAGGGCGGGCACATCGCCCTCGGCCAGCTTCTGCTCGACCCAGCCAATGAACGGGCGCACGTAGGGCGCTTCGCGCTCCTCGCTGTAACCCGCGCGAAAGTCATGCAGGTTGTGCGTGATGCTGCCCGAGCCAATCACCAGCACGCCCTCGTCGCGCAGCGGCGCCAGCGCGCGGCCCACGGCGTATTGGTGCGTCGGCCCCAACTGGGGTTGAATCGACAGCGGCACCACCGGAATATCGGCCTTGGGATAGAGCAGGCGCAGCGGTACCCAGGCGCCATGATCCAGGCCGTGGGTGGGGTCCAGCGCGGTGGGCAGGCCGGCCTTGTCCAGCAGCTCGGTCACGCGTGCGGCCAGCGCGGGATCGCCCTGCGCGGGGTACTGGATCTCGAACAGCTCACGCGGAAACCCATAAAAGTCGTGGATGGTTTCCGGTCGCGCGGCACCGCCCACGGTGGGCTGGCGGGCCAACCAATGCGCCGTGGCGATCACCACCGCGCGCGGGCGCGGCAGGCTGGCGGCAAGCTCCGCCAAACGCTCGGCCACCGCGCCCGGCTGGATCGCGGTCATGGGGGAGCCGTGGGAGATGAAGAGGCTGGGCAGCGTGCTCATGGCGGACACCTAAGGGGACCGCCCTAAGATTAGGGCTTTAACGCGTGCCTGCGACGTGCGCGCGGCGAACGAATCGTTGCGCCAAGGGAACGATAAAAGGGCTCCGGTGTGACGCGGAGCCCTTGGGTCTTACTTGCGGCGCGGCGGCTTGCCGCCACCCTGGCCGTGCGGACGGGGCTTTCCGCCGCCGTGCTTCTTGAAGCCGCCGCCGCCGGGGCGGAAGCCACCCGGACGACGCGGCGGTGCTTCACCGGCGCCGCTGTCATCACCATCCCATGCCTTGATGCGCAGCTGTTGCTGGCTCACCCACACCTTCTGCAGGTGCTGGAACACTTCGGCCGGCATGCCGTCGGGCAGGTCGATCAGGCTGTACTCGCCACGAATGCTCAGGCGACCGATGAACTGGCTCTCCAGGCCGGCCTCATTGGCGATGGCGCCGATGATGTTGCCGGGCTTCACGCCGTGTTCGTGGCCCACTTCGATGCGGTAGGTGCGCTTGCCTTCCTCGGTCTGGTGCGCACGCACCGGACGCGGGGTGAAGTCGCGCGGCGCGCTGTCGCGATCGCGCGAACGGTGTTCGCGCTCACCACGATGCTCGTGCTCGCCACGCTCGCGACCATGCTCGCGGCCCTGCTCGCGCGGTGCGAACTCGCGCTTGGGCGGCGGCGCCAGCAGCAGAGGCTGGCTGCCCTGGGCAATGCGGGCGAGGGCGGCGGCAATCTCGATGGCGGGAATGTTGTGTTCCTGCTCGTACTGCTCGATGAGCTGCTGGAACAGGTCCAACTCGCCCAGCGCCAGCGTGTCGGTAATGCGCTGCTTGAACTTGGAGATGCGCTGGTCGTTGACGGCTTCCACCGTGGGTAGCTTCATCTCATCGATGGGCTGGCGGGTGGCGCGCTCGATGGCGCGCAGCATGCCCTTCTCGCGCGGGGTGACGAACAGGATCGCCTCGCCACTGCGGCCGGCACGGCCGGTACGGCCGATGCGGTGCACGTAGCTTTCCGTGTCATACGGAATGTCATAGTTCATGACGTGGCTGATGCGCTCCACGTCCAGGCCACGCGCGGCCACGTCGGTGGCGACGAGGATGTCGAGCTTGCCGTCCTTGAGCTGCTGGATCACGCGCTCGCGCTGCGGCTGGGCGATGTCACCGTTGATGGCGGCGGCGGCCAGGCCCCGTGCCTGCAGCTTTTCGGCAAGCTCTTCGGTGGCCTGCTTGGTGCGCGCGAAGATGATCATCGCGTCGAACGGCTCGGCTTCGAGGATGCGCGTCATGGCATCCAGCTTGTGCATGCCGCTGACGAACCAATAGCGCTGGCGAATATTGGTGTTGGTGGTGGTCGCCGTCTTGATGGTGACTTCCACCGGCTCCTTCAGGTGCTGCTGCGCGATCTTGCGGATCGGCGGCGGCATGGTGGCGGAGAACAGAGCGACCTGACGGGTCGACGGCGTTGCCTGCAGCACCTTTTCCACGTCGTCGATGAAGCCCATGCGCAGCATTTCGTCGGCTTCGTCGAGCACCAGGTACTTCAGCTCGGACAGATCCAGCGTGCCGCGCTCCAGGTGATCGATGACGCGACCGGGCGTACCCACCACCACGTGCACACCGCGCTTGAGCGAGTGCAGCTGCGGGCCGTAGCTCTGGCCGCCGTAGATCGGCAGCACTTGCAGGCCCGGCAGGTGGGCGGCGTAACGCTGGAACGCTTCAGCCACCTGGATGGCCAGTTCGCGCGTGGGTGCAAGCACCAGCGCCTGCGGCTTGCCCGGGCGCAGATCGAGACGCGACAGGATCGGCAGCGCGAATGCGGCCGTTTTGCCGGTGCCGGTCTGGGCCTGGCCCAGCACATCGCGACCCTCCAGCAACGGCGGGATGGTGGCCGCCTGGATGGGCGACGGAGATTCATAGCCGACATCGGTCAGCGCGCGCAGCACCTCCGGATGAAGGCCAAGCGCAGCAAAACCGGCGGCTGCCGGCTGGGAATCGGAAGACGGGGAGGACATGGGGGGAACCTCGACATGGCATGCACGGCGGCATGCGGGAGAATGGCGGTATTGTAACAGGCTGACCCGGTCAAGCCGGGGTTTTTCTTACGGCTTTTGCATCATTTACAGAGGAAGATTCATGTTCGGACGTCTTGACGGTCGTGTAGCGCTGGTCACGGGTGCCTCATCGGGCATTGGCGAAGCCACGGCGCTGGCGTTGGCCGAGGCGGGCGCCAAGGTGGCGGTGGCCGCACGTCGGCGCGATCGCCTCGATGCGCTCGCCGAGCGCTTGGCCGCGCTGGGCGCCGAGCCCCTCGTGCTGGTCGCCGACCTTGGCGATGAGACGCAGGCGCAGCGCGTGGTGGCCGATACCGAGGCGCGTTTTGGACGCCTGGATATCCTCGTGAACAACGCCGGCGTGATGTATCTGGAGCCGGTGGAAGAGGCCGACCTGGGTCGCTGGCGACGCATGCTTGAGCTCAACGTGCTGAGTCTCATCGCCTCCACCCAGGCCGCGCTGCCCGGCATGCGCGCGCGCCGTGAGGGCCACATCGTGAACATCGCCTCCACCGCCGGCCGCACCGCCAACCCGAATGCGGCCGGTTACGCGGCGACCAAGTTCGGCGTGGTCGGTTTTTCCGAGGCGTTGCGCCGCGAGGTGTACCAGCACAACATTCGCGTCAGCGTGATCGAGCCCGGCGTGGTGGAAACGGAGTTGCGCGAGCATATCGAGCATGCGCAAGTGCAGGCGGCCACCAATGCCTGGGCCGAGGGCATGCGCCAACTGCAAAGCCGCGACGTGGCTGACACCATCCTGTTTTGTGTGACGCGACCGGCGCATGTCAACATCAACGAAGTATTGATGCGCCCGACCGACCAGGAGCGTTGAGCTCCGTCGCACTATCATGGGCGGATTCGCCAACCAGGGAACAGGATGATGACGGGCATTGAGACCCTTTCCGAGCAGCGTTGTCACGGCGGCGTGCAGGGCTTTTACCGACACGACTCGACGAGCTGCGGTGGCCCGATGCGCTTTGCACTGTTCCAGCCGCCACAGGCCGAGTTCGAGGTGTGCCCGGTGCTGTACTTCCTCGCCGGCCTCACCTGCACTGAGGAAACCGCCACCATCAAGGCCGGCGCGCAGCGGCTGGCGGCCGAGCTGGGCATGATCCTGGTGATGCCCGACACCAGCCCCCGCAACACCGGTATTGACGGCGCCACCGGTGACTGGGAGTTCGGCGAAGGGGCGGGCTTCTATGTGGATGCCACGCAGGCGCCCTGGTCGTCGCGTTTTCGCATGCATAGCTACGTATCCTCTGAACTGCCTGCGCTGCTTGCGCGGGCGTTTCCCATCGACAACACCCGCTGCGGCATCACCGGGCATTCCATGGGCGGACACGGCGCGCTCACGATCGCCTTGCGTCATCCCAACCGTTATCGCTCCGTCTCGGCCTTCGCTCCCATCGTCGCGCCGACCCAAGTGCCTTGGGGGCAAAAGGCCTTGCCGCGCTACCTGGGCGACAACGAGGAGGCCTGGGCCGACTACGATGCGTGCGAGCTGGTGAGGCGGCAGACCTTTCACGGCAGCATCCTGATCGACCAAGGCGAGGCCGATAGCTTCCTGGCCAACCAACTGCGCCCGGAATTGTTCGACCAGGCTTGCGCGGAAGCGGGGCAACCCTTGCTGCTACGTCGCCATGCCGGCTATGACCACAGCTACTACTTCATCACCAGCTTTATCGAGGATCACCTGCGCCATCACGCTCAGGCGCTGGGGCGTCTGTGAACCTGTTGCAGCCGCTCACCACGCCGCGTGCGCTGGTGCGCCTGGCCGAGCCTGCGGATGCGTCACGCTTGTGGCGCTACCGCATCGCCAACCGCGAGCACTTGGCGCCGTGGGAGCCGCTGCGCGAGGTGAGCTACTTTTCCGTGGACCATTGCATGCGCACGCTGGCGGAGATGCGCGATACGGTGCGGCAGGATCGCGCCTACCCCTTGCTTGCACTCGACCTGACCGGGGGCGAAGTGCTCGCCTGCATCAACTTCTCGAACGTGGTGCGCGGTTCGTTCCAGGCCTGTCACCTCGGCTACAGCGTGGCCGAGCGGTGGCAAGGGCAGGGGTTGATGCAGGAAGTGCTCGGCGCTGCGTTGCCGTGGGCTTTTCACACGCTTGGCTTGCATCGCGTGATGGCCAACTACATGCCGCGCAACGAGCGCAGCGGCCGCTTGCTGGAGCGCATGGGTTTCGAGCGCGAAGGTTACGCCAAGGCGTATCTGCAGATCGCGGGCCGCTGGGAAGATCACATCCTCACGGCCCTGGTGCGCCCCGAACGCTGAGCGTTCGGGGCAGGTGTTTCGATCAGGCCTTTGCCGCCGGGCGACGACGACGGCGACGCTGGCGGTTGCCTTCGGCCGGACGCTCGCTGCCACCACCATGACCATGACCATGGCTGGAGCCATGCGGACGCTGGGAGCCCTGCGGGCGACCCTGGCGCGGCTGTCGCTGGCCCTGGGCGGGACGCGGTGCGCCGGCATCCAGGCGCAACGGATGCGACGGCTCGAAGCCGGCCACGTTGCTGACGGCGATGTCCTGCTTGAGCAGCTTGCGGATATCGCGCAGCAGGCCCGATTCCTCGTGGCTCACCAGCGATACGGCCATGCCGTCGGCGCCCGCGCGGCCGGTGCGGCCAATGCGATGCACGTAGTCTTCGGCCACCATCGGCAGATCGAAGTTGATCACGATGGGCAGCTGATCGATATCGATGCCGCGTGCGGCGATGTCGGTAGCGACCAACACCGTGATGCGGCCCGACTTGAAGTCGGCCAGCGCACGCGTGCGCGCATTCTGGCTCTTGTTGCCATGGATGGCAGCAGCACGCATGCCGGCGGCTTCCAGGTAACGCACGAGCTTGTCCGCGCCGTGCTTGGTGCGGCTGAACACCAGCGTCTGGCGACGGCTGTCCTGCGACAGTACATGCAGCAGCAGGTCGCGCTTATTGGCAGCGT
This sequence comes from Frateuria sp. sgz306004, assembly GCF_057750885.1. NCBI lineage: Bacteria > Pseudomonadati > Pseudomonadota > Gammaproteobacteria > Lysobacterales > Rhodanobacteraceae > Frateuria > Frateuria sp. sgz306004. The sequence goes on from NZ_JBYLFE010000001.1 coordinate 179,014, forward strand.
CCACCGGGTGCACGTGGTGGGTCACCGTGGTGGCGATGGTGTTGGGCGGCGTCACCGACACTTCGCGCGGCTCATGCATGAACTGCAATGCCAGCGCCTTGATCGGCGGTGCGAACGTGGCCGAGAACAGCAGGGTCTGACGCTTGCGCGGCAGGGCGGCCAGGATGCGCTTGAGTGCCGGCAGGAAGCCCATGTCGAGCATGCGGTCGGCTTCGTCCAGCACCAGCACTTCCACGCCGGACAAGTCCACCGAGCGCTGCTGCATGTGGTCGATCAGGCGGCCGGGCGTGGCGATGACGATATCCACGCCGCGACGCAGTGCCTGCATCTGCGGGCCCATGCCCACGCCACCAAAGATGGTGGTGCTGGTCAGGCGCAGGTGCTTGCCGTAGTCGCGCAGGTTGTCATGCACCTGGGCGGCCAGTTCGCGGGTAGGGGTGAGCACCAGCGCGCGGGGGCGGCGCGTGGTGGCGGGTGCGCCGCGCGAAAGGTGCTGCAGCAGGGGCAGCGAGAAGGCGGCGGTCTTGCCGGTGCCGGTCTGCGCGGCGGCCAGCAGATCGACGCCCTCCAGCACCACCGGAATGGCGGCGGCCTGGATCGGGGTGGGTTCGGCGTAGCCTTGTTCGGCAAGCGCACGCAACAACGCGGGCGCGAGGCCCAGCGATTCGAAAGACATGGAGGCTCCAGTGCAACTCGGAGCGTTCATCGAACCGCGTTGCTTGATTCAAAAGGGGAGGGTACGGCGGGGCCGTAGCCGCCGATTGTAGCGCAAATGCGTGCGTTGCGCCTTATGGATGCCCAATCGCGTTCAGTAAGGCCGTTCAGCCACGATGAGATAGCTGTCGAACGGCGTGCGGCCATGCAGTGAACGCACCTGCACCGACAGGCCGATGCCTTCCAGCGCCGTGCGCAGTTCAGCGGCGGATGGGTAGTGCTGAGCGCCCACCCGCATCCAGCCGCTGGCGTGCAGAAAGAACTCCGATATCCGGGTGTACACGTAGCGCCAACTGCGTTCGCGCAACACGCTGCGCACGATAAGACGCCCGCCGGGCGCCAGGTGCGAGGCGGCGTGGCGCAGCAAGGCCTGTTGCTGGTTGGCTGGCAGGTAATGCAGCACGTCGAGCAGGGCGACATGCCCGCGTACAGGCTGCGGTTCAAGGCCGCAGGGTCAGCATGCGATCCAGCCCTGCATGGCGCAGGGCGCGTTGGCCGGCTTCGATTTTTCGCGCATCGTGATCCACGCCCAGGTAGCCGGCGAGCACGCCACGCGCATGCAGGTATTGCCCAAGCAGCCCAATGCCACAGCCGATGTCGAGCAGGGGCATGGGGCGATGGGCCACCAGTTCGGCGGCCGCCGCGTAGGCGGGGTCGGTGGCGAGCTTCCCGCTCACGTAGCGCCGCTGAAACCAGTGGTCGTACGAGTCGGCAATGCGGTGACGGGTGGACGCATCCATGTTGGGCATATCAGCCGATTCCTTGACGGCGTGAAGTGAAGACGTGTTGGCGGTTGCAACGACTCGCCCAAGGTTGCCCTTGCGCGATGGCCGGCTTGATGGTTCGCTTGCGGCCTGCGAGCCGCGCGGGCGGACGCGATCATCCGGATGGAGTTGTCATGTCGCCGTTCGCGCCTCTGCGGGAGCTCAACACTACCCAGCGTCACACCGTGATGGCCAGCTTTCTTGGCTGGACGCTGGATGCGTTCGATTACTTCTTGCTGACGTTTGTGGTCATCGGGGTGGCGAACGAATTCCATGCCAGCAAGGCCGATGTCACCTTCGGTTTGTTCCTGACACTGGCGGCACGGCCGCTAGGCGCCTTGCTGTTTGGGCGATTGGCCGACCGCTACGGGCGGCGTCCCATCCTCATGCTGGACGTGATCCTGTTTTCGCTGTTCGAACTGGCCACGGCATTTTCCACCTCACTGACCATGTTGCTGGTGCTGCGCTTTCTGTTCGGCGTGGCAATGGGTGGCGAATGGGGCATCGGCGCGTCGCTGGTGATGGAGTCGATTCCGCCGAAAGCACGCGGCATCGTTTCGGGTTTGCTGCAGAGTGGTTATCCGTGCGGATTCTTCCTGGGGGCGCTGGTGAACTGGCTGCTGGTCGACCATATCGGCTGGCGCGGCCTGTTCGTGGTGGGGGCCATGCCGGCGTTGCTGGTGCTGTATATCCGCCGCACGGTGCCCGAATCGGAGGTTTGGCTGCAGGGGCGGGCGGTGCGTGAAAAGCGCGGCCTGTTCGAGGCCATGCGCGGCCATTGGAAGCTGGCGCTGTACCTCATGCTGCTGATGGCGGCGTTCAACATGTTCAGCCACGGCTCGCAGGACATGTACCCGACCTTCCTGCAGTCGGATCTGCATATCCCGGGCGGCTCGGGCACCGCCTTTCTGCTGACGGCCCTGCTCAATATCGGCGCTCTGGTGGGCGGGTTGTTCTTCGGCTCGCTATCGGAGCGCATCGGGCGGCGCCGTGCCATCATCCTGGCGGCCTTGCTCGCCATCCCGGCGATTCCGCTGTGGATGCACGGCGGCTCGCTGTTGTTGCTGGGTCTGGGCGCCTTCCTGATCCAGGTGATGGTGCAGGGCGCCTGGGGCGTGGTACCCACTCACCTCAACGAGTTGGCCCCCGATGAGGTGCGCGGGACCTTGCCGGGCTTTGCGTACCAGATGGGCAACCTGCTGGCGGCCATCACGGCCACTGCGCAGACCTGGATCGCCGGGCGGCACGGCGGGGATCTGTCGTTTGCCATGTCGCTGTGGATTGCTGCCGTGGCGTTGCTGCTGGCGGCCCTGGCCTTGCTGGGCCCGGAGGCGCACGGGGTGCGCTTTGGCCAGGGCGGGGCGGGTGGCCAGGGGTCTTAGCGTCCAGCGGTGCTAGAATCGCGTTTTTAGATCCATCACGAGACACGCAATGAAGGCTGGCAAGGACAAGGTCATCTCGCTTCACTACACGCTGACGGTGGACGGGGAAAAGGTCGAGAGCTCCCTCGATCGCAACGAGCCGCTGTGGATTCTGCTGGGCCACGGCCAGCTGATTCCGGGCCTGGAAAAGGCGCTGGAAGGCCGCGAAGCCGGCGAGAACCTGCAGGCCGAGATTGCTCCGGCCGAAGGTTACGGCGAGCGCCAGGACGGGCTCACCCAGCGCGTGCCGAAGAAGTACTTCCAGCAGGCTGCCAAGCTCAAGCCCGGCATGACCACCGTGCTGGCCCTGAAGGAAGGCGGCCACCGCGTGGTGGTGGTGCAGAAGGTGGGCATGAGCACCGTCGACGTCGACCTCAACCACCCGATGGCCGGCAAGACGCTGAACTTCGACGTGACCGTCAACGAAGTGCGCGACGGTACCGAGGAAGAGATCCAGCACGGCCACGCGCACCCGCCGGGCGCCGAGGCTCACTGAGCCGGGGTTCGTCCCTATCACGACGGGTGAGCGGTTGCCCCTCACCGAACAACGGCGCCCTTGGGCGCCGTTGTCGTTTCTGCGTCAGGCCGTTTGGATCAGACCAGGTTGATCTGCACGTCCACGTTGCCGCGGGTGGCGTGCGAGTACGGGCAGATGTCGCGGTGCGCGGTGTCCACCAGTTCCTGCGCAACGGCGCGGTCCAGGCCCGGCAGGCTGACGTCCAGCTTGACCGCGATGCCGAAGCCGGTCGGTTCGCGCGGGCCGATGCCCACATGCGCCGTGACCGATGCATCCTTCAGCGTCACGCCCTTCTGACGGGCCACGAAACGCACCGCGCCTTCAAAGCAGGCCGCATAGCCAGCGGCGAACAACTGCTCGGGGTTGCTGCCTGCGCCGCCTGGGCCGCCCAGGCCCTTGGGTACGACCAACTGCAGGTCGAGCACGCCATCGTCGCTCTTGGCGTGGCCTTCGCGGCCGCCGGTGACGGTGGCGGTGGCGGTATAGAGAATCTTGCTGATGTTCATGGGGTTATTCCTCGCTGGGGGAGAGTTGGAGTTGCCGTGAAAGTCGCTTCAGTTCATCGCGTAGCGATTGCATCTGGTCGATCGATAGCTGCAACCGCTGCGCCATGCATTCGGGTACCGCGCTGGCTTGCTCACGCAAAGCCAGGCCGGCGTCGGTGAGGCGGATTTCCACTTCGCGCTCGTCTTCCTCGCGACGCTGTCGGCTGACCAGACCGGCGGCCTGCAGTCGCTTCAGCAGCGGGGTGAGCGTGCCCGAGTCCAACTGCAGCCGCTGACCCAGTTCGCGGACGGTGAGGCCGTCGCGCTCCCAGAGCACCAGCATGGCGAGGTATTGCGGGTAGGTCAGCCCCAGCGGTTCGAGCAGTGGCCGGTACAGGCCGGTAACCGAGCGCGAGGCGGCGTACAACGCAAAACACAATTGCTGGTCCAGTAGCAGTTGGTTGGGCGTGGGGGTCCGTTTCATGTTTGGCATCCTATGCTCAAAATTAAATTGTGTACAATTCAATTTTCCAATTGAATCGATAGGCCCCGTCTTTCACTCAATCGAGGAGGCGTTTGCCGAAAGCGAAGTGGTCACGCCAGTAGGGCCCGTCGATGTCGTCCAAGCGTACGGTGCCGCCGCTGTTGGGGGCGTGTACAAATCGACCCTTTCCTACGTAGACGCCGACATGGCTGATGCCACCGTTACCCCCGAAGAAGACCAGGTCCCCGCTCATCAAGTCGTCCATCTGACGCACTTGCTGCCCACTCATCTGGGACATTTCACGCGAACTGTGCGGTAGCTGCAGCCCCGCCGCATTGCGGTAGATGTAGTCGACCAGGCCAGAGCAGTCGAAGCCGCCATCAGGCGTGTTGCCACCCCAGCGATAGGGCGTGCCTACCAGGGCGATGGCGCGGAACAGCACGTCGTTGGCCGTGCCCGCATTGCCTGCGGGGGCGCGGGCGGGCAGGCCGGCCAGGCTCGAGCGTGACTCACGGTAGGTAGGTTCAGGTTTGCGCGGGCCGCTGGCGCAGGCGGCGAGCAGCAGGGCCGTGGTACCTACGAGAACGTGTCGTCCGGCCACCCATGCTTTGCGCGGTGAGGTAGGAGCGAGATCATCCGAATTCATGGGGCTCCCCCAGTTCAGGCCAAGGGGAGGTTATCAAATCAAAGGTTTGGGCGGAAGAATTAAGTGCTCACCTGAATTTTCTCACCGTTTATGAGCCGGGTTTTCCCACGGTGAGGTTGCGCTTGGTCAAGGTGTGCCCTTCGCGGTCCCAAGACACCAGCAGATAGTCGCCTGGACGCAGATACAGCGTGTTGACCGTGTTATCGGCGGTAAAGACATAGCGATCGGCCGCCACGGCATCATCGCCTTCACCGGCATAGCGAGCCTCCACCACGCAAGGCAGCTGGCGCTGGCACATTTCGCTCGAAACCAGCCGTGTTTGCCGCGCCCCGTCCAGGCTCAGCCAATGCGGACGACGCTGGTGTCCAGAGGGCGGCAGGATCACATCGACATCATGGCGGGTAGGGTCCGACGACCAGACACTGCCCAACTGCCGGCTCACCAGCACCGAAGGGCGATCCACGGGAAACGCTGCGATGAGCTGTGCGTACTGATCGGTCTTGGGCATGGGGCCGATGTCGCGCCAACGCGTTTGATCGACCGACAAGGGGTCAAAACCGCTCAATTGCTTGAGCTGCATGGCCATGGGCTTGATATCGCCACCCAGGTTGCCCGGTGCTTTGTCGATGTGGGCGTAGCCGGCGTGAATGAATAGCTTGGCCTTGGGATCCTTGGCGAACACCCTGCGGTAGAGCATGCTCGCTTGGCCGGCCTCTCGATCGGCCAATACGTCGGCATCCGATTCATACGTCACAATGTGAAAACCGAGCCGGATGGCCTCGCGAATAATGTCGCCGTAGAGCGGCTCTCGTATGTATTCGCTGCCCGAGCTGGGCGTGGGGTAGCCGCGCTTTGTCAATCCGGTGTCGCTGTTATTGAGCGCCTCCGCGGCGAAGTAGGTGAAACCCTCGGCCCTTAGCTTGGGGAGCAGGGCAAGGGTCAACACGCGAGTGTGGGGGTCGTGATGGGCCTCGTTGATCATCACGATGTGACGATCGATGGCCAGTTGGGCGATTTGCTCCACGGCGTCGGTAGCCTGCCAGTCGCCGGGCACCGGCAGCGTGATGGCCGAATGGGCGCGATTGTCGAAGGGAAAGTCGATCACGGCCTCGTCATAGAGGCCAAGCTCCGCTTCGGTGGTGGCAAGCAGTTGCTGGTCGATGAGGCGGTCGTCACGGCTGAGCTGTGGCATCACCTGACGCAGGTAAATGTAGCGCTCGAGCTCGTTTTTCATGTGCGCCGTTTCCTTGAACAGGTCGCGCGACACCTGCGTTCCGCTGGACGCAGTAGCCGGCGCCGCGACGCTGCCTGGCGCCGACTGCGCATGCACGAGATTCACCGAGCCCAGTGCCATCGCGTAACCCAGACAGAGGCTCGGGAAATACAACATCCTGCCGTACTTCACATTCGTCCTATCCATTGCGCTGATCCCTCGGGGTTAGGGTCGGGCTGTCGCGACGCTACAATGGCTCTATGGATGCTTCACGCAGTGATGTGTTGATTCTCGGCGGCGGCGTTATCGGCCTGGCCTGTGCTTATTACCTGCTGAAGTCCGGAGCGACCGTGCGCGTACTGGAGCAGGGTAACCCGGGTTGCGGCAGTTCGCACGGCAATTGTGGAACGATTACCCCCAGCCACGCCGCCCCCCTGGCCATGCCCGGCATGCTCAGTGTGGCGTTGCGCTCGATGGTGCGTTCCGACGCGCCGCTTTACCTCAACCCTCGTTTCGACGGGCCGCGACTGCGCTGGCTGCTCGGTTTCGCGCGCCATTGCAACTGGCGGGATTTCGAACGCGCCGCGCGGGCACGCTCGGCCATCCTGCAACATTCGCGAGCCCTGTTAGGTGAACTGGTACGCAGCGAGCGCCTCGATTGCGAGTTCGGGGAGGAGGGGGAACTCTACGTTTATCGCACGACGCGTGCCCTTAAGGCGGATGAGCGTCACCACGCCCAGTTGCTCGATCGTCTTGGCGTAGAGGTGCAACGCTGGAGCGGAGCAGAGGTGGCAGCCAGCGAGCCGGCCCTGAAACCGGGTGTGGCAGGAGGGTTGTTCCACCCTGGCGACGCACGGCTGCGGCCTGATCGCTACGTGGCCGAGCTGGCGCGGAGAGTGACCGACTTGGGGGGCGTCATCGAGAGTGCTGCGCGCATCGATCACTTCGGGGCCGAGCGCGGACGCATCGACTTCGTGCGCACGACGCGAGGCGTGTTTCGTGGAGAGCACGTAGTGATGGCGCTGGGTGCATGGTCGCCGCTCATGGGGCGCCTGCTTGGCTTGCGGTTGCCGATGCAGCCGGGCAAAGGCTACTCGATGACCTATTCACGACCATCGCTGGCGCCCCGGCACGCGCTGGTGCTGCGAGAGGCGGCTGTTTGCGTCACCACCTGGGAGAGCGGCTACCGACTGGGCAGCACCATGGAATTCTCAGGTTACGCCGAAGGTCTCAACCGAACGCGGCTGGACGCCTTGCGACGTGGCGCGGCTCAAAGCCTGCATCAGCCAGAAGGCCCGGAGCTGCTTGAGGAATGGTGGGGTTGGCGACCCATGAGTGTGGATGAGGTGCCGATCATCGGTGCGAGTACGCGCTATGCCAACCTGATGTTGGCCACCGCCCACGGCATGCTGGGCGTGAGCATGTCGGCCGCCACGGGCGAGCTGGTAGCCGCATTACTGCGCGGCGGTACGCCGGCCATCGACCCGGCGCCTTATGCGCCCGCACGTTTTGGCGTGTGACATTGACGCGGCCTGATCGTGGCGACCGCTACGGTACCGGCATGGAGAGGAGTGAACGATGTCGGACACGTTTGACCTGATCGTGCTGGGCGGTGGCTCCGGAGGCCTGGCTACCGCGTTGCGCGCTGCTCGCTATGGCGCGCGCGTTGCCTTGCTGGAGCCACATGCATTGGGCGGCACCTGCGTCAATGTGGGCTGCGTGCCCAAGAAGGCCCTGTGGTTCGCCGCGCAATTGGCACAGGGACAACAGCTGGCGCGTGACTATGGGTTCGCCTTGCAACCAGGTCCGTTGGACTGGGAGCACTTTCGGCAGCTGCGCCAGGGATACATCGATGGCATTCGCCAGCGCTACGCCGCGCGGCTATCGGACGCCGGTGTGCAGGTCTTTGCGGAAACCGGGCGCTTCGTGGCGGCCGATCGTGTCGCCACCGCCGGGGGAGAAGAGCTTTGCGCGGCGCACATCGTCATCGCGACGGGAGGGCGCCCGCGCCGGCTGGATATCCCCGGGTTTGACCTGGGCCTGCTATCGGACGACATCTTTGCCATGCGTGTGTTGCCGCGGCGCGTGGCGATCGTCGGCGGTGGCTACATCGCCGTGGAGTTCGCCGGCTTGCTGCGCGCGCTGGGCAGCGACGTGAGCCTGTTCGCACGTCGGGGGCTGCTCACCAGCTTTGATGGGGAGTTGGTCGACGCGCTGGAGGAACGCATGCGCCACCAAGGCATCGATGTTCGGCATGGCGCTCATGCGCGGGGTTTGCGCCGGGACGGCGAAAGCCGCGTGCTGGAGGGCGATGCCTTTGATGACTGCCCACCTTTTGACGCCGTGCTGTGGGCGGTCGGACGAGACCCCAACAGCGATCGGTTGGATCTTGGCGCGGCGGGTGTGGCCTTGGACGCCGGGGGGCATGTGGTCACCGATGCTTGGCAGAACACCTCGGTAGCGGGCGTCTACGCCGTAGGTGACATTACCGCGCGGGTCGAATTGACCCCGGTAGCGGTGGCTGCTGGGCGGCGGCTTGCCGATCGCCTGTTCGGCCGCCAGCCCGACAGTCGCCTCGACTACGAGCACATCCCCAGTGTCGTTTTCGCGGAGCCACCGTTGGCGCAAGTGGGCGTGAGCGAGGCTGAGGCGCGCGAGCGGTTCGGCGAAGACGTTCGCGTATACCGCAGCCGCTTCACTCCCTTGCAGTTCGCGGTGGCCGGGATACAGGGCAAGAGCTTGATGAAGCTCGTCTGCGTGGGCGAGGACGAACGGGTCGTGGGCATTCATGTCCTGGGCGCTGGCGCGGAGGAGATGCTGCAAGGCTTCGCCGTGGCGATGAAGATGGGCCTGCGCAAGCGAGACCTGGACGATACGGTGGCCATCCATCCCAGTTCCGCCGAAGAGCTGGTGCTGATGTCCTGATCACGATCTTTGCGTGGCCGCCCGGAGATCGCCAACCGGCGCCGCGCGTGGTCAGTACCTGCCGACTACGCGAAGCACGCCTCAAGCTCTAGACTGGCGGGATGGAACTCGTGACTTTGCATCGCGGCACAGCGCCGCTACTGATCAGCCTGCCGCATGACGGCAGCTTCATCCCCGAGGCCGTCGCCGCGCGCATGCAACCCCAGGCGCGCCGCTCCGTGGACACCGACTGGCACGTCGGTCGGCTGTACGAGCCGCTTGCCAAGGCGCTGGGCGCGAGCCTTTTGCGTCCACTGGCTTCGCGCTACGTGGTCGACCTGAATCGTCCCGCGGATGGGCAGGCGCTGTATCCGGGGCGTCGCGAAACCGGCTTGGTGTCCACCATCGGTTTCGATGGAGAGCCGCTATATCTCGAGGGCGCCGAACCGACGGCTGAGGAAATTCAACAGCGGGTGAATGAGTTCTGGCATCCGTATCACAACGCGCTCTCGCAAGAACTTGATCGCCTGCGCGCGGAGCACGGGCGTGTCGTGCTGTGGGAGGGTCACTCCATTCGCAGTCGAGTACCCATGTTGTTCGAAGGGCAGTTGCCTGACTTCAACGTCGGCACCGCCGATGGCGCGAGTTGCTCGTCTGGGCTGCAGCAAAAGCTTCAGGACGTGCTGAATGCGCAGTCTCGCTACAGCTTCGTCGTGAATGGACGCTTCAAGGGTGGCTACATCACCCGCCATTACGGCCAGCCGGGGAACAATGTGCAAGCGGTGCAATTGGAGTTGGCACAGCTCAATTACATGGACGAGGAGAGCTTCGCTTACGACGAGGCCAAGGCAACGCCATTGCAGTCGTTGATCGAACAACTACTGCGCCAGTGCCTGACTTGAGCGCAAGAAATATCGACACTCGTTAGGGCTTTGCAATGTCAAGCCGTCTGCGACCGAAATCGCATGGCTTCGCAGCGGATGGATAGTTTCGGCGTGCATTGAAACATGCCATGTTTTAGCCGTCGCGCCGCCCGCGTTTGCCGGGTTCCGGCCGGGTCCGCGACATTCGATTCGAGGTTCAACGACATGCGTAAGTTCGCGATCGCTTCTCTGCTTGTGGCGGGTGTGGCTCTCTCTGGTTCCGCGCTGGCTCAGAATGCCGCTCCGCAGGCGGCGCCCGCGACTCCTTCGGCAGCCGCTCAACCGGCAGCATCTACGTCGCACCACCACAAGAAGAACAAGTCCAACAACGGTCAGCCCAAGAGCACCAAGCAGAAGGGTAGTCACTCGGCCAAGCGCACCGCCAAGGCGCCCTTGCCGGCGACCGAGCCGAGCCACTGATCGACTACGGTCAAGCAAAAAGAGCCGGCGTTCTGCGCCGGCTTTTTTTATGCAGGGCTGATCATTGGGGCGGCAGCACAGCCACGCACTTCAGCTCAATGGCGATGGGTGTGGGCAGCGCGGTAATGCCCAGCGTGGTGCGGCAGGCATCCACCCCGGCGAAATACTCCGCGTAGAGCCGGTTATAGGCAGGGAAATCACGTGCCATATCGGTGAGAAACACCGTGACGTCAACGAGATCCTCCCAGCGTGCGCCACTGGCTTCCAGCACGGCCCGCACGTTGGCGAACACCTGACGACATTGCGCCTTGATGTCGTAGCCCACCAGGCGCCCTTCGGCGTCGTGTATGTTGCCAGGGATGGCGTTGCTGCCCGGTTCGCGCGGCCCCACGCCCGAGAGGAACAAGAGGTCGCCCACGCGACGCGCGTGAGGGTACGCGCCGACCGGCGCGGGCGCGCGATCGGTGCGTACGATGTCGCTCATCGATTGAACTCGGGGATGGTGCCCAAGCGCTGCAGGGCATGTTCGTATGCAGGCTTGAGTTCTTCGCGCGAACTCACGTGCATGCCCAGATCGTTCACATGACCATCGAACAGGCTGTAGCACCAGGCGTGCACGGAGAGCTTTTGGCCGCGCTCCCAGGCATCCATCACCATGGTGGTGTGGCACACGTTGACTACCTGCTCCATCGCGTTGAGTTCGCACAGGCGAGCGTTGCGCAGGTTCATCATGTCGATGCCGGTGAGCAGCTTGGAGTGCTTCTGGGCCACATCGCCCACGTGACGCAGCCAGTTATCGACCAGGCCCATGCGACGCTCGTCCAGTACCGCTTGCACGCCGCCGCAGCCGTAGTGGCCGACGACGAGGATGTGCTCGACCTTGAGCACGTCCACGGCGAACTGGATGGTGCTGAGGCAGTTGAGGTCGGTGTGCGACACCACGTTGGCAACGTTGCGCTGCACGAAAATCTCGCCGGGCGGCAGGTCCACGATTTGCGTGGCGGGCACGCGCGAATCGGAACAACCGATCCAGAGATACTTTGGCGCTTGCTGCTGCGCGAGTCGTTCGAAGAAACGCGGGTCCTGCGCACAGACGGCGGACGACCATGCGCGATTGCTGTCGAGCAGATTCTGGAGGGGGCTTTTCACGGCAGTACTCTCAGTAGCGAATGCAAATGTTTTTCGGTTCGGTGAAGAAGCGCAGCGCCTCGACGCCACCTTCGCGGCCCAGGCCCGATTGCTTGGTCCCGCCGAAGGGCGTGCGCAAGTCGCGCAGCAGCCAGCAGTTGATCCAGACGATGCCGGTATCCAGTTGCGCCCCGAAACGGTGTGCGCGCGACAAGTCGCGTGTCCACACCGATGCGGCCAAGCCGTAGCCGGTGCCGTTGGCCAGCATCAGCGCCTCGGCTTCGTCCTCGAAGGGAATGAGGCAGACCACCGGGCCAAAGATTTCCTGCTGGTTGGTAAGCGTGTCGTTGGCGAGACCTTCGATCACGGTAGGCGCGACGAACCAACCGTTCGCACAACGCCCATCCATCGTTATCGCGTCGCCACCGCACAGGATCTGGCCACCCTCGGCGCGGGCCTGTGCGATGCAACCCATGACTTTGTCGAAGTGGGCCTGCGATACCAGCGCGCCCAAGTCGCTGCCGGGGTCGTTGGGGTCGCCCACCCGCAGGGCGCGCACGCGCTCGAGGTAGCGTTCGCGAAAGCGCTCATAGATTGAGCGCTGCACCAGCAGGCGCGAACCGCACAGGCAGATTTCGCCCTGGTTGGCGAAGCCGGAGCGAACGATAGTGTCCAGGTTGGCGTCGCTGAGGTCGGCGTCCTCGAAGACGATGGCGGGGTTCTTGCCGCCCAACTCCAACGACAGCTTCTTGAACTGCGGCGCCGCGGCGGTGGCGATCTGTGCGCCTGTGCGCGTGCTGCCGGTAAAGGACACCGCTTTGACCTGCGGATGCTCCGCGATGGCCTGGCCCACGTTCGGCCCGCGTCCTTGCACGATGTTCAGTACGCCCGGCGCAAAGCCAGCCTCGATGCTCAGCTCACCGAGCAAGGCGGCGGTACAGGGCGTGATCTCCGAGGGCTTGGCCACCACGGCATTGCCGGCCGCGAGTGCGGGGGCGATTTTCCACGTGAAGAGATACAGCGGGAGATTCCACGGGCTGATGCAACCCACGACACCTAGCGGCTGGCGCAGGGTGTAGTTGATGGCACCGGTTTCCATGGCGTGCGATTCGCTGCTCCACGGCACGATGGCGGCGGCGAAGTAACGCAGGTTGGCCACCGCGCGAGGAATGTCCAGACTACGCGCCAAGCTGACGGGTTTGCCGGAATCGCGCGATTCCAGTGCAGCGAATTCGTCGAGACGAGCTTCGATCAGGTCGGCCAGGCGGTGCAGGAGCCTGGCTCGTTGTTCGGCCGAGGTGGTGCTCCACGCCGGCGCGGCACGCCGCGCGGCCTGCACCGCGGCGTCCACATCAAACGAAGAGGAGTCGGGGCACCGCGCAAAGACTTCGCCAGTGGCGGGCTCGTACACGTCCAGCCAACGGTCGTCGCGCGGCGCCTGCAGGCGACCATCGATCAGGTTGGCGAGGCGCAGGCTTGGCATCGGTACAAGCTTAAGGCCTGAGGCGTCCAATTGCACCGGACGCCGCCGTATGCGCTGGCCTGTTCAGCTCAGTGCGCGGGTACGGCCGCCGTCCACCGCGATGCTCACGCCGTTGACGTAGGCCGCCGCCGGTGTGCACAGGAAGGCCACCACCGAGGCGACTTCCGCGGCGTCACCGAATCGCCGGGCGGGCACCGTGGCCAGCATGCCCTGGGCGATGTCCTGCTCGCTGCGGCCGCTGGCGCGGGACTGGGCGGCGATCAGGCCATCCAGGCGTGCAGTACGGGTGTAACCCGGCAGCACGTTATTGACGGTGATGCCATCGGACGCCAGTTCCGAGGACAGGGTCTTGGCCCACGCGGCCACCGCCGCACGCACCGTGTTGGACACGCCCAAGCCGGCGATGGGCTCTTTCACCGAGGTGGAAATGACGTTGACGATGCGACCGTAGCCACGCGCCCGCATGACGGGCAAAAGGGCCTGAACCAGGGTTTGCCCGGCCAGCAGATGCTGGCGGAAGGCGGCCTCGTACGCGGCCGCTTCGGCGACATGCGCCGGGCCGCCCGGCGGGCCGCCGGTGTTGTTGATCAGGATGTCCTGCGCTTGTTCGCCCACGATGTTCGCAAGGGTCGTGCGCAGCGATTCGGTCTGCTGCATGTCGACCGCGAACCAGCGATGCTGCTGGTTATGCGCGCGTGGCAGCGCATCCGCGGCGGCGGCAAGCGTGTCGGCCGAGCGGGCCAGCAACGTGACGGTGGCGCCTAGTTCGGCCAGTTCGACCGCGCTGGCATGACCAATGCCTTGCGAGGCACCGCATACCAGGGCGTGGTGTCCACTGAGGTCCAACTGCATGGGCGACTCCGATGATGGTTGGGGCTAGCGGGCGCTGAACTGCACGCCAAGCGCGGCGAACCAGCACAGCCATGCCAACCATAGACTGAAACGCCAAACGCGACGCCAGTTGGTGATGGCGCGGTCTTCCAGTGCGGGCAACACGGGCGAGCGCAGGGCGAGCTGCAGTCGCATCCAGGTCCGCACCGGGTTGGTGGGGCGGCCCTCGGTGTCGGTGATGATCTGCCATTCGCGCGGATGCTGTTTTCGCAGCACCGCGGCTACGCGGTATTGCGCGAAAAAGTGCAGCACGAAGCAGACCACGCCGGCCAGCAAGAAGGATAGATAAAGCTCGACCATGGGCGAGGGGGTTCCAATGAAGCTTGGGTAGGCGCTCAACCGCTGGTTGCGCTGCCTGCCACGGGTGTCGGGGTTTTGCCATCGGCGCCGGTGTCGCTCTTGGTGGCGGCAGGCTTGCTGCTTTCGCCAATACCCGGCAACGGAATGGTGTCACGCAGGGTGTTGAGCACACCGTTTCCTTGCGTCGGCTTGGCACAGATGGCGTTGTCCACGGCGTCCTTGTAGGTCTTGTCCATCATGCCGATCCACACGGTGCCATCCGGTCCGTGGGGGACCTTGAACGTGCCGGCCGCGGCCATTTTCACCGGGGCTTCCGCCGAGAATGCGGCGGGCGATTGCTCCCAGTACGTATTGCTCGACTGCTGTTTGGCCGAGCTGTACAGCACCATGTAGCGTGCGCGCTTGTCGGTCACTTCCACGCTGCCGAAGGCGCCGGTGGTTTCGTCGGTCCAGCCCATGTGCTCACATAGGCCCACGTCCTGGCTGTTGATGGGCTGGAAGGCCTCGTCCAACAGCACGATGGTGGGCGCGAACAAATAGCTCGCGCGCAGCCAGCGCCCGTTGAGCTCGGACTTGAAGGCGATGCGATACGGGAACTGCGTTTCGCGAGGTAGAGCAAACGCCAGGAAATAGCTGCGTTCGCCATTGAGGCTCGCCACCATGCTGCCCGGGCCGAGCACGAATTTCCGCGGCTGCCAGGGCAGGGTGTTCTGGTAGGAGAAATCCGCGAAGTTGGTGCAGCAGGGGGTGGCCTGCTGCAACTGCTTCTTGGCCTGATCCAGGCTCTTCTGTGCGTCTTCGGGCGCACGCAGGTTCGGCGGCACCAGCGTTTTCACGCTGTGGCAGCCGCCCACCATCACGGCGGCGGCGACAAGGGCAGTGGCAAGGATCGGGCGATGGCGCATGGGCTGACCGTGTTGTTAGAACTCCGCCGTTCCCGCCGCACGCGGGTAGGGAATGGCGTCGCGGATGTTGGACAAACCACACACATACACCAGCAGGCGCTCGAAGCCGAGGCCAAAGCCGGCATGGGGTACGGTGCCGTAACGGCGCAGGTCACGGTACCAGCTGTAGGTGACCGGATCGAGGCCGAAGTGAGCCATGCGGCGGTCGAGGTAATCCAGTCGCTCCTCGCGCTGGCTGCCACCGATGATTTCGCCGATGCCCGGCGCCAGCACGTCCATCGCGGCGACGGTTTTGCCGTCGTCGTTCAAGCGCATGTAGAACGCCTTGATCTGCTCGGGGTAGTTCATCACCACCACCGGGCGACCGACGTGCTTTTCGGCGAGATAGCGCTCGTGCTCGGTTTGCAGGTCGATGCCCCAGGCCACCGGGAACTCGAACTTCTGGCCACAGTTCTTGAGAATCTCCACCGCCTCGGTGTAATCGATGCGCTCGAACGGCTGGGTGATAAAGGCTTCCAGACGGCTGATCGCATCCGGCTGTACACGCTCGGCGAAGAACGCCATGTCATCCGCGCGCTCTTCCAGCACGGCCTTGAAGATGGCCTTGAGAAAGCCTTCGGCGCAGTCGGCGTTGGCGTTGAGGTCGGCGAAGGCGATCTCCGGCTCCACCATCCAGAACTCGGCCAGGTGGCGCGCCGTGTTGGAGTTCTCGGCGCGGAAGGTCGGGCCGAAGGTGTACACCTTGCTCATCGCCAGGCAGTACGCCTCCAGGTTGAGCTGGCCGGACACGGTAAGGAAGGCTTCGCGGCCGAAGAAATCCTTGCGGAAATCGACCTTGCCCTCCGGCGTGCGCGGCAGGTTGGCCAGGTCCAGGGTGGACAGGCGGAACATGTCGCCCGCGCCTTCCGCGTCGGACGTGGTGATGATCGGCGTGTTGATCCAGAAGAACCCCTGCTCGGTGAGCCAGCGATGGATCGCCGTCATCATGGTGTGGCGCACGCGGGTCACCGCGCCGAACAAGTTGGTGCGCGGGCGCAGGTGCGCCACTTCGCGCAGGAACTCCATGGTGTGCGGCTTGGGCTGGATCGGATAGGTCAGCGGATCGTCCACGAAGCCGGTCACCTCGACGGTATCGGCCTGGATTTCGAAACGCTGCCCTTTGCCCTGCGAAGGCACCAGCGTGCCGGTGACGATCACGCCGGCACCGGTGGTGAGGTGCTTCACTTCGCTCTCGTAGTTGCCCACCTTGTCGGTCACGACCGCCTGGATGGGGTCGAAGCAGGAGCCGTCGGTGACATTCACAAAGGACAGGCCGCCCTTGGAATCACGGATCGTGCGCACCCAGCCGCGCACCGTGACCACACTGCCGGCCTCGATGCTGCCGGAAAGTGCCTGCTTCACGCTCGATAGAATCGGGCTAACCACCGCCATGGATTGAAACTCCTGCTGGGCGCCGCATATCGGGCGCATAAGTCGAATGGGGCATAATAACGAACGTTTCGTTCAGGTAGCGACCCTTTCGCCTCCTTTCGGACCCTTGAACCCTTCAGCAAGTTGCATCGTCCATGACCATCACCATTACTCCCGCCGCCAGCGAACGCATGCGCAGCTTCCTTGCCGGTACTCCCGGCGCCGCTGGCGTGCGCTTTGGCGTCAAGCGCACCGGCTGCTCGGGCTTCGGCTATGTCGTGGATCTAGCCAGCACCCTGGGCGAGGACGACCAGCGGGTCGAGATCGACGGCGTGACCCTGATCGTGGACAGCAAGAGCCTGCCGCTTGTCGATGGCACGGTGATCGATTTCCAGCGCCAGGGCCTCAACGCCAGCTTCGTGTTCCACAACCCCAATGCCACCGGCGAATGCGGTTGCGGCGAGAGCTTCACGGTCGGCTGAACGCCGGCTCCAGGGGTGTCGGCAGCAAGCCGCTTGCCCCAAACGCCTGAAATCTCTTACACTTCCGCTTCTGTCCAGGCCCCTTGGGTCGGGATGGAACCTTGCCTCACCGCATAGTGCGGGAGGCTGTCAGGCCCCAAAAGGGCCGCATCCACAAGGAGTTACCACAAAATGTCCCTGCGACATTACGAAGTCGTGTTCCTGGTCCACCCTGACCAGAGCGAGCAGGTCCCGGCCATGATCGACCGCTACAAGGTGCTGATCGAAGCCGACGGCGGCAAGATCCACCGCCTGGAAGACTGGGGCCGCCGCCAGCTGGCTTACCCCATCGTGAACCTGGCCAAGGCTCACTACGTCATGCTCAACATCGAAGTGAGCCAGAACGCGCTGAACGAGTTGGAGTCGGGTTTCCGCTTCAACGACGCCGTGCTGCGTCACCTGGTCATCAAGCGCGATGCCGCTGATACCGAGCAGTCCTTCATCCTGAAGTCCAAGGAAAAGGATGACGCCAAGTCCTCGCGTCGCCGCGATGACGAAGCGCGTGACGACAACGATCGCGACAGCGACGACTGATCAGGAGCCTAAGCCATGTCCAAGTTCTTCCGCCGCCGCAAGTTCTGCCGCTTCACGGCTGAAAACGTGAAAGAGATCGATTACAAGGATCTCAACACGCTGCGCCAGTACGTGACCGAGAACGGCAAGATCGTGCCGAGCCGCATCACCGGTACCAAGGCCCGCTACCAGCGTCAGCTGGCGACCGCTATCAAGCGCGCCCGCTTCCTGGCCCTGCTGCCCTATACCGACAACCACGACGTCTAAGTCGTGGCGCGCGCCGGGCCTCGGCCTGGCGCGCAGTCCCACTCTTCGGACAACCGTCCACGGCTGCGTCGGGCCACACCGGCGCTAACGAAAAGGAACCACCATGGAACTGATTCTTCTCGAAAAAGTCCGCAACCTCGGCAACCTGGGCGACAAGGTCAAGGTCAAGCCGGGTTACGGCCGTAACTACCTCCTGCCGCAGGGCAAGGCTGTGCCGGTCAACGCTGCCAACCTCGAAGCCTTCGAGAAGCGCCGCGCCGAGTACGAGGCCAAGGCTGCTGCCGCCCTGACGGGCGCCGAAGGCCGCAAGGTCAAGCTGGAAGACGTCTCGGTGACCATCACCGTGAACGCCAGCCCGGAAGGCAAGCTGTACGGCTCGGTCGGTCCGCGCGAAATCGCCGAGGCTCTGGAAGCCGCCGGTTACGACGTGCACAAGAACGAAGTGATCCAGGGCGAAGGCCCGATCCGCAACACCGGCGAGTTCGACGTCGTGATCGCCCTGCACGCTGACGTGCAGACGCAGATCAAGGTGATCGTGGTCGGCGAGAAGTAAGCCCGCCCGCTCGCTTGCAACACCCAGACGGGCGCCCTCGGGCGCCCGTTTGTTTTGGCGGCGGCACGGGGCTCCATCCGTGCCTGGCCCGTCACACACAGGTTATCCACAGAGTTATTGTCTCGCGGCTTGCGATGGCGCCGCGTATGCTCTTGACCCAACGTCATGCCGCTGGTGGCCTTCACCGGCAAGCTGCGAGGAATCGCGATGTCTTTCGTTCCAGACTCTTCCGACCGACCCGAACGCCCCGGGCGTTCCGACAGGCGTGGTCGCGGCGAGCGAAAGTCCTCTCCACAGCTCGACGCTCTGCGTATGCCGCCGCACTCCATCGAGGCGGAACAGGCGGTGCTGGGCGGCCTGATGCTGTCCCCCGATTCGCTGGACAAAGTGGCTGACCGCCTGGGCGAGCAGGATTTCTATCGTCGCGACCATCGCATGATCTGGCGCGCCATCACCGAGCTGGCCACCAAGGGCATGCCCTGTGATGCGGTGACCCTGGGCGATTGGTTCGAGGCCAACGGCCTGGCCGAAATGGTCGGTGGCGCGGCTTATCTGATTGAGCTCGCCAACACTACGCCGAGCGCCGCGAACATCGCGGCCTACGCGGAGATCGTGCGCGAAAAGTCCGTGCTACGCATGCTGATCGACGCCGGCACCGAAATCACCGAGGACGGCTACCTGCCTGACGGGAAGACCGTGCAGGAGGTGTTGGAGCGTGCCGAACAGCGCGTGTTCAAAATCGCCGAGTCGGGCGCGCGCGGCAAGAAGGACACCGTGTCCATGCGCGATGCGGTAAAGGACGCTTTCCGCATCCTCTCCGAACGCTATGAAAATCGCGGCCAGCTCACCGGTATCTCGACCGGCTTTTCCGACCTCGACGAGCTTACGTCCGGCCTGCAGCCGTCGGACCTGATCATCGTGGCGGCACGTCCCTCCATGGGTAAAACGGCTTTCTCGGTGAACATCGCCGAAGCCGCGGCCATGCGTGGCAAGAAGGCCGTGGCCATTTTCTCGATGGAAATGTCAGCCTCGCAGCTGGCTTTCCGAATGATTTCGTCCGTAGGTCGCATCCATGCGCAGCACCTGCGCAACGGCGATCTGGCCGAAGAGGATTGGCCGCGCGTCACCAATGCCATCGCATTGCTGTCCGAGGCGAAGATTTTTATCGACGACACGCCGGGCCTCTCGCCAGTGGAAATGCGCTCGCGCTCTCGTCGCCTGCATCGCGAGCACGGTGGCCTTGGCCTCATCGTGATCGACTACCTGCAGCTCATGCAGGTGCCAGGCATGAAGGAAAATCGCGCGACGGAAATCTCGGAGATCTCGCGCTCGCTGAAGGGCCTGGCGAAAGAGCTTAATTGTCCGGTGATCGCCCTATCGCAGTTGAATCGCTCGCTGGAGCAGCGCGCCGACAAGCGCCCCATGATGTCCGACCTGCGCGAATCAGGCGCTATCGAGCAGGACGCGGACGTGATCATGTTCATTTACCGCGACGAGTACTACAACAAGGAATCGCCGGATAAGGGCTTGGCCGAAATCATTATCGGCAAGCAGCGTAATGGCCCCACCGACACGGTGAAGCTCACCTTCCTGGGTCACTACACAAAGTTCGAGAACTACGCGCCCGATTCCTTCGTCGGTGCGTTTGAGTAAGCAGGCAGTTCTTCAGGCGACGTTCCAGTAGCGGAACGTCGCCTGTCTCCATGGCCGCTCTATGCATGCCGTACACATAACGGCGCACTGACGTTCACGACATGCCGTGCACCGTGGGCTCCTGTTTCCCACGCGAGGATCCGCCATGTCGCTGCTTCTGCTGCTTGTCATCGTCTTGCTGCTGCTTGGTGCACTCCCGTCCTGGCCGTACAGTCGCAACTGGGGTTACGGCCCGAGTGGTGGCTTGGGCTTGGTGCTGATCATCGTGATCGTGCTGCTGGTGCTTGGTGTGGTCTAAGGGCATGCAGACGATGGGCTGTCTCGGGGTTGCCAGGGCATTACCCTGAGATGGCCCGCTTTTCCGGCTATGCTGAGTGCGGGAGACGGATCGCTGTTTGGGCTGGCTGCTAAGCTTGGTGCTTGGTTCAGTACGGCGGTTCGTCGTTTTCACTCCAAACATCTTGCGCACGCGTGGCGCCACCTAAAGGCATGAGTCGTACAACCGTCGCCACCATCCATCTGGGCGCACTGCGCCACAATCTCGCCCGCATCAAGGCCATGGCGTCGCCGGCCAAGGTAATGGCAGTGGTCAAGGCCGATGCCTATGGGCATGGCCTGGAGCGTGTGGCGCGCGCGCTGGATGGCGAGGCCGATGCGTTTGCGGTTGCGGCCCTGGGTGATGGCCTGCGCCTGCGGGCGGCTGGGCATCGGCAGCGCATCGTGGTGCTGTCGGGCCCGGATCGGGCCAGCGACATCGCGGAGATGCAGCGACTGAACCTGGATGCAGCCATTCACCACGAGGCGCAATTGCAGTGGCTGCGCGAGGCTTCGCCTTCGCGAGGCTTATTGCGCGTGTGGCTGAAGGTGGACAGCGGCATGCATCGCTTGGGCTTTGCGACGGAGGCCGTGCCCTTTGTGCACGGGCAGTTGTCCACCATGGCCGGGATCGATCCGGATATCGGTTTGCTCACCCATTTCTCTGAGTCGGAAGTGTTCGATGGCGTGCAGACGCCCGCCCAGATCGAGCGCTTCACCGCGGCCACGCAAGGTCTTCGTGGGCCGCGCTCCTTGTCCAACTCCGCCGCTGTGCTCGGCTGGGAGGCCGCGCGTGGCGATTGGGTGCGCACGGGTGGATTGCTGTACGGTCTTTCCGTGGTGGATGGCAAGTCCGGTGCTGATTTCGGCTTCCGGCCCGCCATGACGCTGAGTACCCGCCTGATCGCCATCAACCACATCGGTCGCGGCGAGCGGATTGGCTATAACGGCACCTGGACCTGTCCGGAAGACATGCCGGTGGGCGTGGCCGCCGTGGGTTATGGCGACGGCTACCCGCGCAGCGCCGCCGCCGGCACACCGGTGCTGGTGGGTGGGCAGCGGGTGCCGCTGATCGGTCGGGTATCGATGGATTTGATCACGCTTGATTTGCGTGGCGCCCCTGAGGCCAAGGTCGGTGACAGCGTCACCCTGTGGGGGCCGGAGTTGCCGGTCGAGGTCATCGCCGCGCATGCCGGTACAATCTCCTACGACCTGACCTGCGGTATGACTCGACGCGTGTTGTTCGTTGAGGACGAGGGCTAGCAGCCCGCTCACGATCTCCGCGTGGCCGTGTTGCGTGGGCATACCCGCGCAGCCCTTGGGGCCGGGGTGCTTTGCCCGCAATTCCGCGTCACTACTCAGTTGTGGACGGAAGTACAACCGTCATTCTTGCTTGATCTGCCGGCACATTGCTTCCGGCGCGGGCCACGCAGAGATGGTGAAGAGGCTCTGAGGTTCGCTTGGCGTCTCGCCGTCTGCGATGGCGGCCGGTTAAGCTCTCGCTATCGCATCGTTGCCCAGGATTCCACGCATGGCCAAAGCCAAGACCGCCTATGTCTGCACCGATTGTGGTGCGGAGCATTCCAAGTGGCAGGGCCAATGCCTGGAGTGCAATGCCTGGAACACGCTAAGCGAAATCGTGCTGCAGCCGGCGGTGAAGTCGGCCGGTGCCGCGCGCAGTACCGGCTATGCGGGCGGCGCAGCGGGCTCACCCAAGGTCACGCCGTTGACGGCGGTGGCGCTCACGGCCGAAACGCGCACGCTCACCGGCATTGGCGAGTTGGATCGCGTGCTCGGTGGAGGGCTGGTCGATGGGTCGGTAGTGTTGATCGGTGGTGATCCCGGCATCGGCAAGTCGACCCTGCTGCTGCAGATGCTGGGCACACTGGGCGCGCAGGTGCCCAGCGTGTATGTCACCGGCGAAGAATCGCTGGCCCAGGTGGCCGCCCGCGCTCAGCGTCTGGATCTGCCGCTGGGGCCGCTGCATGCGCTGGCGGAAACCTGTATCGAGCGCATCATCGAGCAGGCGCTGGCGAGCAAGCCACGTGTGCTGGTGATCGACTCCATCCAGACAATCTGGACCGAACTGCTGACGGCGGCCCCGGGTTCGGTGAGCCAGGTGCGCGAATCGGCCGCCAAGCTCACGCGCTTCGCCAAGGAAACGGGCACTTCAGTGTTTCTCGTGGGTCATGTGACCAAGGAGGGCGGCATTGCCGGCCCGCGCGTGCTGGAGCACATGGTCGATGCGGTGCTCTATTTCGAGGGCGAGTCGGGCAGTCGCTTCCGCGTGCTGCGCGCCTTCAAGAACCGTTTCGGTGCGGTGAATGAATTGGGCGTGTTCGCCATGTCGGAAAAGGGCCTGCGCGAAGTGCCCAACCCGTCGGCGATCTTTCTTTCGGCGCACAGCGGCCCGACCTCGGGCAGCGCGGTGATGGTCACCCGCGAGGGAACACGGCCGCTCCTGGTGGAAGTGCAGGCCTTGGTGGATCAATCCTCGCTTGGCAACCCGCGCCGCGTGGCGCTGGGCTTGGAGCAGAACCGCCTGGCGATGCTGTTGGCGGTGCTGCATCGCCATGGTGGCGTGGCCGCGTACGACCAGGACGTGTTCGTCAATGTGGTCGGTGGCATTCGCGTGCAGGAAACCGCGGCTGACTTGCCGGTGTTGCTCGCGGTGTTGTCGAGCTTGCGTGACCGGCCATTGCCGGAGAAGACCATTGCCTTTGGCGAAGTGGGCCTTTCCGGCGAGATCCGCCCGGTGCCCAATGGCGAGGAGCGCCTCAAGGAAGCCGCGCACCATGGCTTCCAGAAGGCCGTCGTGCCCAAGGCGAATGCGCCCAAGAAGGGCAGGGTCGGCGATATGGAGGTGGTGCCGGTGGAGCGTCTCTCGCAGGCCATCGACGCAGTTCGCTGAACGCGGAGCAAGCGACCATGGCGACGGCAAGCGAGCCGCCATCAAGGAACGTGTAGCCTGCGCTTCCCCAGGTCGATCAGGCAGGATGCTGTATGTATCGCAAGTGGACGTGCGCAATGGCAGGTTGGATGGTCGCGCTGGCCGGTGTGGCCTTCGTTGGTTCGGCATGCAGCGAGGATGCGCCCAAGCCTGACGAGCAGGTCACCGGCAGCGGCGGGCGCCTGCTGCATTACAGCTCCACCCAAGTGGACGTGGGTTTGACCGAGCAGGATAAGCAGACCTACCAGCGCGTTCGTGATCATCGCTACGACACCCGCCTGGATCCAGCGTTGGATGCCGTGCTGGCGACCTTGCGAGAGCAGGGCTACGAAGCGACCACGGTAGACCGGGAGTTTCACCTGATCGAAGCGCGCCACGACGAAGTGCTGATCAGCAAGGGGCGGGAGATTCTTCGCGGCGTTCTCAAGTCGAAGATGTCCTTGCCCGGCAAGCCCGATCACCAAACCACAGAAGCGCTCGTGTTACTCATGCCTGCCACCGATGGGCATGGCGTGCTGGCGCGCACGCGTTTTCGTCGAACCGTGTGGGACAGCAACGGCGACGCTCGGACCAGCGTGCTCAGTGATGCGGCAACTTACGAGCGTTTCTACGGCGCCATGGCGTCGCATCTGGCACGCTGAGCGGTACTCACTCCGGCGGTAGCGCCTGGAATGAGGGCAGCTGCTCGGCGCGCATCGAGAGGGCGGCCAGGGCTGGATACGTTCGTTGCCCGAGCGCATCGCGCGCCACCAGCTGGGTAAAGCGCCATGCGACGGCGGTGCTCAGGTCGGCTTGGCTGAAGGTGCCGGCGACCAGCCAATGGCCGTTGGCGGCTGCCGCGTGGCGCTCCAGTGTGTCGTAAGCCGCGCACAGTTGGCCTTGTACGCGAGCCAGCCAGTCGACGTCCCGTCGCTCGGGTACTCGCTTGTGCTCGTAGACGATCTGCACGGACTTTTCGCTGGCGGTCAGCGCAGTGCCGATCAGTCGCAGCGCTTGCAAGTGCTCATCCGCGGCACTCGGCATCAGGCTGGGGGCGGTGCGCACCGATTCCGCCCATTCGATGATGAGCGACGAATCCACCAGCAGTTCACCATCGTCGCCGATCAGTGTGGGGGCCTTGACCAGCGGGTTGATGGACTGAAACTCGTCGAAGTTGCGAAAGACAGACAGCGACCGATGCGTAAAGGATAGGCCCAGCATGTGCAGCGAAATCGCCGCACGTCGCACAAAGGGCGAGTCGAGCATACCGATCAGTTCCACAGGGTGCTCCCGGTCAGGAATGGAAAACGACGGTCTTGCCGCCGTTGAGAAGAATGCGGTCGTCCAGGTACAGCCTGAGCGTGCGGGCCAGCACGCGCCGCTCGATGTCGCGGCCGATTCGGATAAGGTCGTCGGGCGTATCGGCATGCGTCACGCGCTCGATGTCCTGCTCAATGATCGGGCCTTCGTCCAGGTCGGGCGTGACGAAATGCGCCGTGGCACCGATCAGCTTGACCCCGCGGTGGTGCGCCTGGTGATACGGGCGCGCGCCCTTGAAACCGGGCAGGAACGAGTGATGAATGTTGATGCAGCGGCCCTGCAGGCGCTGCGCCAGCGACGTGGACAGCACCTGCATGTAACGGGCAAGCACCACGAGTTCGGCGCCGCTTTGTTCGATCAGCGACCACAGCGCCGCTTCTTGCGCCTCGCGGGACGCGCGATCCACCGGCAGGTAATGGAACGGGATGCCGTCGAAGTCCAGGTGGCGGTACGTTTCGCGTGGATGGTTGGCGACCACGCCGACAATCGTCATGGGCAGTTCGCCGATACGCCAGCGGTAGAGAATGTCCGCCAAACAGTGATCGAACTTCGATACCAGCAGCAGCACGCGGCGCCGTTCGGCGCGATCCCGCAGCGTCCATTGCAGTTGCAGGGCCGGCGCGAATGCGTGCAACCCATCACGTAGCGCATTCATGGAGAGGCTGGCGCTGTCGAACACCAGGCGCATGAAGAATCGGCCGGTTTCCGCATCACCGAATTGTTGGGCTTCGAGGATGTTGCAGTCTTGCTGGGCCAAGTGGTTGGACACCGCCGCCACGATGCCCGAGCGATCCGGGCAGGACAGGGTGAGCACGTACTGGCCCATGCCGCTCATGGCGTGCGATGCAGTATCAGTTCAAGCACCAGCTTGGTGCCGAAGAAGGCCAGCAGCAACACGCCCATGCCGAAGAGCGTGAGGTTCACCGCGCGGCGTCCGCGCCAGCCGTAGCGCCAGCGGCCGAACAGCAGCGCGCCGAACACCAGCCAGGCGATGATCGACAACACCGTCTTGTGCACCAAGTGCTGGCCGAACAGGTTGTCCACGAACAGGATGCCGCTGAGCAGCGTGAGCGTGAGCAGCACAAAGCCCGCGCCGATCAGGCGGAACAGCAGCATTTCGGTAAGCGTCAGCGGCGGCAGTGCACGCAACCATGGGCCGAGCTGCCGATGGCGCAGGGCGCGCTCCTGCACGGCCAACAAGAGGGCCAGGACGGCGGCGATGGAGAGAACGCTGAAGGCCAGCAATGCCACAGTGACATGCAGCTTGATCTGCCAGCCCAGCGGTTCGGGCAGCGTGGTGGGCGCAAGGAAGGTGTCGGCGGCCAGCAGCAGGGCGGTGAGCGGAAACACGATGACCCCAAGGGCCGCCACCGGGCGTGACACGTTCACCACCAGTGTCAGTGCCGATACCACGCAGGCCACCAGCGACAAGGCCGAAAAAAAGTGCAGGTCCACCGAGCCGCGATGGATGCTCAGCAGCAGCCCCGAGTGAATCAGCACCGCCGATCCCGCCAACGCCAGCGCCATGCGATTGAGCGGCTGGCCACCGCTCAGCAGCGGCCGCGCCAATCCGGCCGCGGCGGTGAGGTAGAGCACGATGGCAAGCAGAGTGAAGACGGTAATGGCCATGGGGCCGGAGTGTAGGGGGTAAGCCCGCCTCCTGTGCAGCCGGCGGCCATCTGACGCGGTTGGGGCAGGCTTGCCTGCCCGGGGGCCAAGGTCCGCTATACTCTGCGATCCTCTTAGGTCATCCGCCGCTTATGTTCGAGTCGCTCAGCCAACGCCTTTCCGCCACCGTCAACCGCCTGCGCGGCCGTGGTCGCCTGACCGAGGAGAACATCCGCGAGTCGCTGCGTGAGGTGCGTATTGCCCTGCTGGAGGCCGACGTGGCCCTGCCGGTGGTGCAGGCGCTGATCGAGCGCGTAAAGGTGCGTGCGGTTGGCCAGGAAGTGCTCAAGAGCCTCTCGCCGGGCCAGGCCCTGGTGAAGGTGGTGAGCGACGAGCTGACCGCGGTGATGGGTACCGCCAACAGCGAGCTCAACCTGGCCCAGCAGCCGCCGGCCGTGGTGCTCATGGCGGGCCTGCAAGGTGCCGGTAAAACCACCACGGTGGCCAAGCTGGCGCGCTTTCTCACGGAGCGCAAAAAGAAAAAGGTGATGGTGGTGAGCTGCGACGTGTACCGTCCGGCCGCCATCGAGCAGTTGCGCACGCTGGCCGAGCAGGTGGGCGTGAAGTTCTTCCCGTCAGAGGCAGGCCAGAACCCGGTCGATATCGCCAAGAACGCCATTGCCGCGGCGCGCCGCGAAGTGGTGGACGTGCTGCTGGTTGATACCGCCGGCCGCCTGCACGTGGACGAGGCCATGATGGCGGAGATCAAGGCGCTGCACGCCGCGATCACCCCGATCGAAACGCTGTTCGTGGTCGACTCCATGACCGGCCAGGATGCCGCCAACACGGCCAAGGCCTTTGCCGAGGCGCTGCCGCTCACCGGCGTGGTGCTCACCAAGACCGACGGTGACGCCCGTGGCGGTGCGGCGCTTTCGGTGCGCTATGTCACCGGTCGCCCGATCAAGTTCCTCGGCGCTGGCGAAAAGACCGATGCGCTGGAGCCGTTCCACCCCGACCGTGTGTCCCAGCGCATCCTGGGCATGGGCGACGTGCTGTCGCTGGTGGAAGAGGTCGAGCGCAAGGTCGACCACGAGAAGGCGCAGAAGCTGGCCGAGAAGGTCATCAAGGGCAAGCGCTTCGATCTCAACGACATGCGCGACCAGCTCGAGCAGATGACCAACATGGGCGGCCTGGCCGGCCTGATGGACAAGCTGCCGGGTGTCTCCGGCCTGCCCGACAACGTCAAATCCAAGGTCAACGATGGTGAGATCAAGCGCATGGTCGCGATCATCCATTCGATGACCAAGAAAGAACGCCGTCATCCGGACCTGCTCAACGGTTCGCGCCGCGCCCGCGTGGCGCGTGGTGCGGGCGTGCAGCCGGCTGACGTGAACCGTCTGCTCAAGCAATACATGCAGATGGAAAAAATGATGTCCAAGCTCTCCAAGGGCGGCACCAAGGGCCTGCTGCGGCAGATGCGCGGTGCCATGAAGGGCATGGGCGGCATGGGCGGCGGGTTCCCCCCGATGCGCTGAGGCTGAACGGTCTGGTCAGCTGGTTTGGCCGGATTTATCCGTCAGCTCTTCCTTTTTCCACAAAATTCATTAAAATGCCGCGTTTACCGCGCACGGCACTCGTGCGTGCTGCCGGCATCCGGCAACTCTGGAGCTTTTACTTATGGTCAAGATTCGTCTTTCGCGCGGCGGCGCCAAGGGCCGTCCGTTCTACCACGTCGTCGTGACCGACCAGCGCAGCAAGCGCGACGGTCGCAGCATCGAGAACGTGGGCTTCTACAACCCGGTGGCTTCGGGCAAGGACAAGCGCCTTGAGCTGAACCTCGCCCGCGTGCAGGAGTGGGTGGGCAAGGGTGCGCAGCTGACCGACAAGGTCGCCGCCCTGGTCAAGGAAGCCGGCAAGCAGCAGGCTGCCTGAGCATGACGGCAGCCGGTCGGCGCGTCCTGGTTGGGCGCATCGTCGGGCTGTACGGCGTGCAGGGCTGGGTCAAGCTCGAATCCTGGACCGAGCCCCGCACGCGGATCTTCAGTTACCAGCCCTGGCTGCTTACATCGGCGCCGGGTATGGAGCAGGAGATCACGGGAGTCAAGGGTCGTCCGCAGGGCAAAGGGCTTATCGCCCAGTTGCCCGGCATCGATGATCGAGACGCAGCGGCAGCACTGGTGGGACAAGACATCTACGTCGCCCGCGAGTTGTTGCCGCCCCCCGGCAAGGATGAGTTTTACTGGGTCGATCTCGAGGGTCTTGAGGTCGTCACCACGGAAGGCGTGGCGTTGGGGCGGGTCAGTCACCTGTTCGCCACCGGCGCCAACGACGTCGTGGTAGTGAAGGACGGCACGCGCGAGCGGCTGATTCCCTTCGTCCAGGGTTCTTATGTGCGTTCGGTGGACTTGTCCGGCGGGCGCATGGTGGTGGATTGGGATCCTGAATTCTAAACGCGCCTGGCGCGGTCTAAAGGGTTGAGGGTTCATGCGCATCGATGTCGTCACGCTGTTTCCCGACTTCATGCGTCAGTGCGCTGCCGTTGGTGTCGTGGGGCGTGCTCAGCAGCGCGAGCTGCTGCAGGTGGAAACCTGGAACCCGCGCGATTACGCCACCGACAATTACCGCACCGTGGACGGCCGCACCTGTGGCGGTGGCCCCGGCATGGTGATGCTGATTCAGCCTTTGCGCGACGCTCTCAAGGCCATGCGCGAGGCAGCACCCGAACCGGTGCATGTGATTTACCTCAGCCCGCAAGGTGCGCGGCTGACGCAGGGTAGGGTGGAAGCACTGGCCAAGTTGCCGCGCATCGCCTTGCTTTGTGGACGTTACGAAGGTGTGGACGAGCGTTTGCTGGCGCACGAGGTCGACGAAGAGCTTTCTATCGGCGATTATGTGCTGTCCGGCGGTGAGCTGGGTGCGGCTGTTATCATTGACGCCGTGGGCCGCTTACAGGACGGTGCATTGAACGATGCACAGTCGGCGCAGCAGGATTCGTTTTCGGACGGCTTGCTGGATTGCCCGCACTACACGAAACCGGTGCATGACGCACTGGGAGACGTGCCGGAGGTTCTGCTTTCCGGTGATCACGCGGCCATTCGCCGCTGGCGCCTGAAGCAATCGCTGGGACGTACCTGGTTGCGGCGTCCCGATCTATTGGCGCAGCGCGAATTGGATGCGGAATCCCGAGCGTTGCTAGAAGAATTCCGCCGCGAGCATGTACGGCAGACGCGGCTCCACGACGCGGCCGAGCAGTGACCGCAGGTACTGAAATTTAGACAGGTGTTGCCATGAACAAGATCATCGAACAGTTCGAAGCCGAGCAGATCACCCGCCAGCTGCCGGAATTCGGCCCTGGCGACACCGTGGTGGTTAACGTCAAGGTGAAGGAAGGTAACCGCGAGCGCGTCCAGGCGTTCGAGGGCATCGTCATCGCCAAGCGTAGCCGCGGCCTGCATTCGGCCTTCACCGTGCGCAAGATTTCGCACGGCACCGGCGTGGAGCGCGTGTTCCAGGCTCACAGCCCGGCCATCGACTCGGTCGAAGTGAAGCGTAAGGGTAAGGTGCGTGGCGCCAAGCTGTACTACCTGCGTAACCTGGAAGGCAAGGCTGCCCGCATCAAGGAAGACGTCGCCGCCGTGTCGGCTGCCAAGGCCGCCAAGAAGGCCGCCGCTGCCGCCGAGTAATCGGACGTCTTATCGGTTCAAGAAAAACCCGCGGAGTGATCCGCGGGTTTTTTGTTGTCTAGAGCCCGCTGCTCAGTCGGCGTGCTCGCGCAGAAAGCCCTCCACGCATTGCGCGTAGTAGGGCGGGCGCTCTTGCATGGGGTAGTGCCCGCAGTGCGGCATGATCACGAGCCGCGCACCGGGGTGCCAAGCCAGAAAGGTGGCCTTCATGGCTTCTTCGCCTAGCCCTGGATCTTTGTCGCCGATGATTACCAGCATCGGCGTTGCCAGCCCGCGCACGTCCTCCAGGAAATGCGTGGTGGTGAACATGCGCAGATAACCATGCACGCATTCGCGCGCCACGGATCGTCGCTGCTGGCGTAGCTTGGCGTTGACCCAGGATTCCCCGAGATCTCCGCCCACGAAGCGAAACAGGCGGCGCAGAGCGTCGTCGTCGTCACGTGTGCTGGCGAAGAAGGCCAGGGCATCCTCTCCGAGTGGGTTGCCGGCTGCGGAAAGCGGGCAGGTGGCGACGATGCTCTTGATGCGCGCGGGCGCGTCCGCCGCGATCCGCTGCGCGGCCATGCCTGTCATCGAGTGCCCCATCAGATGAAAGCGCTGCCAGCCGAGGCGATCGGCAAGCGCGAGGCAATCGCTGGCAATCTCCTCGATGGAGTAGCACCCGCGCAGGGTCAGCGAATGCCCGTAGCCGCGCAGGTCGGCGAAGACATAGGTGAAGTACTCGGCATCGAGATAGGGCCGAATGGCATCGTAGGTATCGTGCGCGCCCAACCAGTCGTGCAGCACGAGAACGTGCTCGGGCCCCGTGCCGTGTGACGTAAAGCCAAGGCCGGTGGCCGAGGCGAGGGCGGAGTGGTCGTGAGGATGCATGGGCAGCGTTCCTTTTTTGGTGTGGAGGAACCAAAAAAGAAACGCCCTCCCGGTGGTCCGGAAGGGCGTGCTGAAAGCGGGGCCATCGTACTGGCTGGCGTGCGCCGTATCAATGGCGCACACGCCCAGGGCTGGACGCTTACATCAGTCGCTGCGGTTCCTGCAGGAAGTTGCCTTGCACGAAGTCCACGCCGCAGGCGAAGAGCAGCGAGGTGCTGGCGGCATCCTCGACCCATTCGGCAATGGTGAGCTTCTTCAGTTCGCGCGCCTGGCGGCAGATCTCAGCGACCTTCTTCTGGCTCTCCTGCTGTTGCGGCAGGTCGGCCATGTAGCTGCGGTCGATCTTCAGATAGTCCGCATCGATATGGTTGAGCAACTGGAACGAGTTGAGGCCCGAGCCGAACTGCTCCAGCGCGAACTGGCCGCCGAGCTTCTTCCAGGCGCGAATGAACTCCTGGGCGGGGCGCAGCGCGGTCACCACCTTGCTCTCTGTGGTTTCCAGCACCAATTGGCCATGCTTGAGTGCCGCGTCCTTCAAACGTTGACCGAGCCAGGGCAGCAGTTCGGCGTCTTCCAGTGAGCTGGACGTGAGCTTGACGAAGAACGTGGTGGGTGTGCCCATGCGGTCGCGCGCGCGCAGGGCTTCGATGGCCTGGTTGAGCACCCAGCGATCGATGGCCGGCGTGAGGTTGTGCTTCTCGGCAATGGGCATGAAGAAGCCGGGAAGCACTTCGCCCTGAGGGCCATTGAGTCGCAGCAGGATCTCCGAGAACTCGCCCTCGGCATCCTGCAGGCTGATCGTGTGCTGGTGATACAGCACGAAATCGTTCTGGGTCAGCGCCTGCTGCAGCACGTTGAGCCAGTAGCGCTCGCGCTCCTCGTCGGCCTTCTCGCGTGCTGCCGGGTCATGCAGCTCGCTCCGGTTGCCGCCTTGGCTCTGGGCATTGCGCAGGGCCTGGCTGGCCTGGTTGAGCAACAGCTCGGTATTGGCGTTCTTCTCGCCCAGCAGGCTACCGCCAATGCTGGCGGTGACGGTGATGGAGCGCGTGCCCAGATCGAAGATGCCGCCGGCGATGGCTTGCTGCAGCGTGGCGATCCATTGCTTGATGGCGTCGTCGTTGCGGGTATGCAGCAGCACACCGATGGTGTGTTCGGCGAGCAGGCCGGCTGTGTCGTGCGCACCAAGCTGGCCTTCCACTCGGGCGGCAAACGCCGCCAGCAGCTCGTCGGCTTTTGCCAGGCCGATGCCGCCGACGATGGCCTGCCAGTTGTCCGGCTCGATGAGTAGCAGCGATTGGCCCTTGGTGCCCTCGGTGGCGGCGGCCACCGCCTGGTCGATGCACTCGACCATGCGTGCGCGATTGAACAGGCCCGTAACCTGGTCGCGCTGCAGTTGCTCGATCACGTTGGCGTCGATCTGCTGGCGACGGAACACCACCTGCAGACAAGGTTCCCCTTCGAAGGTGGCGTGGGCGAATTCCACGCTGGCCTTGAAGGTGCTGGTATCGGCACGGCGCGCCTGAAGCTCGATCGGGCCATTGGGCTTTTCGCCGCGGGATAATCCCTTGAGTGTGTTCTTGAACTCTTCGGCGTCGCTGGGCCCGACCATGTCCAGCACGGGCAAGCCGAGCAGGTCATCGAACTCGGTGTAGCCGAAGGTTTCGAGGTAAGCGTGATTGGCGCGCACGTGCATGCCTTCGTGCACGTAGGCGATGGCGTCGGTGGATGAGTCCAGCAGCGCGTCGCATCGACGCTCCGACTCGCGCAGCGCGGTTTCCAGGCGGCGCAGTTGGCGACGCGCGTTGAGCGCATCGAACTCGCGCTGGATCACGGCCATCAGCTGCTTGGGCTGCGGACGCAGCGCCACGCTGCGGGCGCCATTAACGAACAGCTCGGTGATGATGGCGTTGTCCACCTGGCCGACCAGCGCGATCAGTGACAGGTCACGGCCATGGGCGTCGAGCAGGCGGGCGACTTCGCGCAGCTCCAGCGTGCCCACGGCGGGGTCGAACAGCACGATGTCCGGTCCTAGTTCGTCCAGGGCAGCGGTGATCTGTTCGGCGCTCGTGGCGCGCGCGGGCCGAACAGCGATGCCGCTGTTGCGCAGCAGACTGATGATTTGTTCCGCGTCTTCGATCGACTTTTCAACGAAAAGGATCTTGATGACCTGGTCGGTTTTGGTGGGCACGTCGGGCTATCCATTGAGTTGCCGCTGCCGAGTCAAGCCTGCCGTGACAGCAGGGCTGCGGCCATGCAAGGTTTTAGCGGATTCCGCCAGTCTCTGCTAGCGGAAATATTCCGGAGGTGACATGGCCCACAACTGTGGGCTACGGCGAATGCGTGCTCGTTACAGTGGCCGCTTGGAGGGTTCGCCACCCACTTCGCGCACCAGTTTGGGCACCAGGTAGCCGGGCAGGTAGTGACGCACGGATTCCACCAGCGCCAACGCGTCGGCGTCGGCCACCTCGAAATGCGCCGCGCCCTGCACGCGATCGAGCTGATGCAGGTAGTAGGGCAGTACACCGGCGGCGAACAGTCGCTCGGAGAGTGCGGCGAGGGTGTCGGCGTGGTCGTTCACCCCGCGCAGCAGTACGGCCTGGTTGAGCAGGGTGGCTCCCGCCTCGCGCAGGCGGGCACAGGCGGCGTCCACTGAGGCATCGAATTCGTTGGCGTGGTTGGCGTGCAGCACCACCACTTTCTGCAGCGGCAAGGCCGACAGCCACTGGATGAACGCATCATCGATGCGCTCGGGCAGTACCACCGGCAGCCGGGTGTGGATGCGTAGGCGGGTCACATGCGGAATCTCGGCCAGGCCCTTGCTGAGTTCTTCCAGCTTGCTGGTGGCCAGGGACAGTGGGTCGCCGCCGGAGAGGATCAGCTCGCTGATCGAGCTGTCCTGACGCACGTGCTCTAGCGCCTTGCGCCATTGGCCGGCTGCGGCCATCTCGTCTCCGTAGGGGAAATGACGGCGGAAACAGTAGCGGCAATTGATGGCGCAGCTGCCGCTGGCGATCAGCAGGGCACGCCCCTGGTATTTGTGCAGCACGCCCTGGGCGGAACGGGCCGCCATGTCGCCCACGGCATCGGTGGCAAAGCCGGGCACCTGGTCCAGTTCGGCCAGCTGGGGCAGCACCTGCAGGAGCAAGGGATCGGTTGGGTCGCCGGCCCGCATACGGGCCACGAAACCTCGCGGGACGCGCAGGGCGAAGCCCGCATCGCCCGGCGGCAGGCGTCCGGCGAGGTGGCCCAGGGAAACGGCCTCCAGCAACTCGCGCGGGTCGGTGATGGCGGCACGCCAGAGCGTGCGCCAGTCGGTTCCGGGCGGAGATAGGCGGGCAGCGGGGCTTGCGGTTATCATAGGGGGTCTTGAGTCGGGCCGAAGGCCCGGGCAAACCCCTATTCTAGCCGCCTCCCGGCGGCGCTACATCTGGAGCAGAGCGCATGGCCACCGTCGGTCTCAACGACGTCAAGAAGGGAATGAAGATCCTTCACAACAATGACCCGTGGGTCATTACCGACGCCGACTTCATCAAGCCCGGCAAGGGTCAGGCGTTCACTCGTATCTTCATCCGCAACCTGAAGAACGGCCGCACCACCGAACAGACCATGAAGTCCAGCGATTCCTTCGAAGTCGCCGACGTCGTGGACACCGACATGCAGTACCTGTACTCGGACGGCGAGTTCTGGCACTTCATGCACCAGGAAAGCTTCGAGCAGCACCAGGCCAGCAAGGTCGGCATGGGCGACGCCTCCAAGTGGCTCAAGGGCGAGGAAGAGTGCGTGGTCACGCTGTTCAACGGCGAAATCATCGCCGTGCAGCCGCCGAACTTCGTCGAACTGAAGATCACCGAGACCGATCCGGGCCTGCGTGGCGACACCTCGGGCGGCGGCGGCAAGCCGGCGACCCTGGAAACCGGTGCCGTGGTGCGCGTGCCGCTGTTCGTGAGCACGGACGAAGTGATCAAGGTCGATACCCGCACGGGCGAATACGTCAGTCGCGTCGGCAAGTGACGAGTCGGCGCGGGCCATGCCTGCGCCTTTGTCGGCTAGTCGTCCCTGCATGGGCAGGGGTCCAGTGAAACATGGTGTGCCAAGCACATGGCCTGCTCTTCACACCATGCAACGGAAACTCACTGGATTCCGGCCTTTGCCCCCGGCTGGGGGTGCGCGGGCCTGACGGGCGACATGCCAGCTTGATTCGCGCCCCGGTAGTTGAAGGGCGCCTCTCTGGAGCGACGATGCCTGAAGCGTCATGAAATCAGGCAAGCATGGGGCGGCCACCGCAAGGTGATCCGCCCCATGTCATATCCAATATCGAAAAGTGAGCCAACGGATGAGCCAGAACGCCCCGCAAACCATCGACCTGTTGATCGAAGCGCGCTGGGTCGTGCCCGTAGAGCCGCATGGTGTCGTGCTTGAGCACTACGCCGTGGCCGTGGACAAAGGCGCCATCGTGGCGCTGCTGCCCCAGGCCGATGCGCATACGGCCTATGCACCGCGTGAGCGCGTGGCATTGGGTGAGCATGTGCTTATTCCGGGCTTGGTGAACACGCACACGCACAACCCGATGACCCTGCTGCGCGGCCTGGCGGACGACCTGCCGTTGATGGTGTGGCTGCAAAAGCACATCTGGCCGGTGGAAGGCCAGGTGATCGGGCCGGAGTTCGTGCGCGATGGCGTGGAGCTGGCCGTGGCGGAAATGATTCGCGGCGGCACCACCTGCGCCAACGAAAACTACTTCTTCCCCGACGTGATCGGCGCCACCTATCGCCGCATGGGTTTCCGTGCCGTGGTGGGCCTGCCGGTGATCGAGTTTCCCACGTCCTGGGCCAAGACCCAGGACGAATATTTCGATCGCGCCATCGAGGTGCACGACAGCTTCCTCGGCGACGCGCTGGTCAGCACCTCGTTTGCGCCGCATGCGCCCTACACGGTGTCCGACGAGAGCTTTGAGCGCATCCGCGTGCTGTCGGACCAGCTCGATATTCAGGTGCACCTGCACACGCACGAGACGGCGCACGAAGTGGAAGAGGAGAAGGCCAAGAGCGGCCTGCGTCCGTTCCAGCGCCTGCAAAAACTTGGCTTGGTCAATGACCGTCTGATCGCCGTGCACATGACCCAGCTCACTGACGCTGAAATCGCTGCCTGCGCCGAAGCCGGGGTGTCGGTGGTGCATTGCCCCGAATCCAACCTCAAGCTGGCTTCCGGATTCTGTCCCGCCGAAAAGCTGCGCCGCGCCGGCGTGAATGTGGCGCTTGGTACCGATGGCTGCGCCTCCAACAACGATCTGGACATGTTCGGGGAAATGCGCACCGCCGCCTTGCTCGCCAAGGCCGTGGCCAACGACGCAGCGGCGTTCGATGCGGCGTATGCGCTGCGTGCCGCCACGCTCAACGGTGCGCGCGCGATGGGCCTGGAAGATCGCATCGGCTCGATCGAAGTGGGCAAGCGCGCGGATCTTGCCGCGGTGCGCCTGTCCGACCTGGAAACCCAGCCGCTGTTCCATATCGCCTCGCAACTGGCTTATGCCACCGGTCGCCACCAGGTGAGCGATGTGTGGATCAACGGCGTACGCAAGCTCGCCGATCGCCAGCTCACCGACATCGACACCGATGCCGTGCTGACCAAGACCCATGCCTGGCGCGAGCGCATCGCCGCCATCGACGCCGGCTGAGGAGCACCCCATGAACCGTTACCTCGTGATGGCCATGCGCCGTCCGCATTTCGATCCCGCCGTGGTCCAGACCCACAAGGACTTCCTTGAGGGACTGCGCGCCGGCGGCACGCTGGAAATGGCCGGCGGCTTCAGCGACAAGTCCGGCGGTGCCTATTTGATGCGCGCGGAGTCGATGGAGCAGGCGCTGGCCATCGCCCACCAGGACCCGGCCCACACCAGTGGCGGCTGGGACATCACCGTCTACGAATGGCAGGCGCGTTAAGCTCCGTGCCCAGCTTCCGAGGATGCTTTCGATGCAAGCCGCAGCCAATGTAAGTCCCGAAGAGATCGCCCGTTTCGGCAAGCTCGCCGCGCGCTGGTGGGATCCGGACGGTGAGTCCCGTCCACTGCACGACCTCAACCCGGTGCGCGCCGAATACGTGGCTGCGCGTTTGAATGTGCGCGGCGCCCGCGTGGCCGACGTGGGCTGCGGTGGCGGCTTGCTCAGCGAGGCGCTCGCCAAGGCCGGCGCCCAGGTCACCGGCATCGACCTGGGTGAAAAGGTCATCGAGATCGCTCGCCTGCATCTGCACGAGTCGCGACTGAATTCCCCAGACCTGAGCATCGATTACCGCGTG
The DNA here is from genome assembly GCF_057750885.1 of Frateuria sp. sgz306004. Lineage (NCBI taxonomy): Bacteria > Pseudomonadati > Pseudomonadota > Gammaproteobacteria > Lysobacterales > Rhodanobacteraceae > Frateuria > Frateuria sp. sgz306004. The sequence continues at coordinate 216,148 of NZ_JBYLFE010000001.1, forward strand.
CAGTCCTCGGCCGAACTGGCCGCGGCGGAACCGGAAAGCTTCGATGCGGTGTGCTGCATGGAGCTGATCGAGCACGTGCCCGATCCGGCCGCGCTGGTGCAGGACCTCGTGCGCATGGTCAAGCCGGGTGGCGTGGTGGTGATGTCCACCCTCAATCGCACGCCTGCGGCCTTTGGCGCGGCGATTCTCGGCGCCGAATACATCATGCGCATGCTGCCGCGTGGCACGCATCACTACGCCCAGTTTCTCAAGCCGTCCGAGCTGGGGCGCCTGATGCGCCACGCCGGCCTGGAGGTGGATGACGTTTCGGGCCTGGGATACAACCCGCTCAGCCGCAAGGCATGGCTCAGCCGCATCCCCGCCGTCAATTACCTGATCAGCGCACGCAAGCCCGCATGAAGTCGTTTCCCGTTTCCCTGCAAGGTGTGTTGTTCGACCTGGACGGCACCTTGCTCGACAGCGCCACTGATCTCTACGCCGCGCTGAAAACGCAGTGCGATGAGAGCAACGTGGCAGCCCCTCCTTACGCGATGGTTCGCGAAGTGGTGTCGCGTGGCTCGCGCGCCATCCTGCGTTGCGCCTTTCCCGATGTCACCGATGCCGAGCTGCTCGAACTGGTGCCGCGCTACCTGGAGCTCTACCAGGCCGTGATGGCGCAACACACGCATCCGTTCGACGGCATCGACGAACTGCTCGCGGCCATTGAAGGGCAGGGCCTGCGCTGGGGCATCGTGACCAACAAGCCGGGTTTTCTTACCGACGAACTGGTCGAGCGCATCGGCTGGGCGTCGCGTGCCGCGGCGGTGGTGTCCGGCGACACGCTGCCGGTGAAGAAGCCTGACCCCGCCCCCGTGCTGCTGGCCTGCGAGCAGGCCGGGCTCGATCCTTCACGCTGCCTGTTCGTGGGCGATGATCGGCGCGACGTGATGGCGGGCGAGGCGGCTGGCCTCTACACCGTCGCCGTGCGCTGGGGTTACCTCGACGGTGGCAATCCCCACGAATGGGGCGCGGATATGGTGCTCGATCACCCGGTGGACCTCACCAGTCGCCTGCAGGTCATCGCATGAGCGAGGCCGCGCTGCAGAGCTATATCGACAAGTGGCTGGCGGTGCAGCCGCAGCAGCGTCTCGCGCTGGTCTTTGTCGATCAGCAGACTTACCCCGGGCATATCGCGCTGGCCGCCCTGGAGCAGGAGTGGCTGGCGGCGGCCTACGGCATCCGTGAGCCCCAGGTGGCGGCGACCAAGCTCAATTGGTGGGCGGAGGAGCTTTCCGCCGCCGCCGCCAGCGGCGGGCGGCATCCGCTGACCCAGGTGCTGTTCGATGACGAGCGCGCCCATGCCCTGCCCAGTGCACGCTGGGTGGACCCGGTGCTGGCCGCCATGGCGCAGCTGGAAGAGGGCACGGCCTCCGATTTCCCGGCCCAACTGGCGGCGGGTGCGCTGCTGCATGGCGCCATCGCCAGGCTGGAAACGGCCTGGTGGTTTGGCGAGGCGGCTCCTTCGGAGCGCGCCACCCGGGTGGCGACGCTGTCGCATCTGCTGTTTGCCCTGCTGCGCCTGGAAGAAGACGCCGAGCGCGATCGCCTGGCGCTGCCCATGGCGCGACTGGCCCGGCACGGTCTGAGCCGCAACCAGTTGCGAACGGCCAGCCCGGCCCGCGACGAGGCCATCCGCGCCCAGCTGGATGACCTGCACGCGGCCTGGCGCGAGGCCGACCGCCTGCCGGGGCCGTTGAGTGCCTTCCGCGGGCTGGAGTCGCGTCATGGCCGCACCCTCGTGGCGCAAGCCCGCAAGGCCAAGGCGCCGCTCGAGGTGCTGCGCAAGGGCCAGGGCCGGCAGGGGCCGGGCGTGGTCTGGCAGGCCTGGCGGGCGGCCCGGGCGTGGCGCCGGCAGGTCGATTGAGCGTCGCAGGGACGCAGCGTTTCCCCCACGCCACTATTGCGAGCACGGTGCGCTGCCCCAAGATTGTTGGCTCACGCGGCGACCCGGTCGCCCGCTGAATGACAGGATTTCCCATGCATACCGAGGAAAACACCGCCCGCTTGCTCCCCGACGTGGCGGTACATGCCCAGCCTCACCTGGCGGGCGAACTGGATTGGGTTGGCATGAACGGCATCGAGGTGCCGGTGCGCTTCGACGCCGGCGATGGCGACGTGCAGCGCGCGAGCGCGCGTGTCGGCGCCTTCGTCAACCTGCGCCGTCCCGACAAGCGCGGCATCCACATGTCGCGCCTGTACCTGCTGGTCGAGCAGGCGTTGAGCACGCAGACGCTGAGCGTTGGCTCGCTGCGCGAGCTGCTGCGCGCCTTCCTGGATTCGCACAAGGATCTCTCCGATCGCGCCTGCCTGAGCATCCGCTTCGAGCACCTCGTGCGCCGTCCCGCGCTGCGCAGCGGCAACAGTGGCTGGCGTGCCTACCCGGTGTGCATCGAGGCCAGCATGGTGGGTGATGAGCTGCTGCTGGAGTTCGGCACCGAGGTGGTTTACTCCTCCACCTGTCCGGCCTCGGCGGCGCTGTCGCGCCAGTTGATCCAGGATCAGTTTGCCAAGGATTTCGACGCCGGCCAGCCCGTGGATCACGCCGCCGTGCTGGCGTGGCTGGGCAGCGAAAAGGGCATCGTGGCCACGCCGCATGCCCAGCGCAGCGTGGCGCGCCTGCGGGTGCGCCTGGCCGAAGGCGCCAGCTTCAACCTGATCCACCTGATCGATGAGGCCGAGCAGGCCCTGGGTACGCCCGTGCAGACCGCCGTGAAGCGCGAGGACGAACAAGCCTTTGCCCGCGCCAACGGTGGCAACCTGATGTTCTGCGAAGATGCCGCCCGCCGCCTGCAGAAGGCGCTGGATGCCGACGCCAGCCTGAGCGACTTCCACATTCGCGTGGAGCATCAGGAGAGCCTGCATCCGCACGATGCCGTGGCCTATGCCAGCAAGGGCGTGGAAGGTGGTTTCGCCGGCAAAGGCTGCGCCTGAGTCGACGTTCAAGGGGCGGCTGTTAGCATGAGGGCGTCTGTTGGACCCCTCATGGAGAAATGCATGTCGCCCCGTCTTTCCCTGCTCGCCGTCGCCTTGGTCGCCATGGCGGGCTGCTCCTGGCTCCCGCATCGCGCCGCCAAGGACGCCGCCCCGGCCGCAGCTGCCACGCAGGCACCGCTGGTGCACCAGACACTGATGAAATCCATCGTGGGCGATGTGCGCTATGAGTTGCCGCAGCCGGTGCCTGCCGATGCGGTGCTGCTGATTACGCTAGCCGATGTCAGTATGCAGGATGCGCCGGCGCGCACCGTGGCCGAGGAGCGCGTGCAGCCCGTGGGCGCATCGCCGGTGGATTTCCTGATCGCCTATGACCCGGCCGAACTGCGCGACGGGGTGGATTTCGCCATCAACGTTCGCCTGCAGCAAGGCGACAAGCTGCTGGCGATCAACGATACGCGCATCAGCGTGCTGGGCCGTTCCGGTGAGAACGGCCCGGTGAGCGTGCTGCTCAAGGCGGTGCCGTAACAGCGCAGGCGCCGTCGCCCCGAGGGACGACGGCGTGGTTCAGCGGAATACGCCGACCGCTTCGGCCAGGCGGCCAGCCTGCTGCTTGAGACCATCGGAAGCCAACGCGCCGTCGGCCACCAGGGCGGCGTTGTGGCGGGTGATGCGATCCAGGTCGCTTACCGAGCGGTCGATCTGGGTGATGCCCTTGTTCTGTTCATCCGTGGCGGCGCTGATCTCGGCCAGCAATTCAGTCACGCGACGCACCTGGGTCACGATCTCTCCGGTGGCCTGGCCCGCCTCATCGGCCAGGCGTGCGCCGGCCTCCACGCGCTCTACATTGGCGCCGATGATCGCCTTGATCTCGCGCGCCGAATGCGCGCTGCGCTGGGCGAGCGCGCGCACCTCGCCGGCCACCACGGCAAAGCCACGCCCTTGCTCGCCGGCGCGCGCCGCCTCCACCGCCGCGTTGAGCGCGAGGATATTGGTCTGGAACGCGATGCTGTCGATGGCGCCGATGATCTCCGCAATTTGATGGGAGCTGGTGCGAATGCCGTTCATGGTGTCGACCACCTCGGCAACGGCTTGTCCACCCTGTGCGGCCGCCTGGCTGGCGGCCGCCGAGAGCTGGCTGGCCTGCGCGGCGGTATCGGCATTGCCGCTGACCGTGGCGGACATCTGCGTCATGGATGCCGCCGTGGTTTGCACGTGATCGGCTGCCTGGTCGGTGCGGGCATGCAGGTCCGCGTGGCCATCGGCGATATCGCTGCTGGCGGAGCGCACGGCGATGGCCTGGTGAGCGACATCGGCGATCAGCCAGCGAAACATCAGGCCCAATTGGCCAATGGTGCGCTGGGTCATGCCGATCTCGTCCACGCGATCGAGGTGGGCGCATTGCTGACTGGCGCCGGTGGCGACTTGCAGTGCCTCTTGCAGCATGCTTTCCAATGGACGCGCGATCTGCCGCTCCAGCCACCAGGAAACGAGTGCCGCCATGGCGGCGGTGATGGCGGTTATCGCGGCGATACGGCCTGGCGTCGTGCCGAGCAGCCAGGCGGCCAGCGTCATGCACGGCACGGTGGCAAGCAGGGCGGAACGGATGCGCCAGCGCACGGACATGGTCTGGCGTAGCGAGGCGACGGCGCGCCATCCACTGCGCACGATCAGCCCTTTGTGAAAGCGCCGGTCGCCGGCCTTGTCCTCGCGAAAGTCGCGATACAGGGCATCGGCGCGGGCAATCTCCTCGCGGGATGCCTTGGTGCGCACCGACATGTAGCCGACCTGCTTGCCCTCCCGCACGACCGGCACAGCATTGGCGCGCACCCAGTAATGATCGCCGTTCTTGCGGCGATTCTTGACCAGTGCGGTCCAGGGTTCGCCACCCTTGATGGTGGCCCACATGTCCGCAAAGGCTTCGCGCGGCATGTCGGGGTGGCGCACCAGATTGTGCGGCTGGCCGTGGATCTCATCCTGGGAAAAGCCGCTGACCTCCACGAAGGCGGCGTTGGCGTACGTGACGTGGCTGTGCGGGTCGGTGACCGACATCAGCGTGGCGTCGTCAGGTACGACGAATTCGTGTTGGGTAACCGGCTGGTTGTTGCGCATGACTGGAATCCTCGAGAGACGGCTGTGCCGCGTCCATGAGCTCCGTACTTGCGGTCAATCCACTTGCGGCGTCGCGCCCATAGACGGGCTATCGCCTGCATACGTTCGGTGTACGCGCGTGAGCAGGCTCTCAGGATTTTCGGCGGCGTGTGGCCGGTTCTTGAGCCGCGCTGCCTGCGTCATGCGGCCGCAGGCAGCGGGAAAGCCGGCGCATGGCGCGCCGGCCTGGGATGTTCAGCGATCAAAGGCCAGACGCTGGCCGCGCACGCCCTGGTCGACGGCGTTGCCATCCCACACGCGATGGCCGTTTACGAACGTCGCGGCGATGGAGGTGTTGAACGTGTAGCCCTCGAACGGCGACCAGCCGCACTTGGAGAGCACCTCTTCACGGCGTACGGTGTGCGGCTTGTTGGGGTTAACCAGCACCAAGTCGGCCGCGTAGCCCTCGCGCAGGTAGCCACGCTCCTTCACGTCGAACAGCGTGGCCGGCGCATGCGTGACCGCTTCGACCACGCGCTCCAGGGTCAGCTTGCCTTCAAACACGCGTTGCAGGGCTGCCTGCAGCGCGAACTGCACCAGCGGCAGGCCGCTGGGTGCCTTGTCGTACAGCTGGGCCTTCTCCTCAAGCAGGTGCGGCGCGTGATCCGTCGCCAGCACGTCCAGGCGACCTTCGGCCAGCGCCTTGGTGATGGCTTCACGGTCGGCGGCGGTCTTGATCGCCGGATTGCACTTGATCAGGAAGCCCAGGCGCTCGTAGTCGCGATCGTCGAAATGCAGGAAGTGCACGCAGGTTTCGGCGGTGATGCGCTTGCCCTTGATCGGGCCCGGCTCGAACAGCGCCAGTTCGTCGGCGGTGGAAATGTGCAGCACATGCAGGCGGCTGTTGTGGCGACGCGCCAACTCGATCGCCAGGCGGGTGGACTTGATGCAGGCTTCGCGCGAGCGAATCAGCGGATGCTCGAAAGCCGGAATGGCGTCGCCGTACTTTTCATGCGCCTTGGCCAGGTTCACATCGATCATCGGCGTGTCTTCGCAGTGCGTGATGATCGGCGTGGGCGCCTCGCGGAAGATGCCATCGAGCACTTCAGGGTTGTCCACCAGCATGTTGCCGGTGGAGGCGCCCATGAACACCTTGATGCCCGGGGCGGCCAGCGGATCGAGGCGGCGGATGGCCTCCAAGTTGTCGTTGCTGGCGCCCATGTAGAAGGCGTAGTTCACGGCGGAGGTTTCCGCCGCGCGCGCGTACTTGGCCTCCAGAGTCTCGCGATCGAGCGCTGGCGGCTTGGTGTTGGGCATCTCCATGAAGCTGGTGATGCCGCCGGCGGCGCAGGCGCGCGACTCGTGCGCGATGTCGGCTTTCTGGGTCAGGCCAGGCTCGCGAAAGTGCACCTGGTCATCGATCATGCCGGGCAGCAGCCACAGGCCACTGGCATCGACCACCTGCTCGCCGGGGCGGGCGTTCAGGTCGCCGCCGATGGCGTCGATGCGGCCTTGGCGGACACGCACATCGGCGTGGAAGCGGCGGCCTTCGTTGACCAGTTCGGCGTTCTTGATCAGCCAGTCAGTGGACATGATGTTCTCCAGGGGGGCGGCAGCGGCGGAAAGTGAACTGCTCGGGGACGGGGTCCTCGCCCCCTTCGCACAGGGGTTGGCAGCGCAGCAGCCGCCAGCCGGCCAGCGCGCTGCCCTTCAATGGACCAAAGCGGGTGACTGCAATCCGTGCATAATCCGAGCAGCTAGGGTAAAAGCGGCAACGTTGACCCAGCAGTGGGCTGAGCCAGCGCTTGTAGAAGCCGAGCAGTAAAAGTAATAGTCGGGTCACGACGGATTGACGCTGCCGAGACAGCTTGCGGCTTGTAGTGCCACAAGTATTCCAGAAGCATGGTTGCTGGTGTAAGCCGCATGGGCTATAACACCGGGCCGCCAAGGCCAAAATGGTGAAGGGAAATGGCGAAAACGACGCGTAGTGCGACAGCCACCAAGCCGCAGAAGGGAAAGCCTGCCGGCAAGGTAAAAGACGTCAAGCTCGGCAAGAAGGCCGCCGCCAAGAGCGCGCCGGCCAAGAAAGCAGCAGTCAAGAAAGCCGTGACCAGCAAAGTCGTCGCCAAGAAGGCGGCGCCCAAGAAGGCCGCCGTGAAAAAGGTGGCGAAAGCGCCGGTAGCCGCCAAGAAAGCGGCGCCCAAGCCCATCGCCAAGAAGGCCGCGCCGGTCAAGAAGCCGGTGGCAGCCAAGGTTCCCGCAAAAAAGGTCGCCAAGCCGGCGGCCAAGCCCGCTCCGAAGCCGGTCGCCAAGAAAGCGGCTCCGGCGCCGGTGAAGAAGCAGCCGCCCAAGGCCGTGGCCAAGCCGGCGGTGCCGGTCAAGCCCGCCCCCAAGGCGACGCCCGCACCGGTGGAAAAGAAAACTGTGGCCGCGAAGCCCGCGCCAGCTAAGCCCGCCGCGGCGCGGCAGGCGACTCCGGCTCCGGTCAAGGCGGCGCCGGTCCCCATCGCGCCGGTTACGCCCGCAGCAAGCCTGCTTGCAGGTAAAGTAGCCAGTGCGACCGCGCGTCACACCCCCATCAAGACACAGAAAGCCCAGCAGTCCTCGATGAACAAATCTGCAACTCTCGACAATGGCATCACCCGCGAAGACGGCCGTTACGCGCTGCCTTCCACCACCACGATCGATCTGCCCAAGGGTTACCGCCCCTCGAATGACGAGGAGTACATGAACCCCAAGCATCTCGCCTACTTCCGCAACAAGCTGCGCGAATGGCGCGAGCAGTTGGTGGAAGAGTCGCGCCAGACCATGGAAAACCTCCGTGACGAAGTGCGCGATGTGGGCGACGAGGCCGAGCGTGCCACGCGCGAAACGGAAAATTCGCTGGAGCTGCGTACCCGCGACCGTTACCGCAAGTTGATCTCCAAGATCGACAAGGCACTGCGCCGCATCGAAGAAGGCCGCTACGGCTTCTGCGAAGAGACCGACGAGGAGATTGGCCTGGAGCGCCTCGACGCGCGTCCCATCGCCACCCTCTCGCTCGACGCTCAGGAGCGTCGGGAGCACCTGCAGAAGCAGATGGGCGACTGATCGCGCCTCATCGCTGCTCTCGCGCTAACGCAAGGCCCCGCCATCGAGCGGGGCCTTGTCGTTTTTGGGTATAGCGAGGTGCTTCCTGCGTGGGTTGAGGGGCGAACTTCAGCCCTTCAGCGACGCGGCCGCGTAGGCCTTGAGCTTGGCGAGCATGGCTGCCAGGCCGTTGGAGCGGGTGGGGGAGAGGTGCTTGGCCAGGCCAATGGCTTCGATAAAGCGCGGCTCGGTAGCCACGATCTCACTGGCGGGGCGATCGGAATACACGCGCAGCACCAGGGCGATGAGGCCCGAGACGATCGCCGAATCGCTGGCAGCCTGGAAATGCAGGCGCTCGGCGCTTCCGCTCGGCACCAGCCACACCATCGACTGGCAGCCGTGTACGCGGAAATCCTCGGTCTTGAGCTCTTCGGGAAAGGGCGGCAGTTGCTTGCCCAGATCGATCAGGTACTGGTAGCGCTCGGTCCAATCGCCAAAGAAAGCGAACTCTTCGACGATATCTTGCTGCGCCTGCTCGGCGCTGGAGGTGGCAATCGCATTCATCTGCGCATTATCGCGCGTTTGGCTCATCCTCGCCGGCATGGCCCTTCGACGGAAAAGGGCCATGCCTGCCAAGGTGGGGCGGATCAGCCCTTGGCGACGCTCCAGCGCGTGCCCTGGGCGCCATCTTCGATCACGATACCCATGGCCGAGAGTTCCTCGCGGATCGCATCGGCCCGCTTGAAGTCGCGTGCCGCGCGTGCCGACCGGCGCTCCTGCAGCAAGGCCTCGACGCGGGCCTCGTCCACCGTGGTGTCCCCGCCCGCCTGCTTGAACCAGGCTTCAGGGTCTTGCTGCAGCAGGCCGAGCAGGGCGCCGGCGCCCAGCAGGGCCGCCTTGGCGTGGCGCCGGGAATCATCATTGTCCGCCTGGCGGGCGATATCGGCCAGGTGAGACAGTTCGGCCAGCGCCAGCGGCGTGTTCAGGTCATCGCACAGCGCGGCTTCCACGGCGGCGGGTATCGGCAGATCGCCAGCGTCCACGGTCACGTGGGCCAGATCGCGCAGCACGCGATACCAGCCGTCCAGGGTGCTGATGGCCTGGGTCAGGGCGGCATCGGACCAATCCAACGGCTGGCGATAGTGGCCGCGCAGCAGCAACAGGCGCAGCGCCTCGGGCGGATGCTCCTTGAGCAACTCGTGCACTAGCATCACGTTGCCCAGCGACTTGGACATCTTGCGGCCGCTGAAGGTGAGCATGCCGTTGTGCAGCCAGAAGCGCGCAAACACCTTGCCGCCGTGGGCGCAGGTGGACTGGGCGATCTCGTTCTCGTGGTGCGGGAACTGCAGGTCCACGCCGCCGGCATGGATATCGATGGTCTCGCCCAGATGCGCTTCGCTCATGGCCGAGCACTCGATGTGCCAGCCGGGGCGGCCACGGCCCCACGGGCTCTCCCAGCCGGGCAGTTCCGGAGTGGAGGGCTTCCACAGCACGAAGTCGCCCGGGCTCTTCTTGTAAGGAGCCACTTCCACGCGGGCGCCGGCGAGCAGTTCCTCCGGGTCGCGGCCCGAGAGGGCCCCATACGCGGGGTAGGAATCCACCTCGAACAGTACGTGCCCTTCGGCGGCGTAGGCGTGACCACCGGCGATCAGGCGCTCGATCATCGCGATGATCTGCGGGATATGGGTGGTGGCGTGCGGCTCCACATCCGGCGGGGCGATGCCCAGCTGTGCCATATCCTCGCGGTAGGCCTGGGTATAGCGACCGGTGATGGCCTCGATGCCCACGCCCAGCTGCTGGGCGGCGGCGTTGATCTTGTCGTCCACGTCGGTGATGTTGCGGGCATACACCACCTTGGGGAAGTGGCGGCGCAGCAGTCGCACCAGCACGTCGAACACCACCGGGCCGCGCGCGTTGCCGATATGCACGTAGTTGTAGACCGTCGGCCCGCACAGGTACATGGTCACCCGATCCGGGTTCAGCGGGGCAAACGGTTCGACACGGCGGGTGAGACTGTTGTGGAGCGAGATCGGCATCGGCAGGAGGTCCGGGCGAAAGGAAGCGCGCACCCTGGCGGGCGCAAGCCGGTCGCGCATCTTAACAAGCCGCCGGGCTCTCCGCAGGGCGGCTGGGGCCGCATATGAATCGACCTGGACGGGAAAAGCTTAGATACGAAACGTTCTAAGCGTCGATTCAGAGTGAATTTGCTGCAATGGATGGTAGTGGCGCAAAGATGCGCCCTGATCTTGCCCTGAGCGGAGGCCGCTGTGTCCAAATGGTTGTTCCCTGCGCTGGCGCTGTCACTGATGGCCACCGGCGTGTGTGCGCAGGATGCGCGTTATCAGCAGTACCAGAACGACGACAACAACACCCACTATGGCTGGGCCGATGTCCTGCGCGTCGATCCGGTCTATGGCGTGGCGCGCACCGAAGTGCCGCGCCAGGAGTGCTATGACCAGCAGGTGGTGCGCCAGGCGCCCAGCCAGGGCTCCACGGCTGGCACCATCCTCGGCGCGGTGGTTGGCGGTGTGCTGGGCAGTACCGTAGGCAAGGGAGACGGTCGAACCGCGGCCACGGTGGTCGGCGCGGTGGCTGGCGGCGCGGTGGGCAACAGCGCCTCGCGCTCCGGCGGCGGCGAATACGAAACCACCGAAACCCGCTGCCGCCAGGTGGCGGCGGTGAGCGAGCAGCGTCGCATCATGGGTTATGACGTGGAATACCGTTACCGCGGCGAGGTCTACGTGTCTCGCCTCAACTATGACCCCGGCGAGCGCCTGCGGGTGCGGGTCAGCGTTTCTCCCGCCGATTGAGACTCCACATCGCCGCCCCTGGGGCGGCGATGTGCTTTGGCGCCTCCGTTTCATCCGTGGCGCTCCGGCGGCGGGTTGGGGCGGCCCAGGCCCTCGCTTGTTGCATGGCAGCGAAAATCCCGTCATGATGCGCGTTCAACCTCCCGGAACCTCCATGTCCGCAGCCGTCTATACCGCTACAGTCCTCACCAGCGCCCGCATGGCCGCTGGCATGACGTCGCGTGCTCGCCGACCGCTGTCCCGACATTCGGCCGGGTAGGCTGTCGCACGCGTTTCATGTGTATCGACGACAAAACCCGGCCTGCAGCCGGGTTTTTTTGTTTCCGCGATCCGAAGATTCGACAAGGGCATTCACCGACATGACTCTCCGCCACTTTTTGACCACCCAGGATTACAGCCGCGCCGAGATCGATGCGCTGCTCGAACAGGCTGCGGCCTTCAAGCGCAGCCCGCGCGGCCAGCAGTTGGCCGGCAAGTCGGTGGCGCTGATGTTCTTCAATCCCTCCATGCGTACTCGCACCAGCTTTGAGCTGGGCACGTTCCACCTGGGCGGCCATGCCATCGTGCTGGCGCCGGGCAAGGACGCGTGGCCGATCGAGTTCGAGGTGGGCACCGTGATGGACGGGGATACCGAGGAGCACATCGCCGAAGTGGCACGCGTGCTGTCGCGCTATGTGGACCTGATCGCCGTGCGCGCGTTCCCGAAATTCCAGGACTGGGCGGTGGATCGCCAGGACAACGTGATCAAGGCCTTTGCCAAGTACGCCACGGTGCCGGTGATCAATATGGAGACCATCACCCATCCGTGTCAGGAGCTGGCGCACGCGCTGGCGCTCAAGGAGCACCTGGGCAACCTGCAGAACAAGAAGTACGTGCTTACCTGGACCTACCACCCCAAGCCGCTGAACACGGCGGTGGCCAACTCGGCGTTGCTGATCGCGACCAAGATGGGCATGGACGTGACCCTGCTGTGCCCCACGCCCGATTACGTGCTGGACGAGCGCTACATGGAGTTCGGTTACCACAACGCCAAGGAGAACGGCGGCTCGCTCAAGGTCAGCCATGACATCGAGGAGGCCTACAGCGGCGCCGATGTGGTGTATGCCAAGAGCTGGGGCGCGCTGCCGTTCTTCGGTCGCTGGGAGCAGGAAAAGCCGATCCGCGAGGCGAACAAGCACTTCATCGTGGACGAGGCCAAGATGGCGCTCACCAACAACGGCCTGTTCAGTCACTGCCTGCCGCTGCGCCGCAACGTCAAGGCCACCGACGCCGTGATGGACTCGCCCGCATGCATCGCCATCGACGAAGCCGAAAACCGCCTGCACGTGCAGAAGGCCGTGATGGCCTCGCTCATCGGCCAGCGCTGAGACGCGCCATGTATCTGCCCTCGTCTTTCCGGGAAGCGCGAGAGGATCGCCTGCACGCACTGATGCAGGCGCACCCGTTCGCCACCATGCTGGTGCATGGCGCGGATGGGCTGGCGGCGAACCATTTGCCGCTGGAGCTGATCGATGGCACGCACCTGCACGGGCACGTGGCGCGCGGCAATGAGCTGTCGCGCCACGATGGCGCCGAGGTGCTGGTGATCTTCCGTGGGCCGGACGGTTACGTCAGCCCCAACTGGTATCCGAGCAAGCATGAAACCGGCCGAGAAGTGCCCACCTGGAACTACGCGGTGGTGCATGTGCATGGCCGCTTGCGCGTGGTGGAGGAGGCGCACTGGCTGCGCGCGTTGCTGGAGCGGTTGACCGATCGTCACGAAGCCGGTCAGGCCAAGCCCTGGCGCGTGGCCGATGCGCCGGAGGACCACACCCAAAAGCTATTGCGCGCCATCGTGGGCCTGGAAATCACCATCGAGCGCATCGAGGGCAAGTTCAAGCTGAGCCAGAACCATCCGGCGGCCAATCGTGCGGGTGTCATGGCCGGGCTGCGTGAACGTGCTGCACCGGGCGACGCCGCACTGGCCGATCTCATGTCGCACATCGAAGAGGGCAGGTCGTGAGCCGAACGCACCAGCATCACTATGAGGTCCAGGTCACTTGGACCGGCAACCAGGGCACCGGTACCAAGACCTATCAGGGCTACGGCCGCGACCATGAGATTCGCATCGCCGGCAAGCCGATGTTGGCCGGTTCGTCCGATCCCACCTTCCGCGGCGACGCCAGCAAGCACAACCCGGAAGACATGCTGGTCACGGCGCTGTCCACCTGCCACATGTTGTCCTACCTGCACCAGGCGGTGCTGGCGGGCGTGGTGGTGACCGCGTACGTGGACGAAGCGCAAGGGCTCATGGAAACCACCGTCGAGGGCGGCCGTTTCGTCGAGGTGGTGCTGCGTCCTGTGGTCACCATTGCTGCCGGCAGCGACCCGGCCAAGGCCGAGGCAGCGCACGAGCCGGCTCACCATGCCTGTTTCATCGCCAATTCCGTCAATTTCCCGGTGCGCTGCGAGCCGCGCATCGTGGTTGAATCTCTCTGAAATACCTTCCGTTTAGCCTTCCATCCAGGATCTGCAAGCCATGAGCAAAGATATCGTCCTCGCCTTCTCCGGTGGCCTCGACACCAGCTTCTGCGTGCCTTACCTCAAGGAGCGCGGCTGGGCCGTGCATACCATCTTTGCCGACACCGGCGGCGTGGATGCCGAAGAGCGTGCGTACATCGAACAGCGCGCCAAGGAGCTGGGCGTGGCTAGCCATGTCACGGTGGATGGCGGTCCGGCGATCTGGGAAGGCTTCGTCAAGCCGTTCGTGCACGCCGGCGAGGCCTACCAGGGCCAATACCCGCTGCTGGTGTCCGACCGCTATTTGATCGTGGACGCCGCCATTGCGCGCGCGAAGGAACTGGGCACCAAGGCCATCGCACATGGCTGCACCGGCATGGGCAATGACCAGGTGCGTTTCGACCTGGCGGTGAAGGCGCTGGGCGACTATGAAATCGTGGCGCCGATCCGCGAGATCCAGAAGGAGCACACCCAGACCCGCGCCTACGAGCAGGCTTATCTCGAAGAGCGTGGCTTCGAAGTGCGCGCCAAGCAGAAGAGCTACACCATCAACGAGAACCTGCTCGGCGTGACCCTGTCCGGTGGCGAGATCGACCATTGGAAGACCCCGGGCGAGGGTGCTCGCGGCTGGTGCAAGCCGCGCGCTGAATGGCCGTCCGAAAAGCTCACCGTCACGCTGGGCTTCGAGCAGGGCGAGGCGGTGTCGCTCAACGGCGAGAAGCTGCCGGGTGCCAAGCTGCTGGCCAAGCTCAATGAGCTGTTCGCGCCCTATGGTGTGGGTCGCGGCATGTATACCGGCGACACCACCATTGGCCTCAAGGGCCGCATCGTGTTCGAGGCGCCGGGCCTGATCTCGCTGCTCGCCGCGCACCGCGCGCTGGAAGAAGCCGTGCTGACCAAGCAGCAGAACCGCTTCAAGCCCGACGTTGCGCGCAAGTGGGTGGAAGTGGTGTACGAAGGCTTCTATCACGACCCGATCAAGACCGACCTGGAAGCGTTCCTGGCGTCGAGCCAGCGTTGCGTGAACGGCGAAGTGGTGCTGGAAACCACGGGCGCCCAGGTGACGGCGGTGGAAGTGCGTTCGCCGCACATCCTCAACGCCAAGGGCGCCACCTACGCACAGTCCGCCGACTGGGGCGTGGCCGAGGCCGAAGGCTTCATCAAGCTGTTCGGCATGAGCAGCACCCTCTGGGCCGAAGTGAACCGCGGCTAATCACAGGCAGGAGCACAGCGACATGGATCATCACTTGCGTATCTCCACCGACAAGGATCAGCTCGACCTCGCGCTGATCCACGCGTTTCTTTCGACCCAGTCCGGCTGGGCACAGGGCATTTCGCTGGAGACGGTACGCAAGTCGATTGACCATTCGCTGTGCTTTGGCGGCTATGACGCCTCCGGCCAGGTGGCTTTCGCGCGCGTCATCACCGACTTCGCCACGTTCGCCAACCTGGTGGACGTTTTCGTGCTGCCGGCCCATCGCGGCAAGGCCTACGGCAAGCAGGTGGTGGAGGCGGTGATGGCGCACCCGGAGCTGCAGGGGCTGCGTCGCTTCACGCTGGCCACCTTCGATGCGCATGAGCTCTACGCGCGCCACGGCTTCACCGCACCTCATCGCCCTGAGACGCTGATGGAAATCTATCGGCCGGGCATCTATCAGTCGGCTCAGGCGTGACGAGCCAGGCAACGCATTTTCGACAACGGACCTCATGAGCGCATTACTCGACGCAACCCTCAGGCACCTTCGCGCGCTGGTCGGCTACGACACGCGCAACCCGCCGCGCGATATCGGCACCGATGGCATCTTCGATTACCTGCGGCAGAACCTGCCGGGCTTCGATGTCACCGTGACCGATTACGGCGCGGGTGCCGTCACGCTGCACGCCGTACGTGGCCAGCCCAAGGTGTTGTTCAACGTGCACCTGGATACGGTGCCCGATTCGCCGAACTGGACAGCCAGCCCGCATGAGCTGCGCCTTACCGCAGACCGGGCCATCGGCCTTGGCGCCTGCGACATCAAGGGCGCGGCCGCTGCGCTGGTGGCCGTGGCAAATGCCACGACCGGCGACATGGCCATGCTGTTGTCGACCGACGAGGAAGCCAACGACCCGCGCTGCATCGCCGGTTTCCTCAAGGACAAGCCGGCCTACGAGGCGGTGATTGTGGCCGAGCCGACCAAGGGCGAGGCGGTGCTGGCGCACCGTGGCATCCACTCGGTGCAGATGAGCTTCAAGGGCCATGCGGGCCATGCGTCGGGCGAGCAGAAGCCTACCGACAGTGCGCTGCATCAGGCCATGCGCTGGGGCGGCGCCGCGCTCGATTACGTGGAGCAACAGGCCCATGAGCGCTTCGGCGGCCTGACGGGTCTGCGCTTCAATATCGGCAAGGTCGAGGGTGGCATCAAGGCCAACATGATCGCCCCGTCGGCCGAGGTTCGCTTCGGCTTTCGTCCGCTGCCAACCATGGCGCCGGCGCAACTGCTCCATACCTTCCGCACCCTCGTCGAACCCCAGCCGGTGACGTTCGAGGAACTGTTCCGCGGCGATTCGCTGCCGGCCGGCGACACCGCCACCGCCGAAGCACGCCGCCTGGCCGCGCGCGATCTGGCGGACGAGTTGAACATCCCCATTGGCAATGCCGTGGACTTCTGGACCGAAGCGGCGCTGTTCTCCGCCGCCGGCTACATCTGCTTCGTCTACGGCCCGGGCGACATCGCACAGGCCCATACCGCCGACGAGTGGGTCGCCCTGGACCAGCTCGAGCACTACGCCAACACCATCTACCGCATCATCGATAAGAGCTAAGTCATCGTGGAAGCCCACAAGCACACCCGGAAAACCATCGTCCGCCTGCTTTCGAGCATGGGCAGCGCGAAGGAAATCCAGCAATACCTCAAGCGCTTCTCCCAGCTGGATGCCAAGCGCTTCGCCGTGGTGAAGGTCGGCGGCGCCGTGCTGCGCGATGACCTGCCGGCACTGACCTCCTCGCTCACCTTCCTCCAGCAGGTTGGCCTTACGCCGATCGTGTTGCATGGCGCGGGCCCGCAGTTGGACGAAGAGCTCTCCGCTGCCGGCATCGAGAAGCAGACCGTCAATGGCTTGCGCGTGACCACGCCCAAGGCGCTGGCAATCGTGCGCAAGGTGTTCCAGGAGCAGAACCTGCGCCTGGTCGAAGCCCTGCAGACCATGGATACGCGCGCCACCTCGGTGCCCTCGGGCGTATTCACCGCCAGCTATATCGATCGCGACACCTACGGTCTCGTCGGCAAGGTCAGCCACATCAACCTGGCGCCGATCGAGGCCAGCCTGCGCGCCGGTTCCATCCCGGTCATCGCCAGTCTGGGCGAGACGGAGGAGGGGCAGATCCTCAACGTCAACGCCGACTTTGCCGCCAACGAGCTGGTGCGCGTGCTGCAGCCGTACAAGATCGTGTTCCTCACCGGCACCGGCGGCCTGCTGGACGACCAGGGCAAGATCATCGACTCGATCAACCTCAGCACCGAGTTCGAGCACCTGATGAACCAGCCGTGGATCAACGGCGGCATGAAGCTCAAGATCGAACAGATCGCCGACTTGCTCAACGATCTGCCGCTGACCTCGTCGGTGTCCATCACCAAGCCGTCGGAGCTTGCCAAGGAGCTGTTCACCCACAAGGGCTCCGGCACACTGGTGCGCCGCGGCGAGAAGGTGAAGCGCTACGAATCGTGGGACGGCATCGACCAGGACCGCATGCGCGCACTGATCGAATCGAGCTTCGGGCGCACACTGGTGCCCGATTACTTCAGCCGCACGCAGCCCTATCGCATCTACGTGAGCGAGAACTATCGCGCCGCGATGATCCTGACGATGGAGGGCGGCCTGCCGTACCTGGACAAGTTCGCCGTGCTGGACGATGCCCAGGGCGAAGGCCTGGGGCGCGCCGTGTGGCAGGTGATGCGCGAGGAGAATCCGCAGCTGTTCTGGCGCTCGCGCCACGGAAACAACGTGAATCACTTCTATTACGCCGAATCGGACGGCTGCCTCAAGCAGCCGCGCTGGAAAGTGTTCTGGTACGGCATCAACGATTTCGACACGATCGCAAGCTGCGTCGCGCATTGCGCCCAGCGCTTGCCGACCTTGGTGGACTGAGACCCATGAGCAACAACGTTTTCCGTATCGGCATCGTCGGCGCGCGCGGGCATACCGGTGCCGAGCTGATCCGCCTGGTGGCGGCGCATCCGTCGCTGGAGCTGGTGTTCGTGTCATCGCGTGAACTCGATGGCCAGCGCGTGGCCGATCACGTCAGCGGCTTCCAGGGCGAGCTGCGTTACGCCAGCCTGGACCCGGCAGCCGTCGCTGCGCAGGGCGCGGATGTGGTGGTGCTGGCGCTGCCCAATGGCAAGGCTGAGCCCTTTGTGCAGGCCATCGACCAAGCCAGGCCGGACACGCTGATCGTCGATCTGTCGGCCGACTACCGCTTCAACGAGAAGTGGTACTACGGCCTGCCCGAGCTGATGCGCCAGCGTTGGCGCGGTGAGAAGCGCATCAGCAACCCCGGTTGCTATGCCACGGCCGTGCAGTTGTCGATCGCGCCGTTGAAGGACCTGCTTGCCGCGCCGCCGGTGAGCTTCGGCGTTTCCGGCTATTCCGGCGCCGGTACCACGCCGTCCGATCGCAACGACCCGGAGAAGCTGCGCGACAACCTGATGCCGTACTCGCTCACTGGTCATATGCATGAGAAGGAAGCGAGCCGCCATCTCGGTGTGCCGGTGGAATTCATGCCGCATGTCGCGCCGCATTTTCGCGGCCTGACGGTCACCACCAACCTGTACCTGGCGCGCCAGGTCAAGCGCGAGGACATCGTCCAGCGTTTCCATGCCGCCTATGACGGCGAAAAGCTGGTGCGCGTGGTGGATGAAGCGCCGTGGGTCAGCCAGATCGCCAACCAACATCATGTAGACATCGGTGGCTTTGCCGTATCCAACGACGGCAAGCGCGTGGTGGTGGTGGCTACCCTGGACAACCTGCTCAAGGGCGCCGCCACGCAGGCCATGCAGAACATCAATCGCGCCATTGGCGTGGACGAGTACACGGCGATTCCGGTGGCTTGACGGTCGGGCCTGCGCGCGCAGGCCGGATCCATCCCCAGGACACGTCTTCCATCTTTCGCAGGACAAGGCCCCATGACCCAGCCGCTCTGGCAAAAATCCAATATCAAGATCGACGCCCGCATCATGACATTCCTGGCGGGCGACGACGTGCTGCTGGATCGCGAGTTCTTTCTCCATGACATCACCGCGAGCAAGGCGCACGTGGAAGGCCTGGCGCACATCGGCGTGGTGAGCGAGGCTGAGGCGGCTGCGCTCAAGCGCGAGCTGGATCTGCTCGCGGACGACTTCCGCGCGGGGCAGTTCGTGCTGGACGAGCGCTACGAAGACGGCCACTCCGCCATCGAAGCGCGCCTTACCGAGCGCCTGGGGGATGCCGGTCGTCGCGTGCACACGGGCCGCAGCCGTAACGACCAGATCCTGGTCGCCACGCGCCTGTGGTTGAAGGAGCAACTCGCGACACTCGAAACGCATTGCCGCGCCGTGGCCAAGGTATGCCTGGATCGCGCCGCGCAGCCGGCGGTGCCCCTGCCGGGCTACACCCACCTGCAGCGCGCCGTGGTGTCTTCCACCGCCATGTGGTTTGCCGGTTTTGCCGAGGGCTTCATCGACAATGCGTTGCGCGCCCGCCAGACCTCGGCCCTGATCGACGCCAATCCGCTCGGTACGGCCGCCGGTTATGGCGTCAATCTCAAGCTTGATCGCGAGCACACCACGCGCGCGCTCGGCTTCTCGCGCATGCAGATATCGCCCATCTACGCGCAGCTTTCGCGCGGCAAGTTCGAAATGGCCGTGCTGGAAGCCATGGCCGGCGCCTTGCTCGATGTGCGCCGCCTGGCCTGGGATCTTTCCCTGTTCACCACGGCGGAGTTCGATTTCGTGAAGCTGCCGTCGGAGTACACCACCGGCAGCTCGATCATGCCCAACAAGCGCAACCCCGATGTGGTGGAACTGCTGCGCGCCAGCTACGCCAGCGTGGCAGCGGCGCGAACCGAGATCGAGCAATTGCTCTCGTTGCCGTCGGGCTATCAGCGCGACCTGCAATTCTCCAAGGGCTCGTTGTTCCATGGCGTGCGTCACGGCCTCGCCGCGCTGGAACTCGTGCCGGATCTGCTGGCGCGCATGAGCTGGAACGAGCCGGCCATGCGCGCGGCCATCGAGCCGGCCATGTATGCGACCGACGTGGCCATCGAGCAGGCGGCGGCCGGCGTGCCGTTCCGCGATGCCTACCGTGCCGCGGCGGATGCGGCGGCATCCGCTGGTGAAGGCCGCACGCCCGAGGGTAGCCTGGCGGCGCGCGTGTCGCCCGGCTCCGGCAACGATCTGCGCCTGGAGGAATTGCACGCCAGGCTTGGGCAACTGGACGGCTAAACGGTGAATGGCATGGGGACCGTCAGTACGGGGAATGCCGAACACTACCGTTGGGGACAAGGCTGCGACGGCTGGCATCTGCTGGCCGGCAGCGACCTTAGCGTGATCGAAGAGCGCATGCCGCCGGGTGCTGCCGAAGTGCGGCACCGGCACCAGCATGCGCGCCAGTTCTTCTACGTACTGGCGGGCGAGCTTACGCTCGAGCTGGATGGCGAGGTGCATTGCCTCGCCATTCACCAGGGGCTTCACGTACCGCCGGGCGGCGCGCACCAGGCGCGCAATGAAAGCCCCGATGAGGTGCGCTTTCTGGTGGTCTCCTCGCCCCGCAGTCATGGCGATCGCCAGGACGCACCCGTGAAGGGCGACGTATGAGTGCAACGCCTGAACAACCCTTGCCCGCCTGGCGCAGGGCGGTGCTCAAGGTGGGCAGCAATCTGCTGGCTGCCGATGGTGGCGGCCTTACGGACCAGTACGCGCGTGCGCTGGCCGAGTTCATCGACGCCAGCCGTGCGGCTGGGCGGCAGGTGGTGCTGGTGTCATCGGGCGCCGTTGCCGCGGGCCGCGCCTTGCTGCGCGAACACGCCAGTGCGCCCAGCAATCTCGCGGCCCGGCAGGCGCTGGCGGCGCTCGGCCAGGCACCCATGATCGCGTTGTGGCAATCGTTGAGTCAGCGCCCGGTGGCGCAGGTGCTGCTCACTCACGACGATTTGCGCAATCGTCGGCGCTACCTCAATGCACGCGCCACGCTGCGTGAGCTGCTGGCGCTGGACGTGCTGCCCGTGGTGAACGAGAACGACACGGTGGCGGTGGACGAACTCAAGCTGGGTGACAACGACAATCTGGCCGCCATCGTGGCCGCCCTGGTCGACGCCGACCTGTTGCTGATTGCCTCGGATATCGATGCTCTCTATAGCGCCGACCCGCGCCGCGACCCCAGCGCCGTTCCGTTGGGTTACGTGCCGTCGCTCACGCCGGAAGTGTTGGCCATGGCCGGTGGCAGCGGCAGTGCCGTGGGCACGGGCGGCATGCGCACCAAGCTTGAGGCCGCGGCTAAGGCCGGAGCGGCGGGTGTTCCCACCGCGCTGTTCAGTGGCCGCCAGGCCGCCAGCGTACGGGGCTTGGCCGCGGGCCGGCTGCGCGGCACTTTGTTCGAGGCCGCTCGCAGCCGCATGCAGGCGCGCAAGTATTGGTTGCGCCACGCACCCGGTGCGCCGGGGCGCATCGAAGTGGATGCGGGCGCTGCACGGGCCCTGGCGAGCGGTCGTGCGTCCTTGTTGCCGGGCGGGATCACCAGCGTACAGGGTGAATTCCATCGCGGCGATCTCGTGGAGATCGTCAGCGCGGCCGGCACTGCAGTGGCACGCGGCCTGGCTCAATACGGCGCCGGTGAAGTGCGGCGGCTGGCGGGCAGGCACAGTCGCGATGCGGAGCACGTGCTGGGGTACAGCTATGGTGCCGAAGTGGTTCACCGGGATGATCTGGTGACGCTGGACGACGCGGATGCGGTGGAGAGATCGACGCATGAGTGAACTACGCCAACAAGGGCTGGCGTGCCGTGATGCGGCCTTGCAGGTCGCGGCATTGGATACGAAAGCCAAGCAGGACCTGCTGTGCGCCATGGCGGCGGCGCTGGAACTGCAGACCGTGCAGATCCTGGCCGCCAATGCGCGCGACATGCACAGCGCGCGGGACAAGGGTGTACAGGGCGCGATGCTCGACCGGCTGCTTTTGGATGAGGCTCGTGTTGGCGGTATCGCGCAAGCGCTGCGCGAAGTGGCGGCGTTGCCCGATCCGGTCGGCGTAGTTACGCGCCGCGATGTGTTGCCCAATGGGCTGCAGGTCGAGCGCGTGCGTATTCCGCTGGGCGTCGTGGCAATGATTTACGAGGCGCGCCCCAATGTCACGGCGGATGCTGCGGCGTTGTGTCTGATGGCGGGTAACGCGGTCATTCTGCGTGGTGGTTCGGAGGCGATCCATTCCAACACCGCCATCGCAGGCGCGCTGCACGAGGCGCTGCAGGCCCACGGATTGCCCGCCGCGGCGATCACGCTTGTGACCGATCTGCGGCGCGAAGCCATGGTGGAATTGCTGCAGCTGAGCGACATCATCGACCTGGCCATACCGCGCGGCGGGGAAGGGCTGATCCGCTTCGTTACCGAGCATGCACGAGTGCCCGTGATCAAACACTACAAGGGTGTATGCCACTTGTATGTGGATCGCGCCGCCGATCTCTCATTGGCGCTCGATCTATTGGTGGACGGCAAGACATCGCGCCCAGGCGTATGCAATGCGCTGGAGACGCTGCTGGTGCATCGCGACGTCGCGCAGGCGTTCCTGCCCAAGGCCGCGCAGGCGTTGCGGGCACGCGGCGTCGCCTTGCGCGGCGATGATTCAACCCGGGCGCTGGTGCCTGAGGCGCAGTCGGCCACAGAAGACGACTACGCGGCCGAGTTCCTCGATCTGATCCTGGCGATCCGCGTGGTGGACGACCTGGAGCAAGCCATCGCGCATATTCGCCGCCATGGTTCTGATCACACCGAAGTTATTGCCACGCGTGACGAGGCGGCGGCGCAGCGTTTCGTGCAGGCGTTGCGGTCGTCCGTCGTGATGGTGAACGCGTCGTCGCGCTTTTCCGATGGCGGCCAACTGGGTCTTGGTGCGGAAATCGGTATTTCCACCACGCGTCTGCATGCGTACGGCCCGATGGGTGCAGAGTCACTGACGGTGGAGCGATTCGTGGTGCGCGGGCAGGGGCAGGTGAGGCATCCCTTGCGCAGCCCTCAAGGGGTTGGCCAACGTGACATGGGTTCCGCTGTCGATACCGGCGGTGCTTGACTTCGTAAGGCCGACTGGCGATAAGCCCGATATGGGGAAGCAAGGTCGCTACGCCGTTGCATATCAAAGCGAACAATTTTGACTTTATCCGGCTGACCGCCGCGTCGATGGTGCTTTGCTCGCACCAGTTCGCGCTGCTGTTCATGCCGGAGCCACGCCCCTTGGGGCTGTTTACGCTTGGCACGTTGGGTGTGCTGATCTTCTTCGTGGTCAGTGGTTACCTGGTGGCCCAGAGCTGGGATCGTGACGCCAACGTTTGGCGTTTTGCGCTGCGGCGCTTTCTGCGCATTTGGCCCGGTTTGGCGGTCGTGGTCGCACTCACGGTGTTCGTGGCCGGGCCGATATTTACCTCCTTGCCGTTGCGTTCGTACTTTCAAGAGGGGCAAACCTGGAAGTACTTCGGGCAGTTGGTTCTGAGCGTGGAGCTCTACCTGCCTGGTGTGTTCCAGGACAACGTTTGGAAGGTGGTGAACGGTTCGCTATGGACCATTCCGATCGAAGTGCGCTGGTACGGCATCCTGATGCTCGCGGGCATGCTCGGGCTGCTGCATGCACGCCTGCGCTACCTGTTGTTGGCAGTGATACTGGGTTACGCCGGCTATATCTTTCTCATCTTCGACGTGCAACATAACCCGGCCGCCAGCTTTCCCCAGCCGGCGTTCGGCTGCGAGTACGGATGCTTCTTCTGTTACGGAGCAGTGCTTTTCCGTTGGCAGTCGTATTGGAGGAGGCGCCCTGGCATCACGCTGCTTGGCCTGTGCGTGGTGAGCGCACTGGCACTTGCGTGCGGGTATCGGTATCTGTCCGTGTACCTGTTGCTACCGTTTCTGGTGATTTGGTTCGGTAACCTGTCAACACCGGTCCTGTCGCAGGCGGGGCGGTTTGGCGACCTGTCCTATGGCATCTACATCTATGCCTATCTGGTGCAGCAATCGGTTATCGCAGTGATCGGCTACCACCATTCCTACGGCTTGACGCTGGTGCTGTCCGTGGTCGTTACGGTGGCGTGCGCGATCGCATCCTGGCATTTGGTCGAGAAGCCGGCGCTGTCGCTGAAACGGAACCTCGGTTCTCGGCAGCGCGACGGTTTGCCTGGTGCCATTCCGGCCCCATCCGCCAAGCCCGTGATTAGCGGGTCGGAGCTTCCCTGACGCGGGTTAGGCAATGCATGGCAGTGCCTAACCCGGGTGACCGGATGTCAGGCGGAACTATCAAGCAGGCGACCAGCGGCGAACCGCATCGGCAAACGCCACGCAATCGGCATAGCGGTTGTACAAGGCTGCCGGGGAGATGCGGATCACGTCGGGTTCGCGCCAGTCGCCGATGATGCCGTTTTCCATCAGATGATCGAACAGAGCTCGGCCGCGGTCGCGGCCGCCCAGTACGCGGATGGAAAGCTGACTGCCACGACGCTCGGGATCGGCCGGCGTGACTATCTCCAGCACATCGTGCAACTGGGTTTTGACCAGCCACTCTAGATAGCCGGTGAGCCGCAGCGATTTCTCCCGCAGGCGGGCCATGCCAGCGCGGCGGAAGATTTCCAGCGACACGCGCAGCGGCGTCAGCGCGAGAATCGGCGGGTTGCTGAGCTGCCAGCCATCGGCGCCATAGGTGGGCACGAACTCGGGGCCCATCTGGAAGCGCGTGGTCTTGTCGTGCCCCCACCAGCCGGCGAAGCGCGGCAGCTGGCTGCGGGCGTGGCGCTCATGCACGAAGGCGCCGCCCACGGCGCCCGGACCGCTGTTGAGGTATTTGTAGCTGCACCAGATGGCGAAATCCGCGCCGCTGTCGTGCAGTTGCAGCGGAAGGTTACCGACCGCATGCGCCAGATCGAAGCCGACCATGCAGCCATGGCGGCTGGCCAGGCGCGTGATCGCGGCCAGGTCGAACGCCTGCCCGGTGCGGTACTGGATACCGGGCAGCATGACCAGGGCGATGCGCGAGCCATGTTCGGCCAGTACGCGTTCGATGGCCTGCATGGAGATCAGGCCGTTGGGTTCGTCGCCTTCCAGTTCGATCAGCGCGGTGGCCGGGTCGTAGCCGTGGAAGCGAACCTGCGACTCCACCGCGTAACGATCGGTAGGGAAGGCGCCCGCCTCGATCAGGATGGCGTGACGCTCCGCCGTGGGGCGATAGAAACTCACCATCATCAGGTGCAGGTTCACGCCCAGCGTGTTCATGGCGACCACTTCGGTGGGCAACGCACCCACCACGGTCGCCAGGTCATCGCGCACGAACTCGTGGTAATCCATCCAGGGCAGGCGGCCCTTGAAGTGGCCTTCCACGCCCAGCTCGCCCCAGTAATCCAATTCCGCGCTGAGTGCGGGGCGCACGGCGCGCGGCTGCAAGCCCAGTGAGTTGCCGCAGAAATAGTGGCTGTCGCGACCTTCGTGCGGCGGTATCAGGAACTCGTCGCGAAAGCCACTCAGCGGGTCGGCGGCATCCTGGGCTTGCGCCCACGCTGTGGTTGCTACGAATTGTGGTGTGGGCATGATTGCAGATTCTGATGGCGCAAGGGGCTAGCTTGCCATTCACCCCGGGCATCACACCAGTGGCCGTCCTGAGGCTGCAAGGATGGTGTGCCCGCATGTATACGGGCACACCATGCGCTTAATAGGCGCTTGCCGCGCACACCAGCGTGTTGCCGCTCTGGGATGCTTTCCAAGTGCACCTGACTTCCTGTGGATTGGAGTCGCCACCACGGTAGGACCAATCGGTGCTTGCTCCAATGGCGTTCATGTGCTGACCGAATCGTCCCATGTCATCGCCACCACGGTTGGGGCCAACCCAAGTTCCCTGATTCTGGGGTTGGTTGGTGTCGGGTATAAGTTGGCTTCGCGGTGTCGTAGCGCTTCCGGGTACATACTCTAGTTTTGTCGAGTTTGTACTCCTGCTGCTAATCCGGTAAAGCGCTGAGCTTCCGTCGGCAAATGTCACTCGAACCTCTAAAACAGCTTCATCCCGAAGACCAAGCAGCATGAGCATGGTTTGGTCGACCTTATTCATGAATGACCGGACTTGATTCCATTTGTCTCTGTTGTTGGCGATTTCGATGCCGATGCGATTGCGCAAGTTTGCATCTTCAGTGACATCGTAAGCAGATGTCCCTTGATTGAGGCCGGGAACATTCGGTCCGAGGTCAGTGTAAGGAATGGTGATCGCGGCTTGCAGCTTTAGGCCGGAGGCTTGATAGAAGCCGCTCACGTTCGCAAATGCATTGTACACAGAGGGATTCACCGCCACTTCATTGACCTCAATGGCTTCGAGTGGTGGGTCCACTTGGTTTTGATAGCCTCTCTTGAGGCTAAATTGATAAGCGTGAATTGTTCCCGTGCGTAGGTTGTACAGGGTGACGTTGCCCATGTCGTAGTAGTACTTGGCGTTTTGCCTGAAAATGGCGTCGCTATTGCACGCTGTGCATTCGGTGACAATTCCGTCGTAGGCATTGGCAGTCGGTGTCGCGCTAATACCGATGGCAAAGAAGAGTCCGGCTAGAAATGGAAATTTCATGAGTGGCCCCTGATCGTCGATTGAGTAAGTGTTTTCACTTGCTTGCGACTGCGCAATGGAAAAGCAATGCGCAAAACCAGACTGGCATGGCCTGGTTGATCGAGTCGATCTAGGAAGACTTGAGATGCTGTAGGTGCACCTACTGAGTCAGCGTGGCGTCTTTCATCGATGGACGCATTCTTGGGGTGCTCTGAGCAATGGCCGCCATTTCCGTGAAAGAAGAAGTCCTGTGTGGCCAGGCTTCTGGAAATGAAGACATTGAATGTCCGCTTTCGCGGGAAGTACGAGAAGGATCAACGTTTCCTTGATCCTTCTCGGAGCTTGTAACGTCAGTTACGCCGTTACTATTTGAGGCGTGCCGCGATGGCATCGCAGCCTTTGTCGAACGCCGCACGCCACTGCAGGCCGGCCTGGCTTTGCGTGGGACGCACGCAACGCAACTGGATGGCGTGATTGTCCTTGAACCAATAGCGTTCGGTGTAACTGAACTGCGCGCCGTTTTCCTGCGCGGTATAGACGAAGTTGTCGTTGCCCTGCGCGGTGCCTGCCTGGTAGCCGGTGAGTGCCTTGGCCTTGCCCATCGCGCTGTTTACATAGGTTTGGAACGCATTGGCGTCGGGCACTTGCTTCACCGTCACGGTGACGCGTGCCAGGCTGGTGCTCGCGGTGGGCGAAGGGTCCGGCACCTGGAACACGCGCACTTCCGGGTCACCCTGGGTTTCCATGATGCCAAGCCATTGGTCGGGCGTGCTGAAGGTAACGCTGCCACCGGCCATGCTGATATCGGTGGCGTGGGTGGCGCTGGCCAGCAGCAGGGCGCTGGCAAGAACCACGTTGCGGATAAAGCTCATGCCTGCTCCTGAGAAACGACGTTTGGTTCGAAACGATGGCGCGGCAGCCCCAGCCATTCCAGGGCGGTGCCGTGGAAGAGCTGGGCGCGGTCGTTGTCATCGAGCCCCAAGGCCTCGATGCCGCTGCCCGGCACTTGTTCCCCCAACGGGAAAGGATAATCGGTACCCAGCATCACGCGCTCGACTCCGATCACATCCAGGAGATAGCGCAGGGCGTGCGGGTCATGCACGCAGGAATCGAAATACAGCCGCTTGAGGTACTCACGCGGGTTGCGGGGGTTGTCCGTGGCGACCAGGTCCGGACGCATGCGGAAGCCATGCTCGATGCGGCCGATGCTCCACGGAAAGCTGCCGCCGCCGTGGGCCAACATGACACGCAGCTTGGGCAGACGCTCCAGCACGCCGCCAAACACCAGGCAGCAGGCGGCGCGGGATTGCTCCGCCGGCATGCCGACCAGCCAGGGCAGCCAATACTTGGGCATGCTGGCCGCGCCCATCATGTCCCAGGGGTGCACCATCACCGCCGCACCGAGATCGGCGGCGGCCTCGAAGAAGGGAAACAGCTCGGGCGCATCGAGGTTCCAGTCGTTGCAATGCGAGCCGACCTGCACGCCTTGCAGGCCCAGTTCGTCGATGCAGCGCTCCAGCTCGCGGATCGCCAGGTCAGGCGATTGCAGCGGCACCGTGCCAATGCCCGCGTAGTGACGGGGATGGTCGGCGCACAGCACGGCCAACTGGTCGTTGAGATGGCGGTGCAGTTCCAGTGCTTGATAGCCGGGCGCCCAGTAGGAAAACAGCACCGGCACGGTGGATACCACCTGCACGGCCACGCCGAATCGCGCGTAATCGTCGATGCGATGTTTTGCATCGAACGCCGACTCCCACACCTCGCGGAAGAACTTGCCGTCCTTGTAGATGCGGTGTCGTCCATCGTTGTGGATCATCACCGGAAAACGATCGTCACCGTACTTGGCCGCCAGATTCGGCCAGTCGCGGGGCAGGATGTGCGCGTGGGTATCGATCTTGAGCATGTCCCCGAGTGTAAGTCCTGCGGGTGCGGGCGTCGCGGGGGGGCCGGGCTTGTTCATGGGTATGACTATCCGCCTGCGCGATGCAGCAAAGTGGCTTCTATACTGCGCGATGCCCGGAGCGGGCGGTCGACAGGGGTTCGGCATGCGCCAGGACGGTTGGCTAGGGTTCGACTTTGCGGCGTCGCAATATCGACGCCGGCGGTCGCGCGCGGGATGAACGAGGACATTACACGACTGCTCGATGCCGCCCGCGACGGCGATGGCGAGGCGCTGGATGCCGCGCTGCGCTTGCTCTACGACGCGCTGCATCGGCTTGCCCGCGAGCAACTGCGCCAGGATCGCAACGAGCGCACACTCAGCGCCACCGCACTGGTCAACGAAGCTTATCTGCGTGTGTTCCAAGGCGCCTCGGTGCCGCAGTGGGAAGATCGCGGGCACCTGCTGGGCGTCACTGCCCGTGCGATGCGCCAGGTGTTGATCGACGCGGCGCGGCGTCGCAAGGCTGGCAAGCGGCCGCAGCAGAAGGACCGACTGGAATTGAGCGAAGTGGCCGCCGCGCTGGCGGGCGAGGTCGAGCCCGATGCGCTGGAGCAAGCGCTGGATCGCCTGGAAGCCATGGATGCACGTCAGGCACGCATCGTGGAAATGCGCTTTTTCGTTGGTCTCACGGCGGATCAGATCGGTGTGGCGCTCGGCATTTCGCCGTCCACCGTTCAGCGGGAGTGGCGATTGGCACGCGCATGGCTGCAGCGCGAGCTGCAAACTTCCTGAACGTGCACCGGAAATCGTTTGTCGGCATCATGGCCGACGCGGTGACGTCCACCGTGCCATGGGAGGCCTGCATGAAGTTCCTGGTGATGATCTACTGCGAAGACAGCCTGCTCGAAGCTCTCCCCGAGGGAGAGTTCGACAGCATGATGCACGGCTGCTTCGTACACGCTGACGAGCTTCGCGCCGAAGGCCACCTGCTCGACTCGATGCAATTGGAAGGGCCTGCTCAGGGCAAGTCACTGCGCATGCGGGACAACACGCTGAGCGTGATCGACGGCCCATTCGCCGAAGCCAAGGAATACCTCGGCGGCTTCAATCTCATCGAAGCGGCAGACATGGATGAAGCCTTGCGCATTGCGCGGGCCTTCCCGTGGTCGCGCACGGGGCGCATCGAGATTCGCCCGGTACGTGACATGGATGCGGTGCGCCGCCGCGTCGGCGCCTGAGCCCGGCGCACAACGAGACTGGCCGGCCTGTCGCCGGCCCATGCGGCGCTGGAATCTGTTCGCGGTCCTCGCTACGAGGGCTGCGCGCTCGCCATGAATAGGCTCTTAGACGGTTTCGACCGACTTGGCGCGGCTGCGTCCCGTGACGTGCGCAAGCGTGTTCACGTTGTCCACCAGCCGGTCGCCGATGCGTGTAAGCAGTTCCGCCGACGGCTTCTCCTCGGACATGCTCAGCAGCGTCGCCAATGAACGTTGCAGGCCGCGCAGGTCAGGGAGCTGCTCGGGCGCGCGCTGAGCGCGCAGCGCATCGGAAACCTCGTGCAGTGCCTCGGCCACCTGCGTGACGAAGATGCACATCTCGGCCATCTCCGGCAGGTGGTCGTGATCGTCGATCAAGGCCTCGAGGGTCATCGCCGTGCGGGCCAGGCGATTGCCGTTGGAAAAGAGCGCATTGGCCAGTTCGAGCAAGGCCGGTGGCGTGGCCGGTTCGGCGCGCATGCGATCCAGGGAGGCCTGTGCATTGCTGCGCGCGGTGCGTGCCGCCGTGCGTGCCTCGCGACGACTGTCGCGGCGCTCCGGCCGTGCCAGCGCCTGCAGATAGTTGGCATAGGCGTCGAGCATGTCCGATAGCGCGGCGCGGGCGCGTCCGCGCTCCCACGTGGGCCACAGCACATAGGCGAGCAAGGCCATGCCGCTGCCTAGCGCGGTATTGATCACGCGATCGGTCACTGCATCGGATGAATTAACGCCCTCGAACGACAACAGAATCACCACCGTGCCGGTCAGTGCTGCCACCGCCACGCCGTAGTGCGCGGTCGCCAGGAAACGGAACGCCATGCACAGCGCGGCCATTAGGGCCAAGTGCGCCCAGGCTTCATGTGGGGTGAAATGCAGCAGTGCCGTCGTGACGACCAGGCCGAGCACCGTGCCCACCACGCGCAGCAGGCCGAAGTTGAACGTGGCGGCAAAGTCCGGCCGCAACACGATGGCGGCGGTCATCGGCAACCAATAGCCGTGCGGCAGGGCAAGCTGGCGCGCGACGAACAAGGTGGCGCTCAGCGTGATCGCGCTGCGAATAGCGTGACGGAAGGCCACGGAATGGGGCGTCAGGTTGGCGCGCAAGGTCGCGCGCGCCGAACTGCTGCGCAGCGCAGCGGGCAAGGGTGTTTCGGCGGCGGCCGCGCGCAGCTCGCCTCGGCTGCCGGCCCAGTTGGCGTTACGCACCGCGGCGGCGAGCTGGCCGGACAAGGCGTGGATATGCGTGGCCAGACCGTCTGCACTCCCACCGTTCCCCAGCAAGGCGTTCTCGCTGGCTTGCAAGGTTTGCAAGGCGTGCTCGGCCTGGCGCGGCGACTCGCCTGCTTCCAGTGCGTCCGCCACGGCGGCCAGTACGCGGGCAGCGTCACCGCGGAACATCGCGTGGATGGTGGGGTTGGCGCGCAGTTCCGCCATGGCGGTAAGTTCGAGGCGGATGCGCTCGGCCAGCTCCAGCAACACGCCAAAGGCCTCCATGGCGCGGCCGCGTGCGTGGTGCCGGCCGAGCAGGGTGTGTTGCAGCGTGGTCATGGCGTCGGTCAGCGCCGGTACGTCGGCGTCATCGTGCGCTTGCTGTCGGGCTAGCGAAGAAAGGCCGCGATACACCGCGGCGAGTGCATGACGTTCGGGGCGGTAGCGTTGCAACGGCCAGGCGGCGACCGAGAACAGAGTAAGTAGCAGACCGCCGCCAAAGATCAGTGACGCTGCGCCCAGTGCGTCCAGAAAGGGGCGTGGCGTGGCGGCGGTGACCACCAGCAGGATCATGCTGGTCATGCCCACGCGCGCCATGTCCGGGCCGAACACCACCAGCAGACCGCCAAGGAAACCGAACGCGGCAGTGGCGATGAGCATCGGCACCAATTGGTCGCCGATCAGGAAGCCCAGCAAGGAGGCCACGCCCGCCGCCAGCGAGGCGAGCAGCAGGCGCGTCATGCGCTGGCGGTAAGGCCCTGGCTGGTCGGAGAACATGGTATCCAGCGCACCGGCGCCGATACCCAGGCCAATGCCCGGGTGGCCGGTCAGCAAGCCGGCGGCCAGCGGCAGGATCACCGCGGCGGTGTTGCGCACCACCACACGCAAGGGCACATCCGGCCGCTTGGTGGTGAGCAGGCTGTCGACGACGCTGGCGCGTAGCGAGTAACCGCTGGCAGACATGAGGCTTCGTTCACTCCTAAACGATGCGTGGATTGTGCCTCAGCGCGCCTGAAGCGGGCGCGACGATGCTGCCTTCAGCGCGTGGCGCTGAGCTGGCGCGAAAGGGCGTAGAGGATGCGTTGATCCTGCTCGTCCAGCGTGTCGCCGTCCATGCCCCGGAAGTGATGGTGGAACGAGCGCAGTGCCGCAGCCCGGTTGTCCAGGGGATAGCCGATCAGCCCCAGCGCCATCCAAGGGTCGAAGCCTGCCGGCGGGTCGAGCAGGGGGCCGCGCGGCCACAGGCCAAAGCCCGCCTGCGCTAGTTGCTGCCAGGGAAAGCGCGGGCCGGGATCGTCCTTGCGGCCGGGCGCGAGATCCTCGTGGCCGATGATCTGGGTGGGCGGAATGCGCCAGCGTTGCGTCAGGTCGGCCAGCAGGCCGAGCAGGCTGTCGATCTGCGCCTGGGCAAAGGGGGAGTCGCCATCGTTGTCCAGCTCGATGCCGATGGAGACGGCATTGACGTCGGTGATGGTGCCCCAGCGGCCCGCGCCGGCGTGCCAGGCGCGTTGTTCGTCTGCTACCAGTTGATAGATATGACCATCGTTGCCCACCAGGTAATGCGCGCTCACTGGGCCGCCGCTGTTGGCGGTGCGCAAGGTGTGCAGCGCCTGCCCGACCGAGTGTTCGTTGGTGAAGTGAATCACGATGAGTACCGGTCGGCGCGCATCGAAATTGGGTGAGGGCACCCATTGCGCCATGGGGTTGTGCACGGGCATGGGGGCGCAGGCAGCCAGCGCCATCAGCAGGCAGGACAGCAGCAGGGCGTGCCGGACTGGAGGCAGGAACATGGTGGTCGTTCGGCGGGGACGGGCCACGAAGCTTCCGCAGCGTGGCGGCTCAGGTCAAGCCAAACGAAAACGGCGCCCGCCGAAGCGGACGCCGTTAGCGAGGGCCAAGCCGCAGGAATCAAGCGCGACCAGCGAACTCGCCAGTGAGGGTATTCACCCAAACCTTTTCATCGTTGGTGATGTACTCGGGCACCTGAATTTCGATGCCGGTGTTGAGCTTGGCCGGCTTGGTGCGCTTGGTGGCGCTGGCGCCCTTGAGTTCCGGCGCGGTATCCACCACGGTCAGCGTCACGCTGGTAGGTACCTGCAGGCCCACCGGGGCGTCGTCGATGAGCTGCACGTAGTAGCCCTCGACGTCCTCGACGACGTAGCCCGCGTTGTCGCCGACCAGTTCCGGCGAAAGCAGGTACTGGGTGTAGTCCTCCTTGTCCATGAACACGAACACGTCGCCGTCCATGTACGAGAAGTTCGCCTCGCGGCGCACCAGGTCCATTTCCTTGAGGTCGTCGTCGGCGCGCAGGCTCAGGTCGAACTTGCGACCGCCGGGGATCGAATACATGGTGAAGCGGAACGTGACGTTGCCGCCGCGTGCGGTGGGCGAGCTGCGCTCGATGTCGCGCACCTGGTACACAGTGCCTTCGTGTTCGACCACATTGCCTTTCTTGACGTCGGAAGCTTTCATGGGCGTATGAAATAGAGAATGGTGAGTAGGGAATAGGGAATGGTAAGAACAGAGCGCGATGCATGGGGCCACGCCCCATGCATCGCGTCAGCTGGTCTTACTTGGGTTGCAGGCGCACGGCGCCGTCCAGGCGGATGGTTTCGCCGTTGATGTAGCGGTTACCGAGGATGAAGCCCACCGTGCTGGCGAACTCGTCCGGCTTGCCCAGGCGCGACGGGAACGGGATGGAAGCCGACAGCGACTCCTGCACCTGCGGCGGCATGCCATCCACCATCGGGGTCCAGAAGATGCCCGGGGCGATGGTCGCCACGCGGATGCCGAAACGCGAGAGCTCGCGCGCCATCGGCAGCGTCATGCCGACCACGCCGCCCTTGGAGGCCGAATAGGCAGCCTGGCCGATCTGGCCTTCGAACGCGGCCACGGAGGCGGTGTTGATGATCACGCCGCGCTCGCCGTCTTCGCCCGTCTCGTTGTGCTGCATGAGCGCGGCGCCGGCCTTGGCGACGTTGAAGCTTCCAACCAGGTTCACCATCACCGTGGTGGCGAAGGTGTTGAGCGGCATCGGGCCTTCCTTGCCGAGCATGCGGCCGGCGCCCAGGATGCCCGCGCAGTTCACCACTACGTTGAGGCCGCCCATGGCGTTGCGAGCGGCGGTGACGTTGGCGCTCACGCCCTCTTCGGAGGTCACGTCGGTGCGGAAGAA
This sequence comes from Frateuria sp. sgz306004, assembly GCF_057750885.1. NCBI lineage: Bacteria > Pseudomonadati > Pseudomonadota > Gammaproteobacteria > Lysobacterales > Rhodanobacteraceae > Frateuria > Frateuria sp. sgz306004. Next base: position 249,888 of record NZ_JBYLFE010000001.1, read on the forward strand.
GTGGCCGCTGAGCGCCTTGGCGGCTTCCTGGCCCTTTTCCTCGTTGACGTCGAACAGGGCGACCTTGCCGCCGTTGGCGACGATGAACTGTGCCACCGCGTGGCCGAGACCGGAGGCGCCGCCGGTGATGATCGCCTTGACCTGATTGAGCTGCATGGGGATGTCCGCTGAATGAGTCCAGCGGACGAGTTTAGCCGACCTGCAGCAATGCCCGCAGCGCCGGATCGTCGGCCAGCTCGCCAAAGGGGCGAACCGGGGGCGGCGGGTTGCCGGGGGGCTGCAGTTCCTTCTGCCATACGCCCACGTCCCACCAGCGGCCGAGCTTGTAGCCAGCGCTGCGCCAGACCCCTGCTGGGGTGAATGCCAGTGCCTGGTGCATGGCCACGCTGGCCTCGCCGGGCAGGGTGATCACACCCACCGCCTGGTTGAGCCCCTGCAGGCGCATGGTGTCCAGCAGGCGGCGGTAGAGCCGGCCGGCGATGCCGCGCCGGCGGGCGTCGGCGTGTACGTAGATGGAAGTCTCCGCGATCCAGTCGTAGGCGGCCCGCTCGCGGAAGCGGCTGGCATACGCATAGGCCAATACCCGGCCGTGCTCCTCCCAGACCAACCACGGATATTGGCGCAGTCGGGCGACGATGCGTTCGCGCATGGCATCCACGCCGGGCAGGTCGGTTTCGAAGGTCTCCACGCCGTGCAGGACGGAGGGGATGTAGATGTCGTGGACGGCGGCGGCGTCGTCCGCGCGTGCGATGCGGATCATGCGAATTCTTTCTCCATGCAGATGCTGCGCGGGTTGGCGTGATGTTCGCCGAATGGCGGGCAGCGGCGATAGCCCGCCCGCTCGTAGAGTTCCAGCGCTTCGGTCTGGGCGGTGCCGGTTTCCAGTCGTACGCGACGACCGCCGCCATGGCGCACCTGCGCTTCGAGCGCGTCCAGCAATTGCTTGCCCAGGCCCAGGCCACGACAGGCGGGCAGGACATACATGCGCTTCACTTCCACGTAGTCGGCATGCCACACGCAGGCGCCGCACGCCACCGGTCGACCGTCCACACGCGCGGTAAGAAAGGTCACGTTGGGTTGCTCCAGCTCCTGCAGCGGCACGGGCTGGATGTTGCCGGTGGGGTGCAGCCCTTCCAGATAGCCGTCCAATTGCTCGAGCAGCGGCATGACGTCGGGTGAGGCCGGGTTGTCGACGGCGAAGTGCAACTGCGGGGTTTTCAACATGACTCGTACTTCCAGTTTCGTCGCTTGCCCTCGGCCAGCCACTCCAGTGTGGTGATGAGGCGCTTCTGGCGCGTGGCTTCGGTCTTAGCCTCGGTGATCCATTCCACGTACTCGCGCTGTGCGCTGGGCGGGAAGCTCTCGTAATGCTTGCGCGCGGCAGCGTGGGCCTTCTGCGCCAGCAGGGTCGCGAGATCGGGCGGAAGAGAGGGCGGTGGCTTGGGCGCGCTCTTGGGGCGCACCGGGCGCGTGCCATCGGCGATGCTGGCCGCGGCCTTCTTCACCAGCGCGGTGAGTTCCTTCTTGGTGGGCAGATCCTTGAGGCTGGCGAGCTTGCCGAACTGGCCCATGGCGTCGTCCTTGCCGGCATCGGCCACCACGTCCTTGCCGCGCCAGAAGCCGAAGGCGCAGTGCTGCTTGAACGCCGCCATGTGGCACAGCGGCTTGCCCTCCACCAGGAAGAACGGCATGCCCCATTTGATGTCCTCCTGCACCTGCGGGCAGGCCGCGTGCACCACGTTGCGCAGGTGCTCCAAAATGGGCTGCGCAAACGCCGCCGCCTTGGCGAGGTAAGCGTCGACGCGAGGATCGTGGCTAGCCATGGCGCGGTCTCCTACAGGTCGCGAAGGTAGAACTGGTCGCAGCTGAAATGTCCGGTGCCGCCGAGTGGGCCACACAGGGTGCGGAAACCGTGTCGACGATACAGCGCCTGCGCCGCATCCATGCCGGTAAGGGTTTCCAGGTAGCAGCGCTGGAAACCGCGCTCGCGGGCCGCCTCCAGGCAACGCAGCATCATCGCGTTGCCTGCGCCGATGCCGCGCGCCTCGGGCAGAAAATACATCTTGCGCAGCTCGCACACGTCGGCATCACCGCCGGCCAGGGGCGCCACGCCACCGCCGCCGATCACCTCGCCGGCACGCTCCACCACGAAGTAGGCGCTGCGTGGCGCGTGGTAGGCCTCGTACATGGCATCGACCTCGGCGTCGTGGATGGCGAAGCCGGGGCCGTCGGCGCCGAATTCCGGCATGACCGCGCGGATGATGCGCGCCACGGCCACGTTGTCGCGAGCCTCGATGGGGCGGATCAGGTAGTCGCTCATGGCGTGGCCTGCGGGGTGCGGTAGATGGTGCCGTCTTTCATGACGAAAGCAGGGTGGGCAAGGTCTTCGATATGCGTGCTGGGGTCGCCCTGGAAGGCGGCGAGATCGGCCCGCAGACCCGGTGCAATGCGGCCAAGCTTGTCCTGTTGGCGCAGGATGCGTGCGGCCACATCGGTGGCGGCGTGCAGCGCCTGCGGAGCGGTCATGCCGTCTCGCACCATGTTGGCCGGTTCGCGCCAGTTGTCGCCATGACTGAAAACGCCAACGTCGCTGCCGTTGCCGATGGTGACGCCCAGCTTGAGCGCCGTGCGAAACGCATGCTCGGCCTCGCGCATGCGCGCGGTGGGTTCGCTTTGTCCGGGCACGTAGTGCTCGAAGTACTGCGCGGTGGATTCCACGGCGGTGAGCGTGGGCTCGTAGGCCACGCCGTGTTGCTTGAGCAGTCGAAAGGTCGCTTCGCTGGCACCGTAGCCGTGCTCGATGCTATCCACACCCGCTTCTACCGCCAGCCGCACGCCGGCATCGCTGGCGGCGTGCGCCGCCACCGGGCGACCGGAGAGGTGGGCGGTGTCCACGATGGCCTTCATTTCTGCCAGCGAGAGCGTGGGTTGCGTGCTGCCGTCGGTGCCGACGCGGTAGTCGGCGTAGAGCTTGATCCAGTCGGCGCCACGCCCGGCCTGTTCGCGGGTGGCACGAATGGCTTCGTCGACGCCGCTGATCTCCTGGGCGCCGCCCGGCAAATCAAGGTCGGGGCGGAAGCCGCGCGGGCCCGGGCCGTAGCTGGCGGTGGCCACGATGGCACGCGTGGCCACGAACAGGCGTGGGCCAGGAATGAGGCCATCGTCAATGGCGTGCTTCACGGAGACGTCCGCGTAACCGGCGCCCTCGGTGCCCAGGTCGCGCAGCGCGGTGAAGCCGGCCAGCAAGGTGGCGCGTGCATGCGCGGCGGCCGCGAGGGTGCGGTAGTCCTGCGGCTCCTTGAGCACCTGGTCGTTCCACAGCGTCTCGTTGTACGGATGCAGGAACACGTGCGAATGCAGGTCGATCAAGCCAGGCATCAAGGTCGTGCCGGGCAGCGCGACCCGCTGCGCGTTGGCAGGCGCCTTGAGGCTGTCTGCCGGTCCGACGGCAGCGATCGCCCCGTCATGCACCAGTACGCCCCAGCCCGCGTGAGCGGCGTCGCCATCGGCCGTCCATACGCGATCGGGCAGCAGCAGGTAGTCGCCCTGGGGCGTGGTGCTGGTCGCGGCTGCTGCTCCCATGAAAAAAAGCGCCGCCCATGATCCCAGCCGAACTACCTGACGCATCCAGCACATTGTCTGCCCCCGCGTGAATGAAGCCCGATTCTAGGGCCAGTAGACGCGGTTCGCGTAGCCTTGGCGGCGCTTTCGGAAAAGCCTGATCGAAGGACGTTCTGCACGACATTCTTGCGAACCCAAAAAGGGGCAAGAGCAGGCATCCGATGCATTTGTATTCAACGGTTGCGGGCGCTGGACCCAAGCGCTTGCCCTCTTTTTGGGGTTCGCTGGGGTGACGATCAGAAACCGAGTGCGCATCATGTCAGGCTGCGCGCGGGTGCGCCGCTGTCGACCGGAAGGGCTCCTGAGAGCAGACGTCGTACGTGCTTAGCCTTGCGGCACCGGGGTGAGTAAGGGTCAGTGGCTCACCGCTGCGACGGTCGGCGCAGCACAGTGGCTGTCGGGCGTGGGCGTGGTAGTGACGCAACTCTGGAAGCCCGCGGGCAGGCTGGCCATGCGACGGGTGTCGCCCACCGACACGGAGAAATCGGCGACGGGTTGCGTGCAAGCCACGCTGGCCGGAGCGCAGTCGTTGCTCACCACCGTGTAGTGGCACGAGCCGCTTTGACTGCGGATGCATTGGAAATCCGCCAGCGGGCCGTTGACGTGCACCTTGCTGTAGAGCACGTCCTGACCGTTGACACTCGATTGTACGACCACGGTGCGTCCTTGTTGGCAGCCGACAAAGGAAAGCAGCACGTAGCAGAGCGCGATGAACTTGTTCATGGTGACCTCTGGCTTGGTGCGTGGCGCTTACATGTTTCGGAAGAGCGCCATGAAGGGTTGGCTTACGGTGAGTGTCTCCGGGCGCTGCTTAAGTCGCAGCGTGCCCTTGCCGGTGTCGTCGCGGATCACGGACGACACCGCCCTGAGATTGACGATGGTGGAGCGGTGAATCTGCTTGAAGATGTTCGGGTCCAGCGCGACGACCAGTTCGCGTATCGGCTTGCGCAACAGCACTTCGCCCTCGGCGGTGACCGCGACGGTGTACTTCTGGTCGGCGCGGAAATAGGCCACGTCGTCCACCATCACCAGCTTGGTCTCGCGGCCATTGCTGGCGGTGATCCAGGTGAGTGGCGGCGTGCCACGCCCCTGCGTGCCGGCCAACTCGCGCAACAGCGCGCCGAGCGCGGCGCTATCGGGCAGTTGCGGTTCGCTGCGTGCCCTGAGTCGCTGCATGGTGGCGCCGAGGCGGTCGGCCGTGATCGGCTTGAGCAGGTAATCCACCGCGCCGCGTTCGAAGGCGGCGATGGCGTATTGGTCATACGCCGTGGTGAATACCACCTGGGTGCCCGGGCTGGCTTCGGCAGCGGCGGCTGCTACTTCCAGTCCATTGAGACCAGGCATGCGGATATCGAGAAAGGCGACGTCGGGGCGCTGGTTGGCGATGGCCTCCAGGGCGCTGGCGCCGTCTTCGCATTCGGCGATGATCTCCAACTCCGGCCACACCTCGCCGAGCAGGTCGCATAGCGCCGTGCGCAACAGGGTTTCGTCTTCCGCGACGATGGCGCTGGTCATGGCGTAACCTCCGCGGCCGGCGCTGCGCTGATGCGCGCCGGCACGGTGATGGTACTGGCGACACCTTCGGGCGCGTTGGCGACGACGGCCAGGGAAGCCTCGGCACCGTAGATGAGGCGCAGGCGTTCGCGCACGTTCTTCAGGCCGATGCCGGTGCCGCCGGTCGCCGCGCCAAAACCGCGTCCGTCGTCGGCGACGGTGATGGTGACGCTGTTCTCCTCGCGGCGAGCCAGAATCCACACGGTGCCGCCACCAGGCTTGGGCTCCAGGCCGTGCTTGATGGCGTTCTCCACCAGGGTCTGCAACATCATGGGCGGCAGCGTGATCGGGCGCAGTGCGTCGGGCACATCGATCTGCAGCGACAGGCGCGGGCCCATGCGCAACTTCATGATCTCCAGGTAGGCGCGTGTGCGTTCCAGTTCGTTGCCGATGGTGGAGAGTGCGTCGTCGGTGAGTGGCAGCGAGTGGCGCAGGTAATGGATCAGGTGGCCGAGCATGCGGTCGGCCTGGGCCGGGTCCGTGCGGGTGAGGTACTGCGCGCTCGCCAGCGTGTTGTAGAGAAAGTGCGGCTCCACTTGTGCATGCAGCAAGTTCAGCCGGGCGATGGTGCGTTCTTTCTCGCTCTCGGTCTGCTTCGCGTGCATCTTTTCGTGGCGACGGCGCTCGGCGAGGCGGCGCGTGATGGCGCGGGTAACGGCCTCGGCGTTCTCCAGGTTGGTGCCGTCGTCCACGCGGAACAGGTCACTCCACGCGGCCGCCTCCGGTTCGCAGATGAGGGTGATGCTGCTACTGCCATCGCCCGGCGTAACGGTGGCGAGAATCTGGTTGCGCAGGTGGCCGAACCAGGTGGTGGGGTTCAGTCGCCCGAACGCGCTGTGGCCATAGGGTTGTGAGCGCTCTAATTTGGCGCGCACTTGCAGGCTGTCGCGGGCGCTCTCCACTTCCTTGGTGCCGGGTAGTTCGCGAATGGCGGCGTCGAGCAGATCGAAAGCTTCGTCGGCATCCAGCGGAACTTCGACGCGGCGGCGCTGGCGATTGCTGGCGCTTTCCTCATTGATGTGGCCCGCGATCAAGCGCACGCGGCGCAGGTGCGACACGGCGCTGGTGGCGACCATGACGAGGGCGATGGCGATGAGCAACACCACGCTGCCGCCGAGATCGAAGAACCGAAAGGGCGGCGTATTGCCCAGCACCAGCGTGGCAAAAAGCAACACCAGGAACCAGGCCAGAACCAGGCGAAAAACAAAGAGCAGGCTGGTGATCACAGGGTTATCCCGGCGGCAAAGTGGATGGGCGAAGCGGAGCATACCCAGCCAGCCTGTCGGCGGGAGAGGGGATGCGACGAAACCGGGGAATCGGCGACCAAATCGCCCCTGGCGGGCGCGAAACCGGACGCTCAGTCGCCGAACAGCGACCTATGTGGGCCGAAACGGTACCAGTCCAGCACCGAAGCGGGCAGGCGGTGCTCCAGAGACAGCCCAACGCCTTCGCACAGGCTCAGGGTTTCCAGCAACGAGCGGGCCACAGGGCCGGCCTCGCCAAGCTGCGCGTACGCCTCTTCCTCGCGTGCGGCGGCAAGCATGCGTTCGCTCCAGTCGTACAGGGCGTCGGCCCGGGGCGCGAGCGTTGCGGCGAGCCAGGCGCGCAGTGGCTGGTGTACCGGAAGTGCTTCCTCCTGGGCGATCTGTTGCGCCAGTGCGACCGCTTTTGCGTCGATGCCGCGATACCACTCGGTTTCACCGGCGGCGGCAGCCCGTACCACCAAGGGCGCGGGGGCGCGTTGGTCAACCCAGGTGGTCAGCAGGCGCCGCTCGATGCGTCGCGCCTGCGCAGTGCGTTCGGTTTCGATCAACAAGCCGCGCTCCAGGTCGAAGAACGCGTAGAAGCGCCGGTGCAGGCTGTGGAAGCGTTGCAGCGGATCGCGCGAGTAGCCGATCTTGAGCAGATCTTCGTCGCGGCAGGGCAGCACGTACACATAGGCGCGCCCCTTTGGGGCGAAGCGTGGCGGCTGGAACTCGTCATCCATGGGGCAGCGGACGCGGCTGGAAAGGTGCAGCATGCGCGCCAGGCGTCTCAGCGGTGGCGACGCAGGCAGATCAGGCGGCGGTGCGTGCCCGCGTGACTCGGCTCGCGGTTTCCTTGTGCAACTGTCCGGACAACCAGGCGCCGGTGGCGATGAGGATGTCCAGGTCGATGCCGGTGTGCATGCCCATGCCATGCAGCATGTACACCACGTCTTCGCTGGCGACGTTGCCGGTGGCGCCCTTGGCGTAGGGGCAGCCGCCGGTGCCGGAGACGGCACTGTCCACCACCCGCACACCTTCTTCCAGGCAAGCGAGGATGTTCGCCAAGGCCTGGCCGTAGGTGTCGTGGAAATGCACCGCCAGCGCGTTCATGGGTACTTCCTGCGCCACCGCACGCAGCATGGCGCGCGCCTTCGCCGGCGTGCCCACGCCAATGGTGTCACCCAGCGACACTTCGTAGCAGCCCAGCGCATGCAGTCGTTGGGCTACGCGGACCACGTCCGACACGGGCACCTCGCCCTGATAGGGGCAGCCCAGCACGGTGGAAACGTAGCCACGCACCTTCACGCCATCGGCCTTCGCGCGTTCCAGCACCGGGAGGAAGCGTTCGATGGATTCGTCGATGGAGGCGTTGATGTTCTTGCGGTTGAACGCCTCGGAGGCGGCCGTGAACACGGCCACTTCGGTGACGCCCACCGCGCGTGCGCGCTCGTAACCTTGTTCGTTGGGCACCAGCACCGGATAGCTCACGCCAGGCACTTTGCGGATGCTTTGGTAGACCTCCGTGGCGTCGGCCATTTGCGGTACCCACTTGGGGCTGACGAAGCTGGTGGCTTCGATGCTCTGCAGGCCGGTGCTGGAGAGACGGTCGATCAGGGCGATCTTCACGTCGGTCGGCAGCAGGGTCTTTTCGTTCTGCAGGCCGTCGCGGGCGCCGACTTCGACAATGCGGACATGGTGGCTGGCGTTCATAGACGCCGAGCATAGCGCGATCCCGCCGACAGCGGCGACGGAATCGCGTGGATGGTTTGCGGCGGCTTGCCCAGGACGCGTTGTCGAGCGAAGCCGCTGCAGTAGCGCTGCGCTAAATGCACGGGCGCGGTGCTTGTGTGAGTACCCTGATCACCGGCAATGTCGGTGGCACCCAAAGGCATCAATCGCCAAAGCGCACCAGCACGGTATCCGCCTCCACAAAATCGCCCTGCGCGGCGGATACGCTGTCGATGGTGCCGGCGCGCGGTGCCTTGAGTGCCAGTTCCATCTTCATGGCTTCCATCACCAGCAGCTCCTGGCCTTCTTCCACGCTGTCGCCGGGCTGGGCCTTCACCAGCACGATGCGACCGGGCATGGGCGCGACCACCTGGTTGCCGCCGCCGCCTTCCTTCGATTGCCAGGCAAAGGCCGGCGCACGCTCGAAGGTGTAACGATTGCCCTGCACGTCGTGCACGGTCACGCGCGAGGCGTCCGTGCGCAAGGGCAAGCGCAGGGATTGCCCATCGAAACGCGCACTCAGCGCCTCGCCATCCAGGCGGGCGCCGCGCACGTCGACGTGGGCATCTGCGTGGTGAAGCCGGTAATCGCCGCCATGGCCATGGGCTTCCACCTCGTGACGCTGACCGTGCAGCGAGAGGGCCACGATGCGCTTGCCGGCATGACCGACGCGCCAGGCGTCGACCTGTGCCCAGGGCGAGTGCGGATCGGTGCGGCCTGCCGGCGGTGACGTGGCGGCGCGCTCATCGTGCAGCAGGGCCGCCGTGGTGGCAGCGAATAGCACCGAATCCATCGGCGCCGTATCGCCGGCCAGAAATTCCTGGAGATGGCGATCCAGATAACCCGTATCGATGCGCCCTTCCACGACTACAGGGTGGCGAGCGAGGCGTTCGAGGAAGGCAATATTGGATTTCGGCCCGACGATCTCGCACCGCATCAGCGCATCGCGCAGACGTTGCAGGGCTTGCGGGCGGTCGATGTCCCACACGATCAGCTTGGCGATCATGGGGTCGTAGAAGATGGTGACCGTGTCACCCTCGATCACGCCGCCATCCAGGCGCACATGGCGCGACGGCGCCGGCAGGCGCAGCGTGAGCAGCTTGCCCGAGCCGGGCAGGAAGTTCTGGTCGGGATCTTCCGCGTACAGGCGCACCTCGATGGCATGGCCGCGCGCGTGGATCTGCTCCTGCGCCAGCGGCAGCGCCTCGCCGGCCGCCACGCGCAATTGCCATTCCACCAGGTCCAGGCCGAGCGTTTCCTCGGTGACGGGGTGCTCCACCTGCAGGCGCGTGTTCATCTCCATGAAGAAGAACTCGCCATCCTGGCCAACGATGAATTCCACCGTGCCCGCGCCGACGTAGTTCACCGCCTTGGCAGCAGCCACCGCGGCGGCGCCCATGGCCGCGCGGCGCGCATCGTCAAGGAAAGGCGAGGGCGTTTCTTCCAGCACTTTCTGGTAGCGACGCTGGGCCGAGCACTCGCGCTCGTTGAGATGGATGACCTGGCCGTGCGTGTCGCCGAACACCTGGAACTCGATGTGGCGCGGATGCTCCACATAGCGCTCCAGGATCACGCGTGTGTCACCGAACGCACTGGCGGCCTCGCGCTGTGCCGATGCCAGCGCATCGGCAAACTCCGCCTCGCTGCGCACGATGCGCATGCCCTTGCCGCCACCGCCGGCAGCCGCCTTAATCATCAGCGGGAAGCCGGTGCGACGCGCCTCGGCGGCGAGCGTGTCGAGTGACTGGTTCTCGCCGTGGTAGCCGGGCACGAGTGGCACGGCATGCTGTTCCATCAGCGCCTTGGCCGCGGCCTTGGAGCCCATGGCGTCGATGCTCTCCGGGCGTGGGCCGATAAAGGCCACGCCGGCCTCGATGCAGGCGCGCGCGAACGCGGTGTTCTCGGACAGAAAGCCATAGCCGGGGTGGATGGCCTGCGCGCCGCTGCGGCGGGCGACGTCGAGGATGACGTCACCGCGCAAGTACGACTCGGTGGGGCGCGGGCCGCCGATCGGCCAGGCTTCGTCGGCCAGGCGCACGTGCTGGGCGTTGGCGTCCGCCTCCGAGTAGACCGCAATGGTGTGGATGCCCAGGCGTCGGCAGGTGCGGATCACGCGGCAGGCGATCTCGCCGCGGTTGGCAATGAGTACGCGCTCGAACATGCGACATCCGGGGGTAGGGCGAAGCCCCTAAAACTAGCAGATTGCCGCGTCGCCGCCGATGCGCGGCGCAGCAAAACCCGCTGCGTTGCCTTATTCGGGCCGGTGGCAGACGGCTTCGATGTTGTGTCCGTCCGGGTCGAGCACGAAAGCGCCGTAGTAGTGCTCGTGATAGTGCGGACGCAGGCCTGGCGCGCCATTGTCCTTGCCGCCGGCCGCCAGCGCGGCGGCGTGGAAGGCATCGACGGCCGCGCGGCTGTCGGCGGCAAAGGCGACGTGCACCGGCCCGGCGGCATGCCCGTGCGAGGAGGTGCCGATCCAGAAGCTGGGCTTGCCGTTTGTGCCGAAGCCGGCGTGTGCACCGTCGCCGGTCTGCTCGGCGGTCACTTCCATCACCAGGCTGGCGCCCAGCGGGGCGAACACCTTGCGATAGAAGTCGCGGCTGCGTTCGTAGCCCGATACCTGCAGGCCGACGTGATCGATCATGGCTCGTTCCTTGGCGATGACTGCGTGGGTGGAGTTTGGCGCGGATGGCGTCAGTCGGGTGTGCACCAGGCGGCGGCGCGCTTGCCGAGAAAGGCCGAAAGCCCTTCCTGGCCTTCGGCCGATACGCGCAGGCGGGCAATCAGCGCGGCATTTTCCTGATCCAGCCGTTCGGCGTGCTCGTGCGAGGCGCCGGCCATGCGCAAGGCGAGTTGCTTGGCTTCGGCTTGGGCCAGTGGGCCAGCCTTGGCGAGCAGGGCCAGTGCGGCATCGACGCTTTCGTCGAGTTGCGCGGGCGGTACACATTGATGGAGCAGGCCGATGGCGAGCGCGGTGCCGGCATCGAACAGCTCGCCGGTAAGGAACAGTCGGCGCGCCTGCCGCAGGCCGATGGCATGGATCACATACGGCGAGATCACGGCGGGCACCAGGCCGAGCTTGACCTCGGTGAGGCCAAAGCGCGCGCCTTCCACGCCAATGGCGATGTCGCAGCAGGCCACCAGCCCCACGCCACCGCCATACGCCGCGCCGTTGACGCGCGCGATGGTGGGCTTGGGCAGGTATTGCAGGGTGCGCATGAGCTTGGCCAGGCGCAGCGAGTCCTCGCGATTCTCCGCTTCGCTCGCGCTTGCCATGCCGCGCATCCAGTGGAGGTCGGCACCGGCGGAGAAACTCGCGCCCTCGCCGGTGAGCACCACCGCGCGCACGTGCTCGTCCGCACCGGCCTGTTCCAGTGCCGTGGTGAGTTCGGCAATCAGCGCGTCATCGAACGCGTTGTGCACCTGCGGGCGATGGAGCGTGATGCGGCGAACGCCGCCCTGGTCACTGGTGAGGATGCTCGTGCTCATAGGAACTCCGGGGCTTGGCCGGTCATGGTAGAGCGTAAGCGGCGTGTCATGCACGGCGCCGGGTGTTCCCGTGCGCCGTGCTTGACGTGCCTGGGGGCGACCCAGGATCTCGACGCAGCCAGCGCCATCCGCTGGCCTGCGCCGTACGGAGATCGAACGTTCGCTATCAGGCCGCGCTGGCGCGCTGGCCGCACTCGGGGCAGAACTTGCTGCCGGCCGGCAGTGGCGCATGACAGCCGCCACAGGCATCCGGCACCGCCAGGTGAAAGCCGCAGTCGGGGCAGAACTTGCCCCCGCGCGCTTCGCAGCCGCATTGCGGACACACCAATTGCTTGGCGCTGGTGACATCCACCTGGGCTGCCTGTGCCTTGCCTTGGTCGCGGGCGCGCTCGGTGCTCGCTTCGACCTGGCCTTGGTGGCGAGCCACCTGTACTTCGGCCGCGAGGTCCGGGGCGCAGCGCTGGCACAGGCCGCTGTCCACGCTCCAGCAGCGATCGCACACGTGGCTGTGGCAGCGTGCGCAGCGATGAAAGTGGGCCTGGGCCGAGGCGATCGCCTCCTTGAATGCCTCATCGCGCGCGCTGCCCCAGCCGGCTTTCGCGAGCCCTTCGACGGCGTTATCCAGGCCGTTGCTCAGGCCGCCAAGCAAGTTGCTGGCGAAATTGCCGATCTCGCGCATCCAGCCCGAGGCCTGGCCGCTGCGGTAGGGCGCAAACGGTGAGCGCCAGCTGTCGCTGCAACTCTGGCAATAGAACTCGAACTGAAAGCCAGCGCCGGTGCCGTATTGCTGGCAAAGGTCGCGGTAGTTGTTTGAAAAGTGAAGATCGTCGCTCATCGTTCCCTCGTGGCGTACCGGCACGACGCGATATCAGCGTGCCGGGCCGCGCATTCTGCAGGGCTCCTTCCCTCGACAGGAAGTGCCCCTGACTCAGTTGTCGTCTGCGCCCAGTTCGGCCATGTGTTTCTGCACGAAGGCGATGTTGGCCGGGTTGACCAGCACATCGCCGTTGGCCTTGGACTTATCCGAACCGTATTTCACCGTCATGATGGCGCCCAGCGTGGCGGCGCTGGCCAGCACGTAGTCGTGCGAGCTGATGCCATGGGCGCGAAGAATGGCCTGAGCGGCGGGCTGCGCATCCAGTGCGCCAGCCGATTCGTCGAGCGAATGTGCGCCGGGCTTGAACGGCGTGATCTTCACGCCCTTGGCGTCGGCGTCCTTGCTCACGGCACGCATCTTGGCGAACACGGCTTCGGTGATGACGTACTGGCGAACAGCCACTTTGTCGGCTGGCGTCAGCGCGTGCGATTCGATGCCTTGCGCCGTCGCGCAGGCTGCAGGCAGCAGCAAGCCGAGCGCAATGCCGTACAGACGCTGCTTGGTAAGGGTGAGTGTCATCGGGGCGTACTCCGGGGGAAAGGGGAGGGAGGTACTACTGCGCCACCAGTTCGACGCGTCGGTTTTGCGCGCGGCCGGCGTCGTCCTGGTTGCTGGCCACCGGCGCGTAGGCGCCAATGCCCTTGGCGGCGAGCCGCGAGGCGGTGATGCCGTACCGTGTGCTCAGTGCCTTCACCACCGATTCGGCGCGCGACTGGGAGAGCTGCAGGTTGTGATTGCGCTCTCCGGTGTTGTCGGTGTGGCCGACGATGAAGACCTTGAGTGTCGGCTCGCTCTTGAGCAACTGCGCCATCTGGGCCAGCGTGGCGTCCGAATCGGTGGTGAGGTTGGCGCTGTCCGTCGCGAAGTGGATACCGTAGAGCGCGATATGACCCTGCCGGCTCAGGCCCTGGCTCATCGCCTTGGCGTCCACAGTGACCTGTCCGGTGGCCATCGACTGTGCTTCCACCAACTGCAGCAACACCCCCACGGGTCGGTTCTGCTCGGCCTGCACCACCATCAGCGACAGATGGACGGCACCCTCCGGACGATCGAGCCGGGCGGTGAGCTGTTGCATATGGCCGTCCACGGCGTAAAGCGCATGCTCCATGGCATTACGCGCATGCATGGGTTCGAACAGCGGCTGGATCACGCGGTCGGAAAAGTCAGCCGCATTGCCGCAGGCCGCGTCCGCGCATTCAAAGCGAGTCTTGAAGCCCGCCTGCGCCAATGCCTGGGCAAAGTTGCGATACACCTCCAGCAGGGATTTCCCGGCAGGGGCCTCGTAGGCAATGCGCGTGACGCGCCCTTCGAGCACCTCGGTGACGGAGCTGGCGTTGAGTGGCCCCAGGGGAAGCGTGGCCTTGTCGTAGGCCACTTGCTGGTAGCCGATGATGGTGGAGCCGCTGAAGCGCGATACCAGCGGGTGGTCATGTGATCCGGCGACATCCGCGCCCGATGCGGTGCCCAGGCCAAGGCCGACAAGCAGAGCGAGTGCTGCCATCCGGCGCACGCCGCGCGAGAGAAACCTCATGTAAGGCAGCTCCTCCATCCAGTGAGGGCGTAACCATAGCGAAGCCGTAAGGATTTGAAAGAGCGCGAGAACTCACTTCGCAGGTTTCCGTTCAGTGTAGGCATTTTCTGCACATTTCCTTGACAACCATGAACAAGGCAGGCTTTTTTCGTGATGACCATCACAAATAAAAAAAATTGCGCTCAAGTTTTTGCAAAGTCGTCATCGCAGTTCGTTAGTTTCCACGCCGCCGAAATTTGTAAGGCAAATTCGGTGCATGCGTAGTCGCAAGACTGATACAGGGGACGCTTGCCTCTTTGATCCTTAAGTGGATCGGACTCGTCATGGACGGGCCGTAACTTCATCAAAAAAGAGGAAGTCCGATGAACTGCAAGCGTCAGAGTAAGCGCAATACCTCCGTCAACATCCGTCAGCGCGGTCAGGGCATGACGGAATACATCATCATCACCGCACTCATCGCCATCGCTGCCATTGCGGCCGTCACCTATTTCGGTGGCACCGCGCGTGCGCAGGTCGGCGGCATGGCCCGCGAGCTGTCTGGCCAGAGCGCCACGGAAGACATCAATCGTGCAGGCAACCAGGGCAACAAGGCCCATGCCGAGGGCACCAAGGACAAGACCCTCAAGAGCTACAACAACGAGACCGCCCAGTAACGCCTCGGCGTAGTTTCGTTTTCATCCTTGGGTTAGCCATGACGTGCCGCTGAGCGGCGCGCGTGCGGTGCTGCGCCTTTGCAGAACCGATTAGCTGACACGTTGCCGGGCGCCATGCCCGGCAGCGTTCTTGGGTTGTGGGTGTCAACTGGATGATGGGCCCATGAGAAATCGATTGATCACATCGCCACGGGCAGGTTTGGTGGCACAAAGGATGACGAGCCGAGCATCGGTGCGCGGACAAGCGCTGGTGCTTGCCATCGTGAGCCTGCTGGTGTTGTGCCTTGGCGTGATCGTGCTGTTCAACACCGGGCAGACCGTTTCCAAAAAGGTCGAGCTGGTAAACACGGCCGATGCCGCTGCCTACAGCGTAGCGGTGGAGCAGGCGCGCGCGTTCAACCTCATCGCCTATATGAATCGCGCTACCGTGGCGAACCAGGTCGCCGTGGCGCAGATGGTGAGCTGGTACTCCTGGACCAATTTCATGTTGCGCGGCACGGACAACTTCAAGGATGCCGTGCAAGCGATTGCGATCATCTTCGACATCAGCATCGTCGGCGCCGAAGTCGGTGCGGCGCTGCAGGAGATGGTGTCGGTACTCAACGAAGTGAAGGTCGCCGTGCAGGAGCTGCGCGACGGCATGCAGGTGGCGTTCTCGGCGGCGGTCACCACGATCAGTGCGCTGGACACCGTCTACTCCGATGCATCCCAGCTGATCGCCATCGGCGAGCCGCAGTCTTCGTTGCTGCTGGCGCGCCGTATCGTGGCGCTCAACACCGACAACAAGGCGACCGTGGGCGTACGCGGCATGGGGTTGCTGGAATCGGATGCCCTTGTGGCCACGCAGTACGCCCGTCGATACACCATCCCCACCAACGGTCGTCGCACCAGCGATGCGGACCGCTTCGCCAATGTGGTGATGGAGGCGCGCGATGGCTTCTCGCGCCAGCGCAATGGTGGTATCGGGCCGATCCACAAGCGTGGCGGTACCGACTTGGTGAACTACCAGGACTGGGTGGGCGTGGACACGCTCAACGTCAAGTTCCGCTCGTGGATACCGCCGGTCAAGCTGGACGTGCCGTTGGCGTGGGGCGGTGCGGCGGCCGTGGCCGGCAATCCGACGTCCTTCCGCTCCATCGCTTCACCGGGCATCAATGGCGGGCGTGGCTGGGACTCCCCTTACGACATCGATCGCGGCCATTACAGCCGCTATGCGGATGGCCTGGACAATAACTCCGCGAGTGGTCGGGTGTTGTCGTCGCCAGCCATGGGGGGCACGAACAAGGCCTGGCTGAAGAGCTACACCGGCAAGGCGCCGGGCTTGCCCGACTACAACGACATCGCCCCGAACAAGGCCACGGTGCCTTACGACAACGGCCGGTCTGCGGGACAGAACGGACTGGGTGCGGTGGACGTGGGGCCGATCTTCACCGTGCTGGTGGAGCAGCCCATGAATACCGTGCGCACCAGCCAGAACGTGCAGGGCATCGGCGGTCCACCCGACTTCCAGACGCAGGACCAGTCGGTGAACAACACCATGACGGCGTTGTCGTCGGCGCAGGTGTATTTCAGCCGGCCGCGCGAACTGTTCCCCAGTGTGATCGATTCGCGTCGTGAGCTGGGCAGCTTGTTCAGTCCGTACTGGCAGGTGCGCCTGATCGATACGCCGTGCGTGGTGCGCCAGGAGGTGGCCGTGAGTTACGGCTTCGTCGCGCCTTGCGTGAAGTGACGAATGAATTTCCCATGTGTTCAAGGAAGCCCATGCAACAACGTGCTTTGAGTGGTCTGCTCTCGGTTCTGATGCTGTTTCCACTGGCGGCGTGCTCGGCGGGTGATCGCCATGCCGATGATGGCAAGGACGATGCCGGCAATGCGGCCAGTGCGACGCCACCCATACATGTCACCCAGACCATGGTGGTGCTGCGCGAAGGCAAGCCGGCGCGTGAAGACGATTACCGCCAGGCGCTCGCCGATTGCCAGAAGGGGCCGATGCCCACGCAGCCGCTGGGTGATGATGTGGTGGGCAAGCTAGGTCGCACCTATTACGACCTGTGGTACCAAGGCGCGCGCGTGGCCGAACGCGCCGAGCACTGGGATTTCCAGGTGATCGGCACGTGCCAGTTCAAGGTCGTGCACGAACAGACCCTGGCCATCGTCAAGCCCGGCGAGGCCATCGACATCGATTTGGTTGGCCGAACCGGGACGCGGCAGCACTCTGACGGCGTGGTGCGCCAGGCACAGAGCGATGCGCGCGCGGCGGACATGTCCAGTGGCGGCGATGACGATGCCGCCTTGCGCGCCGCCGTGGCCGCGCAACTGGGCAAGCAAGGGCAGGGCGACTTGATGGCGCAGTCGGCAGGTACCGCCAGCGCGGCCGGCCAGCCATGCCAGCGCATCGCGCAACCGACGGTGGGCGAGGCGTGCGTGTGGAGCGGCGGCAAGGCCTGGGGCTTCTCCTCCGACGTGGTGGACGACGGCGAAGGCCTGAGCGGCCGCACAAACAGCATCGTGCTGTGGCGCCATCCGCCACAAGGCAATGGCCGGGAATGGGCAACGCAGAAGATGACGGTGGGCCAGACCATCGACGGCAAGGTATTCGAGGTGCCGTCCGGAGTAGCGATCAACGCCTCGCCCTGACAAGGGCCGTGGGAGGGAGGAAGCGATGGAAGCGATGCATCGGAGCAACCGGCGCAGGCGGCATGGATCGCCGCACCGCCAAAAAGGGCAAAGCCTGGTCGAGATGGCCATTGCCTGCATCGTGCTGGTGCCATTGGCGGCCGGCGTGATGTTGCTGGGCCAGTACATCCACGTAAAGCAGCAGACCCAGTCCGCTGCGCGGGCTGCCGCCTGGGCGGCCACGGCGGATCGTTCGCTGCTGGGCGAGCAGTTGCCGGGACACGATCAGATGGAGCAGGCCCTGCGCATTCGCCAGTACGGCGACAGCAAGGACACCGTGCGCAGCAATGCCACGGTGCCGGCCAAGTTCAACGACGCGATGCTCACCACCTTCGCCGGCAGGGAGCTGCTCAAGCCCAATGCCGTGACCTTGCAGGTGTACAAGCAGGACAGTTCGCCCGGCTACCTGGACAAGGGTCTGTCCATGATCGGCAAGGTCGCCAAGTCGCTCGGCAACCTGCCGCCCAACAGCAAGGGGCTGGTGACCGCCGAGGTGCACGCCAAGCCGGAGCTGATCCTGGGGCGCGACGGCAGCGCGCTGACCTTCCTTGATCCGCTCAACCGCATGCAGCTGGATTTTTCCTCGCGCACGGTGCTGCTGGCCGACGCCTGGGACGCAGGCGGCGGTGGCGAGGATCGCAATGGCAAGGGCATTCCCGGCGCCAGCAATCGCACAGTGCGCAATGTCATTCGGCCATTGGTGCCAACGGCCCTGCTGGGCGACAAGTTCGACAACCTCACCAGCAACGTGATCGACCTGCTTGGCGCCATTCCGTTCGTCAATCAAATCTTTACGCCGGGCTTCAGCCAATTCGAGCTGGGCAAGATGGCGCCGGATGTAGTGCCCTCCGACAAGCTGGTGAAGTATGCGAACCCGCGCTGAGCATTGGCTCGCGGTGCTTGCCGGTCTGCTGATGGCAGGTGCTGCGCACGCGGGTGGTTGGCCCAGTCCACCCCTGCCCGCGGGTACCGCGACGGAGGACGTCGCCAAGCACATCGTCTTCAACGGCTTGGACATGCACGCACAGGTCTTTTCCTCGGCGCGTAGCCAGGACGAGGTGGTGGCGTTCTATCGGCAGGCCTGGGGCAAGGACGTCGTGGTCAATCGCATGGGCCCGTCCCAGGTGATCGGGCATCGCGAAGGCGACTACTTCGTCACCGTGCAGGTAAGCCATAGCGGCGCAGGCAGCAAGGGCAACATCGGCATCGTCGACGTGGGCGGCGCACCGACGCACTTCGTACCGGGCAAGGGGCTGCCGGCACCCATGGGGTCAAAGGTGTTCAACGACATCGCCTACCCCGACGACAGCGTGCCGGCGCGCACGGTGGCCATGCGCAATGCGCTGTCGCCGGCGCAGAACGCGGCGTACTTCAAGGAAAGGCTGGTCGCCGATGGCTGGAAGCCCAGCGACGCCGGCCATTGCCGCGATGCCGATTGCGTCATGCGTTACGAGCGGGGTGACAGCAAGCTCACCTTGCTCGTGATGCGCGAGGGTGCTGCCCAGTCGCAGGTCCTGATCAACGTTTTGCAGCCGTGAGGAAGCCTGCCATGCAACGCCTGATTCATGCCGGCCTCCGTCGGCGCCAACGCGGCAGCGCCGTCGCGGAGTACCTCATCGTGGTTTCGTTCCTGGTACTGGTGCTGGTGGTCGATCCCACGGCGATACCCGAGTTGATCAAACGCTTCAAGGAAGCCTACAGCGGCTTTGTCTACGCATTGTCCATCAGCTGGATTTAAAGGAAGGGAACTCTCATGCCAAAGATCAACCGCAACCTGCTCTTTCTCGGGGTTGCCATTCTGCTGGGCATCGCCGCGAGCTTCATGGCCGTGCACTACATCAACAACCAGGTGGCGGCGCGCACCCAGGTCACCCCGGAAGCCACACGTACCGTGGTCGTGCCGGTGCATGACCTTGAGAAGGGCGCCCTGCTGGGCGACGACGACGTGGCCACGCGCGATGTACCGGTGCAGTTCGTGCCTGCCGATGCGCTGACGCCGGAGAACTACCAGACCTATCTCGGCCAGCTGTTGCGCTCGCCGCTGGGCAAGGGGGCACCCATTCCGGGTAGCGCCATCGACCTGGTCAGCGACCACTTCTCCACCGTGATCGATGCGAACAAGGTGGCCTACACCATCAGCGTGGACGAGTCGGGCTCGGTCTCCGGCCTGATCGTGCCGGGCGATCACGTGGACATCATGCTGCTGCTCACCGGTGATGCGGCGGCCGGCAAGGACCAGATTCGCCCACTGCTGGGGGACGTGCTGGTGCTCGCCACGGGCAAGCGCGCGCAGGGCGTCAAGCCGACTGGCGATGACGGCAGCTACTCCAATCTCACACTCGGCCTGACGCCGGTGGACGCCCAACGCCTTGGCATGGCCATGAAGGCCGGCGAGCTGCGGGTGATGTTGCGTAGTGCGGGCGACAAGCAGCCCTTTGCGCTGGAAACCCTCAGCAAGGCGGATTTGCTGCGGATGGGCAAGCCCGTGCTGCGAGAGTCGGGTATCCAATTCATCATTGGTGGAAAAGGTTGAGCATGGAAGCGATCAAATGCGTGGGTAAGGCGTTGCTGCTGGCGACGCTGGTGATGGGCGTGGGCGCTGCGGTGTCGGCTGAGCCTTCGGGCGAGGCTGCGCCGGCCAATAATCAGGTGATTCCCAATGCGTTGAGCATGTATGCGGGGCAGGCGCTGGTGCAGCGCGCGCCCGGGCCGATCAGCCGGGTGGCCGTGGGCGATGGCAAACTCCTGGACGTGAAAGTGCTGGGCAATCGCGAGCTGGTGCTGATCGCCAACCAGCCCGGCGATACGTCGATGCAGCTGTGGCTGAGCGATGGAACGCAGCGCAGCATCAGCGTGCATGTCGGCGCCGGCAACGCGGATCAGGCGGCCGAGCTGGTGGCGCGACTGGTGGGGCAGGGCAGTGGCGTTCGCGTCAACGCCGTGGGCAGCAACGTGGTGATGACCGGCAGCGACCTGACGCCCATTGACGTGGCCAAGGTGGCGGCCATCAAGAAGCTGTATCCACAGGTGCTGGATTTCACCAGCGCCAATGCCGTGGACATGAAGCCGATGGTGATGATGCAGGTGCGCATCATGGAGTTCGACAAGAAGGCCATGAGCGACCTGGGCATCAAGTGGGACAGCATGATCGCCGGCCCCGGCGGCGGCCTGGTGCATGACTGGGTGACCAACCCCTATTACCGCTTGACCGACCCGGCGTTCAAGGGCATCGACGCCATCGGCCAGGCTGTGAATCTGCCGCTGCGCGTGCCCGGCACGCCGTCGTACTTCGGTATCGCCACGTCGATCGCCTCGCAGATCAACATCATGGAGCAGACCGGCAACGCCTGGGAGCTGGCTGCACCGCAGCTGGCCGCGCGCAGTGGAGGCATCGCGGACTTCCTGGTCGGCGGCGAAGTGCCCATTCCGATCACCCAGGGGCTGGGCGAAACAACGGTCGAGTACAAGCAGTACGGCATCAAGCTGCACATCGCGCCGATCGTGAGCGCGGCCGGGGATATCTCCACCGATATCGAAACCGAGATCAGCCGCATCGATCCCAGTGTGACGGTTCAGGGCTACCCCGGCTTCATCACGCGCCGCGCCAGTGCGCAGCTCAATGTGCACGAGGGCGACTCGATCGTCATCTCCGGCCTGGTGGATGCCACGGCGTCCAAGACCTTCGACAAGGTGCCTGGCCTGGGCGATGTGCCGATCTTCGGCAGCCTGTTCCGTTCGCGAAACTTTCAGCGCAACCGCACCGACCTGGTGATCTTCGTGACACCGGTGGTCATCGATGCGGCGTCGCCCAAGAACCGCGAGCTGATCGAGAAGAGCGACCACCTGCGCGATGACATGCGCAAGGTGGCCGGCAGCGATATCGTTGATTGAGGTAGACCCATGTTCGAAGTCGTCATCGAAACCGCAAACCGCGATCCCCGCCAGGTGCGCTGCCTTAACACCACCTGCGGCATCGGCCGAGGCGAAGACAACCTGGTGATGTTGCAGGGCTGGAATATCGCCAAGGAGCACGCCACGCTCAGTGCGCGCAAGATGGGCGTATTCATCGAAGTGCTGAGCGCACGGGCGCCCATTACCGTCAATGGCGTGCGCGTGCAGAGCGAGCATGGTCCGCTACAGCGCAACGACCTCGTGCTGATCGGCGCCTATCGGCTGCGCGTGCTGGCGGATGCGCCCAGCGAGCAGGTGATCGTGCCGCCCATGCCGGCGTCCAATCACGAACTGGCCGCCGAACCGCCCGCGCCAGTGCGCGAGGAGGTCGTGCAGCTGCCCTCCACGGTGGTGATGCCGCCGGACATGCTGGAGTGGCGAACCCGCGTGCACCAGTCGCTGGTGCGCCAGATGGACCTACGCCGCGTGGATGTGCGCGGCATGACCGACGAAGAGCTGCGCAGCAAGACCGCCACCCTGATCGACGAGATCATCGATCGCGAGTTCTCCGCCGAGCTTCCCAAGACCATCAACCGACGACGCCTGGCCAAGGAAGTGCTGGACGAGGCGATCGGCTTGGGGCCGCTGGAGGATCTGCTGGACGACGACACCGTCACCGAAGTGATGGTGAACTGCCACGACGAGATCTTCATCGAGCGGTCCGGTCGCATTGAAAAGTCGCCGGTGATCTTTACCAACGACAAGGCCGTGCTCGCGGCCATCGAGCGTATCGTGGGGCCCCTGGGCCGACGTATCGATGAAAGCTCGCCCATGGTGGATGCGCGCCTGGCGGACGGCTCCCGTGTCAATGCGGTGATTCCGCCGGTGGCGCTGCGCGGTCCCAGCGTGAGCATTCGTAAGTTCAGCAAGCGCAAGCTCCGCGGCGAGGACCTGTTGCAGTACGGCTCCATCAATCAGGAGATGCTGGAGTTCGTGCAGGTGGCCGTGCGCGAGCGTCGCAACATCGTGGTGACCGGCGGCACGGGTTCGGGCAAGACCACGCTGCTCAACATCCTGTCCAACTTCATCCCCGATCACGAGCGCATCGTCACCATCGAGGACGCCGCGGAACTCAAGCTCAGCCAGCCCAACCTGGTGGCGATGGAATCGCGGCCGGCCAACGTGGAAGGCAAGGGCCTGATCACCATTCGCGACCTGGTGCGCAACGCCTTGCGTATGCGACCGGACCGCATCGTGGTGGGTGAGTGTCGTGGCGGCGAGGCGCTGGACATGTTGCAAGCCATGAACACCGGCCACGAAGGCTCGCTCACCACCGCCCACGCCAACTC
Organism: Frateuria sp. sgz306004; assembly: GCF_057750885.1. Classification (NCBI taxonomy): domain Bacteria; kingdom Pseudomonadati; phylum Pseudomonadota; class Gammaproteobacteria; order Lysobacterales; family Rhodanobacteraceae; genus Frateuria; species Frateuria sp. sgz306004. Next base: position 272,504 of record NZ_JBYLFE010000001.1, read on the forward strand.
GCCGCGAGACGCGCTGTCGCGTCTGGAGGTAATGGTGATGATGTCGGGCATGGATTTGCCGATGGTGGTGGTGCGCGAGCAGATCGCCTCGGCGATCGACCTGATCATCCACCAGCGGCGCTTCCCCTGCGGCTCGCGCAAGATCACCCATATCTGCGAGATCACCGGCATCGAAAGCGGCACCATCCAGACGCAGGATCTGTTTGTGTTCCGCGCGCGGGACCAGGGTGGCCCCAACGGCAAGGTGCGTGGTGTGTTCGGGGCGACCGGCTCGGTGCCGGAGTTCTACGAGGAGCTAGCCTCGCGTGGCGTGCCGGTGGATCTGGGCATATTCCGCCCGGCTGGCGAGGAGCGCTGACATGGCGGTGATCGCATTGGCGGTATTCGTCTGCGTGACTTTGATGGGCTTTCTGGTGGCGCGCTCCTCGACGGTGTTCTGGGGGCGTTACCAGGAGGTGTTCACCGAGCAGGCGCGCTTCAACCTGGCCGACATGTTCATGTTCATGGACACCGGCAACCTGTTCCGCGTGAATGTGGTGGCGATGGTGGTGCTGCCGCTCCTGTTATGGGTGGTGTCGGGCAATCCGCTGCTGGCGCTGGTGGCCCTGGTGCTGGTGCTGGTGTTGCCCAAGAAGGCCTATGCGTGGATGCGCCAGCGGCGCATGGAAAAGATCCAGCAGCAGTTGCCCGACGGCTTGATGATGATCGCTGGCAGCATGCGAGCCGGCCTGGGCTTTACCCCCGCGCTGGAGAGTCTGGCGCGCGACATCGAGCCGCCACTATCGCAGGAGTTCGCGCTGGTGCTGCGCGAGCAGCGCATGGGCGTGAAGCTGGACGAGGCGCTGGTGCATTTCAATCACCGCGTGCCGGTCCAGGACGTGACACTGTTCGTCTCGGCGGTGAGCATTTCGCGCGACGTGGGTGGCAACCTGGCGGAGATCCTCGCGTCGCTGTCGGACACGCTGCGCCGTCGCCAGATCATGGAGGGCAAGGTGAAGTCGCTCACCGCGCAAGGACGCCTGCAGGGCATCGTGATGGCGATGATGCCGGCGGGCCTGGTGGCGTTTCTCAGCTTTGCCTATCCCGACACCATGCGCGCCATGTATCACACGCCACTGGGCTGGGTGGTCATCGCCATTTGTGCGGTGATGGAATACCTGGGCTACCGCATGTGCCGCAAAATCATGAGTATCGATATATGACCCCCATGCTCGTGGTGCTGGCCCTTAGCGCAGGTGCGTGCATGGGCCTGGTGATCTGGTCGGTATACGGACTGCTGCGCGACGTGCCCAAGGCCGATCGCCACTTCCAGGACCCGTTGCCGTTCGGCCTGCGCATGATCTGGCCGTTGGTGAATGCAGCCACATTCGTGATCGGGCCGCGCCTTACGCCCGATCGCCTGGAACGCGCCCATCGCGACCTGCAGACGGCGGGGCAGGATTTCGTGCTCAGCCCCGAGCAGCTGTACGGGCTGCGGCTGGTGAGCGCGGGGTTGGTGGCCCTGTTCGCGTGGACCTTGCTGAGCCTGTTGCATACGGAGCGCCCGATGGTGTTCGCCAGCACGCTTGGCGTGGGCGCTGCGCTGGGTTGGCTCTATCCCAGCCTGTGGCTGGGTGAGCGGCGCAGCAAGCGGCGACGTCAGGTGATCAAGGATCTCCCGGTCTATCTGGACTTCATCACCATGGCGGTGGAGGCGGGGCTCAATGTCACCGGCGGCATCGAGCAGGCGACCCATAAGGGCCCCACCGGTCCGCTGGCGCAGGAGTTCACGCGCTTGCTGCGCGATGTGCGCTCGGGTTTGCCACGCTCCGAAGCCTTGTCTCGCATGTCCGAACGCATGGATATGCCGCAGATATCCAGTTTCACCGGCACGCTGATCCAGGCGGACCGCGTGGGCGCGAGCCTGGGTGACACCTTGCGCGCACAGGCGGCCCAGCGTCGCGAAGAGCGCTTCCTGCGTGCCGAAAAACTCGCACTGGAAGCGCCAGTGAAGATGATGTTGCCGCTGGTGATGTTCTTCTTTCCGCTGATCTTCCTGATGCTCGGCTACTTCATTTTCCTGCGCATGCAGGAAGAGGGGATTCTGTGAGGCAGGGGCGCATTCACAGTAACGGGCAGGTGCTGGTGAGTACGGCGTGGCTGGCGAATCGGCCCTGGTCCCGGCTGCGCGGTCTGCTGTGGCGCGAGCCGCTCGCCGTGCAGCCGGCCCAAGCATTGTGGCTATTGCCGTGTGGCGCGGTGCATACCTTTGGCATGCGCTACGCATTGGATCTGGTGTTTCTGGACCGCCAGGGGCGCGTACTCGACTGCGCCGAACAGGTGGCGCCCGGGCGCTGGCGCCGTGCCCGCGGCGCGCATCAAACCGTGGAATTCGCCGCGGGCGCACTGCGTCAACTGAAGCCCGTCACAAGGGATACATGGACATGGGAGGTTGCATGAACGGGATATCACGCGTGTTGTTGCTGGCTGCGGCGTGCGCAGGGCTCGCGTCCTGTGCCAGCGGTGCGCCACGAACCACCACCCTGGCCGACATAAAGGCGCTGCAGGCGCAGGCCGATCAGGACACCAATGCCGGGCGACCGGAGCAGGCGCTGGTGAACTACCAGAAGCTGACGGCCGCGTTGCCCACCAATGCCGATGCATGGTTTCGCCTGGGCAACGCCTATGTACGCGTGGGCCAGCCCGATCAGGCGGTGGATGCCTACCAGCACGCCCTGCGCCTGGAGCCCAAGCACGCCAAGGCGTGGCACAACATCGGGGTGTTGCGCCTGCGCCAGGCGGCGGCGGCGTTTTCCGAAAGCGCAGTGGATGCCCACGGTGTCGATCCCGTCTTGCAGCAGCAGAGCACCAGCCTTGCCGACGGCATCGCGCGGCTGACCGCCAAGCCCGAAGGCGGCGCATCGGCAACGGCGCCGGCAGATGCGGGGCACGGGCCATGAAACGCCTGGCTCCGCGCGGCGCACAGCGTGGCCAGGGCGTGGTCGAGACCTGCGTGGTGATGGTGGTGTTCGGTACGTTCCTGCTGGGCGTGTTCCAGATGATCCTGTTCTATCGCGCCAAGAGCCTGGTGGACTATGCCGCGCTGGAGGCCGCACGCAGCGGTGCAACGCACAGCGTGGACATGGGTGCCATGCGCGATGGCCTGGCGCGTGGCCTGATGCCGCTCTACACCAGCAAGCCCGACAAGACGGCCGCCACCGAAGCCTATGGCCAGGCCCGGCTGGATACGCTGGACCCGCGCGTGTCGGAGATCCAGGTGATCAGCCCGACCAAGGCGGCCTTTGCCGATTGGAAGGTGCGCCAGTTCGACGGCGTGGACGGCATACCCAACGACAGCCTGCCGTATCGCTCCACCGCCGTGGGTGGCCGCAGTGGCCTCACCGTGCAGGATGCCAACGTGCTGAAGATCCGCGTGGTCTATGGTTACAAGATGATCGTGCCGGTGATCGACAAGATCATCCTGGGTGTCTATCGCACCGCGTTCTATCAAGGCCTCAACGGACAGGAAATCGCCATGCTCGAAAGCGGTCGCCTGCCAATCGCCACACAGGCCATCGTGCGTATGCAGACTCCCGTTCGCGATAGCGGAGTGCTGCCGTGATGCGGGTGCTTCGCGCCAGGCAATGGCTTGGCGTTGCGCTCATGCTGTGTGTGGGGATGCCCGCGTATGCCGACGAGCCAGGGCGCGATATCGTGCTGCATGCCATCGTCAGCAGCGATGCCTTGCGTGCACCGGGCGCCAGCGTGGCGCGGGAAGGTACGTTGGTCACCACGACGTGGTTGAGCGGCGATCGGCAGCGCGTGGATTTCGACGGCGGCGAAGGTTTGCGCGGGCGTGTTTTGCGCGATGGCGATCACGCCTGGCTGTTGCGCCCCAATGCCCACCAGGCGATTCCTGCCAAGGGCGTGTCGATCGGCAAGGTGGCGCGGGTGGACCCGCGCCACCCATGTTGGGAGCTGGGCTTTGCGTGCCAGGCATTGGGTGAGCGCACCGAGGCTGGCCGCCAGGTAAGTGGCTGGCGTTATCGCCACGCCGAGCGCGGCGGCCCACAAGGCACGGACGAAGGGGAGTTCTGGGTGGACACCGCCACCGGCGCGGTGCTGGCATTCGATGCGCGCGATCTTGCCGGGCACCACTACCGCATGCAGACGGTGAGTTTCGAGCAAGTCACCCTGGATGACGACGTGTTCGCTTTGCCCATGAGTGTGAGCGTGCCGGTTCGCCCGGCACAGCCCTGACGCCCGGCAGCATCAATCCCTGCTGGGTAACACCAGGAACTCCGCCGCCTCCTGCATGGGGGCGTGAGGATTGGGCGCCACATCGCGCCACCAGGGTTGCACCGCCTCCACGCGCGCGGGTTCCACGACTTCGCCGAGCCGCGGCATCAGCAGCCCTTCGGGAGCGTGCGCCAGCAACACTTCGGCCGGCTCGCTCCATGCGTGCATGGCAAGGTTGAAGGTGCCCCAGTGCACGGGCAGCAGGCGTCCGCTGCCCAGCTGGCGCCACGCGGTGAGCGCGTTGTCGGGCCCCAGGTGCACGCTGCCCCATGACGGATGGAAGGCGCCTACCTCCAGCATCACCAGGTCGAATGGCCCCAGGCGCTGGCCGATCTCGCTGAAGTGCGGGGACAGGCCCGTATCACCACTGAAGAACACCGCATGCTGGTCGCTGCGCAGCACGAAGGAGGACCACAGCGTGGCGTTGCGGTCGCGCAGGCTGCGCCCAGAGAAGTGATGCGAAGGCGCCGCCGTGAGCGTCAGGCCGCGCGGCAGCGTCACGCTTTCCCACCAGTCCAGCTCGGTGATGCGCTGGGCCGGTACGCGCCAGGCTTCCAGGTGCACGCCCACGCCCAGCGAGGTGATGAAGGGCACCCGCAACTTGGCCAGCGCGCGAATGCTGGGATAGTCCAAATGATCGTAGTGATCGTGCGAAATCAGCACAGCGTCCAGGGGCGGCAGCGCGGCGATATCCACCGGCACCGGCTGGAAGCGCTTGGGTCCGAGAAAGGAGAACGGCGAGGCCCGTTGCCCCCAGACCGGGTCGGTGAGCACGCGCACGCCGTCGATTTCCAGCAGCACCGTGGAGTGGCCCAGCCAGGTGGCGCGCAGTCCCGTTTCGCTGGGCAGTACCCAGTGGGAGCGCGGATCGAGCGAGGGCAGCGGCCGCGCCGGTGTGCGCCCTTCGCCTCGGAAGATGAAGTCCGTGAGCGAGGGGCGGTCGTCCGCCACCGGCGGGGTGCTCGAAGGGTAGGTATTCACGAAACCGTCGCCGGCGTACTGCGCGGACGCTTGCATGCGTTCCAGCCGCAGCCCCGCGGCGTGTCGGGCGAGCAAAGCCATGTGGACCTCGTCGAGCGGTGTGGGGTGGGTCGCCTGGGGAGGCCCGGAACGTCTGGCTGTCCGCCGTCATCGCGAAAGCGGTCATGGCCAGCCGTTCAGGCCGGTTCCCCAAGGGGAAGCGAGCCCGTTTGCTTGCTATCGGGGCGACCTTGGCAACTTGCAAGTCGTCGCCCGGTGATGAATGGCAGGGCGGATTCTTGCGGTTCCGTCGGCGGGCGCCGGGCAGCGCGGCATGACACCGCGCTGCAGTCCGTGGCCGACTAAGGTACAATGCGAACCATTCTTATTTGAGTTGGTGACCAGTGCGCCTGTCCGACCTGCCGAAAGGGGCTACTGCCGTGGTGGACCGAGTGGACGATGCTCATGCCAGCGACCCGATCGCGCAGCGCTTGCGCGACCTGGGTTTCGTCGCGGGTGAGCCGGTTCGCCTGGTGGCCGTGGGGCCGCTGGGTGCCGATCCCTTGCTGATCCAGATCGGCTCGACGCGTTTCGCGCTGCGTCGCGCCGAGGCCGCACGGGTTCTGGTTCGCCTGGAGGAGGCCGCATGAGCGCCGCTGGCCTGCGCATTGCCCTGGTGGGCAACCCCAACTGCGGCAAGACCGCGCTGTTCAACCAGCTCACCGGCGGCCGGCAGAAGGTAGCCAACTACGCCGGCGTCACCGTCGAGCGCAAGGAGGGCCGTTTCACGGCGCCCTCCGGCCGGGTGCTGCAAGTGCTCGATCTGCCCGGTACCTACAGTTTCGACGCCACCAGCCCCGACGAGCAGATCACCCGCGACGTGCTGGAGGGCAACTACCCTGGCGAGGCCGCCCCGGATCTGGTCGTCTGCGTGGCCGATGCCACCAACCTGCGTCTGCACCTGCGTTTCGTGCTGGAGGTGAAGCGCCTGGGTCGCCCCATGGTGCTGGCCCTGAACATGATGGATGCCGCGCGCCGGCGTGGCGTGGTGATCGACGTACCCGAACTGTCGCGCCGCCTGGGCATGCCCGTGGTGGAAACGGTGGCGGTGAAGCGCAATGGCGTGAAGTCACTCGTGGCCCAGGTCGATGGCCAGATGCCGCAAGCCTCCGACGCCTTGCCGGATGACCCCGCCAGTCGCGCCGACCTGCACGCGCAGGTGCGCGAGTTGCTTGCCGCGACGGTTCATATGCCGCGCGCCACCGCCGAGCTGGACGATGCGCTGGACCGTTGGGCGCTGCACCCGGTGTTCGGGCTGGCCATTCTGGCGGCCGTGATGTTCCTGGTGTTCCAGGCGGTGTACGCCGCCGGCAAGCCCATGAGCGACCTGATCGGCGAGGGCTTCGGCTGGCTGGGCGAGCACGTGACCGCGTGGATGCCGGCCGGTCCGCTGCAAAGCCTGATCGTGGATGGCGTGTTTGGCGGCTTGGGCACCGTCGTCGGCTTCCTGCCGGTGATCCTGGTGCTGTTCTTCTTCATTCTTACCCTGGAAGAATCCGGCTACCTGCCGCGCGCGGCCTTTCTGCTCGATCGCTTCATGGTGTCGGTGGGGCTCACCGGTCGTTCGTTCATTCCGCTGCTTTCCAGTTTCGCCTGCGCCATTCCGGGCATCATGGGTACGCGCAGCATCACCGATCCGCGCGATCGCCTCGCCACCATCCTGGTGGCGCCACTGATGACGTGTTCCGCCCGCCTGCCGGTGTACGCGCTGCTGATCGGTGCCTTCATTCCCACCCGGCGCGTGCTCGGCATCTTCAACATGCAGGGCCTGGTGCTGTTTGCGCTGTACGCCGCCGGCATCGCCGGCGCCATGGCGGTGGGCTGGGTGATGAAGAAGCTGCGTCACGACAAGAGCGAGCACGCGCTGCTGATGGAGCTGCCTTCCTATCGGCTGCCCAAGGTGCGCGATGTGACGATCGGCTTGTGGGAGCGCGGCATGATCTTCCTCAAGCGCCTCACCGGCGTGATCCTCGGCCTGACCGTGCTGATGTGGTTCCTTTCCAGCTTCCCGGCCGCGCCCGCTGGCGCCACGGGGCCCGCCATTGACTACAGCTTTGCTGGCTATATCGGCCGCGGCCTGCAGGTGATCTTCGCGCCGCTGGGCTTCAACTGGCAGATGAGCGTGTCGCTCATCCCTGCGTTCGCCGCGCGCGAAACCGCCGTGGCTGCCCTGGCCACCGTGTATGCCGTGGGTGGCGATGGCGCCGACGGCGCGGGCCTGGCGCAGGCCTTGGCGGCGAACTTCTCGCTGGCCAGTGCGCTGTCGCTGCTGGTGTGGTTTGCGTTTGCGCCGCAGTGCATGTCCACGCTGGCGGTGATCCGTCGCGAGACCAACTCGTGGCGCAACGTGGGTATCTCGTTCGGCTACATGTTCGTGGTGGCCTATGCGGCTTCCTTCCTCACCTATCAGATCGCCAGCAGGCTGCTATGAGTACCGGACTGCTCACGCAATACGTGATCATCGGCTTGGTCGTGCTGGCCAGCGTGATGGTGACCTTCCGCAAGCTGGCGCCTCAGCTGACCAATCGCTGGCTGGCGGCGATGGCCCTGCACCTGGATCGCACCGATCGCAGCGCCTGGCTGCGTGCCCTTGGCCGGCGACTGCAGCCCAAGGCCGCCACGGGCAATTGCAGCGATGGCTGCAGCACCTGCGGGGCCTGCGGCCCCAAGCCGCCGGCCGCGGCGCGCGACGTCTATCCGCTGGAGTTCCGCCCGCGCGGGCGTTGAGGCTCAGCCCGGGCATTTCCGAAGTCGGCCAGGGCGCCATGCGCCCCGGCCATGTTCCCCTTACCAGGCGGTGCCGCCGGCATAGTCGCTGGCCAGCGTGTTGTGCAGCTGGGTGAGCGTGTTCGCGTCCGTGGTGATCAGGCCAAGCTCGCGGTTGTAGTTGAGCGAGTTGGAGGAGAAGTTCTCCGAGCCCATGAAGGCGCGCGCGCTGGCCGTGCCGTAGTCGGCGACGATGGCCTTGGCGTGGATGTACAGCGGAGCGGTGGCGGCGTAGGTGGTGATGTTCACGCCGGCCTTCTTCAGCGCATTGAATTCCGTGGCATAGGTGTTGCTAGTGTTGGTCATGCACACGGTCACGGCGACACCGCGCTTGGCGGCGTTCTCCAGGGCGGTGACGATGGTGCTGTAGCTCATCTCCTCGTTCTCCACCTGCAGGCTCGTCTGCGCGCTGTTGATCACGCTGAGCAGCTGGGTCTTGGCGTTGGTCGGGCTCCACACCAGGTCATCGCCCACCGGCGGCGTAATGGTTTGCGACTGGAAATCCGCATTGAAGGTGCTTTCGATGGCGGCCACGTCCGCGGCATCGTTCTCGATCAGCGCAAAGTCGCGGCTGGTGCTGTAGTAGCGGCTGGTCAGGTTGAGCGACATGATTGCCGCGGTGGTGCCGTCGATGACGATGGACTTCTGATGGGTGGCGTCGTACTTGGTCCAGGCCCACACCGCCTGCGCGCCGCAGCTGTTGAGCTGGTTGTAGGCGCTGAGGTTGTTGTTGTACTCCAGGTTCTGGTCGAGTATCACGCGCACCGCCACGCCGTTGGTGGCCGCCTGGCAGAGCAGCGACTGTGCCTGCGTATCCACCAGTTCATACATGGTCATGTCGATGCTTTGCGTGGCCGACTGGATCAGGTTGTAGATCGGCGTAAGGCCTTGGTCCGGTTCGATCACCAGCGTGCGCGTCACCGTGGTGGCCGCCGGCGTCGCCGCCTTGGCCGACATCGGCACGCCAGCGAGGCATCCCGCCAGCAAGGTGGCGCCGAAGACGGGTGCGCACAGCGCGAACAACATGTAACGAGACTTCATGACGAGCTCCCTTCGTGATGTGACGTTGTTTGGAACGCGACGCTGCGGTCGCGCAAGGAGCCGGCTACAGGCCAGGTGAGCGGCAGTGCGAACAAGGTTCGCCAAGGTGCCAAGGCTGTGGCGGCGCACGGCATGACACCGCGACTTTATGACAGGGAGCTTGCGCGAGACGCAGGCAAGTTCATGCGGTCACGCGCGATGCAGCTTGGTGCGATCGCGCGTGATGCAGTTCACCGAAAGCACGTGTGCTGCCACGTGGGTGGTGGATGAGGCGTGAAGCATTGCCTGGATAGCGGCTGCTTTCTTCGTGTGCTCGATACGGATGGTGCGCAAGCTCAGTGCGTAGGTTGCGCCAGCGAATTCGGCATCAATCGGCCGAGGCTTGCTCGTAGCGGGCAAGCAGTTGATTGAAGATGGGCCAGAAAGGTTGCGGTAAATGGCCGTCCAAACGATCCTCAAGAATGTCCAGGTGCGTGTGCCAGCCACCGCTGGTGCCGGCGATGTCCGCGGGCTTGATCTTGCGATGCGTCACGATCAGCCGAACCTGCCCATCCTCGGGCGCGAGTTCGAAAGTCACCTCCGACGGGTCTGCCGAGTTGCCCCAGGTGATGGCGAGCAGGTGCGGCGGATCGCAAGCGATCACGCGGTGCGAACTGCTCACGCCCTCGGCGAATGACTGGAAGCGCTCGGGCGGCGCGCTGGGTGTTTGGGAGAGACTGCTGTGCAGAAAGCGCATCTGGAACGTGCTGCCGGCACGCGTCTCCATGACGCCGCTGGCCAGCCACTGGCCGCGTTTGTCCGAGTCGACCAGGTAGGACCACACCCGCTCGATGGGGCCGGGGAGCACGCGCTCGAAGCGCACCGTGTCGGGCGCGAGCCGTTGTCGGGGCGACTGGCGATGCAGGTTGCGCTCGAGGTGCCCAAGGATGCTTCCCCAGCCCTGTTCGGTCGCTTCGGCCCAGGGCGGCAGTACGCCTTCATGCAGCAAGCTCAGGTCACATCCGGAGGCCGCTGCGACAATGTCGATGCTGACCCGCGTCATCGCGCCCGCGTACTTGGGTACGCCGAAGGTAAAGACGATACGGCGCGGGCGATCCAGTTCCAGGTACTCGCCGACATGTTCCACGTCCTCGCCATCGCGACGGTCGATGAAACAGAAGCGGCCACCAGGGCGCGCGTCGATCTCCACCTTCACCATCTCGCCATGAGGGGCGGAGAAGAGCCAGCGGCCGGCCGTGACGGGATCGAGCCACGCATCGAACACGCGTTCGGGTGAGGCCTCGAAGTGTCGGTGGATGCGCAGCGTGCACAAGGGGCTGGTGGTCATCGCGATGAGCCTTTGGGTTGGGGCTTGCCCGAGGCTTGGTCTTCAGCCTTGAGCAGGGCATCGAGTGCGTCGAGCTTGCTGTTCCAGAATTGCTCGTAGAAGTGCAGCCACTCATTCGCGGCGGCCAGCGGGGCGGGTTCGAGTCGGCAGACGTGCGTACGGCCCTTGACCACGCGTCGCACCAGGCCCGCTCGCTCCAGCACTTTCACATGCTTGGAGGCCGCCGCGAGCGACATGTCGAAGGGAGCGGCCAACTCGCCGATGTTGCGTTCGCCATCGGCGAGGCTGCGCAGCATGGCGCGGCGCGTGGCGTCGGTCAGCGCCTGGAAAACGGCATCGAGAGGGGCGGAGATTTGCTCAACCATGCGGTTGAATATCTGCCGATGGGCAATGAAAGTCAACCATTTGGTTGAATATTCGTCGGGTGGTCCTCGCTAGAATCCGTCGACTTCCAGGAGTTCGCGATGCAGCCCATGCCCTCGACAGACGCCGTGCCCGACGGCGACGACACCGAAATCACCGTGCCGCCCATGGCCATGCGTCACCCGGCGCACGGCGTGCTCGATAGCGCGGATATCGCCGGTCACGACGAAGTGGATCACGAGGCGGCCTTGCGCGATTCGAGCCTGCGCGTGCCGCGCTGATCAGACCAGCAGGGTCTTCACGCCCTGGGCCTCCAGGGCCTGGATATAGTCCGGCGGGGCGGCGGTGTCGCTGATCACCAGGCCCAGGCTGCTTACCGGCGCGATTACCGACAGGCTGCGTTGGCCGAACTTGCTGGCATCCAGCACCGCGATCGTCTGGCGCGACACGCGGATCATCAGAGCGTTGAGCGAGGCTTCGAGCGGGTCGGGCGTGGTGACGCCCACGTCCGGGTCCAGGCCATCCACGCCCAGGAACAGCCGGTCGGCGGAAAGGCGCGAAAGGGCCTGCTCGGCGTCCGGGCCGGCCAGCGAGTAGGACGTCTGGCGCAGCAGGCCGCCCAGCATCATCACGCGCACGCTCGGCAGCGAGGACAGCTCCATCGCGATGTTCAGCGCGTTGGTGATGACGGTGAGCGAGTGCCACTTCTGCTGACGGATCTGTCGCGCGATCTCCACGGTGGTGGAGCCGGAGTCCAGGATGATGGTGTCGCCGTCCTCGATCAGGCGCGCGGCGGCCAGGCCGATGCGGCGCTTCTGCGCGTGGTGGCGCGTTTCCTTGATATTAAGCGGCGTATCCAGCGCGCTAGGGGCGGTGGGCAGGGCGCCGCCATGCGAACGGCTGATGCTGCCGGCGCGATCCAGCGCCTCCAGATCCGCGCGAATAGTCACGGCGGAAATGTCGAACTGGGCGACCAGTTCGTCTACGGTGACGCGACCGTGCTCGTTCACCAGCTCGACGATGCGACGACGGCGCTCCTCCACCAGGAGTTTGGGTGGTGGGGTGGGGGCAGCCTTGCGTCGTCCATTCATGCATGCATTCCTAGCAGTCGTGCGGCGTTGTCGTGGTACACCTTGCGCAGGATGTCGTGCGGCAGGCCGACGCCGTAGATCGACCAGCGGCCCTGCGGTGGCACGGCGGCTGGAGCGTAATCGAAATATTCGTCTTCTGTCTCCAGAAAGCGATAGTAGATCTCGTACAGGTCGTCGCCGAGCAGCTGCTGCGGCACATCGTTGCCATAGGGCGGCGGCACGGCATCGGTGCCGAACAGGATGCGGTCCTGGTAGCGCTCAAAGAAGCGCCGCGCCATGCGTGGCTGCCGCCCCAGTTCACTGATGCGCGCGCTGATATCCACGTACACATTCGGGTAGCGATCCATGCAGGCCGCGATGGCGGCAAGATCTTCCGCCTGGTTGCCCACGTGCATCAACACGAAGATGGTGTGCGGGTGCCGTGCGATCACGCGATTGCGCGCGGCCAGCAGGTCACGATGGCTGGGGAACTCCGGGCCGTAGAAGGACCAGTCCGGGTGGCGCGCCAGTTCCTCGTAGCGCTCGTTCGCGCTGTCGCCGGGCAGGAAGAAAGCTTCCGGGTCCGAGGTGTGGATGAACACCGGCATGCGTCTTGCCGCGCAGGTTTCCCACATGGGGTCGAAGCGCGCGTCATCGACCGTTACCAGTTCGCCGCGGTCGATGCCTTCGCGCAGGTACAGGCCCAGGGTCTTGAGCAGTTTGAGGCCGGCCGCGCCCACGCCATGCGCGTGCTCGATGGCTTCCGCCTGCAGGCGCGGGTAATCGCCCTGGTCGAACAGGGCGAAGGAGGGCTCGGTCATCGTGCGGAAGCGCCCAGGCGCCACCGCATCGAAACGCGCGATGGTCTGCTCCAGGCCTTTGCCGGTGCCGCCGGTAAGGTTGACCATGGTGCGAATGCCCTTGCGGTCCATCAAGGGCAGCAGCTCGGCGGGGTCGGCGAAGTAGGTCATGGATTCGCCGAGGGACACGCCGTTGCGGGTCTCGCTCATCCAGCTCAAATGCGTATGCACGTCGATCACCGGGAACGCGGGCGTTTCCACCCGCGTCACCGGTACGTGCAGCATGCTGCGCGGTGCGAACTCGCTCAGCTTCAGCGCGTCGCTGCCGGGCGCCGCCGCGGTCTGCAAGGGGTTCTTGCCGCTGCCGCCGCCCATGTTGGGTGGCGCGCAACAACCGCAACCGGTGCGGGTAATCGCCAGAACCTGGCGCTGCGTGGGGTCGGTACGCCGGAGGCGGCGACGGGAAGCTGTATGCATCTCAGGTCCCGCCTCAGCGCGGATAGCGCGCCATGATGTCGTGCACCTGGCGGGTAAGCGCCACGGCCTGCTCGAACGGACGCAGCCACATGTTGCGGCCGAACATCACGCCGCTGGCGCCGCTCTGCATGTAGAACTCCACCTTGCGCAGCACGGCGGCATCGTCGTCGTTCTTCTCGCCGCCGGAGAACAGCACCATGGTGCGGCCGGCCGAGCGCACCACGCGGGCGCAGCGTGCGGCTGCATCTTCCTGCAGCTTGTCGTAGGGCGCGGGCACATTGCTTACGCTGTCGTTGGGCTCGTGCAGCTTCACGATATCGGCGCCCAGTTCCAGCGCGACGCGCGCAGCGTAATCCTGCGCGTAGAGCGTGTTGGTGCCGCCCTTGCCGTTGATGGCGCTGCCACGCGGATACGACCACAGCACCAGCGGCATGCCGAAGCGCTCGCAATCCTGGCGCACCTTTTCGAACTGGCGGAACTCGTCGTGCTGGCGCGGCGAGCCCACGTACATGGTGTAGCCGACGGCGTCGGCGCCCAGGCGCACGGCGTCCTCCACCGAGGCGAACAGCGGCGATGTCGCCTCCGCGTCACTGGGGATGTTGGTCTTGCCGTTGAGCTTGAGGATCAGCGGCACGCGGCCGCAGTACTCGGTCATGTACTTCTCGGCCAGGCCAATGCCCAGCGCAATGGCGGAGAAGCCACCGGCCTCCGCCAGTTCGAACTGATAGCTGGGGTCCACCGCCGGCGGGTGGGGGAAGAAATCGGTCGGCCCATGTTCCAGGCCCTGATCCAGCGGCAGCACCAACAGGCTGCCGTTGCGCGGGCCGCTGCCGTAGAGCAGGCGCCACAGGCGGGTGCGCTTGCCATGCGAAAGGGCCAGCGAAGCCAGCGTGGTGGAAGAAAACGACGGCGCTTGCAAGTTGTGTTTCATTTCGAATACCTTGTGTTTGAGGTTTCGTGTACTTTCGTTTTATATCATATTTCATCAGATGACCATGCCTGTCAAACCCGCCGTTCGTGTTTCCACGCTGGATTCGTTGCGCACCGCCCCTGCTGCCGAGCAGCAGCGACTGGGCTACGCCGACACCCTGCGCGAGATCCTCCAGCAGCCCGAAACCTGGCGCGAAACGGCTGCGCGCCTTGCCGCAGACGACACGCGCGCAATGCTGCGCGAGCTGCTGGCGGCCGAACCGCAGCACATCGTGCTCACCGGTTCGGGCAGCTCCGTCTACGCCGGCGAGTGCCTGGCGCCGGCGTTGCAGGCGGGGTTGGGGATCGCCAGTCAGGCCATCGCGGCAGGCACCTTGCTCACCCATCGCCGCGCCACGCTGCCGCGTGGCCCGGGGCTGCTTGTATCCATCGCGCGCTCGGGCGACAGCCCCGAAAGCGCCAGCGTGGTGGATCAGGTGCTGGATGCCGAGCCGGACTATCGCCACCTGGTGATCACCTGCAACGCACAGGGGCAGCTCGCCACGCGCTATCGCCACGAAGCGCGCGTGCACGTGCTGCAACTGCCAGCGCGCACGAACGATCGCAGCCTGGTGATGACCAGCAGCTTCACCAACCTCGTGCTTGGCGGCACGGGCCTGTTGCAGGTGGCGGGCGAGGCGGATGCGGGGCAGGCGGACGCCGCGGCCCGCTTGGCCGGGCGCGTGTTCGAGCGGCATGGCGATGCGCTGGCGCGCGAAGGCGCGGCGGACTTCGACGCGGCGCTCTACCTGGGCAGCGGCTGCGCGTTCGGTGCGGCGCGCGAGTCCGCGCTGAAGATGCTGGAGATGTCCGGCGGCGCGGTAAGCGCGATGTGCGAAACCTATCTGGGCCTGCGTCACGGCCCCATGTCCTGGTTGGATCGCCCCTGTCCGGTCGTGGCGTTCCTCTCCTCGATACCCGCCGTGCGCGCCTATGAGCTGGACCTGCTGCGCGAAATCGCGCGCAAGGGGCTGGGTGGCGTGCGCATCCTGGTGGGCGAGGGCATTCCTGCCGACGTCATCGGCGCCAACGACGTGGCCATCGACCTGCCCGGCCTGGCGCAGCTCGACGATGCGCAGCAGGCCATGGTACACGTGGTGGTGGGGCAGTTGCTGGCCTTGTTCCGTTGTCTCGCCTTGGGACAACAGCCGGACGCGCCGGCGCAGGGCGTGCTCACGCGCGTTGTGCAGGCCTTCGCCATCCATGGTGCGGAGCCGAACGCGTGAAGCCGCTACTCGTCGCCGGCGAAATCAACGTGGACCTGGTGTTTACCGGGTGCGACCGATTACCGGAATTCGGCGGCGAAGTGCTGGCGTCAGGCTTTCGCCAGGGGCCTGGCAGCTCGTCCATGATCTGCGCCCTTGGCCTGGCGCGGCTGGGGCACCCGGTGACTTTCATTGGCGTGGCTGGTCGCGACAGCTGGGGCGACTACTGCGTCGATGCCATGCGCGGCGCCGGCATCGATGCAACGCCAGTGATGCAGCGCGACGACCTGCAGACCGGTGTGACCGTGGCGTTGTCCTCGCAGCTGGATCGCGCGCTGGTGACGTACGTGGGCGCGATCGGCGCATTGCATGCCGACGACGTGGACGATGCCTTGCTGGCTCGTGCCGGGCACCTGCACGTGTCGTCCTACTATCTGCAGGATCGATTGCGCCCGGCATTGAGTGCATTGTTTGCACGCGCGCGCGCGGCGGGCCTCACGACGTCGCTCGATCCTGGGTTTGATCCCCAGCGGCAATGGGGCGATGCATGGCCGACCTTGTTGCCGTTGGTGGACGTGTTTCTGCCCAACGAGCGCGAAGCTTGCGCGATCAGTCGTCAGCCCGATCCCCAGCGAGCCCTCCAAGCCTTGGCCAATGGCCACACCTTGACGGTGGTGAAGCTTGGCAGCGACGGCTGCATGGCGATGGATCGCGATGGCAGCGTGCTGGTGGCGCCGGCGCATGCCGTGGACGTGGTCGACAGCACCGGCGCAGGCGATTCCTTCGATGCGGGTTTTCTGCACGCGTGGCGGCGCGGCTGGCCGCTGCAGGAGTGTCTGCGTTGGGGGAGTGCCTGCGGGTCGTTGTCCACGCGTTGCATGGGCGGCACGGCCAGCCAGGGCACCGTGGCAGAAGTGCAGGGACTGCTCGGAGCGCTCGCGTGATTACCGTCGCCGGCTTCAACACGGCCATCGATCGCCTGGTGACGCTGGAGTGCCTGGAGCCCGGGCAAGTGCAGCGCGCCAGCAGTGTGCAGAGTTACCCAGGCGGCAAGGGCGTGCATGTGGCGCAGACCATCGCCGCCCTGGGCGAGCCGGTTCAGTTGGTGGGCCTGGTGGATGGGCCGCACCGCAATTTCATTGCCCGTCGCATGAGCGAGCGTGGCGTGCTGTTCCACGGCGTGGAGATCAAGGGCGACCTGCGCCAGTGCCTGGCGCTGCGGGAGCGCGATGGGCGCATGACCGAAGTGCTCGATCCCGGCCCGTTGTTGCCCGAAGGCGTTCGCGAGCAGTTGCTTCATACCTTGGGTCGCGCCATGGATGCGGGCGATGCCCTGGTGCTTTCCGGCAGCCTGCCGCGCGGCTTCAGCGCGGAAACCTATGCGCGCCTCGTGCGCCAGGCGACGGCCGCGGCGCTGCCGTGCTTTGTCGATGCCAGCGGTGAGGCGCTGCGCCTGGCGGTGGACGCAGCACCCTATCTGATCAAGCCCAACGGCGACGAGGCTGCGCAATGGAGCGGCGGTGTTGTCGACGGAGTCGAGGCGGCCGCACGCCTGGTGACGGCGCTGCAGGCGCGGGGCATCCACCGCCCGGTGGTGACGCTGGGCGCCAAGGGTGCGGTGGCGCGCGATGGCGACACCGCCTGGCACGCCGCCCTTGCGCTTGAGCGCAGCGAGAACGCCGTGGGTTCGGGCGACTGTTTTCTGGCCGGGTTGGTGGTCGCGCATCGACGCAGCTATCCGCTCGATGAGGCGCTGCGCCTGGCGGTGGCCTGCGGTGCGGCCAATGCGATCAACGAGGAAACCGGATTCGTGCGGCGCGCGGACGTGGAAGCGTTGCGCGCACGTGTGCAGGTAACGCGCCTGTCGGCGTGAGCAATGCGCTGCGCGCCGGGAGAGGGCGTGTGGCGGAGCAGGACCAATCGATACCGCGGGGGAGGACATGCCCGTGGCAATTCCAGCAACGGATGACGGCGTTGGGGAGAGCCAACGCGCCGCCGCCCGGTTCACAGCGAGGGTCAAGGCATGTACGCAGCAGGAGTGGGGAGCAAGTCGCGCGGTTTCAGGAAGACGGTACTGACGGTGGGGCTGGCGCTGGCCCTGGCCGGCGTGGCGCAAGCGCAATCGATCACCGGCGGCCTGTACGGCAAGGAGCCTTCCGGCAAGGGCCTCACCATCGAGGTGAGCAACCCGGCCACGGGCTACACGAAGCAGATCCAGGCGGATGACGATGGTCGCTACAGCCTTGGCGGACTCAACCCCGGCAAGTACGAGGTGACGGTAAGCCAGGGCGGCCAGGTGATCGGCACGCGAACGGTCACGGTATCCCCCAACGTGCAGTCGCCCGTGCAGGCGGTATCGCCGGCGGCCACCGCGGCGGCCAACACCAAGGCCACCAACCTGTCCGGCGTGACGGTGAGCGCAAGCTCGTTCAACAACGACGTGCAACCGATCGACGTGAGCACGCCGGAGCTGTCCAACAACTACAACATCAACCTGGTCAATCAGCTGCCCACGGGGCGCAGCCTGGAAAGCATCGCGCGCCTGAAGTCCAACGTGCGCTACGACGACCAGACGACGGGTCTGGTGCAGATGGGCGGCGCGAGCCCGGCAGAGAACCGCTACTACTTCAACGAATTCGACACCACCTACGACTACAACGGCCTGGGCGCCACCTCGCTGCCATCGGAAGCCCTGAGCTCGGTGCAGGTATTGAGCAGCAACGGTTCGGTGGGCTGGACCAACGCCACCGGCGGCATCATGTCCGCCACCATCCGGCAGGGTACCAACGATTTCCAGGCGGGCTACTCGCTGTACTACACGCCGCCGACCTCGCGCCTGCTCAACCCGCGCCGGCACGACTCCTTCGCCTCCGATGGCAGCTACTACAGCTTCGCCTCGGCCAACACGCACGGCGGCAATGTCACAGGCCTGCCCGCGGGCTACCAGGGCCCCGCGCCGGAAGTGCCTTCGGGCCAGCCCTCGACCTCCGGCCAGTATCTGTGGGCATCGGGTGCGCTGGTGAAGGACAAGCTGTTCTTCTTCGCCATGCTGGGCAACAGCCCCAACAATCAGTTCACTACCTACTCGCAGAATCGCCAGTCGCAGATCACCGATCGCGACAAGAACGCGTTGGTCAACCTGACCTGGAACATCACCAACAACCAGTCGCTCAACGTGGCCGGCTACAAGGACTGGAACTCCAGTTTCAGCAACCTCTACACGCTCAATACGCCGTACGACCCGCATTCGGTGGGCGATTACTTCGGCTGGTCGCAGACCAAGGTGAAGAACCAGTTCCTGATCGGCAACTATCACTGGCAGATCAACGACACCATGTCGCTGCGCCTGATGGGTGGCTACCTCAGCCAGTCGTCGCTGAGCCCCACCTCCGACTCCGGCACGGGCCTGCCGTACGTGAGCGAAGTGGACCCGGTGACCAATGTGTCGCGCAACATCGGTGTGACCAGTACGCCCAATCAGCTGTTCCCGTTCCAGTACTACCGTCGCGGCTTCAAGGGCGATTTCACCTGGAACCTGGGCGATCACAAGATCACCATCGGCGCCGAGCACTACAAGCACTACATCAACAACACCATCACCACGACCGACGGCGGGCAATGGACCTATTACGACCGCCCGGGAATCATCCTGCCCAACGGCTCGCCATCGCCCGCCGATGGCCAGTACGTGTCGCAGTTCTACGAGCGCACCGGTGGCGCGTTCTCGACGGTGAACAAGGCAGCCTACATCGACGACTACTGGCAGGTGGCCGACCGTTGGGTGGTGTACATGGGCACGCGCTTTGACACCTTCATCAACAAGAACGTCAACGGCCAGAACTTCCTGCGCATGCCGATCACCTCGCCACGCCTGGGCGTGTCCTGGGACGTGAACGGCGACAGCTCCACCAAACTCGGCGTCAACGTGGGCAAGTACGCGCTGGCCATTCCATCCAGCGTGAACAACGGTGCGGCCGGCGCGGTGTACGAATGGAACCGCTACTACACCTATACCGGCATGGATCCCACGACCAAGGCGCCGACGGGGCTGAGCCAGATCGGTCCGCAATCGACGCTGATCAACGGACAGGCGCCCACGGCGTACAACGTGGCGACCTCCAACATCAAGGCGCCGTACCAGTACGAGTTCCAGGTGTATCTGCAACAGCAATTGTGGGGAAGCTGGGCGGGTTCGGCCGAGCTCGGTTACAGCACGCTCAAGCGCATCATCGACGACACCTGCTACAACCAGGGCATTACCAACTACGCCAACACGCACGGCTATCCGAACTACGTGGACGAGAGCGGCTGCCCGATCTTCAACCCAGGCGTCGCGCAGGTCTTCACGCGTGACTACAACGGCGACGGCAAGCTGGAACAGTTGACCATACCGGGCAGCGTGTTCGGGCCCGCGCCCAAGCGCCGCTATTCACACCTGACGCTGGAGTTGAGCCACCAGCGCACCAATGAAGAACCGTACTTCCTCGACGTGAGCTATACCTGGGCACACCTCTACGGCAACGACGATGGCCTGCTCAATCTCGGTACGCGCACGGGCACCGGCCCCGGTGAACAGATCTATTGGGACTTCCCTGGCCTGATGGAGTACGGCAGCGGTGACCTCGCGGGCGACATCCGCCATGCGATGAACATCAACGGTGTGTACTACTTCCACAATGGCCTGCGCCTGGGCAGCACGCTGAACATGCATACGGGCGAGCCGTTGAGCTGCCTGGGCACGTACCCGGATATCAATAATCCGGCGGAGTTGTACGGGGCGGCCAGCCATTACTGCAACGGCGTGCCGGCGCCGCTGGGCAGTGCAGGGCGCCTGCCGTTCTTCTGGCAATGGAATCTGGGCGTGGGCTACGACTGGGCGATCAATTCGCAGAACCACCTGAGCGTGGACCTGCAGATCCAGAACGTCACCAACCGCCAGGGCAAGATCGACGCCAACCAGATCTACGACACCGGCAGCCTGCCGAGCAATGGCGTGTGGGCGCTCAATCCCAGTTATGGTGCGGCGACGTGGCAAGTGCCGCGTACCACCCAGCTGGTGTTGCGCTATACCTTCCAGTAAGCACCGCCGCGGTGCCCTTCGGGGCACCGCATCCCACGTTCCAGGGGCTTGTCCTTGGGCGTCATTCAACTTGCATCGCGCGGCCCCGGTGGCGCGCGATGGACATGGCCCGAGAGGATTTCCGGCATGGCTTTGATTTTACTTCGACAGTCTTTGCGCATGGCGTTGCTGGTGGGTGGCATCGCCAGCGTTGGTCATGCCTTCGCGGCTTCCACGGAAACGGGAGCGACTGGGCATTTCGGCAATGCCGCCATCGACGCCAGCTGGGCGGTGCGCGACGGGCACCTGGCCGAGATCAGCGTGGTCGATCACGTCAATGCGCAGACCTTGCCCATCACGGCACCGATCGAGCTGACCCTGCACGATGGCAACAAGCTTGGCGCGGATCAGCTGAAGCTGTTGTCGCCCGCAAAGCTCGTCAAGCTGAAGGCCGACAAGGCGGCCTCGCGACTGGCGGAACGATTGCCCGGGCAGGCATTGCAACTCGTGCTGGGCGACGATGCCGGCCGCTTCCGCATCGATTGGCGCTGGGTGCAGCGCGAAGGCTCCGACTACCTGCGTGCCGAAGCAACCATCACGGCCCTCAAGCAGGACGAGGACATCAGCAAGGTTGCCTTGTTGCAGGCGCAGGCAGCCGACGCGGAAGTCGTGGGCACCGTGCAGGGCTCGCCCGTGGTGGCCGGCCACGACTATTTTGGCTTCGAGCACCCGCTCTCCTCCAGCGAAGTGCACGGCAAGCAGGTGCGGCTGTGGATCGAGCGCGGCCTGCCGTTGCCCAAGGGACAGTCCATTACCTACTCGGCGGTGATCGGCGCCACCCACGACAATCAGCTGCGGCGTGATTTCCTCACCTACATCGAACGCGAGCGCGCGCATCCCTATCGCACGTTCCTTCACTACAACTCCTGGTACGACATTGGCTATTTCACGCCATACACCGAGGCGCAGGCGCTCGATCGCATCCATGCCTTCGGCGAGGAGCTGAGCGTCAAGCGCGGCGTGAAGCTCGATTCCTACCTGTTTGATGACGGCTGGGACGATCGCAGCGGCAGTTGGCATTTCAGCAAGGACTTTCCGCACGGCTTTCTGCCGCTGCGCGACGCGGCAGCCAAGTACGGTGCGTCGCCGGGCATGTGGTTATCGCCGTGGGGTGGCTACGGCCCGCCCAAGCAGGAGCGCGTGAAGAACGGCCAGGCCAACGGTTACGAAATCATCGACGGCGGCCTTGCGCTGTCCGGACCCAAGTACTACCAGCGTTTCCATGACGCCGTGCTCGACCTGGTGAAAAGCGATGGCATCAACCAGTTCAAGTTCGACGGCACCGGCAACGCGGACAAGGTGTTTCCGGGCAGTCGATTCAGCAGTGACTTCGATGCAGCCATCCAGCTGATCGACGACCTGCGCGACGCCAAGCCCGACCTTTACATCAACCTCACCACGGGCACGACGGCCTCGCCGTTCTGGCTGTGCTACGCCGACTCGATCTGGCGCGATGGCGAGGATGACGACCTCACGGGCGTGGGCAGCAAACGCGAGCGCTGGATCACCTATCGCGACCGAGAGACCTTCCACAACATCGTGGTGAAGGGTCCGCTGTATCCGCTCAACTCGCTGATGCTCCACGGCATCATCTACGCCAAGGAAAATCGCCGGCTCAACGCTGATCCCGGTCACGACTTCGCCAACGAGGTGCGCTCCTACTTTGGCACCGGTACGCAGTTGCAGGAGCTGTACGTCACGCCGGATCTGCTTACCGCCCAGGATTGGGATGTGCTGGCCGAAGCAGCGCGCTGGTCGCGCGCCAACGCCGAGGTGCTGCGCGATACCCACTGGGTGGGTGGCGATCCGGGGCGGCTGGATGTCTATGGTTGGGCGTCGTGGTCGCCGAAGAAGGCCATCGTCACGCTGCGCAACCCGGATGCCAAACCCCAGCTTTTCGTGGTGGACCTGGCACGCCAGCTGGAATTGCCACCGGGCGCCGCCACGCGCTATAGCGCAAGCAGCCCGTGGCGCGAGGATGCCGGCAAGCCGGCCATCACCCTGGATGCATCCCAACCGAGCACGCTAACGCTGGCGCCCTTCCAGGTGCTGACGCTGGAGCTCACGCCCGAACAGGCCCGCTAGGGCAGTTCCCCCCTGGGCCGGCGCCTGCCGGCCCTTCTTGGCCGCTCCGGACTGGAGGCGGCAAGGCCTCGTCGTTCGACGAGGCCTTTTCTTTGCCTGCCAGGCAGGCTCTTACATGCGGAATACGCCGTACCGCTGCGGCTCGATCGGTGCATTGAGCGAAGCGGAAATGGCCAGGCCGAGCACGCGGCGCGTATCGGCAGGGTCGATAATGCCGTCGTCCCACAGGCGCGCGCTGGCGTAGTAGGGGTGGCCCTGGCGCTCGTACTGGTCGCGGATCGGTGCCTTGAACGCTTCTTCTTCGTCGGCGCTCCAGCTCTTGCCCGCCGACTCGATGCCGTCGCGTCGCACCGTGGCCAGCACCGAAGCGGCCTGCTCGCCGCCCATCACGCTGATACGCGCGTTGGGCCACATCCACAAGAAGCGGGCGCCGTACGCGCGGCCACACATGGCGTAGTTGCCGGCGCCAAAGCTGCCGCCGATCACTACGGTGAACTTGGGTACGTGCGAGCATGCCACGGCGGTGACCATCTTGGCGCCGTCCTTGGCGATGCCGGCGTTCTCGTATTTCTTGCCCACCATGAAGCCGGTGATGTTCTGCAGGAACACCAGCGGCACGTTGCGCTGGTTGCACAGTTCGATGAAATGCGCGCCCTTGAGCGCGGACTCGGAGAACAGGATGCCGTTGTTGGCGACGATGCCCACGGGGTAGCCGTGGATGTGCGCGAAGCCGCACACCAGCGTCTTGCCATAGCGCGCCTTGAACTCGTGGAATTCCGAGCCGTCGACGATGCGAGCAATAACTTCGCGGATGTCGAACGGGCGGCGGGTGTCCTGCGGGATCACGCCGTAGAGGTCGTGCGCAGGGTAGAGCGGCTCGGCCGGGTTGCGCAGGGCCAGCGGCATCGGCTTCTTGCGGTTGAGGCTGGCCACGATGTCGCGCGCGATGGACAGCGCGTGGGCGTCGTTCTCGGCGTAATGGTCCGCCACGCCGGACACGGACGTATGGACGTCCGCGCCACCCAGCGCCTCGGCGTCCACCACTTCGCCGGTGGCGGCCTTCACCAGCGGCGGGCCGCCCAGGAAGATGGTGCCTTGCTCGCGCACGATGATCGTTTCGTCGCTCATCGCCGGCACGTAGGCGCCGCCGGCCGTGCACGAGCCCATGACCACGGCGATCTGCGGGATGCCCAGGCCGGACATGCGCGCCTGGTTGTAGAAGATGCGGCCGAAGTGCTCCTTGTCGGGGAACACTTCGTCCTGAAGCGGCAGGAAGGCGCCACCCGAATCGACCAGGTAGACGCAGGGCAGCCGGTTCTCCAGCGCCACTTCCTGCGCGCGCAGGTGCTTCTTCACCGTCATCGGAAAGTAGGTGCCGCCCTTGACGGTGGCGTCGTTGGCCACCACCACCACCTCGATGCCATTCACACGGCCGATGCCGGTGATGATGCCGGCGGCCGGGGCGGCATCGTCGTACATGCCATGCGCGGCCAGCGGCGAGAGTTCGAGGAAGGGCGAGCCGGGATCGAGCAGGGCACGGATGCGCTCGCGCGGCAGCAACTTGCCGCGGGCCGTGTGCTTCTCACGCGCCTTCTCGCCACCGCCTTCCGCACTGCGGGTCAGCTCGCGATGCAGGTCGTCCACCAGGCCTTTCAGCTGCGTGCTGCTGGCGAGGAAATCCGGTGAGCGGGGATCGATCTGCGTGGTGAGGACACTCATGCTGGCACGGCCGTTCGTAGGGAACCACGGATGATAGCGGCCAGGGCGCGGCGGCTAAATCGGCAACGCAGCATGGAGGGGCATGCGTGGCTGTTGGGCAGTGCCCAGACAGCAGACGGCGCGCATAAAAAAAACCGGCCGCACAAGGCGGCCGGTTTTAGATAGGTACTAAGTTGTACTTAGTGACCAGCGGTCGAGGCAGCGGCCGGGGCCGGCTGTTCGGCCGGAGCAGCAGCCGGCTGTTCAGCCGGAGCAGCAGCCGGGGCAGCGGCGGTCGAAGCCGGAGCAGCAGCCGGCTGTTCGGCCGGGGCAGCAGCAGCCTTCTGAGCCTGGTCAGCAGCCTGCTGAGCCTGGTCAGCCGACTTCTGAGCGTCCTGCGCGGAATCCTGCGCGCCGTTGCTGCAAGCCGCCAGCAGCGCGACGAGCGCAGAGGCGAGAAGGGTACGCGTGAACTTCATGTTGAATCTCCTTTGCCGTGGAATGCCGTTTGGCGGGCGTATTAATAGCGCTTTCGCGGAAAATGCGCCACATATTTATGTGAAGAAGTGAAATCGGGTTAACCCCGCTTTCATCGGCACCTAGCTAGCCGGGTGCCGTTAAAGCGCACTTAGTCGAGGCATTCCACCGCAATCGCGGTGGCTTCGCCGCCGCCGATGCACAGCGAGGCAACGCCGCGCTTGAGGCCGCGCGTCTTCAATGCGTTGATCAGCGTGACCACCAGACGGGCGCCGCTGGCACCGATGGGGTGGCCGAGCGCGCAGGCGCCGCCGTTGACGTTGAGCTTGTCGCGGGGGATATCCAGCTCCTTCATGGCGGCCATGGCCACCACGGCGAAGGCTTCATTGACCTCATATAGGTCCACATCGCTGGCCTTCCAGCCGGCCTTTTCCAGCACTTTGTGCAGGGCGCCGACGGGAGCGGTGGTGAACCATTCCGGCTCCTGCGAGTGGGTAGCGTGGGCGACAATGCGCGCCAGCGGCTTCAGACCACGAGCCTTGGCGTCATCGGCCGACAACAGCACCAGGGCAGCCGCGCCGTCGGAGATGCTCGACGAGCTGGCTGCGGTGATGGTGCCGTTTTCCTTGCGGAACGCGGGCTTGAGCGAGGGGATCTTGCTCACGTCCGAGCGGCCCGGCTGCTCGTCGGTATCCACCTGCACGTCGCCCTTGCGGCTGGAGACGGTCACCGGGACGATCTCGCCGGCGAAGGCGCCCGACTGCTGGGCGGCCTTGGCGCGCTCCACGGACTCGGTGGAATAGGTGTCCTGCGCCTCGCGGGTGAAGTGGTACTTGTCGGCGCACAGTTCGCCGAACACGCCCATGGCCTTGCCGTCGTACGGGTTGGTCAGGCCGTCCCACGCCATGTGGTCGACGAGGGTGCCGTCGCCGTAGCGGATGCCGGTGCGGGCGTTGACCATGTGCGGCGCATTGGTCATCGACTCCATGCCGCCGGTCACCACGACCGAGGCCGAACCGGCCTTGATCAGGTCATGGCCCAGCATGATGGCCTTCATGCCCGAGCCGCACACCTTGTTGATGGTGGTGCAGCCGGCGGCCGGCGGCAGGCCGGCGCCGAGCGATGCCTGGCGGGCGGGCGCCTGGCCCAGGTTGGCGGGCAGCACGCAGCCCATGATGACTTCGCTGACATCCGTGGGGGCGAGGCCGGATTGCTCCAGCGCCGCGCGGATGGCCGTAGCACCCAGCGTGGGCGTGGGGACGCCGGTGAACTGACCGAGGAAGGAGCCAATGGCAGTGCGCTTGGCACCGGCGATGACGACGCTGATGTCCGACATGGATATCTCCGCAAGTACTTGAAAGGGCAAGGGTGCCCGGTGTTCAACATCGGAATTATCGCAGTCCGCGGCTGACAGGGGCAAACCCCCATGATCTGACACGCCAACGGGATCTTGCGCCCATTTAGTTGCGTTTTCGTTGTGCCACCATGACCCCGCACGCGCGCAACGCGCCGCAGGGGCGCGTCGAAGGGCTAGACGGACGCGGTAAACGGGCTGGGGGAAAAGTGATGAATACAGGTATCGGTGGATTGAGCCGCTGTCGCATGGCAGTGCTGGTGGGCATGGCCCTGGGAATGGTGGCATGCGGAGGCGGTGGTGGCGGCACCAAGCCGACCCAGGCGCCCCCGACCGCTCCCGTGACGCCGCCGGCCACCACGCCGCCTCCCACCACGCCACCCCCAACGACGCCACCGCCGGCCACCTCGGTAGCGCAGCCCCCGATCGACGCGCAGCTCAGTCTCACCAACACCTATGCCGCGCATGCCGCCGGCTATACCGGCGCGGGCGTCACCATCGGTATCGTCGATACCGGGGTCACCTCCACCCATCCCACCCTTGCCGGGCGAGTGGTGAAGGAGCTGGTCTATGTCGACCCGAGCACGAACAACCTCAAGGTGGACGATGCCAACGGGCACGGGACCTTCGTCGCCGAGATCGCCGCCGGTACGCCGTTTGGTCAGTTCGCGGGCGGCATCGCGCCCGGCGCCAACATCGTGTCCGCACGCATCATCGACGACAACGCGCCCGACGACAACGGCTCCACCACGGCTACTCCGGTTACGTCTTCCGACGCCATTTCGTTCAATCAGGTCAATGCCGACCTGATCAGCAACGGCGTCAAGGTAATGAACAACTCCTGGGGTGGCATCAGTTGGAGCGCATCCGATACCGCCACCACGGCGGCTTTTCATGACGCTTACAGCCCCTTCATCAATCAATGGGGCGGTCTGGTGGTGTTCGCGGCAGGCAATGATTCCCAAGCCAATCCAAGCACCATCGCCGCGCTGCCGAGCCAGGCGCCGGATCTGGAAAAGGGTTGGCTGGTCGTGGTGGCCCTCAACAGCACCAGCCCCACCCAGCTCGATACGTACACCAACAAGTGCGGCATCGCCATGAACTATTGCCTGGCGGCGCCAGGCGACGTGATCGCGAGCGGTAAGAGTGACACCAGCACGGCCAACGAGACCTACTGGATCGTCGAAGGCACCTCGCTGGCCGCGCCCCAGGTCACCGGCGCGGCGGCGCTGGTATGGCAAGCCTATCCCTACTTCACCAACGACCTGGTACGTCAGACTCTGCTAGGCACGGCCGACCCGCTCGGTGGCTCCCAGCCGAACCCAACCTATGGTTATGGCGCGCTGGACGTGGGCAAGGCGGTGAATGGTCCGGCTCAGTTCAATTGGGGCGACGTCACGGTGAGCTTCAGTGGCAGCTCCAGTTGGAACAACTCGATTTCCGGTGCGGGCGGACTGATCAAGCAGGGCACCGGTACGTTGACGCTCACGCAGCCCTCCACCTTTACAGGCCTCACCCAGGTGCAGGGCGGCATGCTGGTGGCCAAATCGCTGGCCTCCAATGTGAGCATCGGCGCTCAGGGCGTGCTGACCGCCACGCCGAATGTCGGCGGTTCGGTGACCAATGCCGGCGTGTTGGCGGTCAATGGTTCGGACGTCACCGTGGGCGGCAACTACAGCCAGGAAGGCGCAGGCCGCCTGGCCGTGTCGTTGGGATCGGCCTTGCGCGTCGCTGGCACAGCCAGCCTTACGGGCGGCGACCTCTATGTCACCGGAGCGAACGCCGGTTATGTCGCCAACTCGCATACCGATGTGCTCACGGCCAACGGCGGACTCAGTGGCACGTTTTCCGCGCTCAATGTCGCCACCGGCGTGCTGCTCAGCGCCTCGCTCAACTACAACGCCACCGATGCCTGGTTGAACGTGAGCCAGGTGCAGGCCAGCAACGTCACCGGCATGACCTATACGCCGGCTTCGTATGCCGCAGCCCAGCGCGTGGATGCCGCCTTTACCCAGATCAACGCCCAGACCGGACAGCCCGCCAGCGGCGGCGCGGTCCCCAGTTCGTTCGTCGGCGGTGCGGCCAGCCTGCAGCAGATAGCCACCACGAGCGGCCTGCAACAGAGCTTGAGCAGCCTTTCCGGGCAGATGCACGCGGCCAGTGCCGCCATGATCTTCGATGCCATGGATGCGGGCACGCGCGCTTTGTCCGGCCGCTTTGACCAGTTGTCCGACAAGGCGCAGGTGGGCGGTTGGACGCAGAGCTTGGGCAGCTATGGCAGCCTCAGTCGCGCCGGCTACAGCAATGTGGGGTATGACCTCAGCGGTTGGATGGTGGGTCAGGATCGCCGCGTAGGTGCAGGCGGCCTGTTCGGGTTTGCGGTGAGCCAAAGCCAGAACCTGGGCCTGCTCAATGAATTTGCAGACCTGGGGCGCAGTCGCGCGGTCGAAGGCATGTTCTATGGCGGCGTGACGCAGAACCAGTGGTACGCACTCGGCCGGCTGGGTGTGGGCAGCTATCAGGAATACATGCGGCGTCATCTGGAACTGGGCAGCGATGTGCTGGCCGTCGCCAGTGACAGCAGCGGGCGCTACGGCGTGGCTTACGGTGAGAGTGGCTACCGCCTGGACGTGGGCCGTGTGCGTGTTGTCCCTTACGTGAATGTGCAATACGCCCACATCCAGGCGGACGGCTTCAACGAACTGGGCGGCGATGGGTTTGGCTTGAAAGCGGGCGCGCAAACCATCGAGCGTTGGCAGGCGGGGGCGGGCTTGCGCGCCGCGCGCGAGTGGACGCTGCCTCGCGGCGGGAGTCTGAGTTTGCAGGGGCGCATTCTGTGGCAGCGCGCCTTCAGCATGAGTGGGGTGCTGCCCGATGCCAGTTTTACCGCACTCAACCAGTGGGCACCGGTCGGTGGCATCGGCTTGTCGCGCTATGGCGGCGAAGCGGGCCTGGACTTGGCATGGCAGATGAGCCCTCGCGCCAGCCTTACGCTCGGCTTGGAGCGATACGTGGCCCAGAACCAGCATGGCGCGCTCAATACGCTGAGCTATCGCTGGTCGTTCTAACCGTGCCCAGACGCCCCCGGGTTTCCCTTGAAGGCCAAGGGAAACCCGGGGGCGTTTGTTTGTGTGATTCACGTAGGAACTTTCACGCGAGGATGTGCGACCATTCGCCGAGGAGGTGCTGGCGGAGTCCAGTAGGTATCTGCCGCGCTTGGAATGCTCGGACAGCCCATGATGGGCGCAGGGGAAATATGGATAGCCATGTGGGCGGACTGCGCTTCCGCCAGATGTCCTTGTTGGTATGGACGGCCTTGGGCCTGAGCGCCTGCGGCGGAGGTGGTGGCAACGGCAACGTCAAGCCGAGCTATCCGCCCTATACGCCACCCTCCACGGGCTACCAACCGCCCAGTTCGGGGTATCAGCCGCCGACCAGCCCGGGCACGACGCCAAGCAATCCGGGCAACCCTACGACGCCGACGACGCCCACGCAGCCGACCCTGCCGACGCCGCCACTCGACGCCCAGCTTTCCCTTACCAATGCATATGCCGCACAACAGGCCGGCTTCAACGGCAGCGGTGTCACCATTGGCATCGTCGATAGCGGAGTAACCCGCAATCACCCCACGCTTGCCGGCCGTGTGGCTCAGAACCTCACCTACGTCGATCCAAGCTCGAACAATTTGTCGGTGGACGACGTCGTCGGCCACGGCACCTGGGTGGCCGAAGTGGCTGCGGGTACACCGCTCGGCAAGTTCGCTGGTGGCCTGGCGCAGGGCGCGACGATCGTGTCGGCGCGCATCATTTCCGACAAGGCGCCGGACGATAACGGCTCCAGCGCGCCGACCACGATCACCGCGTCGCAAGCCGCGCCGTTTCAGAGCATCAACCAGGACCTGATCAACGCCAACGTCAAGGTGATGAACAACTCCTGGGGTGGCATTACCTGGAACGCGTCGGACACGGCCGTTACCAAGGCCTTCCACGATGCGTACAACCCTTTCGTGAATCAGTGGGGCGGGTTGGTGGTGTTCGCCGCGGGCAACGATTCGCAGGCCAACCCCAGCACCATGGCCACCTTGCCCAGCCTGGCACCGGACCTGGAGAAGGGCTGGCTGGTCGCGGTAGCGCTGGACAGCAACAACCCGACGCAGTTGGCCAGCTACTCGGACAAGTGCGGCATCGCCATGAACTATTGTCTGGCGGCGCCGGGCAACGTGGTGGTGAGCGACAAGGCAGATACCACGTCCAGTCAAAAGTTTTGGATCGCGGAAGGCACGTCGTTTGCAGCGCCGACCGTGTCGGGTGCGGCGGCGCTGGTGTGGCAGGCGTTTCCGTATTTCACCAACGATCAGGTGCGCCAGACCTTGCTGGGCACCGCCGATCCGCTGGGTGGTTCGCAGCCTAACCCCACCTTTGGCTATGGCGCGCTCGATGTGGGTCGCGCCATCAAGGGGCCGGCGCGCTTCGATTGGGGCGACTTCGATGTCACGCTCAACACCAATTCCACCTGGGGCAATGCGATCAGCGGTCAGGGTGGCCTGATCAAGCGTGGCACCGGCACGCTCACGCTCAGCAGTTCACTGAGTTATCAGGGCGCCACGCAAGTGATCGACGGTACCTTGGTGGCATCGTCGATTCCGGCGGATCTTTTCATCAACAACACCACGGCCACGCTGAAGGGTGTGCGCAGCATCGCCGGCAGCGTCAGCAACGCCGGTACGCTCACCGTGGCCGGTGGCAACGTGACGGTGGGCGGCAACTACGATCAAGGGCCGCCGGGTGCGGCCCCTGTGACGCAGGGTCGCTTGGCCGTAGAGCTGGGCTCCTCGCTGCAGGTGAAGGGCAAGGCGACGCTACGCGGCGGCGACCTGTACGTCATCGGCGTGGGCCAGGGCTATGTCGCCAATGCGCACACTGTGGTGCTGTCGGCCACGGGCGGGCTCACGGGCCAGTTCCAGAGCCTGGACGTGGCGCAAGGCGTACTGCTCGCCGCCCAGCTCAATTACGACCCCAACACCGCGTGGCTCAACGTGACGCAGGTGCAGGCTACCGCCGTGGCGGGCATGAGCTATACGGCAGCGTCGAGCGCCGCCGCGCAGCGCGTGGACAACGCCTTCAGCCAGATCAATGCGTCGCTTGGGCAGGGTAGTGCGGCGCCTGGTAGTACGGTCTCCGGCAGCTTCGTCAGCGGCGCGGCGAGCCTGCAGCAGACGGCCACCACGAACGCGTTGCAGACTTCGCTGGAAAGTCTCTCCGGGCAGTTGCATGCGGCCAGTGCCGCGATGACATTCGAAGCGATCGACGCGGGCACGCGCGCGCTGTCCGATCACTTCGACGATGTCGCGGACAAGCGCACGCTAGGCGGTTGGGCGCAGACGCTAGGCTATCACGGCAACATGAGTCGCGCCGGTTACGGCAGCGTCGGTTATGACCTCAGCGGTTGGATGGTGGGTCAGGATCGACGCCTGGGCGCCAACGGCGTGTTCGGTTTCGCCGTGAGCCAGAGTCAGGGCTTGGGGCGCCTGGCCGAATTCGCCGACCAGGGCCAGAGTCGCGCTGTGGAAGGCATGCTCTATGCGGGCGTCACGCAGGACGCCTGGTATGGCATGGGCCGCCTCGGCTACGGCAGCTATCGCGAGGACATGCGCCGCCATCTGGTGTTGGGTAGCGATGTGGCGGCGGTGGCGAGCAACACGCAGGGGCGCTACGTCGTGGCTTATGGCGAGAGCGGCCTGCGCGCTACGTTGGGCGGCGTGCAGTTCACGCCGTACGCCAACCTGCAATACGCCAGCATCCAGCGCGACAGCTTCAATGAGGTGGGTGGCGATGGCTTCGGGCTGAAGTCCGCCGGGCAGTCGGTCGATCGCCTGCAGGCGGGCCTGGGGCTGCGTGCGGGCCACCGCTGGCCGCTGTCGGGTGGCGGGAGCCTGAGTCTGCAGGGGCGGCTGCAGTGGCAGCAGGCCCTGGCCACGCATGGCGACGTCTTCGACGCCAGCTTTACCGGCGTGGACCAGTGGGCGCCGGTTGGCGGCGTTGGTGTGTCGCGCTACCAGAGCCAGGTGGGCCTGACGATGGATTGGACGATGTCCGCGCGTTCCAGCCTGCAGTTCGGCATGGACCAGTACTTCGGTCAGCGCGGCCAGGGCACCATGGGTACGCTCAACTATCGCTTGAACTTCTGATCGATCAACGCGCCCTCTCCCGTGCTGGAGAGGGCGCGGCGCGTGCTCAGGCCTTGCCGTGGAACAGCTCGCGGCCGATCAGCATGCGACGGATCTCGTTGGTGCCCGCGCCAATCTCGTACAGCTTGGCGTCGCGCAGCAGGCGTCCCGCAGGGAACTCGTTGATGTAGCCATTGCCGCCCAGCGCCTGGATGGCCTCCAGCGCCACCTTCACCGCGTTCTGCGAGGCATTGAGCAGGCAGGCGGCAGGGTCGATGCGCGAGCGCACCTTGTTGTCGAACTGCTGCGCGACCATGTAGGCGAAACCACGCGAAGACTGCAGCGCGGTATACATGTCCGCCACCTTGCCCTGCATCAGGCCGAAGGTGCCGATGGGCGCATTGAACTGCTTGCGCTCGCGCACGTAGGGCAGGGTGAGGTCCATCGCCGTCTGCATGATGCCGATAGGGCCACCCGAGAGCACCAGTCGCTCGGTATCCAGGCCGCTCATCAACACGCGCACGCCTTCGTTGACCTCGCCGACGATGTTCTCGGCGGGGATTTCGCAATCCTCGAACACCAGCTCGCAGGTGTTGGAGCCGCGCATGCCGAGCTTGTCCAGCTTCTGCGCGGTGCTGAAGCCCTTCATGCCCTTTTCGACGATGAAGGCGGTCATGCAGCGGCTGCCGGCAGCGCGTGGTGCAGTGCGCATGTACACCAGCAGCACATCGGCGTCCGGGCCGTTGGTGATCCACATCTTGCTGCCGTTGGCGACCCACACGTCACCCTTCTTCTCGGCCTTGCAGCTCATCGAGCCGACCACGTCGGAGCCGGCGCCCGGCTCGCTCATCGCCAGCGCGCCCACGAACTCACCCGAGCACAGCTTGGGGATGTACTTGCGACGCTGTTCTTCATTGCCGTTGTGGAAGATGTTCTGCACGCACAGGTTGGAATGCGCGCCATAGGAGAGACCCACCGAACCCGACGCACGCGAAATCTCTTCCATCGCCACCAGGTGGGCCAGGAAACCCATGCCCGAACCGCCGTATTCCTCGGGAATGGTGATGCCGAGCAAGCCCATGTCGCCCAGCTTGAGCCACAGGTCGGCCGGGAACTGGTTTTCCCGATCGATGTGATCGGCACGCGGCGCGATCTCCTTTTCGGCGAACGCATGCACGCTGTCGCGCAGCAGATCGATTTCTTCACCCAGCGGGAACGGACGCATGCCAACGTACTCCGAAACTAGTAGCGATAGGGGCAAATGGTAACGCGCCGACCGTGACAAGCTGTTGCGCGACGCACAACCAAAGGCCTTTACGAGGCTGGCGCCGCCTGCTGTGCGTGCAGTTCGTTCGCCAGTTCGGCGAGGTGATCGCGTTGCGCCAGAATCTGCGCCAACTGGCCAAGCACCAGGCCTGAGGTGTCATCGGCTTCGCGTGCGGCCAGCGCGTCGGTGAGGCTGTGCGGTGCCGTTGGCACGGCCTCGAAACCCTGCGCCAGGGCATCGGCCAGCACTTGCAGCGCGTGCACGGCGCGCTCGCCTTCCTGCTGGATCGCTTCGCGCATGCCGGGCGAGGCGACCGTTTGTCGATGCACACCCAGCGCGGAAAGCTGGCCGAGCAAGGTATGTGCACTCGCCAGGAAGCGCAGCAGCGTTTCGCTGCCGCGTCGGTGCCGGCCGGGTTCGCGCAGCATGTTCGCCAGCACGCCGCTGAGCGTCGCATTGGCGTTGTGTGCATCGCGGCGGGCAATGCGGTAGTCCAGATCGTCGCGGCGCCCGCTCGCATACTGGGCCACGATGCGGCCGAGATAGCGCGCATCGCTGCGTAACATGTCCGCGAGCAGGTCGTCCAGGCGCCGGCCCTGCCAATCGGGCATGACCAGCCGCATGGCCAGTGCCGCAATGACCACGCCGATGACCGTATCGAGCAAGCGCGGCCACATCACTTCGTAACCGCTGCCGACCTGGTTGAAGCACAACACCACGAACAAGGTGATCGCTGCCGTGGCGGTGCGATATCGGCGCAGGCGCGCGGCGAAAAACAGCACACCCGAGACCACGATCAAGGGCAATTGCCAGGCCAGCGCAGGTACCAGACGCAAGCTCGCCCATCCCAGCACCAGACCGATCACGGTGCCAGTAATGCGTTGCATCAGCCGGCGCACGGTGGCGCCATAGCTGGGCTGACACACCAGCAAAGTAGTAAGCAGAATCCAGTAGCCGTGGCGCGGATGCACCACGTGAAGCACGCCATAGCCCACCAGCAGGGCCAACGCCAGTCGCACCGCGTGGCGAAAGCGGAACGAGCGCGGCGTGAGCTGGCCGCTGATACGTTCCCAGGCTTCGCCCAGGGATTGCGGACCAGGGTTCTGCAAGACGCTCTCCGCACCGGCCTGCGGCAGGCTGGCGGGCGCGTCGCCTTCCAGCTGTTGCTGGATGGCTGCCAGGTTGCGTACCACCGCATCCAGCGCGCGCAGCAGATGGGCGGCGGGTGGATGCCCCTGCGCGTGCAGGTTGTCGAGAGCGCTACGCAGGTCGTCCACCGATTCGCGGATGCCGGCAGTTGCGGGCGCCGGAATGCGCAGGCGCAGGGCGGCGGCGCGCTGGCGGCAGGCATGGGCTTGCAGGCGCAGCAGGTGTTCGCAGCGGAACAGCACATCGCTATGAAACAGCGCCTCGGTGAGCGCATCGTAGGGGTAGTGCGCCGAACTCACGCGCTCGTGAATGTCCTGCGCGGCAAAGTACAGGCGCAGCCGTTCGGCGCTGCTGCCGCGCGGTCGCCGTGAGCCGATGCGGTCGATCAGCAGCAGGCGCGTGTCATTGAGCGCGTCCACGACGCGCTCGTTTTGCATGGCCAGCGAGAGCTGCAACGCCTCGCGGTCCACGCCGTGCACCGGGGTGAACAGGGCGGCCTTGCCCTCGAGCACGACGGCCAGCGCCTCGAACAGTCGTGCCAGCGAATGACGAACGGCCTGCTGGGGCGCCAGTACGCTCCACAGCAGGGACAACACGCCGTACCAGGCTGCGCCGGCCAGCAACAGCAAGGGCTGGTGCCACGGGTGCGCCGCCGGGCTGGCGGTGTCGGCGCCGATCATGGTGTACACAGCGAGCAGCAGGGTGGCGCTGGCCACGGTGGCGTAGCGCTCGCTGATCGCGCCGAGCATCACCAGCACGGAGGTGGAAAGCATGAGGCCGGTGGCGAACAGCCAGGGGTGCGGAAACAACCATTGCACCGCGCCCGAGGACACCGCAAAACAGGCCAGGGTGACCAGCAAGGTGGTGAAGCGGCTGCGCCAATGGTCTTCGGTTTCGGCCAGGGCGCAGGCAATCACGCCCAGCAACACCGCGACCACGGCATCCATGCGGTCGCTGAAGGCGCACCAGACGATGGCGCCACCGAGCGCAAGGAACACGCGCAGGCATTCGGAATAGCGGTCAGAGCCGCTCAGGCGTCGCCAGCGCTGGATGAAAGGGGCGAGTGCAGTCACCCCTCAAGCATACGATGATGCAGTGCATCACGCACGAAGTGAGCCGAGCTTCCAGGCTGGAAGCGGGGCCAGGCAACCCGCGCAGTCGCGGGTTGCCCATGCCGGTTACTTGACCGTCACCAGCTTGCCCTTGAGCTGCACGCCGGACATCAGAAAGCCAACGTGGCACTCGTAGTTCGCCGGGTCGCTATAGATCACGTCGTTGTAGTTGCTGACGATGTCCACCACGGCGTTGGCTCCCGCCGCCTTGGCGTCGTCCTGCAGGGCAATCAGCGCGGACTGGAGCACCCACGAGCAGGTCACGTCATCCTTCTTGCCGAACGCATTGGTTTTGCGGTTCGTGGAGACGTTGTCGTTGAGCACCGTGACGGTGCCTTCGGGCGTGTTGCCCTTCAAGTAGAACTTGACCGAACCATCGATCTTGCCGGTTTTCTGGGCTTCTGCGACCACGGCATCGAAGGGTAAGTGCACGATCTTGTCGGCAGCCATGCTGGCTGCGGGCATGATCATCAGGAGCAAGGCAGCAAGGCTGAGTCGTTTTGCATTCATGCTTTGTATCTCCATGGGTTGACAGCGTTTGATGTTCGTCTTGCCGCGCAGCCCGGCGTCGTCAGCAGAGGCCGCCGTTCACCGCCAGCACCTGGCGAGTGACATAGCCGGCTTCCGGGCTGACCAGGTACTGCACGGCGGCAGCCACTTCGTCGGGCGTACCCATGCGTTGCATGGGAATCATGGCCAGAATCTCTTCAATGGGCAGTTCCGGATCGAGCATATCGGTATCGATCAGGCCCGGTGCCACGCAGTTCACGGTGATCTTGCGCTTGGCCAGCTCCACCGCCAGGGCTTTGGCGGCGCCAATGATGCCGGCCTTGGAGGCGCTGTAGTTCACCTGGCCGCGATTGCCGATCAGACCCGATACCGAGGTGATGCACACGATGCGCCCGGCGGCGCGTCGACGGATCATCGGCATGATGAGCGGATGCAGCACGTTGTAAAAACCATCGAGATTGGTTCGCAGCACCTGATCCCAATCGTCGCCGGTGAGCGCGGGGAACGCGCCGTCGCGGGTGAGGCCGGCATTGCACACCACGCCGTAGGGCGCGCCATGTGCGGCTGCATCGGCCTCCAGCGCGCTGGCGCAGGTCGCGCGATCGGCAACGTCGAACTGCACGATGCGCGCCTTGCGGCCCAGCCCTTCGATGGTGGCCTGCACGGCCTCGGCCTCATCGCGGCGCGCGCGACAGTGCAGCACCAGGTCATAGCCCGCGGCAGCCAGGCGCAAGGCAATGGCGCGGCCGATGCCGCGGCTGGAGCCGGTGACCAGGATAGTCTCGGACATGGACAGGTTCTCTAGGTAAGTGATGCGAGAAAGGTATCGGAATCGGCGGGACTGAACACGGTAAGGCGCGCCTTTGCGTGGGCGTCGCCCGCCTCGATACGGCAGTCGAACACGCCCATGCCTTCGTCGTCGTGAAAGGTGCGGATGGCTTCGACGCGCAGCGTGCTGCCGCGCGCAAAGCCGGCCGCATTGGCCTCGTAACGCCGCGAGCCAAGCAGGAAACCCAGGCGCACGGGGTGCCCGGCGTCCCGCGCGTGGCAACCGGACCAGGCGGCGATGGCCTGCGCCATCAGCTCGATGCCCGCCCACGCCGGCAAGTCGCCTTGGTCGTCGACAAAGGGCGTCCCCGGTACCACCTTGCGCAGGCAGGCGATGCGCTCGGCATCGTAGTGGACGATGCTGTCGAGCAGGATCATGTGGCCCTCGTGCGGCAGCAGCTCGGCCAGCGGGCGAAGGATCACGTGGCGTCCCCCAGGATCAGGCACGCATTGTTGCCGCCGAAGGCAAACGAGTTGCTCATCAGATAGCGCGCGCCCCTGGCGGGCAGGTGTTGCCCGGCCGCCGTGAATGCCAAGGCGGGCAGTGCGGGGTCGGGCAGCCCGTCCCACACATGCGGCGGCAGGCGTCGCGGCTGCTGTTCGTCGGCAAGGCTGAGCCAGCAGAACGCGGCTTCCAGGGCGCCGGCGGCGCCCAGTGTGTGGCCGGTGAGCGACTTGGTGGAGGCACACGACACGCCGTGTGGAAACACCGCCGCCACGGCCAGGCTTTCCATCGCATCGTTCTGGGCGGTGGCTGTGCCGTGTAGATTGAGATGATCGATCTGGCTGGCTTCAAGCGCCGCATCGGCCAGCGCTGCGCGCATGGCCGCCTGCGCGCCCTTGCCGTCCGGCTCAGGCGAGGACATGTGGTAGGCATCGGAACTCGCGCCACCGCCATACAGCTGCACGGGGCCGTGCTCGCGTGTCATCAGGAACAGCGCGGCCGCCTCGCCGATATTGATGCCCTGGCGCTGTTGCGAAAAAGGATTGCAGCGCGACGCATCCACGGCCTCCAGCGCGTGGAAGCCGTTGATGGGCAGGCCACACAAGGTATCGGCGCCACCGCACAGCACGGCATCGCAGATGCCCATGCGCAGCAGTCGTCGCGCACTGAGCAGCGCGCGTGCGCTGGAGGTGCAGGCGGTGGAAATGCCATAGCAGGGGCCGGCCAGGCCCAGCCACTCCGCCAGGAAAGCCGCTGGTGAGCCCAGCTCCTGATGCGCGTAGCGGTAGTCGGCCGGCCATGCACCATCCTTTCGATAGCCGGCGATACCGTGGGTGGCCTCGTCGATGCCCGTCGTGCTGGTGCCGATGATCACGCCGATGCGCTCGGTGCCGAAGCGTGCAACAGCGGCACGCAGCTCCGGCTCGATTTCCTGCGCTGCGGCCAGCAACAAGCGGTTATTGCGGTTGTCGCGCGTACCAGCCAACGCTTCGGGCAGCGGTGGGAGCGGCATGCGCGCCGCACCGAGCGCGACGTCGCGCCCCGGCACCCAGCGGGACTCGTGACGAATATGGCTATCGTCCCCGCCAAATAGCGCCTCGGCCACGGCCGACTTGCCGGAGCCGAGCGCGCAGACCACACCGAGCGCGTTGAGGTAGGTTTTCATGCCTGCGCCGGCGGCTTGCGCGCCACCACGTTGACCAGGGTCTCCTCGCGGATGCCCGGCGGCGGCGGTGAGCGCAGGCCCCAGCGCTCCAGCAGGCCGAAGTCGCGCGAGCGGCTCCACCACAGGTAGGGCAGGGATATGTGCTCGGGCTCGAAGCGGAAGCCGCGCTGGCGCAGCATGGCGACGTATTCGTCGGCGCTCTTTTGTACGTGCATCGGGTGACGGAAGAACCAGCGGATCACCCAGGTATCGATATAAGCCTTGGTCGACTCGGCGAACATCAGCACGCCGCCGGGCTTGAGCACGCGCCAGAACTCGTCCAGAGCCTTCTCCTGTTCGACCAGGTGATGAAACGTCTGATGGCAGAATACGATGTCCACGCTGTGGTCGGGCAGGTCGATGCGCGCGCAATCGCCGGTGATGAGGTCCACCGACAAGTGCTGCTTGCGCGCCTCCTCGCCCGACAGCGTGACGCTGTGCGGATCGGCGTCCAGGCCGATCATGCGGCTCGGCTGGAACGCCTCGTGCAGCAGGCGGAACGAGCGTCCCTGGCCGCAACCCACGTCGAGCAACACGCCATCACGCGGTGCGGTGTCGCCAAGCATGCGCTTGAGATCGTTGATGGCGACACGAAGCACGTGATGTTGCCAGGTGTGCGTCGCGAGAAAGCGAAAGCCGAGTCGGGTCTCCGGAACATAAGTGGCGCTTGCGTAAGTCATGTCGATCCGTTCGGGCAGGCGGGGGAGGCGATGGATGCGGGGCCATCCATGGGGGGCATGTGCATCGCACCGGCGGGCAGGTGACGCTCTACGGCGTCGATGAAAACTTGCGGCGAGACCAGCTGCATTTCGCCCAGTCGATTGACGGCCACTTGAACCGTGCTTGCGCGGGTAAGGCGTTCGCCGCTCTCGGCATCGCGTATGAGGTAATGCACCTTCAGCCGGTTGCGCCACTCGACCAGGTCGGCGGTTACCACGATGCGCTGGCCAAAGCGTGCAGGCGCGGCGTAGCGAAGCTGCAGGTCGATCACGGGCCACACCCAGCCGGCTTCCTTCATCTGGGTGTAGTTGTGGCCGATGGCGTCGAGCAAGGCGCAGCGGGCCACTTCCAGGTACTTCACGTAGTGGCCGTGCCAGGCGACGTCCATGGAGTCGACGTCGAAGAAGGGCACCACCAGGGGCGTGTCGACGCTCATCACACCTTTAGCGCGCATGCGTCGTCTCCGTGGCAGCGGGTGTCCAATAGGGATAGAAGTTGAACCATTGCGTTGGCGCATCCAGGCAGCGCTTGGCGAGTCGGTCTGCGTAGCCTTGCGCCCATTGCTGGATGGTGTCCTCGCGTTGGCCACGCTTCCACGCGGGGGACGCGATGTAGGGCTCCAGGTGGATGGTGTAGCGGCCTTCGACCTTGAGGCAGTGGATCAGGTTCACCGGGCAACCCAGCATGCCGGCCATCAGCCAGGGACCCTGCGGCATCGCCGCGGGCGCGCCGAGAAAGTCCACCTCGACGCAGCGACCGCCATGCAGTGGCGCGCGATCACCGG
The DNA here is from genome assembly GCF_057750885.1 of Frateuria sp. sgz306004. Lineage (NCBI taxonomy): Bacteria > Pseudomonadati > Pseudomonadota > Gammaproteobacteria > Lysobacterales > Rhodanobacteraceae > Frateuria > Frateuria sp. sgz306004. The sequence continues at coordinate 312,738 of NZ_JBYLFE010000001.1, forward strand.
CGATGGCGAGCCATTCGCCGCGCTCGATGCGTTGCGCCAGGTCCATCATCAAGGCGGTATCCAGCTCGCTGACCTGGATGAGGCGCATGCGACGCTCGCCCGCTTCACCCAGCAGCCGGTTGTAATGCCCCACGTGATGGGTGTGCACGAGCACGTTCAAGGGAACCTGATCGCCCAGCTCGGCCATGGCGCGACACACATCGAGATTGCCCAGGTGCGCGCAGACGAGGATCTGCCCGCGCCCCTGGCCGCTGCTCTGCAACAGGCGCATGCGTACCTCGGCAGGGTCGTCCAGGTGCACTTGCTCCAGGCGCAGCTTGCCGTTCCATACGTCGAGACGGTCGAGCAGGCACTCGGCAAAGGCCAGGTATTGCTTGAACACCGTGTGCCACGAAGGCGCGAGGGCGGCTTGCCCACTCCAGGTGGCTAGATGTTGCTGGTATTGATGGATGCTGCGCCGGCCGCGCCGGTCGGAGGCATAGAAATAGAACACGATGACGTAGAGCAGCGGCGTCAGCACGCGCCGCCCCAGCTTGCGCGCCAGCAAGGCGGTGAGCTTCATCAGGAAAAAGCTGCCGCGCTCCTTGCGTCCGGCCCAGCCGCGTTGGTTCGAGCTTGGCTCAGACATCGCCAGCCTCCCACACCAGGCGGCCAGAGGAGCATTCCACGCCCTCGCGCGCATAGCTGAACTGCACGCGCCGCTGGGCGGTGTGATGGACAAGGCTCAGTCGCACTGCATCACCCGGGTGCAACGGGCGCTGGAACTTGAGCATTTCCACGCGGCGGCAGGTGGCCGGCGTGCCCAACCGGGCCGCGCCATGGGCCAGCGCCCAGCCGAGTTGCACGACGCCGGGCAGGATGGGCAGTGTTGGAAAGTGCACATCGAAGTGGGTCAGGTCCAGCGGCAGTTGCAGATCCAGGCATACGCCATCGTCCGTGAGCTGCTCCCGCACCAGGATGGGCTCCAGCAGGGGGGCATGGGCGAACATCGCCTCCAGCCACGCGGCGTCAGCCTGCGTCGGCCACGCGTCGCACAGGCGCCACGAAGCAGGTGCGGCATGCCCGTGCGCGACGAGGTGTTCGGACAGTGTTGCTATAACGCGGCGCCGCCCGACACGGCGCAACTGCGTGATGCCGGCCACGCTGGGCAGCACGGCTGCCCGGATGGCGCCGTCCGTTGCATCGACGGCGGCCTGGCTTATCCATGCATGGGTGCCTAGTGCGGCCGAAGCTGTGGCGAGCAAACCAGTCACTCCGTGCCTCGAATACGGCGGCGCAAAATCCATTCGCCCACGAACAACACGCCAATGATCAGGTAGACGATGAGGCCGTTGTAGAGCGTCCACCAGCGAAGCGGCGCCCATAGCGTCAGCACGGTGGAGGTGAGGGCATTGAAGATGAAAAAGCCCACCCACACACACGTGACCTTGCGGGTGTAGGGAATGGCGGCGTCCGGCAGGTCCGGTTCGCGCGCGCGTGCAATGCGCTCCACGATGGGCGGCCCAAAGCGCAGGCTCAGCGCGAATACCAGCAGCAGGAGCAGGCTGATCAGCGTGGGGTACCAGCGCAGCAAGGCCGCCTCGCCGCTGAAGGCGAGGATGGCGCAATAGGCGAGCGCTGCGCCCACCATCCAGCGGCCACCCGGTTGCTTGAGCAGGCTGGGAGCGCGCAGCAGCCATACCGCGCCCAACGCCAGCGCGAACACCGGCGTCTCGACGTGCTCCATGCCGAAATACACCAGGAACGGGTAAAGCAGCCCGATGACTGGCAGGAGTAGAGAGGTCAGCCGGCGCATGCGGTCCGCTGTGCCTCGACGAAGGCGGCCAGGCTCGCTACGGTGGCAAAGTGCTGTCGGGCGTCGCGCGAGTCCGAGGCGATCTGGATCTCATAGCGCTTCTGCAACGCCAGGGCGAGCTCGAGCGCGTCGATGGAGTCCAGTCCCAGGCCCTCGCCGAACAGCGGCATGGTGGGTTCGATCTCGCTGGCCTGGATATCTTCCAGGCTCAGGGTGTCGATGATGAGTTGTGCGATGTCCAGTTGAAGGTCGGTCACGACGAGGCCAGCTCCTTGAGATAAAGATGATGTAGATGTTCGTTGAGTCGCCGCGACGCAATCGGCAGCGGCGTATCGCTGCCGAAGGTAGCCGGATCGATGTCGCTGCCCACGCGCAGGCGCACGTGCATGCGCCGGTGGGGAATGCTGTACCACGGTTCGGCCTTGGTCAGGGTGGTGGGGTTGACCGAGATGAAGACCGGCGTGACCACTCGCGCGCCACGCAGGGCGATGGCCGATGCGCCGCGATGGAACAAGGGCGCTTGCCCCGGCGTGGTGCGGGTGCCTTCGGGAAACACGATAAGTGTCTGCCCGTCGCGCAGCACGTCGGCTGCGCGCTCCAGCATCTCGGGGCTGCCGTTGTTGCTGATGTACTCGGCATGGCTGATCGGTCCGCGCATGCAGGGGTTGCGCCAGAGACTTTGCTTCACCACGCAATTGGCGTCGCGTATCTGCGACACCAGGAACACGACATCGATCAGTGATGGGTGATTGGCGATGACCATTTGACCCGGTTGCCCCAGGCGCTCGGCACCGACGACCTCGAAGGTCAGCACGCCAGTGCGATACATGAACTGCACATGCAGGTGAAACGCCTTGCTGATGGCCGCGCGCAAGCGACGGCGCCTTTCCAGCGTACTACCGGGCAGGGCCCAGAGCACGGGCAGCACAAAGGCGCGCAGCAAGAGGCCGCCGATGCCAAACAGCAGGAAACTCGATGCCGTGGCGATCAGTCGCCACGCATAGAAATCCTGGCGACGAAGGTTCAGATGGTCGGCTGCCAGTTCCATTGACGCGTCTTCCATGGGTGTACAAAAGGGGCCGGCGTGGTGAGCAGCACACGCAGGAAATCGAGGGCGAAGGGCCAGTGCGCAGGGCCCGCATCCGCATGGCGGGGGGCCAGTTGCAACTGCCAGGAGGAAGCGGCGTGCGACTCGCCCGAACGGGAGGCGCCAACGCGCAACGCCATCGCGTAGGAGAACGGCACGTCCTCGATCCATCCGTCGTAGGCCTCGGGCGGTCGCTCCTCGGCCATGATCACGATAACCGCGGGCGCGCCCTGGTGCAGCAGCGTGGCCGCTTCGAGCAGGGCGTGCTCAAAGGTGTCGCCCTCGCCGGCGATGGCCGTGGATTCGGCGCGCTGACCGCGCAGGATCGACCACTGTCCGGCGATGGCATTGTGTACGGACAGGCCGAACTGCGTCGGCGAGAGCGGTTGCTGGTCCGCAACGTCGCCGAGAATGGCGTAGGTTCGGGTGGTTTCGCCGTGGCGCGAGGCGAACACCAGCGGCAACTGTTCGTCGTCGCCGCAAAGTGGCCAGGCCACGTGCAGCGCCATGCGCGCCATGCGGCTGAGGCGGCGGCGTTGCATGGCCGGCATGAATGCGCAGTCCGGCTGCTCGCCCTGCTCAGGCGGTGCGTAAGGCGCTTGCGCCCAGGCTTGCCATGCCTGCGTGGTTTCCAGCCCGGGTGCCCAGGCGCGCCAGTCGGCGATGCGCAGGTCGATCATGCCCGTTCCTCCGCATAGGCGCTGAACATCAGCGATGCGCAGCTGCCACCGAAACCGAAGCTGTTGGACAGTACGTGCTCGACGTCGCGTGCGAGGTTTTCCGTAAGCAGCGGCGCGTGGTCGAAGGCCGCATCGCGTGCCAGCAACGGACTGCCGGCAGTCAGGAAACCATGCTTGATCATCAGGATCGCCGCGATGGCATCCAGCGCGCCCGCCGCCGCTGGCGCGTGACCGATCAGCCCCTTGATGGAGGAAAGCGGGGGCACGGCTTGGTCGCGCGCATGGAATACGCCTTCGATGGCCTGCCATTCCGCGAGGTCGCCTAGCGGGGTGGAACAGGCATGCGCGTTGATGTAATCGGGTGTTCGCCCGCTCTGCGCCAAGGCCTGGCGCATGGCGTCGGCGATGCCGCCGGGGCCCGGGCCGACCATGCTGGTCGCGTCCGTGCTGGCGCCGTAGCCGTTGACCTCAGCCAGAATGTTCGCGCCACGAGCGCGCGCGCGCTCCAGGGACTCCAGCACCAGTACGCCTGCGCCTGCGGCCAGCACAATGCCGTCGCGCGCCTCGTCGAAAGGACGCGATGCTTGAGCGGGGGCGTCGTTGCTCGAGGTGGAAAGCGCACCCATGGCGTCGAACCACAGCGCGGTGGTGGGGTGCAGCTCTTCGCTGCCGCCACAGATCACCTGTTGCTGCTTGCCCAACTGGATCCACTCCATGGCCTGGCCGATCGCATGCGCGCCACTGGTGCAGGCGGAGGTCACCACCATGCTGCGGCCACCCACGCCGAAGGCGTGGGCGAGTCCTGCCGCGATCGAACTGCTCATGCCGCGGGTCACGATGTACGGCGACAGTTTGGAAATACCGCGCGAGGCGAAGTCTTCAAGCGCCGCCTGGTGTTCGCTCAAGGCCGAACCGCCGCCCATGATCAGGCCGCATTGGGGGGAGGCCAATTGCTCGGGCGAAAGCCCAGCTTGTGCGATGGCCTCCCGCGCGGCCTGCCACGCGTAATGCGCGGTGATGGGCAGGAAGCGGCGCAATTTGCGCGGCGGCTCATCCAGCGAAGCCTCGTCCACGGCGCCGCCGACCTGGCAGCGCATGCCCAGCGCTTCCAGCGAGGGGAGGTGACGCAGGCCACCGCGCCCGGTGCGCATGGCATGCAGCAGGTGATCGTTGCCGGCGCCCACGCAGGACACCGAGCCCATGCCCGTCACCACGACGCGGGTTGGCGAAGCCGGGTGCGTGGTCGTCGACGTCATGCGTCAAAGGCCTTGAATATCAGCGAGGTGTTGATGCCGCCGAACGCAAAGTTGTTGTTCATCACGTAGCGCGCATCGATGGCACGACCTTCGCCCACGATGTGGTCCAGTGGTGCGCACTCGGGATCGGGGGCCGTCAGGTTGAGCGTGGGGGCGAACCAGCCCTCACGCATCATTTCGATCGCCCACCACGACTCCAGTGCGCCGCAGGTGCCCAGGGTGTGGCCGACGTAGCTCTTCATCGAGCTGATCGGTGTTTGTGCGCCCAGCACCGCATGCGTGGCCTGGCTTTCAGCGACGTCACCGCGGTCGGTGGCCGTGCCATGGGCACTGACGTAGCCGATGGCGTCAGGGGTCAGCGCGGCATCCGTCAGCGCCATGCGCATGGCTACCGCCATGGTCTCGCTGGTGGGCTGGGTGATGTGGCTGCCGTCCGAGTTGCAGCCGAATCCCACCACTTCGGCGTAGATGCGCGCGCCGCGTTCCCGAGCGTGCTCCAGCTCTTCCAGCACGAGGGTGGTGGCGCCTTCGCCCACGACCAGGCCATCACGGGCGCGATCGAACGGCCTGGGCGTGAGCATGGGTTCGTCGTTGCGCGTGCTGGTGGCGAAGAGCGTGTCGAACACCGCCGCGCCGGGGCCGGAAAGCTCCTCGGCGCCGCCGCACAGCATCAGCTTCTGCTTGCCTTGTTGAATCGCTTCGTAGCCGTAGCCAATGGCCTGGCTGCCCGACGTGCAGGCGCTGGAGGTCGGCACGATGCGTCCTTTCAGGCCGAAAAACACGCCGATGTTCACAGCCGTGGTGTGGGCCATCATCTGGATGTAGCTGGTCGCCGTGACGCCTTGCATAGAGCCGGTGTCGAGCATGTGCCCGATGACGCGAATGGGCTCCACGCTGCCGCCCGAGGAGCCATAGGCCACGCCCATGCGGCCATCGGTGATCTCATTGTTTCCATGCAGGCCCGCATCGTGCAGCGCACGTTCGCTGGCGGCCACCGCGAGCTGGGCGACGCGGCCCATCGAGCGCAGATGGCGGCGCGGCCACGGCGGCGGCGCAAAGTCGTCGACGGGGCAGCCGAGGCGACCATTGAGCGCGTCGAAGTAATCCCATTCGGGCATGCGGCGCACGCTGTTGCAGAACTGGCGCAGGCGAGCGGAGATCGTGGCCCAGTCGTGCCCGAGCGACGTGATGCCGCCCATGCCGGTGATCACTACGCGCTTCATCGGTGGGCGTCCTTGGCGGTGTTGCGAGCGTTCATGCGTGTTTCTCAGGGGCGGGCAGGCTGACGGGCGCCATCAGGGCGGTCAGGCCGATGCCCAGCAAAAGGGTGAGTCCGAAGTGTTGCAGCGCAGGCATCGTGCTCAGGCTGAGCAAGCCGAACGAGAGCAGCGCGGTGACGGCGGAGAGCAGCACGCTGGCGTAGCTCGCGCCGGGGCGATCGAGCGTGTGCGGTTCGCCTTCGCGCAGGAACACCGCGTAGTTGGCGCCCACGCCCAGCACCAGCATCAGCGCCATCCAGTGGAACAGGGTGAGTGGTTCATGCAGGTAGCCGAACACCGCCATGCTCAGGCCGATGCCCGCCAGCGGCGGTACCAGTACGCGCAGCGCGCCGCGCCGATAGCGCCACGCGAAGGCCGCGCCCACCAGCAGCAGGGCGGCGAGCAGCCAGCCGCTGGCGTAGGCGCGGTAACGGCCAAACAGGGTGGTCACGCTGGCGGGCTTGTCCACCAGGCTGACGCCTAGCAGGCCGTCGGCCGCGCCTTGCAGCACCGCCGCGTTGTCCTGCCCCTGGGGCAGGACGATGGAGGCAAAGCCGTGTTCGCTGTCGTGCATCCACAGGTATCGGAAGGGCAGGGACAAGGGCATCGACAGCCAGTCATCCAACTTGAGTGTGCGACCGGGCCATGTGGCGAGGTAATCGCGCGCGACCTCGGGCTTCAGGCCGGCGTGCTGCAAGGTGGCTTCGAGTGCGGCCGCATGTTCGAACAGCGGCGCCAGTGCCGCGCGGTTTTCCTGCTGCATGCGCGCGGACGGCACCATGCCCGCCACGCCGGTCCAGGACGACAGCTGCTCGTTCTGCACGAGTGCCTGCAGCCGGGCTTCCAGCGCTTCTTCGCGCTGCAATGTCTGTTCCGCCGAGTCACCGGTTACCAGGTAGAACTGGCTGCTGTTGCCAATGCCGGTGACGTCGCGGATGCGCGCATCGGCCTCCACCAGGGCCGACGGCGGAGCGATCAAGGCGTGGATGTCGTCGTCGTGGGTCAGGCGCAGCCAGCCCGGCAGGGCCAACAGCAGCAGTACCGATAGCGCCAGCGCCGCACGGCGTCCGCCGGCCCAGTGCTGGCCAAGGCGTTGCAGGGACAGCGCAAAACGCACCAGTGCGGGCGCCAGCGGTTTGCGCGCGGGAGCGACCAGCCCGGCGGGCAATAGCCAGAACACGCTCAGGCAAGCCACCAACATGCCCGTGATGGCGAAGCAGGCCATCTGGCGCAGTGCGGGAAACGGCACCAGCCCCAGCAGCGCATAACCCAGCAGGGAGGTGCCCAGTGCGAGCAGCAACGCCGGCCGAACTTGTCGCACGCCTTGCTCGGGTTGCCAGCCGGGGCCCGTGTTGGCACGGGCGCATAAATATTGGATGGAATAGTCGACCGCCTCGCCCAACAGCGCCGCACCGAACACCAGGGTCAGCAGATGAATCTGCCCGAACACCAGAATGGTGACGCTGAGCGCGCTGACGATGCCAATGGCGGTGGAAACAAATGCCGCCAGCAGCGGCCTGGGTGAGCGGAAGGTCCACCACAGCAGCAGTGCGATGCCAAGCGTGGAGGCGAGGCCAACCACATGCACGTCGCGCTCGGCCCCAGCGCGCGCCGCGGCGGCATAGAGCACGGCACCCGTCTTGAGCACTTGCACGTCGGGATAGGAGAGCTTCACCTTGTGCTCGGCGCGAGCGAGCGCGTCCACCGCGTCACGCTGCACCTGATCGTCGTAGGAGGAGCCTCGCAGCGAGGCCATCACCATCACATAGGTAAGGCCATCGCGATGCGCCGTGAGCAGGTCGTCCTCCGGCATCAGCGGCGAGCGGCTCCACGGTTGCTGATCCAGCCAGTGTTGCAGCCACCCGAACGGGTCGGTTTGCATGGTGGTGCCCACGCCGGCGAGGAAGGGCTCGTTGAGTCGGCGCGATAGTGCGCGGCCGGCGTCGTAGCCAGGCTGCGTGAGCGCGGCGCGATCGGCGGCGGTGAGCAGGCTGAAGCGATAGTCCAGGTACGGCGCGACGAGCTGGTCAAGGTCGAAGTCCGGCAGTTCGGCGGTAACCGACGAGAAGGCCGATTCCTGCGCCAACGCGCTGCCGAGTTCGCGTGCCGCTGCTTTGGCAGTGGCGTCATCCTCATGTGCCACCAGCAGGACGACGCGGTCGCCATTGGCGTGTGCCAGGCGATCCACAGCCGCTTCGGCCAGCGGATGGCGTTCCGTCACGGGCAGCATCGCGAGCAAGTCGGTTTGGATGGGAGCACCACCCCGACCCCACAGCAACCACACACCCAACAGCACCATGCCCAAGGCGAAGCCACCAAAAAGCGCTGCGCGCATGTGCAGGCGTCGTCCGGTCATGGCATGCCGAGCGCGTGCTGCTCAAACGGGCTGAGCCCGCCCGCATCGCGGGTGTTGCCGAAACGAATCTGCGTGGATTCGCCGTTCTGCATGTCCACGCGGATGCCGTCGAGGAATTGGCCGCCGCTCAGTTCGATGCTTCTCAAGATGCGCGCCATGCGTTCCTGGCGAGGCGTGAAGCGCAAGGTCCAACGCGACAGCGTTCCATGGCTTTCGACCTGGAACTGGCGCAAGGCTTCCTCCGGTTGGCCGGAAAGCATGGACTGCAGCATCTGGGAGACCTGGGCCACGCCGCGATCGCCATTGCGCACGATCTGCAGGCGCCCGTCCTGGTCCACGCGCGCGGTGCGCGAGCCGGTCAGGGCGAGGGTTTCGCTATAGGGTTGGCTCACTTGCCACAACATGCCCCGGCCAACCACGAACAAGAGCTTGCCCTCGCTGCGCAGCGGCTGCGCGAGCGCGGGGTTTTCGCGGCTCTGCGTAAAGTCGGCGCGCACGCTGGCGTGCTTGCCCAGCTCGCCGAGCACGCCTTGAAGCAGGTCGTTGTCCTGTGCGCGTGCGCCCAGGGCGACCAGACAGAGCAGGGTGACGATCAGCCAGCGCATGCAGCCTCCGGGCGTCGCCAGCGGCGAAGCAGCAGGCGCGGTATACGCGGCAACATGCCCAGCAGCAGGCGGGTATGCATCGCCGAGATGCGCACGTTGTCGCGCCACATGCGGAAATGCGACAGCCCGTTCTCCGGGTAGATCACCCGCGTGGCCAGGTTGCGCACGGGCACGCCGCGCCAGAACAGGCGAACGGCTGCTTCGGTGTCGAAATCCATGCGGGCGGGGAACGGCTTGCGAGCCAGCTCGGCGCAGGTGGGCGCGAGCGGATAGAGGCGGAACCCGCACATGGAATCCTGGATCTCCAGCGAGAGCGTTTCCAGCCACACGCAGACGTGCGTGATGTATCGCCCGTAGAGGCGACCGCGCGGCACGCTGTCGTCGTAGATGGGGCGGCCGCAGATCAAGGCCGCAGGATGGGCGGCGCTGTCGGCGAGAAAGCGCGGCACGTCGTTCACGTCATGCTGGCCGTCGGCATCGATCTGCAGGGCATGGCTGAAACCCAGCTCGCGCGCAGCCAGCAGGCCGGCGCTGAGCGCACGGCCCTTGCCCTGGTTGTGCGGCAGGCGCAACAGATGGACCTGCGGCACATCGCGCGCGATGGCATCGAGCACGTCGCGGGTGGCCGCGTTGCTGCCATCGTCGACAATCACCACCGGCAGACCGTGAGCGCGCAATCCCTGCACGCATGTCGCAATCGTGTCCTTGTGGTTGTAGATGGGTATCAGTGCGCAGGGCGCATAGCTGATACCGGCGTTCACGGTACCGGCGGTCATGCGTGGCAACGCCAGCTCAGCGATGGAGCAGCGTCTGCACGGTGGCGACCACGTCGCTTACCGTACGCACGCTCTTGAAGTCCTCGGGCTTGATGCGCATCCCGGTCATGTCCTGCACCTGGATAGCCAGATCCACTGCGTCGATGCTGTCCAGCTCGAGATCGGTAAATAGATGGGCGTCCGGCTTGACGCGTGCAGGCTCGATCTCGAAGTTATCGTGCAGAACCTGCTTCAGGCGAGACAGGATGTCGTCGTCGCTGATGCCGGCGGCCAAGATGGTGCTCATAAATCCTTGATCCTACAAACGTGAGTGGTTGCCTTGCCGTGCGGTGCCGCGCTGGCGAGGTTGCAAACCCTTGTACGGGCCTTCCTGCCCGGGGAATGCACAAGCGCCGACGACGGACACGATCCGTGGTCGATGCGCAGTACGTTCTTGCGTCTGCGCTTCGTCAGCGTTGCTGGCCTATTTTCCCCTTGGCCGCCAAATGGCTTTGCAAGCAAAGCGTTACAGTGGGCCATGACAGCTATTTCAGTGTATCAGAAGTTTACGAAGGTCAAATCTATCTAACGGGCTAGGAATCCTCCGGTCCGTGTTGCGTCAATGCGTTGGCATTCACGGTGATGGGACTTGGCCTAATGTCGATTGAACGCGCAGGTAAAACCAAGAACGACGAAGCCGCCAGCAGGGCTGGCGGCTTCGTGGTCAACCATGGCTCAAGGAGCCTTGAATGGATTACTGACCGCGCATGCGACCAGCGAAGCGCGGGCCATGGTTGCCCATGGTCGGCAGCTTGATCTTGCCGATGGCATCGATGCGCTCTTCGGCCAGGCGGTCGGCCGCCCGATAGGTCGGGACGCCTTCGGTCTTGGAGATTTCGAAGATGCGACCGAGGTTGTAGTAGATCGTGCGCATCATGCGCATGGCGCGCTCGCGGTTGTAGCCGTCGATTTCCAGCGACACGTTCATCACGCCGCCGGCGTTGACCGCGTAGTCCGGGGCGTACAGCACGCCACGACGCTGCAGTTCGTCGCCGATGGCGTCCGTAGCCAGCTGGTTGTTGGCCGCGCCGCAGATGATCTTGGCCTTGATGCGGTCGATGGTCTGCTCGTTGAGCGTGCCACCCAGCGCGCAGGGCGAGTACACGTCGGCGTCGACGTCGTAGATTTCGTCCAGGCCCACGGCTTCGCAGCCCAGCTCGTCCACGCAGCGCTGCACGGCATCCTTGTTGATGTCGGTGACGAACACCTTGGCGCCCTGTTCGCGCAGCAGCTTGATGAACTCGCTGCCCACGTGGCCGCAACCCTGCACGGCGTAGCTGTACTTGCCCACGTCTTCGTTGCCGTGCTTGACCTGCAGCGCGGCCATCAGGCCCTGCAGGGTGCCGAACGCGGTGAACGGCGACGGGTCGCCCGAGCCGCCGTGCACCTGGTGCACGCCGGTCACGTATTCGGTTTCACGGAACACGTATTCCATGTCGTTGACGTCGATGCCCACGTCTTCGGCCGTGATGTAGCGGCCGTTGAGCGAGTTGACGAAGCGGCCGAACGCGCGGAACAGCGCCTCGGACTTGTCCTTGCTCGGATCGCCGATGATCACCGCCTTGCCGCCGCCCAGGTTCAGGCCGGCCACGGCGTTCTTGTAGGTCATGCCGCGCGACAGGCGCAGCACGTCGTTCACCGCGTCCTGCTCGCTCTTGTACGGCCACATGCGCAGGCCGCCCAGCGCGGGGCCCAGCACCGTATTGTGGATCGCGATGATGGCCTTCAGGCCGGCGTCCTTGTTGTGGCAGAAGACGACTTCTTCGTGACCGGTCTTGGCGATGGTTTCGAAAATCATTGGAACGGAGACTCCACGTTTGGCGGCGCCGTGGGGACGGATGCCGCGGGATGGAGGCGGGGTTCGATCCAGTGCGGCCCCGCCCGGGCGTACTAACAAAAGCCTGAAAGTCAAAACCCCGACCAGAGGTCGGGGCAGCGAATTTAGTTCGATAGTTTAGTACGTCCTCGGCCGCCGGGTTGCTGCGACGCGGCAAGTCGCTGGCGTATGGGCATTTTTTGCTCAGGCGGCCGCGGCGGCAAGGCGACTGTTGCGGCGGCCGTAACCGAGGTAAAGCATGCAGCCGAGCAACAGCCAGACGCCGAATCGCACATAAGTGATCAGCGGCAGGCCCCAGATCAGCCAGCAGGAAAACCCCACCCCGATCAGTGGCACCAGGGGCACCCAGGGGGTACGGAAGGGGCGATGCAGCTCCGGCTGGCGCCAACGCAGTACCGCCACGGCACTGCAGATCACGATGAAGGCCCCGAGCACGCCGATGTTCACCAGCTTGGCCAGCTCGTTCAGGGGAAACAGCCCGGCCGCCACGGCGGTGACCGCGCCCAGCAGCACGGTGGAGCGGTGCGGCGTACGCCAGCGCGGGTGCACCCCGGCGAACCACGCCGGCAGCAGGCCATCGCGCCCGAGGCTGAAGCCGATACGGGCGCCGGCCATCAGGTTGGCGAAGATCACGCTGGTGATGCCGCACACCGATGCCAGCGAGATCACCACCATGGCCCACGGCATGCCTATGCGCAGGAAGGCGCCCGCCACCGGTGCATCGTTGTCCAGCGTGCTGTAGGGCACGATGCCGGTAAGCACCAGGCAAATGGCGATGTACAGCAGCATGGCGATGCCCAGCGAAAGCAGCACCGCGCGCGGCAGATCGCGCTGGGGCTGGCGGGCTTCTTCGGCGGCAGTAGTGAGCATGTCGTAGCCGAACACCGCAAAGAACACCACCGCCGCGCCGGTCACCACGCCGTGCATGCCAAAGGGCATGAAGGGGTGCCAGCGTTCCGGCTTCACGAACGCCGCACCCGCCACCACGATCAGCGCCGCGCCAGCGATCTTGATGGCCACGATGAGGGTATTGAAGCGGGCGCCCCATTCCATGCGTATGGCGAGCAGCGCGGTGATCGCGATGGCGATGAGAATGGCCGGCAGGTTCACCACCCGGCCGGGTGCGCTGCCCCAGGCGCCCTGGGCCCAGGTGGGCAGCGGTATGCCGGCGGCATCCAGCAACGCTTGCACGTAACCGGACCAACCCACGGCGACCACCGCGGCGATCAGCGCGTATTCGAGCAGGAGATCCCAGCCGATGATCCAGCCGGCGAACTCGCCGAGCACGGCGTACCCATAGGTGTAGGCGCTGCCGGAAACCGGAATGAGCCCGGCGAACTCCGCATAGCACAGTGCGGCGGCGGCGCTGGCGATGCCCGCGATCACGAAGGACAGCAGCACCGCCGGCCCGGCTTGCGTGGCGGCCACCGTGCCGGTGAGTACAAAGATGCCCACGCCGATGATGCCGCCCAGGCCGATGGCCGTGAGTTGCCACAAGCCCAGCACGCGGCGCAGGCCACTGCCGCCGCGCGCGGCTTCGCTTTGCAGCACTTCCACCGGTTTGCGGCGAAGCATGTCGTTCTTCAGACCCATCCCTCTCTCCCCGAACTGCGTGTCATGGTGTGCTGCGGGACAACGATTCGCGTGGCCGCTTTACTCAGGGTGCGGCAGGCTCCTTGGCGGCATAGGGCGACTTGCCGCCGCCGGCAATGAACGCATCCACCTGTTGCTGCAATACCGGCAAGGGCACCGAGCCCAGCGACAGCACGGTGTCGTGGAAGGCGCGAAGATCAAAACGTTCGCCCAGCGCCTGCTCGGCGCGCGTGCGCGCGTCCACAATGGCCAGCTCGCTCAGGTAGTAGGAGAGCGCCTGGCCCGGCCAGGCGATGTAGCGATCGACCTCGGTTTCAATCTCGTGTTCGCTCAACGCGGTGTTGTCCCGCATGTACGCCTGGGCTTGCGCGCGACTCCAGCCAAGATGATGGATGCCGGTATCCACCACCAGCCGGCAGGCACGCCACATCTGGTAGCTGAGATAGCCAAAGCGATCGTAGGGCGTGTCGTACATGCCCATCTCTACGCCCAGACGCTCGGCATACAAGGCCCAGCCTTCGCCATAGGCGGAGATATAGGTATAGCGACGAAAATCCGGCAGGCCTTCATGCTCTGCCGCCAGTGGCATCTGCAGCGCATGACCGGGGGACGACTCGTGCAGGGTCAGCGCCGCGAGCGAGTACAGCGGACGCGAGGGCAGGTCATAGGTGTTGACCAAATAGATGCCCGGGCCACCGCGCCCGCCGGTGTAGAACGGCGCCAGATCGGGCGGCACCGGCTCGATGGCGAAGCGCTGGCGCGGCAGGCGACCGATGTAGTCGCCGATCTTGCCGTCCACGCGCTTGGCGATCCACGCGGCGTCCTTGAGCAGTTCGTCGGCGCTCTTGGGGTAGAACCTGGGGTCGGTGCGCAAGTAGTGCAGGAACTCGGCAAAGCTGCCCTTGAAGCCCGTCTCGCGAATGGTTTGGTCCATCGCCTGGCGAATGCGTGCCACTTCCTTCAGGCCGAGCTGATGAATGGCGTCGGGGCTCATGTCCAGCGTGGTGAACTCGCGGATGCGTGATCGATAGTAAGCCTTGCCATCGGGCATCGCTTCCGCCGCCAGGCTCGTGCGCGCCTGCTTCATGTATTGGTTGCGCATGAAGTCCAGCAGTTTCGCGTAGGCGGGAATGACCGCGTTTGCAATGGCCTCGCGGCCTTGTTGGCGAAGCCGCGCCTGTTCGTCGGCCGGGATGGTCGAGGGCATGTTGCGGAACGGCGTGTAGAACAGGTTGTTGTCGCCCTTGGCATCCACGACATCGGCGATGGATTGGTCGCGTCCGGCCAGTGTCACCCTCGGCACGCTGAAACCGCGGGCCAGCCCTGCGCGCATGTTGGCCGTCTGCTCGTCGAAGTAGCGCGGGATATCGCGCAGCTGGGCGATGTAGTGGCGATAGTCCTGCGCGGTACGCAGCGTACGGCGGGCGGTAAAGCCCAGGTTGGTCCAGAACGCCGTGTCGCTGTTGAACGGCATTTCCCAGTCGCGATAGCGCTGGTCGTCCAGCAGGGTCTGCACTTGGTTGCGGTACACCGCGTAGTTCACCGGATCTTCGCCCCGCAGTTGCGTGGGCTCGATGGCGTCGAGCTGCTTGAGCACCTCGGCCCAATACGCGGCGCGCGCCTGCTGGGTTGCCGCATCCACCTTGGGCAAGTGGTCGGTGAGTTCGGTCTGGCTGTCCTCGTCGTCCTCGCCCTGGAACTGCGCCTGTCGCCAGGCCCATTCCCGCGTGTAGATGTCATGGAAACGCACGCCGGCATCCGACTGCGCGCGGGAGGCCGGCGCCATGGTGAGCGCGGCAAACAAGGCGAGGGCGATAAGGTGGGTCTTCATGTGCGTTCCTTGGTCGATCCCTCGCGCTGTCTGGCTCAGGCGAAGGGGCGATCGATGGCAGGCGAGGGTGGAGTGAACCAGGCCGCGCCGTCGTCGGTGACGTAGAAGTGGTCCTCCAGGCGCACGCCAAAGCGATCGGGCACCACGATCATGGGTTCGTTGCTGCAGCACATGCCCGGCTGCAGCACGGTGTCGTTGCCGCGCACCAGGTAAGGCGTTTCGTGGATGCTCATGCCGCAACCATGACCCGTGCGATGGGGAATGCCCGGCAGGCGGTAGTCGGGCCCGAGGCCCACGCGCTCCACCACGGCGCGGGCGGCGGCATCCACCGCGGCGCAAGTGACGCCGGGCCGCACCGCGTCGAATGCGGCTTGCTGGGCAGCCTGCTCCAGCGCCCAGATGCGTGCCTGCTCGGGAGTGGGCTCGCCGAAAATGTAGGTGCGGGTGATGTCGGAGTGATAGCCCTCTACGGTGCAGCCGGTATCGATCAGCACCAGCTCGTTCGGCGCGAGGTATTGCTCGCCGGGCACGCCATGCGGATACGCCGTGGCCTGGCCGAACTGCACGATGCAGAAGGTGGAGCCGTTGTCCGCACCCAGGGCGCGATGGGCCTCGTCGATGAAGCGCACGAGTTCGCTGCGGCTGATGCCTTCGCGCATAAGCCCGGCGGCGAGGCGGTGCACCTGAAGCGTCATCGCCGTGGCTTGTTTCATCAACGCCAGCTCCGCCATCGACTTGCACATGCGGCATCCATCGATGATGGGGCTTGCATCGCGCAGGGGCTTGCCGGCCAGCGACGCGCGCAAGTGTTCGGCCATCACGAAGGGCGCGGCGGGGTCCAGCGCCAGACTGTGGGCGTTGCGGTCGCGCAGGGCATCGGCTACGTACTGATGCGGGTCTTCGTGCTCCTCCCACAGGCGCATTTCAACCGGCAGCTGCAGCACCCGTTCGAGCGAACCCTGCTCGAACGCGGGACAGAACACGATGGGATCGCCATGCCGCGTTACCAGCATGCCGACCAAGCGCTCGCTGGCGCCCCACGGCACGCCGCAGAAGTAGCGCAGCGAGGTACCGGCGGTTACCAGCAAGGCATCGAGCTGATGCGTGTGCAGCAGGCGACGCGCCTGCTCCAGGCGCTGCTGGTACTCCTGTTGCGTAATGGCGGCGGCGGGCGACGCCCAGGGAGCCAGCGCGGCGCGTGCCTGGGCGAGGTCCAAGCCACCGATTTGTGCGGCCTGGGTCATGCGTGCGATGCCCCATGCGGGAGGTCGTCCATGCACCAAACGCCGTCGACGCAGCGCGCCACGCCGCCTGGGTTGGCGTCGCGCAACTCGGGCGGAAGCTGGTGCTCGGGCACGTGGTCGTAGCAGTGCAAGGCGGTAAAGCGCGAGATGGCCGCCGGCATGCCTACCGCCGTAAATCCGGGATGACCGGTGCTCGGGTAGGGGCCGCCGTGGTTCATGGCGGCGCTCACCGCTACACCGGTAGGCATGCGGTTGCCGATCAGGCGGCCCACGCGCGGACGCAGCGCCTGCGCGACGGCGTGCCATGCGGCATCGTCGCTGCCGTGAGTGTCGCTGTAGATGGTGCCGGTCAGGTTGCCCTCGAACGCGTTCGCCACGGCTTGCATGTGTGCGGCATCGCGCGTGCGTACCAGCAGGCTCACGGGGCCGAAGGCCTCGGTCTGCAGGGCGACCCGTTCGCGCAGGAATGCGTCTGCGTCCACGCTCAGCAAGGTGGGAGCGTGGCGATAGCCCGGCGCGCCGGCGTCACCACCGGCAAGCAATTGGGCGCCCGCAGCGCGCAGGATGGTGACATTGCGCTGCAGGTGCTCCAGCACGCCACGGGAGAACAACACGAGTGGTGCCGCTGCCGCGAAGTGCTCGCGCGCGGCGGCGACAAAGGTATCACCCGCCTCGCCCATGGGTACGATAACTATCCCGGGGTTGGTGCAGAACTGCCCGCTACCCATCGTGCAGGACGAAAAGAACTCCTGCGCCAGGGCTGCACCACGCTCGACCAGCGCGCCGGGCAAGAGGAATACCGGGTTCACGCTCGACAGCTCCACATAGGCGGGAACGCCGCTGGCATCCGCCGCCGCCTTGAGCGCAAGACCACCCGCGCGGCTGCCGGTAAAGCCGATGGCGCCCACGCGCGCATCGCCGACCAGTTGCGTACCGAGCTGGGCATCCAGGTGATAGAGCATCTGTATCGTCGCCGACGGCAGGCCCGCGTCGCGCGCGGCGGCCACGGCGATGCGCGCCAGCCGTTCGCTGGTGCCAGGATGCGACGGATGGGCCTTGGCGATCACCGGATTGCGTGCGGCGATGGCCGATGCAAAATCGCTGCCGGCCACGGCATTGAACGCGAACGGGAAGTTGTTGGGGCCAAACACCACCACCGGCTTGGATAGCGGTGCGCGATGCGTACGTAGCTGGTTGGCGGTATCGATGACCGGCTGCGTCCACGAACGATCACGCACGGCCTTGGCGGCCTGGCGCAATTGGTAGGTGGTGCGCGGCAGCTCGACCTGCGCCAGCCGCGGCTGTTTCGGCAGCGCAGTTTCGGCGTGAGCCAGTTCCGCCAGCAGCTCGGCGTCGGCCTCGATGCCGGCGGCATAGGCATCGAGAAAAGCGGCGATGCGCTCGGGCGGCGTTGCGGCCAGCAGAGGGGCGGCGCGTGAGGCCGCACTGAGTGCGGCTTCAACGTCGGCCGCACCGCAGACCGGGTAGCTTGGTCCAATCGCCTCGCCTGTGGCGGGGTTCTCCGCGCGAAAGGCGTCGACGAGATCGATGGCGGCACGCCATTGGCCATCGATCAGCAGCGGCTGCTCGGCCATGTCAAAGCACCGGCGCGTTGGCGATGGCGTGGTCGATGACACGCATGGCCGCCTCGCGTTCTGCCCCGGTGATGGTGAGGCGCGGTGCGCGTACGCGCTCGCTGCCCATGTCCACCTTTTCCTGCACGAGCTTGATGAGCTGCACGAACTTGGGCACGGTGTCGAGGCGCAGCAGCGGCAGGAACCAGCGATAGAGTTCCGCCGCGGCATCGGCGCCGCCGTCGCGTGCCAGCTCGAACAGCTTCACCGACTCCTTGGGGTAGGCATTGACCAGTCCGGCGATCCAGCCGCGCGCACCCATGGCCACGCCTTCCACGATGGCATCGTCCATGCCCACCAGCAGTTCCAGGCGATGGCCGAGCAGCGAACGCAAAGCCGCAAAGCGGCGCACATCGCCGGAGGATTCCTTCACGGCCTGCACGTTGGGGAATTCGGCGGCGAGTTCGGCGATCTGCTCGGGCGAGAAATCGGTCTTGTAGGCAATGGGGTTGTTGTAGAGCATGCACGGCAGGTCAGTCGCGGCGATGACCGCGCGCAGGTGCGCACCCATTTCGCGCCAATCGGTGGAGTACACGTAGGGTGGCAGCACCATCAGGCCGGCAGCGCCGAGCGATTTGGCTTCACGCGCGAGGCGAACGGCCTCGTCCGTGGAGAGCGCGGCAATACCGGGGATGACCGGCGCGCGGCCTTCCAGCGCGCTCACCAGGGTGCGGATGATGGCGAGCTTTTCCTCGAAGCTCAGCGTGGCCGCTTCGCCCAGCGAGCCGAGCGGCACGATGCCGGTGCAGCCGCTGTCGATCAGCGTGCGCGCATGCTTGGCGAGAAACGCATGGTCGACCTGGCCGTCGGCGGTGAAGGGCGTGGTGATGGCGGGAATGACACCGCGCCAGAGAGTCGTGTTGCTCATGCTCAGCTACCTCGATAAGCGTCGTCAGAAGGGGAGAGAGTGGCGAGCCCGGCCAGGGTGGCCAAGCGGGCGGGAAAAAGGGGCGGTCGGCTGCTGCTGCGCGGAAAGCGGCCAAGTTCGGCCAGGGCGCTGCCGCAGATGCGGCCCTGGCAGGCGCCCATGCCGCAGCGGGTGGCGAGCTTGGCGGCACGCGCGTCGGTAAAGCCATTCAGCTCGCCCAGCGTGATGTCTTCGCAGCGACACACGATGGTTTGCGCGTTGGCAAGTTGTCGCACGTGAGCGCCGAGTGCGAAATGGCGTTCGATCAGCGCGGCGAAGCGGCGGGCGCGGTCGCGTGGTTCGCTGAGCGCGCGTGCATCCTGCTCAAAGCCGGTGGCTGTGTGTCCGGCCATGGCGCCTTCCAGGCGAGCGGCGGCCAATCCACCGATGCCGATGGCTTCGCCCACGGCGAGAATATTCGGCACGCTGGTGCGTAACAGCGCATCCACGCGCACATGCGCATGGGCTCCCTGCGTGTGCAGTTCGCAGCCAAGCAACTGCGCCAGCTCCACGTTGGGTATCAGGCCATAGCCTGCGGCCAGCAGTTCACAATCGACATGCTGTGTGCCGTGCGGGCCGTCGATCTCGATCCATTGCAGCTGGCCTTCGCCATGTGCGCGCCGCACCACGCTGCCGCAGCGATAGGGCACACCGGCAAGGCGTGCGCGTAGGGACAGTGCTTGTGCCGCGCGTGCTGGCCAACGCAGCAGTTGCGCGGCAAAGGCTCGCACCGCGCTGGCAGGAGCCTGTTCGATAATGCCTAGTACGCGTGCGCCGTGGGCACGCAAGGTCGCCGCGGCGGCCAACAACAGCGGGCCGGTGCCGGCGACCACGACGCGCTTGCCCGCGACAGGCCAACCTTGCTTGGCAAGCGCCTGGGCACCGCCGGCGCCGCAGACGCCGGGGAGCGTCCATCCAGGAAAGGGCAGCAGCAACTCGCGGGCGCCGGTGGCGAGAATCAAGCGGCCGTAATGCAGCAAGGCGCTGCCGTTGGGTGTTTCCACGCGCAGACCATCGGGCTCGCTGGCCACCACGGTGTGGCGCATCAACCACTCCACCTTGCCGCAGGCCGCCATGGCATCGCGCGCGGCGCGTGGCGCCTCGCGGCGTACGTCGTGACGCCACACTTGTCCGCCGGGGCGCGCCTGCGCATCCACCACGGCCACGCGCGCGCCATGGGATGCCGCCGCTTGCGCCGCCGCCAGCCCGGCGGGGCCGGCGCCAATGACCAGCACATCGAATCGCTCAGCCATCGGTGTACACCTGCATGCCTTCGGTGGCCGGTGTGATGCACGCGCGCACGTGGGCCGCGCCGTCCACGGTGACGCGGCACTCCAGACATACGCCCATGCCACACAAAGGGCCGCGCGGCGTGCCGCTCACCGAGCGGCGAAAGCGCAGCGTGGCGAGCGCCACGGCGGCGGCCACGCTGGCCCCGGATGGCACGTCCACCGATTGCCCATTGACGCTCAGGCGGAGCATGTGGCTCATGGCATGACCCTCGACGGTGCATACGGTGTGGGATCGATGGCCGGCTGGCGGCCCAGGATCAGATCCACCATCAGGCGCGCACTGCCTAGCGCCGTCGTGACGCCCAACCCTTCATGGCCGGCGGCGACCCAGCGATCACGTTCGCCCGGCACCGCACCCAGGTAGGGGCGGCCGTCGAACGTGGTGGGGCGAAAACCTGTCCAGCTACGCAAGGCTTGCAGATTGCGCAAGGCGGGGATGAAGGCAAACGCGCGTTCCAGCATGCGCTGCACCATGGCGGTTGAAACCTCCGCATCGGTGGCGCCGAACTCACGCGATGAGCCGATGAGGATCTGCCCGGTGGGGCGTGGCTGCACGTTGAACGCTACGCTGCTGTCCGCATCGCCGTGTGCGCTGTCGGCGTAGCCCAGCTCCAGCAATTGGTGGTGCACGAGGTTGGGATAGCGATCGGTGATCACCAGGTGCCCCTTGCGTGCGCGCATCGGCAACATCGGCAGCAGGGCGGGCAGGGCGCAACCGGTGGCGACCAGTACTGGGCCGCTCAGGTGCGTGTCGTCGTCCAGGCGCACACCGCCCGTTTCGAGTGCCACGGCGCGACGCCCCGCGTACAAGGTGGCGCCGCGTGCCAGCGCGCGCTGCGCCAGGTGGCGCGCCACGCGCGGCGGATACACCACCGCTTCGCCCGGCACCAGCATGCCGCCGCTGAGGTCGGGGCAGAGGGCGGGTTCCAGGTCGTAGAGCGTGGCAGCGTCGATGGCGTGCGCTTCGATGCCGGCCGCGGCAAGGCGTTGCGCACGCGCCCGCGCGGCAGCGAGTTCCTGCTCGTTGCGGGCCACCCACAAGGTGCCGCAACGGCTGAACTCGGCTTCCTTGAGGTCGGCAAAGGCTTCCCACTGGCGTAGCGAGTAACGCGCGAGCGCCAGTTCGGCGGGGTCGTCATCCATCGCCACCAGGTGCCCCATCGCCGCGGCCGTCGCGCCGCCGCCGATCGGGCCGGGTTCGATCATCGCCACGCGCAGACCTTCGGCGCTGGCCGCATCGGCGCAGCTGGCGCCGATGATGCCTGCGCCGATCACGATTAGGTCGTAGCTGGCCGCGGCCGTGCTCATTCGGCGCCGCTGCCCCAGGTAAAGGCGTCGTCTTCATCGAACAGCAGCGTGCTGCGCGCCACCACATAGGCGGTGCCGGTGATCTGCGGCAGCACACCGCGCGAACCCGGCGTGTAGCGACCTTCGAACACGCTGCCGAGGATGCTTTCCTGCCGCCACAGTTCGCCAGGGGCGAGCTTGCCGTCAGCGGCGAGGCAGGCCAGCTTGGCGCTGGTGCCGGTGCCGCACGGCGAGCGATCGTAGGCCAGGCCAGGGCACAACACGAAGTTCCGGCCGTCCAGTCCAGCGACCGGAGACTTCGTGTTGACCTCGATGTGATCGATTTCGCCACCATCCGCGCCGGTGATGCCCCGGGCTTCCAAGGCGGCGCGTATCGCCTCGGTGTAGCGGGTGAGTTCGCGCTGGTGATGGATTTCCAGCGGCAGCGGGGTGTCCTTGGTGATGAAGAACCAGTTGCCGCCCCAGGCCACGTCGCCGGTCACTACGCCATAACCGGGTACGTCCACGGCCATGCCGTGGGCGTGGCGATAGCTCTCGACGTTGTCGATGGTCACGCGTCCATCGGCGTGCAATTCGGCGCCCACCATGCCCACGGGCGTTTCCAGGCGATGGTGGCCGGGGCCGATGCGTCCCATGTGTTGCAAGGTGCGCACGACGCCGATGGTGCCGTGGCCACACATGCCCAGGTAGGAAACGTTGTTGAAGAAGATCACCCCGGCACAGGCTTCGGCCGTTTGGGGTGGCAGCAGCAGCGCGCCCACCACGGTGCTCGATCCGCGTGGCTCGCAGGCGATGGCCGCGCGCCAGCGATCGAAGTCGCGGCGAAAGCGCTCGCGCTGTTCCATCAGGGAGCCGCCGCCCAGGTCGGGAAAGCCGGCGGTCACGGTGCGGGTGGGTTCGCCACCCGTGTGGGAGTCGATCACGTCGATGGTGTGCATGGACCTATGCTGGCGGTCCGGGCCTGGCAGCGTCTAGAAACGCCTGCTCCCCGTCCATGCGGAAATCGGCACAATGCGTTTCACGTACCTGGGCCTTATGCTGCAGGTGCAGCAGCAGCTTTTGCATCGTGGAGCGCCGCCATGGACATGAAGATTTCAGCCGATGAACTGGAAGCGCTGTTCGATGCGTTGCCCGATGTGGTGTTCTTTGTGAAGGACAGCGCAGGGCGTTACACCCATGCCAACCAGAGCCTGGTGCGTCGACTGGGGCTCAAGCACCGCAGCGACGTGATCGGGCGTGACGTGACCGAGCTGTTTCCCATGGCGCTGGGCGGCTCCTACGCCAGCCAGGACGAGCGCGTACTGCAGGGCGAGGTGATCGAGAACCAGCTCGAAGTCCACATGTTCCCCAACCGCGTACCCGGCTGGTGCCTGACCTGCAAGCGCCCCTTGCGCGTGCGCGGCGCCGTGAAAGGTGTGGTGGGTATCTCGCGTGACCTGGGCAAGCCGGACGGCAAGCACCCCACCTACGTACGGCTGCGCCGCGTGCTGGCCTATCTGCATGAGCATTACGCCGAAAGCGTGCGCGTGGCCACGCTGGCTCACCTGGCGGATGTTTCCGTCGCGCAACTGGAGCGCGATTTCCGCAAGGTATTCCAGCTCACGCCGCAGCAATGGCAGACCAAGCTGCGCATGGAGGAGGCCATGCGTCGCCTGCATGGCGAGGAGAGCGTGGCGGCCATTGGCCTGGCCTGCGGTTTTGCCGACCAGAGCGCGTTCGCGCGCCAGTTCAAGGCCATGGTGGGCATGGCGCCCCGCGATTACCGGGCCATCGCCGGCGGGCCGGGCCGGCCCCAGCGCATGCCCGTGGCCGGGCACTGAAAACAAAACAGCCCCGTTCCTGGGAACGGGGCTGCCAATAGCGTGCGGCGGGAGCCTGGATCAGCCGGCGACCCACACGCCAACGTTGAGGTGCCAGCCGTCGTTGTGGTGCTCGTAGTGCGGATGCACGTAGTGGTAGCCCGGGCGCTCGGCTTCCCAATGGCCATGCATCGCCACGTACTGGTGGCCATTCCAGTGCCAGTAGCCGCGAGCCCAGACATAACCGGCGCGATGCGGCGGCTCCACTTCCACCACTTCCACCGGTGGCGGCTGCGGGGCGATCACTTCGACGTATTCGCGCTGCACCACCTGCTCGCGTTCCACCACGACCGGGCGGGGACGCGGAGCGGGCTG
This sequence comes from Frateuria sp. sgz306004, assembly GCF_057750885.1. Lineage (NCBI taxonomy): Bacteria > Pseudomonadati > Pseudomonadota > Gammaproteobacteria > Lysobacterales > Rhodanobacteraceae > Frateuria > Frateuria sp. sgz306004. The sequence goes on from NZ_JBYLFE010000001.1 coordinate 336,411, forward strand.
TTCCACCACGCAGCCGCTGGCCAGCATGGTCAGGGCGGAAAGGGCGATCAAGCGAACGTGGTTCGACATAGAGAGAAATACCTTTGTGAAAGGAGGGTGATTTGGTTGGGCGACGATGACGCGCGTAGCTGAGGCTTACCTTTCGTGTTGCACTTTTTTGTCTTTGGCAGCAAATACTTGCGAATCAATCGGGGCGAACGTGCGTTGTCCCGGGTGGGCGCGTGCGATCAATGGGCCCAATAGCCGTCGCGGAAGTGCCAGCCATCCCGGTGCTGTTCCCAGCGGGCAGGGTGGTAGACGAAGCCCGGACGTTCTCGCACCCAATAGCCATGCATCCACACATGGCGGTGGCCTTCCCATCGCCAGTAGCCCGGCGCCCACACGTAGCCCGCGCGCGGCGGGGGAACGGCTTCGAGCGGTTGCGCTGGCGGGGCCACGTTGATGCCGACCGCCACCGAAACGCCGGCCGCGGCGGTGGGGGCATAGACGGCGCTGGCGCCTGCCATGCCCAGCACGGCGAGCAGGGCAAGTTTGCGGGTGGTGCTCAACATGACGCTCTCCTTCAGATGGCCGCTCGCTGCGGCTTCATGGCGGGGAACGGGGCAAAAGTGGCCGTGTTGACCTCGTGGCGCCGGCTTGTTCAGGTTCGTGAGGGCCGGCCCATCGGTCTGTTCAGGTTTCTTGCCTTGAAAAAGAACGAACGGTCGTGCTATTTCTTCCGCCCATGAATGCTGCCACCGCACCCACGCCCACGCCCAAACGCGTTGCTACGCGCGAACTGATCCTGGAGCACGCCTATGCATTGGCGCGCCGGGAAGGGCTTGAGGGCCTCTCGATTGGCTCGCTGGCGCAAGACGTCGGCATGTCCAAGAGTGGTGTGTTCGCCCACTTCGGTTCGCGCGAGGACCTGCAACTGGCGGTGCTCGAAGCGGGCCAGCTCCGCTTTCTCAACCAGGTGCAGCGGCCAGCGTTGAGCCTGCCGCGTGGCCTGGCACGCCTGCGTGCGATCGTGGCCAACTGGATAGAGTGGGGACGGGAGTACCAGAGCGGTTGCGTGCTGCTCACGGCCGCCAGCGAATACGACGGCCGCGAAGGCGTGCTGCGTGACTGCGTGATCCGCCAGCAGGCGGGATGGCGGCAGGAAATGTGCCGCACCATCGGTCACGCCATCGAGCAAGGCGAATTGTGTGCGCAGACCGTACCCGCGCAGTTCGCCTTCGAGATCTACGCCCTGATGCTGGGCCTGCACCATGACGCGGCCCTGTTTGGATTCGACGAGGCGCGTCAGCACACGCAGGCCGCCTTCGAGCGCTTACTCGCCAGCTACAGCCCGGTGTCGGGCGGGAGTGTCGTGTCATGAACGTTGCTGTCGCCACGGTTCCGGCCAAGCGTCACCATGGCCCCGGCGCCTTCAAGCTGGGCGCGGTGCGCGCGGGCTTCACGCTGGGCAGTCGCCTGGCGCCGGCGCGGGCGGTCGAGCTGGCGCTGCGCTTGTTCGTCACGCCCTTTGCCAGCAGTCGCACGCGTGCCCAGCGAGCCGAGCCGGATGAGGCGATGCAGCGCGGCGAGCTGGTGGTGTCGGGCCGCCGCATTGCCACCTACACCTGGGGCAACCCAGCCCGGCAGCCGTATGTGCTGCTGGTGCATGGCTGGTCCAGTTTCGGCCTGCGCTATCTGCCGTGGGTCGCGCCTTTGCGCGCATTGGGCTACGCGCTGGTTGCGTTCGACCAGCCGGGGCATGGCCGTAGCGAAGGGCGCACGTGCACCTTGCCCGACTTCGTCGACACTGTGCGCGAAGTAGGGCGCCACTACGGCGATGCTGCTGTGGCAGTCGCCCACTCGCTGGGCGGCGCCGCCGTCGCATTGGCTCAAGGCGAAGCCTGGCGGGCGCACAAGCTCATCCTGATCGCGCCCGCCGCGGACCCGGTGGCGGCGACGCAACGCTTCTCGCGCCTGGTGCGCCTGGGTGAGCACCTGCGGCCACGCCTGCATGCGCGCCTGGAGGCGATGACCGGCATCAACATCCACGACCTGCAAGTGCACCGACACCTGCCGTCGCTCGGCCAGCAGGGCCTGGTGGTGCATGACATGGACGACCACGACGTGCCCTGGGCCGAAGGCGAGCGGTACGTGCGCCATTGGCACCATGCCCGTCTGCTCACCACGCAAGGCCTGGGACACCACCGCGTGCTCGATGCACCGGAGGTGGTGGAGGCCTCGCTGGCGTTCCTGCGCGGGGAAACGGTGGGTGCTCGCGTGGTGTCCTCGCCCAACCTGCCGTTTGGGATCGCTTGAGCGCCCATCGGGCACTCCACGGCGATTTTTGCTGCTGCGCAAGCACCCGAAAATGGGCGTACTCGTGCGCACGGACACGCCCGCCACCGCGCCGCAACATGTTCCAAACGTAACCATCCACTAAAATCCCGGGATTCGACGCGTCCGCAGTTTCGGAGTCCCCATGAGTTCCCCCGCACAGCACGTCCCCGCCAGCGCCGCCCAGGCGGAAACCCGCCCTTTGCGTTTCGTCACCGCTGCCAGCCTGTTCGACGGCCACGATGCGGCCATCAACATCATGCGTCGCATCATCCAGGCGCAAGGCGCCGAGGTGATCCATCTGGGCCACAACCGCTCGGTGGAAGACGTGGTGCGCGCCGCGCTGCAGGAGGACGCCGATGCGATCGCGCTGTCCTCCTACCAGGGCGGCCACGTGGAGTACTTCAAGTACATGGTGGACATGCTCAAGCAGCATGGCGCCTCACACATCCGCGTGTTCGGCGGTGGCGGCGGCACCATCACGCCGGAGGAGATCCGCGAACTGCAGGCCTACGGCGTCGAGCGCATCTACCACCCCAATGACGGCATGAAGCTCGGCCTCACCGAGATGATCGAGGACGTGATGCAGCGCACGCGCGCCGCCGCGGTGCAGCGCGCCAAGGCCCAGCCGGAAGGCGCCATCGCGCCGCTGGTGAACATCGACGACGAGATCGCCGTAGGCCACGTGCTCTCCGCCATCGAGGAAGGCGAGCTGCCGGAAGCCGAGCTGGAGCACCTGCGCAAGCAGTGGAAGATGGCCGGCAAGCAGACGCCGGTGCTCGGCGTGACCGGTACCGGCGGCGCGGGCAAGTCGTCGGTGGTGGACGAACTGCTGCTGCGCTTCCTGCATGCTTTCCCGCTGATGCGCATCGCCGTGCTGGCGGTGGACCCCACCCGTCGTCGCAGCGGTGGCGCCTTGCTCGGCGACCGCATCCGCATGAACTCCCTGCGCAGCCATCGCGTATACATGCGCTCGATGGCCACGCGCCGCCAGCACGCTGCCACCAGCGCGGTGCTGCGCGACTGCATCGATTTCCTCAAGGCGCAGCCTTACGACCTGGTGATCGTGGAAACCGCCGGCATCGGCCAGAGCGATTCGGAGATCGTCGACCTGGTGGATTTCCCCACCTACGTGATGACCAGCGATTACGGCGCGGCCAGCCAGCTCGAAAAGATCGACATGCTCGATTTCGCCGAGCTGGTGGTGCTCAACAAGTTCGACAAGCGCGGCGCGGAGGATGCCTTGCGCGACGTGCGCAAGCAATGGAAGCGCAACCGCACGGCCTTCACGCTGAGCGACGAGCAGGTGCCGGTGTATCCCACCATCGCCAGCCAGTTCAACGACCCGGGGGTGACGTGGATGTTCACCAACTTGTGCCGCCTGCTGCGCGACAAGCTCAGCCTGCCGGCGGACAAGTGGTCGCCCAACCTGGATACCTCGTTGAAGGAGCCGCGCGCCACTGTGCTTATTCCCGGCAGCCGCGTGCGTTACCTGGCCGAGATCGCCGAGCAGGGCCGCGGCATCAACAAGGACATCGAGCGCGAAGCCGAATTCGCCAGCAAGGCCCAGCATTACTACGAGTCGCTCAAGGAGCTGGGTGATGCCCACCTGCCGCGCGCGCTGGCCCGCTACGAAGCAGAGGCCCTGCACGAGGAGGGCGTCGACCGCACGCTGCTGACCTTGCGTCAGCGCTACAACGCGGCCATCAAGGAACTGAGCCACGAGGCGATCCACCTGTTGCACGACTGGCCCAAGCGCTATGCCTCGGTGACCGAAGACGTCAACGAGTACAAGGTGCGCGACAAGGTGATTCGCGTGGAGAACTACCGCGAATCGCTCAGTCACCAGAAGATCCCCAAGGTGGCGCCACCCAAGACCAAGGACTGGGGCGACCTGGTGCGCTTCCTCAAGCGCGAGAATCTGCCAGGCCACTATCCGTACACCGGTGGCGTGTATCCGTATCGCCGCACCGGCGAAGACCCCACCCGCATGTTCGCGGGCGAGGGCACGCCCGAGCGCACCAACCGCCGCTTCCACTACCTCAGCCAGGGTGGCGCCGCCACGCGTCTTTCCACGGCGTTCGACTCCGTGACGCTGTATGGCGAAGATCCCGCGCCGCGTCCCGATATCTACGGCAAGATCGGCAACTCCGGCGTCAACATTGCCACGCTCGATGACATGAAAAAGCTGTACTCGGGCTTCGACCTGAGTGCGCCGAGCAGTTCCGTGTCCATGACCATCAACGGCCCGGCGCCGATCATCCTGGCGATGTTCATGAACACCGCCATCGACCAGAACGTGGAGAAGTACCTCAAGGAAGACGCCACCCGCTGGGCCGATGCGCAGGAGAAGATGTCTGCGTTGTTCGCCAATGGCCGTCCGCAGTACTCCGGCGAGCTGCCCAAGGGCAACGAAGGCCTGGGCCTGGGCTTGCTGGGCATCACCGGCGATCAGCTGGTGGACGCCGAAACGTACGCGCGCATCAAGGAGGAAACCCTGCAGACCGTGCGCGGCACCGTGCAGGCGGACATCCTCAAGGAAGACCAGGCGCAGAACACCTGCATCTTCTCCACCGAGTTCGCGCTGCGCATGATGGGCGACATCCAGCAGTACTTCGTCGACCACAAGGTGCGCAATTTCTACTCGGTGTCGATCTCCGGCTATCACATCGCCGAGGCCGGCGCGAACCCGATCAGCCAGCTCGCCTTTACGCTCAGCAACGGCTTCACCATCGTGGAGTACTACCTCGCGCGCGGCATGCACATCGACGACTTCGCGCCGAACCTGTCGTTCTTCTTCTCCAACGGCATGGACCCGGAGTACACCGTGATCGGCCGCGTGGCCCGCCGTATCTGGGCGCGCGCCATGCGCGAACGCTACGGCGCAAGCGCGCGCAGCCAGATGATGAAGTACCACATCCAGACCTCCGGCCGCTCGCTGCACGCCCAGGAGATCCAGTTCAACGACATCCGCACCACGCTGCAGGCGCTGTACGCGCTGTTCGACAACTGCAACAGCCTACACACCAACGCATACGACGAGGCGATCACCACGCCGACGGAAGAAAGCGTGCGTCGCGCGGTGGCCATCCAGATGATCATTAACAAGGAGCTGGGCCTCAACTTCAACGAGAACCCCTGGCAGGGCAGCCACATCGTCGATGCGCTCACCGACATCGTCGAAGAGGCCGTGTACAAGGAGTTCGAGGCGATCAGCGAGCGCGGCGGCGTGCTCGGCGCGATGGACACCATGTACCAGCGCGGCAAGATCCAGGAAGAGTCGATGTACTACGAGCAGAAGAAGCACGACGGCAGCCTGCCGCTGATCGGCGTGAACACCTTCCTGCCCAAGGACCACGGCGGCGAGATCGCCACCGAGATCGAACTGATCCGCTCCACCGAGTCCGAAAAGGGCCAGCAGATCGACAACGTGCTGGCCTTCGGCAAGGCCCGCAACGGGCTGGCGCCGGAAAGCCTCAAGACCTTGCAGAACACCGCGCGCGAACGTCGCAACGTGTTCGAGCAGCTGATGGAAGCCGTCAAGTACAACTCGCTCGGCCAGATCAGCCACGCGTTGTACGAGGTGGGCGGCGAGTATCGCCGCAATATGTAACCAGTTGTCTGGATCACCCCTCCGCAAGGGAGGGGTGATTACTGGGGCAGCGCGGCCTGCAATCCGCCTGCCTGCGTGATGGGTGCAACGAGTCGGTTGGCCTGCTCCAAACCGTAGTAGGACTGGATATCGCGCTTTTGATGGTCGAATGCCTGGCGCAAGGAGGCGGGTACGTGCGCCTCCGTGTGAACGCCGTCGCGGTCGATGCCAAAGAACTCGTTGCCAATGGCGGCCACGCTTAAGGCTTTTCCATCGGGCTCGAACAACGATGTGCCCATGAAGCTGTTGTTGCCGCGCTGGATGCCGAGCAAATGGAGCAACGTCGGCGCCAGGTCGAGCGATGTGCGCCCTTGCGCGTCATATGTATTCGGCAGTCGGTGCGTGGGGTCATAGACAAGCAAGGGGATGGTGTCCACGAAGAGCGGCTGGAAACCTTCGCCTGCGATGTCACGGTAGGAGCGCTCCGGATACGTGGCATGGTCGGCGGTGAGAATCAGGATGGTGTTGCTGGCGTAGGGGCTGGCGAAGAAGTAATCCAGGAATCGGCCCAGGGCGTCGTCCAGATTGTGCAACTTGTTCAGCGACGCGTTGGAGCCATCCTGGTACTTCACGCCTATCGGCATGATGTCCAGAAAAGCATGCGTGCCGAAATTGTAGAGGCCAAGAAAGAAAGGGTGACCCTGATCGCCAAGCATGTGCTTGCTCAGGAGCAGTTGAAGCGCATGGAACTCGTCGTGATCGCTTAGAGCGCCTTCCACGGCATAAAAGGGGTTGCCCGGGGCGATGCGCTGGCTCACATCCTCGAACGAGTAGACCTTGTCGAAACCCAGCGCACGCAACATGGTATTGAGACCCACGCTGTCGTGATGCGGTGACATGAAATAGGTGTGGTACCCATTCTCGCGCAACATCATGGGGAGCGAACGATAGCGGATGGTGCTGAGGCGTTGTCTGCTCTGCTCCGACTCCCACAGCTCGTGATCATCGTCGCCACCTGCTGCGGGGTAGCCGGAGACCAATTGTCCCTGCAATCCGCGATAGGTGGCAGCGGTATGGTTGTAATAGTGGGTTACCCGCATCGAGCGTGCCGCGAGGCGATCCATGGCGGGTGTCAGCCCAGCGTGCGTTCCCCCGTAGGCGCCGATCAAACGAGTGGACGTTCCCTCAAGGAACAGCACGATGACGTTGGGCGGAGTGTCTACCGCATCCGTGGCGTGGAAGGGCAGCGCGTTGGTGTAGACCGTGGATTTCTCAAGCGGATAACCAGAGGCGTTCTCCAGCGGCTCCTTGGTTTGGCGGTGGATTGGCAGCCAGTGATCGAACAGGCCATTCTTCGATGCGTCATAGAGTGTGCGGGAGAATGCCGTCAAGGGCGCCTGGTGGTAGTCCGCTTGCAGTAGATCGTGATGGCGCTGCGCGTGGAACAACCATGCCAAGGCAGCGATCGACGATACCGTCGCGATCCGTTGGGGCACCCTCCATCGGTCGCGCCAGCGACTGTCTGGGGGCATGGCTGGCAGTCGACGTTCGTAGCGGCGAGCGAATGCAAACAGACACCACCAGAGAAGGATCGGGAGCAAGGCAAAGGTCACCAGGCCGCGGCGAATGATCCAGCTCTCCGCGCGGTTCTCGATCGCCAGCACGGTGATGAAGTTGCCTGAGAGATATAGCGAATACATTTGCGCGGCGTAAATAAGCCCGAACACCAAAGCCAGTCCCAGATACAAGGGTTCTGTCCAGCGGATTCGCGGCGAGGACAACGCATGGAGGCGGCTGCAGGCGATCCAGCCAAGCGCCAGCTCCATGGCAGGTGCCAGCCCTTGTATCAACAGGTGCGCGGGCTGCGTGGTGTGCGGCGCCACATGGAGCAACGTCAGCAGGTAGGCCACATAGAGGCCGGCGAAAAAAATGAGTCGATGCCTGCGGACCAGCCACGCCGCCGTCATGGGATGAGCCTTGCCTCAAGCTGTCGTTTGACTGTCATGATGCTGTCAAACAACGCGCAGGGCTACCACCGGTGCACAACAGGCTTCAGGTCAGCGCGAGCCGATGGATCCTGAGGCGACGCGCTCAGGGGCCATCGGCACCAGCGATGGTTCGATGAGAACGCCCGGAGTGAATGCTTAGGGCTGGCCTGCGGGCCTAGTGCGAGCTCCCCAGATCAGCAGCCACAGGATGATCGGCAGTTCGCCCATTTGCAGCACGCTGGCGATGTCGCCCAGTGGGCTAATGAACTGCGGAAGGATCAGCACCGCGGTGGCGTCGAGCACGTAACCCAGCCCGGCCAGCAGTAAGAGCCAGCCCAGCAGCCTGGGAATGAAGCCGCAGCGGATCACCAGCAGGCCGAAAGGGATCAACCACAACCCCCAGAACACACCCGCCACCTGCAGACCCTTGCCATGCAGGCGCAGGAAGAAGAACGCCAGCGCATCGAGTTGCACCCGGTCGATAACTTGCAGGAAGGCCTCGCCCTTGGCCAGCATCAAGGCGGCAACCTCGTTGAGCACGTTGGCAAACACGATAGGTATGGGCAGCAGGCCCATCACCGCCAGTTGCCGAGCCAGGGGCTTGCTGACGGGCTTAAACAGCGCATACAGCGCGAGCACCAGGAACACTTCCACCGTTTGGTGGAACAGTTCACTGGCCATACCCAGCCGCATCAAGGGCTCCGCCTGGCGCAGGCGTTCCGCCGTGGCGGCGGCGTCGCCGCTCACGTACAGCTTGCCGGGAACATAGATGAGGCCAATCGGGGCGGTCACGGCTACCAGCGTGTAGAGCAGGCCTGCCAACCTTGCTTGCTTCCTGGGTGCTTCCATGGCTCGTGAGTGTCCTGGGGCGTGGAATGTGAAGAATTGCCGGGCGAGGCTATCACGCGGGCAAAGTCGTCGAAATCTGCCGTATTTCCTACGGGGCGTCAGCTAAACGACGGCTTCGCACGCCCAAATGTAAGTTGGTCGACAGTTTGAAAAGGTACTTTGTCGAGATTCCCCAAAGCCCCGAAAGAACGTACGCACGCCCACGCGAGTGGGGTGCGACGGGCTCTCGGGCGGGTTGCACTGGTGGCAGGACCGTACGTGAAGATACCCATCCTGATGTACCACAACATCGCCAAGGCGCCGCGTGACATCTCGGTGTACCGCAGCCTCTACGTGTCACCGGGCGCGTTTGCCCGACAGATGCGCATGTTCAGCCTGCTGGGCTATCGCGGTGTATCGATGACCGACGCCATGCCCTATTTGCGCGGCGAGCGCGAAGGGCGGGTGGTGGTGGTGACGTTGGACGATGGTTACGTGGACAACCTGGAGTCGGCGCTGTCGGTGCTCAAGCAGCATGATTTCACGGCGACGTGCTATGCGGTGAGCAGCCGTCTCGGGCAGTACAACGCGTGGGACGACCAGAAACTGGGTGTGCGTAAACCCATCATGACCGCCGAGCAATTGCGCGCCTGGCATGCGGGCGGCATGGAGGTCGGTGCGCACACGCGTACTCACGTGCATCTCAGTCGCTGCACCGATGAGCAGCAGCGCGACGAGATCGCCGGCAGCAAGGCGGAGCTGGAGGACGTGATCGGCGCGCCAGTCACGCAGTTCTGCTATCCCTACGGCGACCACGACGATCGTTCCGTGGACATCGCGCGCCAGGCCGGTTATGCCGCCGCCACCACCACGCGGCGCGGGCGCGCTGAGGGCGGGGCCAAGGTGGATCTGTGGCGCCTGCCGCGCATTCAGGTCGCCCGTCATCACCTGCTGCCGCAGGTCGCTACCCGCATCCTCACCGCTTACGAAGACAAGCGCGCATGAAACTGCTTTTTGTTGGCACCAACCCGGAGAACACCGGTGCGGCCACGCATTTCGTGGCGCTGGCCAAGGCCATGGCGCAGGCCGGGCACCAGGTGCATGGCATTGTTTCCCGTCGCGGACTGATCGGCGAAGGCTTCGAGGCTGCGCAGGTACCGGTGACCTACAGCACCTTCCGCAATGCGTTCGACCTGCGTGGCTATGCCGCCGTGCTCAAGGCCATCGCCCAGCAATCACCCGATTGGCTGGTAGGCAACTTTGGCAAGGAGTATTGGCCGCTGATTCTGTGCGGCAAGCTGACGCGCACCAAAGTGGCGCTGTTCCGCCATCGCACGCCGCGCATGAGCAAGTTCTCTGAATATGGCGTGCCACGTATGTCGCAGCGTTTCATTGCGGTGTCGAAATATGCGCGCAACGCGTATCTGGAGTGGGGCGTGCCGCCGGAGTTGGTGAGCATTTCCTATAACCCGGTGGACGTAGACGTGTTCAAGCCCGATGCGCAACGTCGCGCTCAGGTACGGGCAGAGTTCGGCATTCCCGACGACGCTATCGTGATGGGTTTTGCCGGCCGCGTGCATGCGGGCAAGGGGGTGATCCACCTGATGGAGGCAGCCAACCAGGCCATGGCGCAACAGCCGCGTCTGCATGCGTTGTGGGTGGGCTCGGGCGTGGATGAGGAGCGCCTCAAGCAGATGGCGGCGGAGAAAGGGCTGGCCGATCGTCACCACTTCACCGGTTGGGTCAACGACACGCAACGCTACAACAGCGCGTTTTCATTCCTGGCGTTTCCCTCGATCAAGCCGGAAACGTTTGGCCGTGTCGCCATCGAGGCTCAGGCCAGTGGCGTGCCCGTGCTGGGCAGCGACATCGGCGGCGTGCCCGAAACCATGAGCGACGGGGTGACCGGCTATCTCATCGAGCCAGGCAATATCGATGCGTGGCGCGACCGCATTCTCGACATGTGCGACGAACAGCGTTGTCGCGACATGGGTGCGGCAGCGCGCAACTTCGTCATCGAGCATTTCGGTAACGCGGCCGTTGCGCGCGACTTCGAGGCACTGTTGCGCCACGGCAACGTTTCGCTGCCGCACCTAGGGCATGCCGCCACGTAATGTTGTGTCACCGCCGCCGCGTTGGTGCCAATGCGTAGGCCAGCAATGCGGAAAGCACGATCAGAAGCAGGCCGGTGAGGCGGATCACGCCGTCGCCGGCCAGGCACCATCGCTCCACCATGGCCTGTGCCTGAGGCATGGCGAACAGCCACATCAGCACGGTCACGATACCCAGCACGACGACGACCCAGCCCGCAACGCGCAACAGTCGCGGCATGCGCGAGGCGGTGGCCACCGACAGCAATAGCGCCCCGAACAGCAAACGCACGATGCCCACCCCCAGGAAGAACGTGGGGGCGATGCTCGCGCGTGACACGTTCACCAGCGTGATGGGTGCAACCACGCCGATCAGGCCCATGACCAAGGTCAACAGGGCGATGACGAATGCCAGCGTTCGCATGAGGGTGGGCGTCAGGGTTTGACGAATTTCAGGGTCATGCGGTCGGATTCGCCAATGGCTTTCATGCGCGCGTGCTCCTCCTCGGGGCCGGCCAGGTCGGGTGGCAGGCGGTGCACGTTGATGTCCTCCGGGTCGTTCGGATTGGCATTGATCTGCGATACGCTGGCCAGCTGAAAGCCGGCCTTGAGCGCGGTAGCGATCATGTAATCCTCGGAGATGCGGTGCAGTGCGCCTGCGGTGACGCGCGGCTCGCTGAAAGGCTTGGCGCGATGTTCTTCGATGCCCAGGACACCGCCATGCTTGAGTACATCGAACGCGGCCTTGAACACCGCATCCAGCGTGTCGGGGCTGTTGATCAGCCAATCATGCGTATTGCGGAAGGTGAGCACCATGTCGGCGGAGCCGGGCGGGCCAAGCGTGACGGCATCGGGCGGTGCGAACGGTATGACCTTGGCGATGTGGCCGAACACTTGTGGATTGGCTTTGAGCTTGGCGTTGAATTTCTCCGCCTTGGGTGGCGCCGCTTCGATCAGTTGACCGTGGGCGGCCAGATAGGGCGCCAGGATTTCCGTGTACCACCCGCCGCCCGGCGACAGCTCGATCACGGTCATACCGGGCTGGATGCCAAAGAACTGCAGGGTTTCCACTGGATGCCGATAGACATCGCGCGCCTTGTTGGCATCCGAGCGCCATGCGCCGGCAGCGGCCTGCGTGAGGCTCATGTCAGGAGCGGGTGGGGTGGTGGCCTGGGTGACAGCGGCGAAAAGGCACAGGCCGGCGCACAGGGTCAAAGGGAAAGCACGACGGAACGACATGGTTCGGCCCTCCGAAAGGTGAGGTCGCCAGCGTACGCCCAAAACGTAGAGTGTGTGTCGATTTGACGTAAGGTGGTTCGTCGCCCCCGTGACGGCGATGCCCCATCACTGGGTGTTGCGTCCTTTCGGGCCGCCAGGATTGCGCGGTCCGCCCCGATCAGGAGAACTTCATGCGCTTTATTCCCTACCTCAATTTCGACGGCGATTGCGCAGAAGCTTTCGATCTCTACGCCTCGGCCTTCCAAGGACGCATTACCGCACGCATGACGTTTGGTGAGTCGCCGATGGCCAAGGAAATGCCGCCAGCCACGCACCATCGCGTGATGCATATGCAGCTGGAGTCGGACCACGGCATGGTGATGGGGGCGGATGGCCCATCGCATTCGGACACCCGCGGCGGCGTGGTCAACGTCGACGTGAGCACACCCGAGGAGGCCGATCGCGTGTTCCACGCGTTGTCGGCAGGTGGCCAGGTGCAAGTGGCGATCGGCGAGACGTTCTGGGCGCATCGCTTCGGCATGCTGGTGGATCGCTATGGCAAGGCGTGGATGGTCAATTGCCTGAAGACACCCGGCGAATGAGCCTGTTGCGGGCTGCGATGGACGCAGCCCGCATCGAGGCCTATCAGGCGGGGTAATCGAGCTTGGGATACCAGTCGGTGCCACGCCCTTCGGGCACGCAGTCGAGTACCGTCCACAGCGGCATCAAGTCGGGGGCACCGCGTGGGTCCTGTCCCGGATCGGCGGTTGCGCCGCCCATTTCGCCCGCCCAGAACAGCCGGACAACGCCATCGCGCCGCGTGAACACGTTGAACGCAGGTTCGTCGCCACCGTTGTCGCCCAAGGCGTGGTAGTCACGACTGAACGCACCATCGATATCGGAGTACAGCTTCAGATGACGCCACCCACGCTCGCGCTTGAACGCCACCAAGCGCTCGATGGGTGAGCGCGCGATGATCGCCAGCGACACGCGCTGGTCGATGTCGCGAGCCTCGCCGTCCCAGGCGCTGAGCAATGATGTGCACATGGGGCAGGGCCGCTCGCGCTGCGGGCCGAACATGTAGCTATAGGTGACGAGGCTTGGCTTGTCGCCAAACATGTCCAGCAAACTCACTGGCCCGTGCTCGCCGATGAAGCGATAGTCGGTACGGACTTCCGGGCCCGGCGGCAAAGCGCGGCGTTGTTCGGCCACGCGTTCGATGTGGCGTCGTAGTTCGATTTCTTCAGCCAGCAGAGCGTCGCGGGCGTGGCGATAGGCGTCGCTTTCGCCGGGGAAACGCATGCCATTGCGGCGCACGAGCTCGGCGGCTGGAACGAGGGGCGGAACGGACGACATGGCGAGGACCTCCGGCAGCGGATCGTGGGCGGGCTGCATGAGCAGCCACGCCATCACGACGAACGCGGGTACGGGAAATCGACAGGTTCAGGCCGGCATGATCGCCGTACCCCGCGTGCCGAACGCGTGAATGGCGCAGATCTCGCGCTCAGGCGGCCAGTTGGGTCGCGTAGGTCAGGTCGAGCGAGGCATTGATGGTGGCCGCCATTTGCTCAGCCAGCGCGGCGTAGTTGTCCGAACGCGGAACGCGCGCGCGCTTGGGGGCGGCGGCGAGCAGGTCGAACTGGTGGTGCGAGGTGCCGTCGGCAAGGCAAATGAACAGGCACGCGCGCGGCGAGTCAAGGAAAACGCGCATCTCCACCTGCAGGGTGGCGTCCAGTTCCTCACCGTCATTGGGACGGATAAGGATGCTCAGCGAACGGTGACCTTTGCGACGCAGTTGGCGCAGGCAGTCTTCCATCTCGATGGACAAGTGGTGCCCTTCAGGTATGTGCAGCGTACGCAGCAACACCGGCTCGATCTGCGCCACGAGCTTGCGCACCTCGTTCTCGATGCGTCCCAGAAAGCCCACGCGCAGATCCTGGCGCGTATAGCGCAGCGGCATGGTGGCGACCTGTACCTCGTTCATGTGCACCAGCATCGAATGGTTGATGCGCGTGAAGCGAAGGCCGGCCTCCTCATAGCTTTGCTTGGCAAAGGGGCCGCTGATGCCGGCATAGGCGGCCCAGGCGGCCTTGAGGTAAGCGAGATTCGGTGCCGAGTTCAGCATGTCCATCCCACGTCATGAGTTCATCGGGTGTGCCGGCGCCAAGCCAGGGCCGTGGCCGGGTCTGCCAGGCTTATCGGCCGTTTGCGCGGCAACTTCAGTCCTACCTTGGTAGGGGCATGACCTTTGTCCTAGACGCTGCGGCCACGCCCCTTGCTATAACTGCCGTGTCAGGGATCGGCGCTTTGGGGTGCTGGGGACGAATTTGCCAGCGCTTCCAGGGGCTATGACGCCCGTTCATCCAATGCACGATCATTTGTGGGGAGAGAGACGGCATGACCCGATTGAATACCCGGCCGCTGCTGGCGGCCTGCCTGCTGGCGACCGTAGGCAGCGCACTGGCGGTGGATGGCCCGGGCGCGCCCGGCACGATGCTTGGCTTCACCACGGAAGGCGCCGCCGCCCAGCAGAGCCTTGAGCAGCGCTTCGATGCCCTGCTGGACCCGGCTGATCAGCGCGAATGGCTCAAGCAGATGTCCTCCCAGCCCAACCAGGTGGGTTCGCCGCACGACAAGGCCAATGCCGAGTTCATGCTGGCCAAGTTCCGTGAGTGGGGCTGGGACGCGCACATCGAGACGTTCGACGTGCTGTACCCGACGCCGAAGAAGGTGGCACTGGAACTGCTGGGGCCGCACCCCTATACCGCCAAGCTGCATGAGCCTGCGGTGCCAGGCGATGCCACCTCCAGCATCGATAAGGATGTGCTGCCGCCCTACAACGTCTACGGCGGCGATGGCGACGTGACCGCACCGGTGGTCTACGCCAATTACGGCATGCCGGATGACTACAAGGAACTTGCGCGGCGCGGTATCGACGTACGCGGCAAGATCGTCATCACCCGTTACGGCGGTGGTTGGCGCGGACTCAAGCCCAAGCTGGCGCAGGAGCACGGCGCCGTGGGTTGCCTGATCTATTCCGACCCGCGCAATGATGGCTACGGCGCGGGCGACACCTATCCCGAAGGTGGCTGGCGGCCCGCCGACGGCGTACAGCGCGGTTCGGTGGCCGACATGCAGCAGTACCCCGGCGACCCGCTCACGCCGGGCATCGGTTCCACGCCGGGCGCCAAACGCCTGGCGCTGAAGGATGCCAAGACCATCCTCAAGATTCCGGTGATACCGATTTCCTACGCGGATGCCACGCCCTTGTTGCAGTCGCTCACCGGCCCCGTGGCGCCGGCGGGTTGGCGCGGTGGCTTGCCGTTGACCTACCACGTGGGGCCCAGCAGCGCACCCGTACATCTCACGGTGCAGTCCGACTGGGGTCAGAAACCGGTGTACGACGTGATCGCCACGCTCAAGGGCTCCACCGAGCCCGACCAATGGGTGGTGCGCGGCAATCACCACGATGGCTGGGTGTTCGGCGCGTGGGATCCACTCTCGGGCAACGTTGCCATGCTGGCCGAGGCCAAGGCCATCGGTACGCTGTACAAGCAGGGTTGGCGACCCAAGCGCACACTGGTCTATGCCAGTTGGGACGGTGAGGAGCCTGGCCTGCTCGGCTCCACCGAATGGGCTGAAACGCATGCCAAGGCATTGCAGCAGAAGGCTGTGCTTTATCTCAACTCCGACACTAACGGTCATGGCTTCCTCAACGCCGGTGGCAGCCACTCGCTGCAGCACTTGGTGAACGAGGTGGCGGCCGGTGTGACCGATCCGGAAACCAAAGCCAGCGTGCTTGCGCGTATGCGCGCCAGGTTGTTGGTGGAAGGCCATGGCAAGGATGCGCGCCCCGCCACCAAGGAGGATGCCGCGGTGGCCGAAAAGGGGGGCGACGTGCCGATCGGTGCGCTGGGTTCAGGCTCGGATTTCAGCGCGTTCCTTGAGCACCTGGGTGTTGCGTCGTTGGACTTGGGCTTCGGCGGCGAGAACGACAGCGACGGTGTCTACCACTCCGTTTACGACTCCTTCGATCACTACGCGCGTTTTGGCGATCCGACGTTTGAGTACGGTGTGGCCCTGTCCAAGGTGGCTGGCCACATCATGTTGCGTACGGCCGATGCCAGCGTGGTGCCGCTGCGCTTTGGCGACTTCAGCGATACGCTCGACCGCTATGTAACCCAGTTGCACAAGTTGGTGGACGATACCCGCAAGGACACCGACGAGCAGCACAAGCTGCTCGACAGCGGCGCCTATGCGTTGGTGGTCGATCCGGCCCGCCCGGTGCAACCGCCCGCGCGCGAGTCGAACGTCGGTGCGATCCAGCTTGAACCGCTGGATCAGGCCGCCAAGCAGCTCAAACAGAGTGCGCAGGCCTATGAAGCGGCCTACAACGCGCGTGCTGCCACCGGCTTCGATCTACCGCCGGCGCAGTTGCGCGAGTTGAACGCACTGATGGCGCAGATGGAGCAGGGGCTGTCCGATCCGGCAGGTTTGCCGGGGCGTCCGTGGTTCAAGCACATGATCTACGCGCCAGGTCTGCTGACCGGCTATGAAGTAAAAACCGTGCCTGGCGTTCGCGAGGCGCTGGAAGCGCGCCGTTGGGACGAAGCCAGCCAGTACGCGGCTAGCACGGCCAAGGTACTTGATCGCTATCGTGCCCAGCTCGATCGCCTCACGGCGATGCTCAAGAAGGGCGCCTAAGCCCTTGCGGTCCACGCGGTGCGAAGATGGTTACCACCTTCGCACCGCAGGCGATCACTCCTGATCGTTTTGCAGATACGCCAGCTTGCGTGGCCGCGGCAAACGTTTGATCTCCCATTCCGCGCGCGACGCCTGAGAGCGATTGGCATACGGTCGTGCACCCAGCAAGCGCAACGGCGGATGCGAGCGCGTGTAGCGCGCGCCCTTGCCAGCGAGATGGGCCTGGAAGCGCGCCTCCAGATCGTTGGTGATACCGGCGTAGTACGAACCGTCGCGGCACTCGATAAGGTACAGCCACCAGGTGAGTGCGCTGGTGACGGAGTCGGGGCCTTGAGTCATCGGGGCGGCACGGCGGTGCAGTGGATACGCACGCAGTGTCGCGCAATCGCAGTTGGCTGGCGATGACCTGCCAGCGTATCAGTACGCGGACGTGCGCAGCTTGCTCCTCGCGAACAAGGCCACGATCCAGCCAAACAGCAGCATGGCGGCCAGGTTTGCGATAAAGCTGTACGTGCTGAAGTGCGGCGTCGCGTGGAGTGCCGAGAGTGGCACCACCACATAGTTCATGACGGCAAAGATCACCACGCCATAGCCGATGCCCCACCAGGGCCAGCGCGTCGAATGGGCGATGTGGCGCCGTGTGAGCAACACGAAGATGGCGGCGATAAGTAGCGACATGGCCCATTGCAGTGCCATGCCCAGTGCGGCGTTCTGCCAGCCGCCCGCCAGTGAGGACTTGCCCAGCACACCGCCGGCAACGTACTTGAGGATGACGAGCGGGTTGTAGCCGCTGATCACCGAGGCGGCGCCGATATCGAGTGTGCCGGCAACCAGGCCACCCCACAGGATGGCCGATAGGGCAGGGTGACGCGAACGAGCCATGACGTTCTCCGATGGGATGCGGACAGGGTCTTGCGTGGCGCGACAGCCAGCGCACTCTAGTGGCTGCGCGCACGCGCCGCGACATGACTTTACGCAGGGGCTGCCGGCGCATCGCCAACCTCGCTAGCATGGCTGCATGCTGTTCTCCGACCCCGTGGCCGCCCCCGCCGAAACCTGGCCCGCCCCATGGCGCGATTACCCCGAATGGCATCGGGGACGCCAGCGCTATGGCGTGTGGATCGTGCCCATCGAACAGGCGGACCTGCTGGACTGGCTCGATGCTTGTCGCCACCAGTTGCGTGACCTGCTGCACCCGAGCCCGCAGCGCCCGCCGCACCTGACCGCTTTTGTGTGCGGATTCGAACAACCCCGGCGCGTGCATGACGACGATTTCACGGCGCAGGCATGCGAGCGGCAGCTCGCCGCATTGCGCGCGCATGCCAGTGCACCCAGCGCGTTGCCCTTGGCATGCGTGGACAGTTTCGCCAGTGCTGCGTTCGTACCCGTGGGTGATCCGCAGGGCTTGCTCGCCGGTTGGCGTCACCGGTTGGGGCAGGCCAGTCGCGAGATCAGGCAGTCAGCCTATGTGCCGCACATCACCCTTGGCCTGTATCGCAAGCGCGTGGAAGCCGCGGCGTTGCGGCAGCGGCTCCAGGCGTTGCCGGCGCCTTCCGTGGCGCTGCAGGTGAAGCGGTTGATCTATGCGACTTACGTAGCGCGACAGCACATGGGCCCGCTGCGGGCACAGCACATCGTGTCGATGCAGGCGTCGGCTCTGGTCGCCGCGCCCTAGCCCACCGCTGGGGTTTGGGTGCGGTCAGGGTTCGCCCGAAAAATCGATGTTGACCAGGCCGTGTCGCTTGGCGGCGGCAATCACCTCGGCCATGCGCTGGTACGCCACGCCGTCGGCGATATCGAGTTGCAGGTGCGGCACGTTCGGTGACCGGGCCGCCAGCACCATTTGGGCCTCCAGTGTTGCCATGTCCACGGGGATGTCGTTCCAGCGCAGGCCGCCGTTGGCGTCGAGCGTTATCCGGACGGGTTCGGCGGGTGTGCGTTGATCGACGATGTTGTACTGCGGCAGGTCCAGCGCGACCTTATGCGTCACCATGGGCGCGGTGATCATCATGATTACCAGCAAGACCAGCAGCACGTCGACCAGGGGCGTGACGTTGATCTGGGCGAGCGGAGCATCGGAAGCACGAGCAGAGAAAGCCATGATTCTTCCTCCTGTCAGCGGGTGCGGCATCGATGGGGCGCCAAGCACTGGGGATGCGCCGGCAACCACAGGTTACGACGCTCGTGGCGCGTGATACCAGCCCCGGGGACGCGAGCGCAGCGAGTGCGCCAGCTGGCACTACAATGCAGGTCCGTTCGTGTTGCCGACCCAGCATTGCCTATGCCTTCTGCTCAGCCTGATCTCTTTTCCTCGCAGGGCGATCTGCTCGGTGGCAACGAGCCCGCGGCTGTCCACCGATTGTTCTTTGCGCTCATGCCCGGCGCCGCGGTAGCTCGGCAGGTTGAGGCCGCCGCCACCGAGGCAGCACGAACACTGCATATGCGGATGCGTATGATCCGGCCTTCGCGCTATCACCTCACCCTGCATTTTCTGGGCGACCATGCCTTGCTGCGGCAGGACATCGTCAAGGCAGCCATCGCGGCGGCTGACAAGGTGGCGATGCATCCATTCGAGCTGGTGCTGGATCAGTCCGCGGCCTTTCATGGTCGCGAGCCGCCATGCGTGTTGCGCTGCACACAGGTGCCGGAAGGCCTGCAGAGGCTGTGGGAAGGGCTGCGCCAGGCGCTGCTCCTGGCTGGGTTGGGGGCGCAGCTGTCGCGCAGCTTTACTCCGCATGTCACCTATGCGTACAGCCGGGGCGGCTTGCCGCAGGCTGCCCCGATGGCGCCCATCGCGTGGACGGTCGATGGTCTCGCCTTGCTGCATAGCGTCGTCGGTGGTGGCGAGTACGAAGTGTTGCGCACCTGGCATTTCGCGCAGGACTAAGCGCGCCGCCGGCACCGGGATAGGTAATACTCAGGGTTCCAACCTATGCCGGTGAGACGCTCCATGCTGAAGACCCTGCTCGCTACCTTGTTGCCCCTGGCCATCGCCGCGCCTGTTCAGGCTGCCAGCCTGGACGCCAACCAGGCCAAAGCGCGAGACATCTTCAGCCACTTGATTGCATTCAAGACCGAGGTGGGGCAGGGGCAGGTGCCGGTGATGGCGCGCTACCTTGCTGACCAGTTCCGTGCCGCGGGCTTCGCCGATGCGGACATTCACATGATTCCGCACGGCGAAACGGCCGCCATGGTGGTGCGTTATCGCGGCAACGGCAGCGGCGGCAAACCCATCGCGCTGATGGCGCACATGGACGTGGTGACCGCCAAGCCGGAAGACTGGCAGCGCGATCCGTTCACCCTTATCGAGGAGAACGGTTATTTCTATGGTCGCGGCACTGAGGACATTAAAAGTGGCGTGGCCGTGCTTGCCGCCAACTTCATTCGGCTGAAGAAGGAAGGCTTCGTGCCGACGCGTGATCTCATCATCGTCTACACCGGCGATGAAGAAACCACGCAGGACACCATGGACGACCTGATCAAGAACCACCGCGACCTGGTGGATGCCGAGTTTGCGCTCAACACCGACGCCGGTGGCGGCGAGTTGGGCGAAAGCGGCAAGCCGCTCGTGTATGGGCTGCAAACGGCAGAGAAGGCGTACGCCAGCTTCGAACTCACCACTCGCAACCCTGGCGGCCACAGCTCGCTGCCGCGCAAGGACAATGCCATCTACGAGTTGGCGGACGCGCTGAAGAAAGTGCAGGCCTATCAGTTCCCCGTGATGTGGAACGACACCACCATCGCCTCGTTCAAGGCGCTTGGCGCCACCACGCCGGGCAAGGTGGGGCAGGCCATGCGCGACTTTGCGGCCAATCCCCACGATGCCGCCGCTGCGGCGGTGCTGGCCGATGAGCCCTCACAGGTCGGCAAGACGCGCACGACTTGCGTGGCAACGCTGCTGCGCGGCGGCCATGCGGACAACGCGCTGCCGCAGTCGGCAACGGCCACCATCAATTGCCGCGTGTTCCCAGGCGTAACGATCGATACCGTGCGCAAGGCCTTGGTCGACCAGGTGGGCCCCAAGGTGGAAGTGACCCTGGTGGGCAAGGCGATTTCGAGCGAAGCCTCGCCGCTGCGCCCTGATGTGGTGGCGGCGGTGACCAGGGCCGTGCACAGCATCCGCCCGGGCGTGGCGATTACGCCGGAGCAGGAGTCGGGTGCCACCGACGGCATCTATTTCCGCGCAGCCGGCATTCCCACGTATGGGGTCAGCGGCATGTTCATGAAGAACAGCGATGCGTTTGCGCATGGCTTGAACGAGCGCATCCCGGTGAAATCGTTCTACGACGACCTGGCCTATTGGCATGTGCTGCTGACCACGCTCGCGGGCCCTGGCAGCGCCCGCTAAACATTTCGTTGATATGCCAAAACGCATGCTGCGCTTTGTCCCAGCGGGGCGCAGAATGGCGCCCCCGAATCCCACACGGAGTACGTTATGCGTCCGACCGTTCTTGCAGTGCTGGTAGCTCTTGCTTTCCCCGTCACCGCGGCGCTTGCGGCGTCGACGGAGGTTCCCGCGTACGTCAGCGCCGCCGTGAACGACGCGGCGCGTAAGGACGATGCCGTGAGTGACGATCGCCGCAAGATCGTCGACCTGATGACGTTTGCCCAGGTGAAGCCCGGCCAGTCTGTGGTGGATTTGATCCCCGGCAGTGGTTATTTCACCAAGGTGTTCAGCGGCGTCGTGGGCCCCAAAGGCAAGGTATTCGCGGTGTGGCCGAACGAATATGGTGCCGAAGCCCAGTCGGACGTGCAGGCCTCCAAGGCATTGGTCGCCAACCCGCATTACGCCAACGTCGGCGTGTTGATGGTGCCGGCCAAGGAGTTCAAGACGCCGGAGAAGGTGGACCTCGTGTTCACCTCGCAGAACTACCACGATTACCCGGACAAATTCATGGGCCATGTGGACCCGGTGGTGTTCGACAAGCAGGTGTTCGACTCGCTCAAGCCCGGCGGCCTGTTCGTGATCGTCGACCACGTAGCGGAAGCGGGCTCGGGTATGCGTGACACTGACACCCTGCATCGCATCGACCCAGCCATCGTGCGCAAGCAGGTGGAGTCGGTGGGCTTTGTGTTCGACGGCGAAAGCAATGTGCTGCGCAACCCGGCCGATCCGCACAACATCAAGGTGTTCGACAAGTCCATCCGAGGTCACACCGACCAGTTCATCTATCGTTTCCGCAAGCCTGGATAAGCGTTTGACCGAGTTTTCGCACACCTCGAACACGGAGGGCGCCTCGGCGCCCTCCAACGATCCGCCCCCGGTTCGTCCGCAACGCCCTGACGACGAGGATTGCTGCGGGCAGGGCTGCGTGCCCTGCATCTTCGATCTCTACGACGAAGCCATGGGGCGCTACCGCGAGGAACTCGCGGCTTGGCAGGCGCGTCATCCTGGGCAATCACCCGAGTAACGGAAGCTCTGGTTAGACGACCGATTGCTAGTCATTCCTGCTTTCGCCGGGATGACGATCAACATTTGGGTATCCAAAGGCTCTCAAGGCGCGGGCGCCGGCATGAACTCAAACGAGGGCGTATCCACGAATTGTGCAGAGGCTTCGCCGCTGTACACCTCGCCGTGCGCCAGCGTGAGCTTCTTCACCGGTGCGCCGGGCTTGAGATTCAGCTTGTGCAGATCCACCCAGAACGTATTGGGGCGCGTGGCCGAATCGAAGTAATAGACCAGGTTTTTCTGGTCTGCCACGGTGCGCCAGATGGTGGATGAAATATTGGGCTGGCCCGGTGTGGTGATGCCCAGCGGCACGCTGACCGCGCGCATCACGCTCATGACCTCGGCCACGGCTTGGTACGTATAAGATTGCTGAGGCACGCCCACGATGTAGTTGGGCGCCAGTTTCTTGGGCACGGCATCGAGCAGGAACGAGGCGCGGGCGAAACGGTCCGCCGCGCGATTGGTGCCGGGCAGGAAGGTGAGGCCGCCAATGCTTTTCCAGTATTCATTGATGGCGAGCTGTTCGTCGTAGGTCGGCGAATTGGTCATCACGGTGTACTGGCGGCCGTGGTGAATCACCAGCTTGCCGTTGATGTACTCGAGGATGGCCGAGTCGCCGCTCGCATCGGACAGCGACAGGTGGAGCGTCAGCGGCTTTCCGTTGGGCAAGGGTGGGGCGATGATCTGGAACGGTTCCTTCGACAGTACCTTCACCGCCTCGTCGACCGTGGCGAAATTGTCCAGTACGTATTGGCCCCACAGGCTGATCGACATGTGCTCGCGCTTGGGTTCGGGCTTGCCGTAGTCGGTCTCGGCCAGGTACAGCACGTTGATCACCAGGCCTTTCTCATTGATGCCATCGGTGCTGCCGATGTCGTAGCCAGCGGTGATCAGGCTGCCGTAGCGGGATGTCCAGTGCGGCGAGTGGGGGCCCGCCTTGCCGTCGCGCTTGATGCCGGCGGGAAACACCCAGAGATTGGACTGCATGTCCTCCGCCCAATCCATGTTGCGGCCGGTGATGACGGTGTTCTGGTCGCCCACGTAGAGCGTGCGCGTACAGGCCAAGCTGACGGGTGCCGCTACACAGGCGACCAGGGCGGTGGCGAGGGCGGCCAGCGCGAGATGAGGGCGACCACGGTTCATGGGGGCGTTCCGTCGATGCATGGTGGCGAGAGCGCGCAACTAAGCATGCGGCGCATGAAGGCGCCGTGTAGCCTGACACTCGTTCTCCAGGCACGGATGCGGCAAGCTATGCGACTGTCGGCAGCTCGTCGCGGTCATGTGGCCCGGCGCCTCGTCGTTGTTCGTCATCAGGACATTGCGCATGCCTTATTTCCCGTTGCGGGCGCTGGCCTTTGCCGCGCTGCTCGCCACCAGCGCCACCGCCGTTGCCCAGGCACCGCACACGGTGCTGCTTGAGAACCTCACCTGGACCGAAATCCGCGATCAGGTGCAGGCCGGCAAGACCACCATCATCATTCCCATTGGCGGCACCGAGCAGAGCGGACCAGGTATTGCAGTAGGCAAGCACAATGCGCGCGTGGCCTATCTCTCGCAGAAGATCGCCGAGCGCCTGGGCAACGCCCTGGTGGCGCCGGTGGTGGCCTATGTGCCGGAGGGCGGCTATGCACCGCCCACATCGCACATGCGCTTTCCCGGCACGATTACCGTGCCCGATGCGGTGTTCGAACAGATGCTGGAGTCGGCAGCGCAGAGCTTTGCCGCGCACGGCTTTCGCAACGTGGTGTTGCTTGGCGATCACGGGGGCTACCAAAAGGATCTGGCGCACGTCGCCGATCGCCTGAACAAAGCGTGGGGCGGCAAGGCCCGGGCCATTGTGCCGCCGGAGTACTACGCCAGCGCCTCGGACGGCTACGCCGCGCAGCTGCGCCAGCGCGGATTCCGCGACGATGAAATCGGCACGCACGCTGGCCTGGCCGACACCTCGCTGCAACTGGCCGTGGCGCCGCAGATGGTGCGCCTGGAGCAGTTGCAGAAAGGGCCGAAGTTGGGTCAGGCCGATGGCGTGTACGGTGGCGACCCGCGCCGCGCCTCGGCCGACCTGGGTCAAATCGGCATCGATGCAATTGTGGTACATACCGTCGATGCCCTGAGGAAAGACACACAGGCGCACTGATGCCCTTCGGGGTGGACCTTCAATCTCCACGGACTCGTTGATTGCTCATGGCCAACACTCATTCCCCGCGTTCTTCCCGTCTGTTCCGCCTGGCGCCGCTGGCGGCGCTTGGTTTTGCCGGTGTCGCGCTGGCGGCCTCCACCGTGACCACCGTGCCAGGCATGCCGCCGGTGACCAACCCGGCCAACATGTACAGCGAGGCGGGCCTGGGCAAGCTGAGCCCTGCGGTGAAGGACGATCCCGCACGCATCTACGTGCCCAACCTGCGCTCCAACGACGTCTACGTGATCGATCCGGCCACCTACAAGGTGGTGGACAAGTTCAAGGTGGGCGAGGGTCCGCAGCACGTGGTGCCGTCGTGGGACCTGCGCACCTTGTGGGTGACCAACAATGCCGAGCGCAAGGACTCCGGCAGCCTCACGCCCATCGATGCACGCACCGGCAAGCCGGGCAAGGCGGTGCCGGTGGATGATCCGTACAACATGTATTTCACGCCCGATGGCAAGCAGGCCATCGTGGTGGCCGAGGCCCATGCGCGCCTGGATTTCCGCGATGCGCACACCATGGCGCTGCAATCGAGCATCGAGGCGCCCGAGTGCAAGGGCATCAATCATGCCGATTTCGCCATCGACGGCAGCTACGTGATCTTCACCTGCGAGTTCACCGGCAAGCTGGTGAAGATCGACATGGTGAACCGCAAGGTGCTCGGCTATCTCGACCTGTCCAAGAAGGGCATGCCGCAGGACATCCGTGTGTCGCCCGAAGGCAAGACGTTCTACGTGGCCGACATGATGGCCGATGGCGTGTACCTGGTGGATGGCGCGAGCTTCAAGCAAGTGGGCTTCGTCAAGACCGGCGTGGGCACGCATGGGCTCTACCCCAGTCGCGACGGCAGCAAGCTCTACGTGGCCAATCGTGGCTCCAACAAGGTGCATGGCGCGCGCAACGGCAAGGGCAGCGTGTCGGTGATCGATTTCGCCACGCAAAAGGTCGTGGCGAACTGGCCGATTCCCGGTGGCGGCAGCCCGGACATGGGCAACGTGAGCGCCGACGGCAAGACGCTGTGGCTCTCGGGCCGTTTCGACGACGTGGTGTATGCCTTCGACACCACCAGCGGGCAGGTGCGCATCATCAAGGTGGGCCAGGAGCCCCACGGCCTCGCGGTATGGCCGCAGCCCGGCCGCTACTCGCTGGGCCACACCGGCATCATGCGCTGAGTGGGGGCAAGGTGACGACCGTGTCGGACGATCCAGCTGCCGTGATCCAGCGGCAGCTGGAGGCCTATAACCGCAAGGACATCGACGCCTTGCTCGCCACCTATGCGCCTGACGCCGAGCAGTACCTTCTGCACGGCGAACGACTCGCTCACGGGCACGAGCAGTTGCGCCAGCGCATGCTGGCGCGCTTCGCTGAGCCCGATCTCCACGCGCGGCTGCTCAGCCGCAGCGTGATGGGCGCGGTGGTGGTGGACCTGGAAGAGGTCACGCGCAATTTCCCCCAGGGTAAGGGGCGCATGGAGATGCTGTGCGTCTATGAGGTGCGCGACGGGCGCATCGTGCGCGTTTCCTTTGCCATGGGCGAGCCGACCCTGGCCGCTTGACCGTCGCAGGGGACGGGGCTGGCAATTGCCGCCGTCGTCCCCACATCGTGGGCTTCCCTGTCGAGGAAGCCCCATGATTCCGTTTTCCGTACTCGATCTGGCGCCGGTGACCGAGGGCAGCAACGCCGCCCAGGCGTTTGCCAATACGCTGGACCTGGCGCGCCGCGCCGAAGCCTTGGGCTACACGCGCTACTGGCTGGCCGAACACCACAACATGCCCGGCATCGCCAGCGCGGCGACGGCCGTGCTGATCGGCCACGTGGCCGGCGGCACCTCCACCATCCGCGTGGGTGCGGGCGGCATCATGCTGCCCAACCATGCGCCGCTGCAGGTGGCCGAGCAGTTCGGCACGCTCGCTTCGCTGTATCCGGGACGCATCGACCTGGGCCTGGGCCGCGCGCCGGGCACGGACCATCCCACGGCGCGCGCACTGCGCCGCTATTTCGATAGCGCCGAACAGTTTCCGCAGGATGTGGCGGAGTTGCTGTCTTACTTCGAACCGGCTACGCCCGGCCAGTCGGTGCGCGCGGTGCCGGGGGCGGGCATCGACGTACCGGTGTGGCTGCTCGGCTCCAGCCTGTTCAGTGCACGATTGGCCGCCGCGATGGGTTTGCCGTTTGCGTTTGCTTCGCACTTTGCGCCTGACGCCATGGACGAAGCGTTGGCCCTCTACCGCCGCGATTTCCGTCCGTCGCCGCGCCTGCAGGCGCCGTACGCCATGCTGGGCGTGAACGTGGTGGCGGCCGGCAGCGACGGAGAAGCCCGGCGCCTGTTCACCACCCAGCAGCAGAGCTTCATCAACCTGCGCCGAGGGCAGCCGGGGCTGATTCCTCCTCCCATCGACAACATCGAGGATTACTGGACGCCTACCGAGAAGTTCGGTGTGGAGAGGGCGCTGGCCTGTGCGGTGATCGGCGACGCGCAGACGGTGAAGGAGGGCATCGAGGCCTTCGTGGCGCGCCATCGCCCCGATGAGTTGATGGTGACCGCCAATGTGTTCGAGCACGAGGCGCGCTGTCGCTCGTTCGCCATCGTGGCCGAGGTGCGTCAGCAGTGGTTGGCCAGCGCGTGAGCGCGCTTAGCCCGGCGTGAAGTTTTGCTGCAGGTCTTGCTGGCAGCGCGCCATGAGTTGGGCCGGGAACTGGGCGAGCGGGTCGTCGGCATAGCCGGCGTCCGCATTCACCAGCCCCTGCTCGACCAGCAACTGATACATCGCCAGGCGCTGCGAAGCATGCAGTACACGACTGAGCGGCAAGGAGAGGCCATGCTGATGCAGCGTGGCCAGCTCGGCCAGCGTATCGAGCACATTGGCCGGCAGCTCCCAGTACAAGCCGGCCTGCAGGGTGATCCGAGAGGCGAGGGCGGCGCAGCCGGCCACGAAGGCGGACGAACTGGCGGTCGGGCCGCCGTCCAGTTCCTTGTCCAGCACGCGGGCGATCGCGCCCAGGCCGGTGTAGCCGACCAATCCGGCGAGATAGGCTTCGAACGGGTCGCACTGCCCCTTGCTGAGAAATACGGCGGCGTGGGCGCAACGCTCGGCGTGGTCCCACAGGCGCTGGCCCACCATCTGCCCGCTCGCACCGGCGCTGGCCATCAGGATGGGTTTCATGGCGTAAGAGGACACCACGTGACGCAGGCCGATCTGGCCCAGCAACACCACGGCGTGTTGCAAGCTGCCCACGGGGTGGGCGGTGCGGTAGGTGACGCTGCCCGTGACGCGCATGACCTCGCCCACCAGCACGGGGTCGCGCTTGATCAGATCCGCCAGTTGGGCGCCGCTGAGGTCGTCGTTGCGCATGGCGCGCATCAGCTGGGGCAGCACGGCAGGCATGCGCGGCAGGCTGCGCACGTCGAAGCGGTCGTCGTCGCACAGCTCGTGCAGGCGATGCAGCAGGACTTGCTCACGGGCGGGGTGGGCGTTGTCGCCGCTGTTGACCAACTGGTTGAGCACGTAGCGGTAGAAGCACTCCTCCAGGTCGTCCCCGGCCATGGCCGCGGGCACCTGTACCGGCGCCGGCTCATCAGGCACAGCGGCCGTGGGCACCGGCGACGAAGCAGGAACGCCCGCTTGCGGGCGCGCCATCGATGCGCCGGACGCGCGTTCACGTGCGAATAGCCGCCCCCAAATCCCCATCATTGCGCTGTGTGCTCCCTCGTCACCCGCTCTCGCTCCGCTTCTGTATCGGCGCCCCCGGAAAAAGATAAAGGCGCGCACAAGTCGGCACCAGCGGCGGCCACGAGGGGCTTATTCGCTTGTGCGATGCCGCAACTGATTGATCCATTGGACGGCGCCCAAGCCGGCGCGGCGAGCGCTGGCGAAGCACGCGGTGAGCAGATAGCCCCCTGTGGGGGCTTCCCAATCCAGCATCTCGCCGGCACAGAACACGCCGGGCAGGGCGCGGAGCATCAGGTGCGGGTCCGTTGCCTCCAGGCGCACGCCGCCGCCGCTACTGATGGCCTCTGCGACGGGGCGGGCGCGGCGAAGCCGCAGCGGCAGTCGCTTGATGGCCTGGGCCAAGGCGTCTGGATCGTCGAAGCGCGAGCGATCCCATACCTCATGCAGCAGTGCCGCCTTGACCCCGGCCAGACCTGCCTGTCGCCGCAGGTGCTCGCTCATCGAGCGGCTGCCACGAGGCTTGGCGAGGTCGGCGCGCAAACGCTCCAGCGAGCGGTCGGGGGCGAGATCGAGGTGAATGGTGGTGTCGCCATGCGCTGCGATGGCATCGCGCAGTTCGCCGGAGAAGGCATAGATCAGGCTGCCTTCGATACCGCCAGCGGTGATCACGCACTCGCCCTGGCGACTGTGCTCCTGGCCGTGTGCGTCGCGCAGGTGGATCACCACCGGTTTCAGCGGTGCGCCGGCGAAACGGCTGGCCAGGTGTTCACTCCAGCCGATATCGAAGCCGCAGTTGGCGGGCACCAGTGGCGATACATCCACGTGTCGCGCCGTGAGCCAGGGTTGCCAGGCACCGTCCGAGCCCAATTCGGGCCAGCTGCCGCCGCCCAACGCCAGTACCGTCGCATCGGCCTGCACCGCGCGCTCGCCGTCGGGCGTGTGCAGGCGCAGGCTGCCGTTATCGTTCCAGCCTAGCCAGCGGTGATGCACATGGAAGCGCACACCGCTATCGCGCAGGCGTCTTACCCAGCCACGCAACAGCGGGGCGGCCTTGAGGTCGCTGGGAAATACGCGGCCCGAGCTGCCGATAAAGGTTTCCACGCCCAAGCCGCGTGCCCAGTCGCGCAAGCCATCGGCGTCGAAGTCGTCCAGCCAGCCACCCACTTCGGCGGCGCGTTTGCCGTAGCGCTGCACGAAGGCGGGTTTGGGCTCGCCATGAGTAAGGTTCATGCCGCCCTTGCCGGCGATGAGGAATTTACGCCCCACCGAGCCCTTGGCCTCGAACACGTCCACCTCCAGCCCTGCGGCCCGCGCCGTTTCGGCAGCGAAGAGACCGGCGGGACCGCCGCCGATGATGGCGAGGCTGACGTGGGACGGAGTGGCTTGCATGGTGGGCGGGCTGGCGAAGGGCTGGGCATTGTATCGCCTGGCTCGGTCGTGCTCCGTCACCGATGTGCCGGGTTCGATGATCAGGCCGGTTTATCCAGCCAGGGCTTGATCAGATCCAGGGGCAGCGGAAACACGATGGTGGAGGCTTTGCCGCTGTTGGACATGTCGGCCATGGTCTGCAGGTAGCGCAGCTGGAGTGCTTGTGGTTGCTGGGCCAGCAGCGCCGCCGCATCGCGCAGCTTTTCGGCGGCCTGCAATTCGCCCTCGGCATGGATCACCTTGGCGCGGCGCTCTCGTTCGGCTTCGGCCTGACGGGCGATGGCACGCACCATGGTTTCGTTGAGGTCGACGTCCTTGATTTCCACGTTGCTGACCTTGATGCCCCACGGGTCGGTCGCTTCGTCGAGAATCTGCTGCAGGCTGTGATTGATCGAGTCGCGCTGGGAGAGGATATCGTCCAGCTCATGCTGGCCCAGCACGGAGCGCAGGCGCGTCTGCGCGAGCTGGCTGGTGGCCTGGAGAAAGTCCGATACCTGAAGTATCGCCTTGTCCGGCTCCATCACGCGGAAATACACCACGGCATTGACGCGCACCGATACGTTGTCGCGCGAGATCACATCCTGTGGCGGCACGTCCATAACCGTCACGCGCAGGTCCACACGCATCATGCGCTGCACGACCGGTACCAGAATCACCAGGCCCGGCCCCTTGGTGCCGGTGTAGCGCCCCAGGGTCAGCACCACGCCGCGTTGGTATTCCGGCAACACCTTTACCGATAGGAACAGCAGCGCTGCCGCCCACACCACGATCACGCCCAAAAAGCCGAACATGGAGATGCTCCTTCGTCGATTCGCCTCGGGATCGCTCCTTGAGAGCGTTGCTAGGCGGAGGTAACCCGCAACAACAAGCCGTCGCGCCCGATCACGCGCACGCGCGCACCGATCGGTAGCGATGAATCACAGTGCACGCGCCATTGCTCGCCACCGATGCGTGCCCAGGCTTCGCCATCGGCGCCGATGGGGCCAAGCAATATGCCGGTGGTGAGCAGCAGCGTTTCGTCGCCGAGGAAGGGGCGTGCCCGCCGTGAACGCGTAATCAACCGCAACAACACTGCCAGCGCCGCCGCAGCCACCAGCGCCATGCCGCCGATCACCCCGAGGTTCACGCCATAGCCGGGCACACCGTTGTCGAACAACATGATCGAGCCGATCACGAAGGCCACGACACCACCCACGCCGATGGCGCCCACGGAGGGCATCAGCGCCTCGGCAAGCACCAGGCCAATGCCCAGCCCCATCAGGGCAAGGCCGGCATAGTTCACCGGCAGTAATTGCAGCGCGTATAGCCCGATCAGCAGGCAGATCGCGCCGGCGATGCCTGGCAGCAGCACGCCGGGGTGCAATGCTTCGAGTACCAGGCCGTACACACCGGCGAGCAGGAGCAGATAGGCCAGCGTGGGGTGCGTGATGATGCCGAGGAAGCGCGTACGCCAGGTCGGTGGATAGTCGCGCACCGGCAGCCCCCGCAGTTGCAGTACCACGTCGGTGCCGTTCACGCGCACCCGGCGTCCGCTGGCCTGCTCCAGCAGGCTGCGTTCATTGGTGGCAACCAGGTCGATCACATGCTTTTGCAACGCTTCGTCGGCAGTCAACGTGGCCGCGCCGCGCACCGCCTGTTCGGCCCAGTCCGCGTTGCGACCGTTGAGTTGTGCCAAGGCGCGTATGGAGGCGATGGCGTCGTTGAGCACTTTGAGCGCTTCAGCGTCGCCCGCCGGCGTGGGCGCTGTGCCGCTGGACGCCGGCGGCCGTGCAGCGGGGAGCGGGTTTTCGCCACCTATTTGCACCGGCGTGGCCGCGCCCAAATGCGTAGCGGGCGCCATGGCGGCGATTGGGCAGGCGTAGAGGATGTACGTGCCGGCCGACGCTGCGCGGGCGCCGCTGGGGGCGACGTAGCCGAGCACGGGCTGACGGGCGGCGAGCAGGCTGGCGATGATCTGGCGCATCGCATCGGAGAGGCCGCCGGGTGTATCCAGTTGCACGATGATCGCGCTGGCACCTTCTCGGTTGGCGCGCTGCAGGCTGTCGTCGACGTATTCGGCCGCGGCGGGGCCAATGGGGCCATCGAGGGTGATGCGAGCCACGAATGCGTTGGCGCGCGGCGGTGCATCCGTGGCGGCGAAGGCCACGGCGGCCAGTGCCAATGTGGCGCCGAGAAGGGCGGCTTTCCACCACTCGGCCAACCATCGCATCACGGTGGGGCTCCTTGACGTGGCGTGCTTCACCTTGCGCCTAGGCGCGTTGTCTCGGCGTGAGGCGGAGCGGGCGGGAGTCGTGCCTCGTTGCTTGAACGCCGAACGGCCAGGGATGCAAAGAGGGCGGCGGGTCCGTCGACCCGCCGCCCTCTCCTGGTGTGGCTTGGCGCGTGTGCCTATGCGCCCCTGCGCGTCCCCGTCAGTGCTCGTTGACCTGCAATTTCTCGGTGAGCAGGTTCAACTTGCCCTTCATGGCGTCTTCCGGTCGCGGGCCATCCACGCCGTAGAACGCGGTGTAGAGCACGCCGGGTTTGGCATCTGTGCTCACTGGTGTTCCGCCCACGGTGCCGATGAACGTCATGTCGTTCTCGCTGTAGGGCACGCCGTCATCCGGGTGATCGCGGCGCACGATCTTGCTCCAGTGATTGCGGTAGGTGTCATCCAGATCCTCCGAGGGCGCCACGTGTCGGTTGATGCCGATGTGCTCGGCATTGTCCACGTTGGCCTTCACCAATACGTTGGAAACGTCCCAGACGGTCTTGCCGCCGTCCTGGAAGTAGGACATGCCGAGCACAAGCTGGCTGTCCTGGTCGATCTTCTGCAATTGCGGCGTATAGGCGAAACCAAGGCGCTTGGACTGATAGCGAAAATCGTTGCCGTAGTCGAAACGGATGGCGATATCCGAGAGCGCGCCGGGGAGCAGATCGCCATTGGCGAGGAAATCCTTCCATTGCGCCAAGGTGCCGCTGTAAGACACGTAGACGAAATCGGTGAGCGCGGCGAGGTCGATCAGCGCCTCGTGTTCGCGACGCGCGGGCACCACGCGCACCATGGCGGCGTAGCCGTCCGGCACGGGCAGCATGAAGGCCACGGCCTTGGAGTTTTCATACGGAATGGGCCATACGCGCACCTGCCAACGGCGCTGGTAATGGTCGGTATGGTTGCGCTGCTGGGTGGGTTGCCCCAGCGAGGTGATCTTGACCTGCTGCGAGCCAACGGTGCGCTGCATGGGGGCGCCCTTGAGCACCAGATCCATGAATAGCTTGGCGTCGCCATACAGTTGCTTGTCGGTCACGTTATCGGGCTTGTGCAGGTGAAACATCACCTGCGTGCCCACGGCAGCCTTGCTCACATAGCCGTTGCGCTCCAGGCTGCCCTTGCTTTCGGAGGGGTTGGCGACGGTCCACACGCCGGTGTTGGCACGGCGCATGAGCGTGGGGAAGGGGTTAAGGGTGGAGCCGCTGTGCAGCAAGCGGCTGGCGCCATTGCCGTTGGGGAACAGGTTGGCGGCGTTCTCCGTGAGCAGCGCATGCAGTTCCTGATCGGCATTGGCGTTGTAGAGCTTCTGGTAGGTGGCGCTGAAGTCCGCAAAGCTCTTGGGCAAGGGGAACTGGGCCCTGAAGTGTCCGGCGTACTTGCTGTCGATGACGTCCAACTGGTACAGCTCGCGGGCATCCACGTCGGCCAGGTTGGCTGGCGCCTTGAGCACCATATCGATGGGCAGCGCGTAGTTGAGGTTTTCGTCCGGCGACTTCATCAGCACGACGCCGATGACCTTGCCGTCTTTGTCCAGCAGTGGTCCGCCGCTGTTGCCGGGCGAGGCAGCGGCGGAGAAGCGCATCCATTTCCAGCGCCCGTTCTCCTCTTCCGGCGTTTGCGAGGTGTACAGGCCGTCGCGAATGACGATGCCGGTGCCCAGCGCATTGCCGACGGCATACACCACGTCGTTCATGGTGGCCTGCGTGTTCACCTCCAGCGGCGCGATGTGCGGGGGATCCTTGAGCGTGAATTCGACGAAATCCTCCTGCAGCGAATAGCGGGAGATCTTGTCGATGGCGTATACATGGCCACTCGCGTCGCGCACGGCCGGTTCGCCCATCAGGCTGTCGATGCCGATGGAAATGACATGGCCCGCGGTGACATAGCGGTTGTCGCCAATAGCGAAGGCCGTGCCCACGGAGTAGTACTTGTCGTTGCGCATCTGGAACGGCAGTTGATCCAGGGGCAGCGGCCTTTCGTAGGTGAGCGGATCGTTGACGGGCTTGGGAATCACCACCTCGAAGGTGGCGCCCTGCACGCGAGGCAGTACGGCGGGGTCCAGGGTGGCCGCGCCCACGGCGGGTGCGGCGAGCAGCGCCAACCACGCCAGCCAGCGGAACGCCGGTGACGGGGGTGAGTGAAGCGTCGGTTGCATCTGTCGAACGCGGGCTTGCCGCTGATCCATGTTCCACCCCTGACTAGTTGTCCCAGACGCGCGGCATGCGCGACGTCGTTCCTGCGGGCTTGCGCCCGTCCCGGCGTGGAGTGTAGCGAAGCTGGTCGCTCCTCAGCGATGCCGCCACGAAGCCTTACGATGGCGCCCGGTACGGCGTCATAATCCGTCCCTTCCGCCACCGAAACTTGCGCCGTATGTCCCTTCCTGCCAGTCGCCTGCAATTGCCGCCGGGCCCCTGGGCGACGGTGCTCGACGGCCTGTGCGGGCTGTTTCCGCAGATTTCGTCCACGCGATGGCAGGACCGCTTTGCGCGAGGGCTTGTGCAGGACGGGCAGGGGCAAGCACTGAGTGCGGATACCCCGTATCGGGTGGGTCTGGAGCTGCGCTACTTCCGCGAGGTGCCTGACGAGGCGCCGATACCGTTACGCGAAACCTTGTTGCACGTGGACGAGCACTTGGTGGTGGTCGACAAGCCACCGTTTTTGCCGGTAACCCCGGCGGGCGGCTTCGTGGAGGAGACGGTGCTGGCACGGCTGATGCGCGCGCTAAGTAACCCGCACCTGGTTCCCCTGCACCGCATCGATCGCCATACGAGCGGGCTGGTGATGTTTTCGGCCAAGCTCGACAGTCGTGCCGCCTACCAGGCGCTGTTCCGCGAGCGGCGTATCGAGAAGCTGTACGAGGCCTGGGCGCCGCCGCTGCCGGCGCTGGCCTTTCCATTGCGCCGCTGCACCCGTATCGTGCCGGGCGAGCCGTTTTTCCGCATGTGCGAGGTGGCGGGCGAGCCCAATAGCGATACCTGGATCGATGTGCTGGAGCGCGGGCCTCACTACTGGCGTTACGCCCTGCGCCCGGTGACGGGCCGCAAGCACCAGTTGCGCGTTCACCTGGCCGGATTGGGGGCGCCGATTGTGCACGATCCCTTCTATCCCGGCTTGGCCGAGCCCGCGCCGGACGACTATGCGCGCCCCATGCAGCTGCTGGCGAAGGCGTTGAGCTTCGCCGACCCGATCAGCGGCCTTCCTCGCCAGTTCACCAGTGAGAGCCGGTTGTTGCCGCTCTCGTGAAGGCATTGGACAGGGTGGGCGGCTAAACTAGGCACCGTCCGTTTCCCCTGGATCGCTCCCCACGTGATGTCCTCTGTTTTCTCCGCCGCTGCCGACGATGTGGCGCTGGAAGCGCTGTTCGTGCCCTTCGATACGGGCGCGCTGGCGTTGCCCGCCGATAAGCGCGTGCTGTTCCTGCGCGCGCGCGATGGTTTTCGCCTGCGTGAAACGGCTCGGCCGGGCTGGGTGTGCGAGCAGAGTTTCAAGCCGTTCGCCGATGCCTTGCAGCGCAGCGGGCTGGCCTTGGGTGTTCCTGGCGAGACATCGCGTTTTTCGCTGGTGCTGATCTTGCCGCCGCGGCAGCGCGACGAGGCGCGCGCGTTGTTCGCTGAAGCGGTTCGTCGTGCCGCGCCCGATGGGATCGTGCTGGCGGCCATGACCAATGCCGAGGGCGCCAAATCCGGGCAGGCGGACTTGGAGCGCTTGCTCGGCACCGTCCAGTCGCTGTCCAAGCACAAATGCCGCGTGTTCTGGGCCCGCGTGGGCAGTGGCGTCGATGCCGCGCTGCTGGAGAGTTGGAGCGCGCTGGACGCGCCACGCCGCAACGATGCCGGCTGCATGAGCCGACCGGGTCTTTTTGCCTGGGACAGGGTGGACACGGCTTCCGAGCTGCTTGCCCGACATCTGCCCACGGACCTCAGCGGCCGCGTTGCGGACCTTGGCGCCGGCTACGGTTACCTCTCTACACAGGTGGTGGCCCGCTGCCCCGGTGTCCAGACCATCGACCTGTACGAGGCTGAGCAGCGCGCTCTTGAGCCCGCACGGCAAAACATGGATGAGGCGGTACGAGCCAGCGGGCGCAGCGTCGCCTTCTCCCTGCACTGGCACGACGTGACGCAAGGGTTGGGACAACGCTACGACGCCATCGTGAGCAATCCGCCCTTTCATCAGGGGCGCGCGGATTTACCAGCGCTGGGACAAGCCTTCATCGACACCGCAGCCAAGGCGCTGCACGTACACGGCCGATTGTGGCTGGTGGCCAATCGTCACCTACCGTACGAAGCCACGCTGTCTTCCCGTTTCAACGAGGTGCGCACGGTCACCACGCAGGACGGATTCAAAGTGATCGAAGCACGAGGAGTGCGCACATGAAACTGGTCAAGCTGATCGCCAACCTGGGCTACGGCAGCCGCAAGGACGTGGCATTGATGTTCCGCGAAGGACGCATCACCGATCCCAACGGCGAGGTGCTCTACGCCGACGACAAAGTGCCGCACGAGCACATCCGCATCGACGACGAGCCGCTCGACCC
This sequence comes from Frateuria sp. sgz306004, assembly GCF_057750885.1. Lineage (NCBI taxonomy): Bacteria > Pseudomonadati > Pseudomonadota > Gammaproteobacteria > Lysobacterales > Rhodanobacteraceae > Frateuria > Frateuria sp. sgz306004. The sequence continues at coordinate 372,659 of NZ_JBYLFE010000001.1, forward strand.
GCCCGCCGGCATGGTGCTGATGATGAACAAGCCGCTGGGCGCCACGTGTTCACGCAAGGACCAAGGACGCGTCGTGTATGACTTGCTGCCGCCGCGCTATCAATATCGCGAGCCGGCGCTTTCCACGGTGGGGCGGTTGGATCGCGACACCTCCGGCCTGCTGCTGTTCACCGATGACGGCGCGCTGCTACACCGGATCATTTCGCCGCGAGCCAAGGTGGCCAAGGTCTACGAGGCCGTACTCGACAGCGACCTGCGCGGCGACGAAGGCGCCTTGTTCGCCAGCGGCACGATGATGCTCGAAGCAGAGCGCGAACCGCTGCAGCCTGCCGTGCTGGAGGTGCTGGAGCCGAGGCGCGCGCGATTGACGCTCACCGAGGGGCGCTATCACCAGGTGCGCCGCATGTTCGCCGCCGTGGGTAATCACGTGCAGGCACTCACTCGCGTGTCGGTGGGGAAACTGGGCCTGGACGGCCTGCCCCCTGGCGAGTGGCGTGCGCTAGATGCGCACGACGTGGCGAAGATTTTTGAATGAGGCGACGTGCGACACGCCGCCAACTCAATCGAGTGCCGGTTCGCGTCGTCGCGCCAGCTCGTCTTCCCGGCGCGAATGTGCGCCAGGCTGCCAGGAAACCAGCTGAAATTTACGTTGCCCTTTGCGAGGGTCTTGCGCCGCATCCTGCGATTCTTTCGAAGAGAGCATCCCTGCGACTAGCTGCATACCGCGACTAATCGCGGAGCGTGTTAGAAGCATGTGCATGGTGGTACTCCGGGCTACCCCTGCGTAGCCGTTGGGTGCACTTTAAACAGATTCACAAGCGATACACAAATGCCAATGCGCCCTGAACAAACGCGAAAGTTTCTCGCAAGAAAGTGCGCGAGTTCTTAAGTTTCCTGAACGCATAAAATTTCGTGGCTTAGCCGATTGTTCTCACGGCGATGCGTTGTGTGACGGCCAACGCATGCTGCATACGCACATTGCCTTCAGGAGTCACACTGTCACCCATGCACAGCTTTTCCTTCGATAACGCCTTTGTGCGTGAGCTGCCCGGCGAGCCTGAACAAGCAAACCATCCGCGTCAGGTGTTGCACGCGCTGTACTCGCAAGTCATGCCGACGCCCGTCAGCGCGCCCAGGGTCGTGGCATGGTCCTCCGCGATGGCGCAGGCCCTGGATCTGGACACTGCCGATCTGGCGAGCCCCGAGTGGGCGCAGGTATTGAGCGGCAACACGCTGATGCCGGGCATGCAGCCTTATGCGGCCAACTACGGTGGGCATCAATTTGGCGTTTGGGCCGATCAGCTCGGCGATGGGCGCGCCATTTCATTGGGGGAAGTCGTCAACGCGGGCGGCGAGCGCTGGGAGCTTCAACTGAAAGGGGCGGGCCGCACGCCGTATTCGCGTGGCGCGGATGGGCGTGCGGTTTTGCGTTCGTCCATCCGTGAATTCCTGTGCAGCGAGGCCATGCATCATCTGGGCATACCCACCACGCGTGCGTTGAGCCTGGTGGTGTCGGGTGACCGTGTGGTGCGCGACATGTTTTACGACGGACACCCGCAGGAGGAGCCTGGGGCCATCGTATGCCGCGTGGCGCCGTCGTTCATTCGGTTCGGCAATTTCGAGTTGCCGGCAGCCCGTGGCGATCACGCTTTGCTCAAGCAATTGGTGGACTTCACTGTTGCACGCGACTTTCCCTGGCTACGTGGCGACGGCGAAGCGCTCTACGCGGAATGGTTCGCCCAGGTGTGCGAGCGCACGGCACGCATGGTGGCGCACTGGATGCGTGTGGGTTTCGTGCATGGGGTGATGAACACCGACAACATGTCCATCCTCGGCCTCACCATCGACTACGGCCCGTACGGTTGGGTCGACCATTTCGACCCCGATTGGACGCCCAACACTACGGATGCGAGCCGACGTCGCTATCGCTTCGGTCAGCAGCCGCAAGTGGCCTGGTGGAACCTCAGTCGCCTCGCGATGGCCTTGGCGCCCCTGTTTTCCGGTACCGAGCCCTTGCAGGCAGGGCTGGATCGCTACGCGGCGGTGTACGAGGCGACCGATCGCGAACATGTGGCGGCTAAGCTGGGTTTGATGGCGTGTCGCGACGAGGACGTGGTGCTGATGCGCGATCTGCACGCGCTCTTGGTGGCGGGCAACGTCGACATGACGCTGTTCTTCCGCTTGCTGGCCGATGTCGATCTGGCCGAGCCCAAACTGGAGACGCTTGAGGAGGCGTTTTACGACCAAGCCCAGCGCGAGCAAGTGACACCGGCATGGTTGGCCTGGCTCCAGCGGTACACCGCCAGGGTGGCCGAGGACGCATGGCCGCTTGCGGCGCGGCGAGCGCGCATGCAGGCCGCCAATCCGCGTTTTGTGCTGCGTAATTATCTGGCGCAGGAAGCCATCGACCGCGCCATGGAAGGGGATTACGAAGGCATCAGCGAGCTGTTGGAGGTCATGCGGCGCCCCTACGACGATCAACCGGGTCGCGAGCATTACGCCCGCCGACGTCCGGCGTGGGCCATGCACAAGGCGGGCTGCTCGATGCTTTCGTGCAGTTCGTGAGGATTTCCCTTACTGCAGCACGTTGGCAAGAAACTGACGCAACTGCATCGGGTTGAGCGCGCCTGCCTGGCGTGCGATTTCCTTGCCGTGTCGAAGCACCAGCAACGTAGGAATGCTGCGAATGGCGAAGCGCTGAGCCAGTGCCGGTTCTGCTTCGGTGTCCACCTTTGCTAAACGCAACTGCGGCTCGAGACTTTGCGCGGCCTGGGCGAACACCGGTGCAAAATTCCGGCACGGACCGCACCAGGGGGCCCAGAAGTCCACTACCACGGGCAGGTCGCCGCGCCCAGCCACTGCATCGAACTGGGTGCTGGTAAGCGCGGCAGGCTGACCCTGGAACAGGGCCTGCTTGCAGCGTCCGCACTGAGGGTGCTCGGTGAGGCGCTCGGCCGGCACGCGGTTGAGCGCGCCGCAATGCGGGCAGGGAACGCTCAAGGGGGCGGACATGACGGACTCCAGGCAGCGATGCGATGGGCACCACATGGTGGCGGCCCCGACGCTGTACAAGATCCAGGGTGCGCCAGGCCGTGCGTGAAGGCATGCTGTTCGCGCGATGGGACGCTCTGATGAGGCTGACATGCGTTGGTGGTGGTTAGCAGGCGTGTGCTGGACGCTGCCCAACAGTTTGCTCGGCCTCGTGGCGGGATTGGCCGGCATGGCTTGGGGGGCGAAGGTGGCGTGGCAGCCGAGGGAAGCGGCCCTCGTGTTCTACCGCATGCCGTGGCGTGGCGTCGGCGGGGCGCTGACGCTGGGCAACGTGATTCTGTGCAACGGAGCATCGCTCGATGTGCCGTGTCTCACCTATGCCTGTCGCGCCGGATGGGCGGCGGAGCCACGCATTTCGCTGGCCGATCACGAGCGGGCCCATGTCTATCAGTACATGGTGCTAGGCCCGCTGTTCCTGCCGCTGTATTTGTTGTGCGGCGGGGTAAGCGCCCGCAATCGCTTCGAACGTGCGGCCGATCGCTACGCACTGCGCAAGGCGGGCTGGTGGCCCTGGAGCAGGGGTGTCGTCACCAATGGCGATGTCGCTTGAACAGGCTGCTGGCGGGCCCCAGGGCGCCGCCCGGTTGCAGGGCCAGACCGTAGATAAGGGTGTACATGAGCAGGCCCAGCCAGTTACGGCGCACACGCAGGCCTTGCGCACGATACATGCGTGACTGCACCCGATACATCCAACCGTTGGCCAGCAAGCTCACCGGCAGCGTGAGCAAGACAACCGGCGCGAGCAGATCGTATACGCCATCGAGTGCAAGCACCGCGCAGGGAATCAGCAGCAGCGTATAGGCGAGTTGAATGCCCGGCAGAAGCAGGCTCCACCACACGAACAGCGTACTCATGCGCGGCTGAAGCAACAGTGCGCCATGCGTCTTCAAGGCTTCCATCAGGCCGTGGGCATGGCGCCGCTGCTTGCTGAGCAGTGCATCGAACGTGGTTGGCACGTTGGCGAAGGCGATGGCGTCCTCGGCATAACCCACCCGATGACCGTCGCGCAGGATGGACCAGGTAAGCAGGGTGTCTTCGCCGGCGCGTTCGGGCCACCCGCCGACGACGCGCAAGATGTCCGTGCGATAGAGCGAGAGCGCGCTCTGCGCCACCAACGTGCCTTGGAACAGGCTCTGCAGACGCTTGGCGGCGGCCACGCCGTGGAAGTGATCCCACTCCTGCAGGCGAGTGATCAGGCTCTGGCGCGAATTGCGCACCATGACGGTACCCGCCACGGCGGCGGTGTTCGGTGGATCGCTCATGTAGCGCTCTACCAACCGCCGCAGCGCATCGCGGTAGAGATAGGCGCTGGCATTCATGGTCACGGTGACCGGGTAGGCGGCATGGCGCAGGCCGTTGTTGAGTGCCTTGGCTTTGCCTCCGTTGCATTTGAGGTCGATCACGTGCAACCAGGGATAGGACACGCCACGCAAGCGCTCCATGGTGCCGTCGGTGGAACCGTCGTTGATCACGAGCACTTCGAAGGGGCCCGGATAGCATTGGCGGTCAATGCTTTCCAGCGTGCTGAGGATGTGTGCCTCTTCGTTGAAGGCGGCGATGAGCAGCGTCACGCCCGGATAATCACCTTCAGCGAAGCGCGAGCGTGGCGGGCGCCGATCCAGCAGCAGCCCGACGAGCAGAAAGGCATGCATGGCGCCCGGCAGAATGGCGATGCAGAAGATCATCAGGTTGGCGAGCAGGTCGCCTTCCAGCAGGGCGAGATGGTGCGTCCAACGCCGCGTGACGTGGTAGAGGCACGCCGCCCAGATGATCGACAAGGCCAGCGTCAGCACGAACTTGAAGCGCACAGACACATCGTGCCAGCGATGCAGACGGCGATCATTGGCGGCCGCACGCGGTAGCGCCATGGAAAGCGCCACTGTCCGTTGTCTTGCCACGTCTCGTGCGTTGATGCTCATGCCTGTGTTCCACAGATCGAGCGGCCGCACCAGGCTAGGGCCACGTCACGACCGATGCCGGCCCGTGGTGTGGCGTCTGCTTGGTGAAGGGCGCGCGCCCTGGTCAATTGGGTGCGTGCAGTTCACATCCCCTGTTTCAGGCTGAGACGTGGCAAGAGTCGTGCCAGTCGAGGATGTGCGGGGAAGTGCCGGATTTGTCGGTGCGTCGCTCAACAAGAACCAGGTAGTGCGACGTGGGGGTGACGCATAGCGTCGACCCGTCCAGACACAATCTGACAGCGCGCGGCGAACCAAAAAAACGCCGGCCTGATGGCCGGCGTTGGTGGTGCGGCTACGCGTAGATGGTCGACAAGTGCCTAGTTGCCGTCCTGCTTCTTCGGCGCAGGGCGGGTTTGAGGATGCTGTCCCTGACCCGATGACGGGCGGTGGCCCCCACCACTGTTGGACGGCGGGCGATTACTTTGATTTGGCGGTGGCCGGTTGCCCGGCCCCGGCGGTGGGCGGTTGCCGCCCTGCGGCGGTGGGCGCTGCCCCGGGTTGGGTTGGTGCCCATTTCCCGGAGGCGGGCGATTGCCCGGGTTCGGCGGCGGCCGGTGATTGCTCGGCGGGGGGCGATGGCTGGGCGGCGGCGGGGGGCGGTGACCGCTCGGAGGGCGAGCGCCTGGCCCTGGCGGCCGGTGACCGGGGCCGTGGATGGGCGGGCGAGGCGGCGGACGCGGTACGAACGGGCGATGGAACCAGTAGTCGCGGTTCCGATAGAACGGCCGGTCGCGGTAGTAGTTGCCCCAGTACAGGCCAATCGAGAAGGCCACGATGGGGATGCCGATGCGCGGGCCATAGTCGGCGACGATCACCGGCTGGTTCTGGTAGGTGTACTGCACGAACGTGCCGGCCACCCAGCCGCGCGTGCCCATGGTGATCACGTCGCACCAACCCCAGCCCTCGGTGCAGCCCTGGATGGCCACGCTGGTGCCGGCGGGCAATTGCGCAATGGTGGGATAGTCGGGCGACGGGCCGGCATACAGGTCGACATAGGCCGTGACCACGCCGTTCATTCCTTGCGCGCTCGCAGGGCCGGCGAAACAGAGCGCCAACAGCAAGATGCAGAGCAATCGCTTCATGGGTGCGTCTCCGTCAGGCGTCTTCATGAGACTGCGACCTTTGCGAAGGCGCCGTCAACGCCAGGGCAGGGGTGACCTGGCAAGGCGGAGGCATTCAGCTCGCAGCTAGCGCCTCACGGTAGGCGCCACGCACCAGTTCGTGGAAATGGTGCACCGCATTTTCGCGCAAGGGGTTGAGTCGGCCCGCTTCGTAAGACCCAGACGCAAGGCCGCGCTGCACGTCTTCGCAGATGGTCACGTCTTCGTCCTGCACTTCGTCACTGAAGGCGATGTCCTTGGCGCGGCGCGTTTGCGCCTGCTCGCTGTCGTCCGGCGGGTAGTAGAAGTCGAACTCCACCCGGCACCGGTCCACGCCCAGCGGCAGCACGCGGTTGGTCTGCAGGCGATTGGGCAGGATGTTGAGCATGGTGTTGGGGTGGATGAAGTAGTACAGCGCCTCGCCGCTGCCGTAGAGGTCGCCGGCGCTTTCCAGCGGGCTGTACTGGAACGAGTACCACGGCGCCGTTTCGGTGATGTAGCTGCGGTAATCGAGCAGGCTGTTGAGGCCCGGATGGATATGCGGCACGTGGTAGCCCTCCAGGTAGTTGTCCACGTACACCTTCCAGTTGCAGGCCACGTCGTAGCTGGCGCGATGATGGAACACGTAGTGCGCCAGCGAGCGCTCGGGGCCCAGGCGCTCGTCGATGCCGGCGACCACCTCTGCGAATGGCGGCGCCTCACCGATGGCGACGAAGACCAAACCCTGCCACACCTGCACGCGCACCTCCGGCAGGCGGATGTCCGATAGCTGAAAGTCGGGCGTGCGCCCCATCTCTGGCGCACCGCGCAACACGCCGTCCAGGCCATACGTCCATCCGTGATAACGACAGCGAAGGGCCTTTGCGCCACGGCCGTCGCAGCTGGCGATCGGGCCAGCACGATGGCGGCAGACATTGTGAAAGCCGCGCACCACGCCTTGCTCGTCACGCACCACCAGGAGTGGCAGGCCAGCGATCTCAGTGACCAGGTGGTCACCGCTGTCAGGTATCTGTGTTTGGTGACACACCAGCTGCCAGGTGCGCGCAAAAATGGCTCGCGCATCGAGGGCCGCCATGCGCGGATCGGTATAGAACCGCGCCGGCAGGCTGAGGGCATGATCCAGCGCTTGCGGCGCCAGCGTGGGTGCGTCGAGCAAATCGTGCATGGGTCGACCTGTCACGGGGCGATACCTCGAGTATCGGCCCGTTTCTCCGGTCGGCAAAGGGGGCGCGGCGGCCAGCCTTCAGGCGGCCGCGTCCAGCTGCCCCTGCACCTCGTTGATGGAGTTCCGAATGCGTTGGCTGAAGATGGAATCCTCATGGTGGATCATCACCAGGCGTTCGGTGGCGCGTGTCATGGCCACGTACAGTAGGCGCGCTTCTTCGGCTTCGTTCTTGCCGGGCTTGGGCAGCGAGCCAAGGCCCGGAATGATCACCAGCGGGAATTCCAGGCCCTTGCTGGAATGCATCGTTACCAGCTTCACGGTGTCTTCCACCACGAACAGCGAGCTCTTGCCGTTGCCTTCGGCGAGGCGGCTTGGAATGCCGGCCTGCTCCAGCGCTTCGTGCAGCTTCTCGCCCTCCCAACTGTTTCGGAAAATCACTGCCATGTCCGAGTAGCGCCGCCCATGCGCGTGCTCATCACGCAGGCGCTGGATGATCGCCGGCAACTGGTCGGCCTGCCGCTCCACGCGAATCAACTCCGGCAAGGCACCGCGTCGGCCGGCGCTCTCGGGGGCGATCAAGGGCACGCTGTCGTCATCGTCGCTGCGCTCGAGCAGCAGCTCGTTGGCGAATGCGCGCGCCACCGAGAGGATCTCCAGCGTGTTGCGGTAGTTGAGCTTGAGAATGGTGGTGCGACCTTGCGCCTGCACGCCCAGGCTCTTCCAGCTGAGCTTCTTGCGGTTGGCCTCGCCGTAGATGTTCTGTGCGTCGTCGTACAGCACCAGCAGGGAGTTGGTGTTCGGGTCGATCATCTGCACGATCAGCTTGTACCAGTCGGGCGCGAAATCGTGGCCTTCGTCGATCAGCACGGCGCCGTACTGGAAGCGGGGAATCTGGCCCTTGTCCACGCCATCGATCACCGCACCCGGGAGCTCATGCACAAAGTTCGGCCCCTGCTCGGGCAGCGGCACGTGGTACGCCGACAGCATGCTGCGGCACCACTTGTGGAAGTTGTACACCTGCACCTTGTCGCTCAGGCCGCGCTCGCCCATGAGCTGGTCAAGCCGGGCCGCAAGCGTCTTGTTGTAGCAGAGCACCAGGATCGGCTTGGACAGCGCGCGCGCCAGATGCATGGCGCGAAAGCCCAGGATCATGGTTTTGCCGGAGCCAGCCACGCCATGGATGATGCGGTGCTCGTCGCCCAGCGAACGCGCCAGGAGTTCCTGCTGCGCGTCCATCACCTTGATCAGGTCGGGGATGGCCACCTTGGTGCTGGTTTCCGGCGCCTGGGCGGGGAACAGGCCGAACTGGCCTTCGCCCGGCTCCACGCGGATCTCCGGAAACAGGTGCCAGCGCACGCGATCGATCTGCGGCAGCGTCAATGCGGTGGGGAAGACCTGCGGAAACATCGCCCACAGGCGCTCCTGGAAGGCCTCCGGTTCCACCGTTTCGTACATCTCGTCCTGGCAGATCACCAGATGCGGGGGAATCACGTCGCCCAGCTCGCCGGCGTCGAATTGCTTGCGACTGATATTGGCAAGCACCACCCCGTAACCCCAGGGCATCAGCAGCTTGCCTTCGTAGGTATGCCCGGGTGGGTGGCGCAGCGCGGGGTCGTGCGCCAGCACCTTGTAGATCTCGCTGGCATAGTCGCGCGCCTGCATCAGCGGGTTGTGCTCCTTCACGCTGCTATTGCCGGTGAGCAGGGTGAACAGCGTGCGGTCCGCATGCTGGATGGTGCCGGGCTTCCAGTCCTTCACCTCCAGCACCAGCAGGCCGCGACGCGGATGGAACACGATGAAGTCGGGATGCCGCTGGCGCGGGCCGATCGGCACGTCGTACCACAGCAGGTAATCTTCCTCGAGCTTTTGCTCCAGGCGCTCGGACAAGCGCTTCTCGCCGCTGGTCATGCGCGGCAGGCAGCTATTGCGGGTTGGAATGAGCGTTGCCACCGTGGCCCCCTGAGTTCCAGTGCGGGGACGTTAGCCGATTGCCCTGCCGCTGGGCTAGGTATGGCCCGACGGAAGGGCTATCCGCCGAGCTCGTGAGGTAGGCGCGAGAGGTAGTGGCCAAGCCTGGCTCGCCCCGGCGCGACAGGCTGGCGCCGAGTCAGCTCCAATGGGTGAGAACGTCCGCCGGGAGGCCCGTGCGAGTGCAGGCGCGGGCGGCGATGCCGTCATGAAGTGCCGAGCGGAACACCGGCGCCACCGACCACAACGCCCGCGCGGCCAGCCCCGCCTGGGCGCGCTGCAACGGCGTGCGCTTGAGCAGGTCATCGGCCCAGGGCGGCAACAGCGCGGCGCCGGCTTGCAGGAACACATCGCGCGAAAGCCCGGCAATGGGCACTGGCAGGCGAACCTTCGACAGCACCTGCAACACGGTACGCGAGCGCTCGCTGAACATCAGCTCTGGCCGCATGCGGCGGAAGTAGCTGTTGATCTGCGCCTCAGAGGCCGGCACGTCGCGTGCGCCCAGGGCCTCGGCCACACGGCGAGCCTCGTCGTAGTAGCGATCAGCGGCGCCAGCCGGCATCGCGATATGGCTATAGCGTCGATAGCCCTGGAGGAAGCTGTAGGCTTCGGTCACGTGCACCCACGTGAGCAACTCGGGATCGTCCGCAGCGTATGGACGTCCATCTTCGGTGAGGCCTTGCACCTTGGCGTGGATGCTCTTGACCCGAGCAATCAACTGTTCTGCCTGCTCGGTGGATGCATACGTGGTGCCACTCACGAACGAGGTGGTGCGACGCAGTCGGCCCACCAGGTCATCGCGAAAGTTGGAGTGGTCCCACACGCCCGCCAGCGCGCGAGGGTGCAAGGTCTGCAGCATCAGGGCGGCGAGGCCGCCGGCCAGCATGCCGGGAAAATCCGCGTGCACACGCCAGGTCGCGCTTTCCGGCCCGAACAGGCCCGGCTCGCCCAGCGGATGATCGTAGTCGACATGGCCGCCACCGCCACGGGGAAAGGCGCCCAGAACCCAGCGACGAATGGGTTCGCGAGCGGGACGAGCGAGCAGGGTCCAGGGAGAAGGCATGATCAATGGGCGTACCGATGAGCCATGAGTGTAGCGCTTGGTTACAAATGCATCCTTTGCATGCGCGAAAAGCCTGTGTTATTCCTTATCGCCATGACCAACCTCACCGCCCGCCAGTATTTTTGGTTTTACGGCTATCCGATGCCGCTGGCGGAGGGTTGGTAGCGACTGTCTCAACGACAAGTCACCATTCCCAAGAAAGGCCGCCAGCCACCACTGGCGGCCTTTTTCATGGTCGCGAGTGGAACCCCCACCCAGGAGATCCCCGTGAACCCCACCACCGACGATTTGCGCATTCGCGCCATTACCACGCTCAGTACGCCCGCCGAGGTCATGCGCGATTGCCCAATGAGCGCCCGCGCAGCGCATACGGTCACTACCTCGCGAGATGCGCTGCACCAGATTCTGGCCGGGCGCGATGATCGCCTCGCGGTCGTGGTGGGGCCGTGCTCGATCCACGATACCCGCGCCGCGCTGGAATACGCCGAGCGACTGGCCGAGCTGCGCGCGCAGCATGCTGGGGAGCTGGAAGTAGTGATGCGCGTGTATTTCGAGAAGCCGCGCACCACGGTGGGCTGGAAGGGGCTGATCAATGATCCCGAGTTGGACGGCAGCTTCCAGATCGACAAGGGCTTGCGCATGGCGCGCGGACTGCTGCGTGACATCAACGAACGCGGTGTGCCGGCCGGCTGCGAGTTCCTGGACATGATCACGCCGCAGTACATTGCCGACCTGGTGGCCTGGGGCGCCATCGGGGCGCGCACCACGGAAAGCCAGGTGCATCGCGAGCTGGCCTCGGGCCTGTCGTGCCCGGTGGGTTTCAAGAACGGCACCGACGGCAACGTGAAGATTGCCGTGGACGCCGTGCAGGCTGCATCGCAGCCGCATCATTTCATGGCCGTCACCAAGGACGGCCAGACTGCGATCGCCGCGACCACGGGCAATGCCGACTGCCATGTGATCCTGCGCGGCGGCAAGGTACCCAATTACGACGCCGATAGCGTAGACGCTGCCTGCATGGCGATCGGGCGCGGAGGCTTGGCCGAGCGCGTGATGATCGACGCCAGTCACGCCAACAGCAGCAAGCAGCCGGAAAACCAGCCGGCCGTTGTGGACGCCATCGCGGCACAGTTGGCGGGCGGCGAGCATCGCATCGTCGGTGTAATGGTGGAGAGCCACCTGGTAGCCGGTCGCCAGGAGCTTTTGCCGGGCGAACCGTTGCGCTACGGACAGAGCATCACCGATGGCTGCATCGGCTGGGAGGCAACGGAAGAGGTGCTTGAACGCCTTGCGCGTGCGGTACGCACGCGGCGCGCACTCGATCGCTCTTGGACATCCGCCACGCGCACTGCTGCGGGTTGTTGAGCAGTGACGCGGCGTTAGAGCCTGTTCACGATCTCCACGTAGTCCACGTTGCGTGGGTGTGCCCGCCAGGAACCGGCACGCGGCTCGACCTGATCGCCAGTCAGGCGCCTCGACACGCTCCGCTCCCTGGCGGGCACACCAGCACAACCCTTCGGGCCGGGCCGGTTTGCACCCAGCGCGGCATCATCACTCGGTGGTATACGGACGTGCACGCCCTCGTTCTTCCTTAGATCTGCGCGTAAACCGCTCCCGGCGCGGGCCACGTGGGGATCGTGAACTGGCTCTTAGAGAGGGTTAATCGTGCCCCTCGCGCGTGTGCCCGGTGGGGTCCACCGCGAGGGCAAGCCGGGCGATCTGCACGCCATCGTGCTCGCTAAGCGTGGCGATGGAGCCGTTACCTCGCTGGGCGAGGTAGACGTTGTCCTGATCCAGCGTGGTGCGTTCCGGGCCATGCTGCCGATAAGGTGCTTGTGCCATCGCGGCCAGGCTTGCCGCTTCCGGAAAGAACAACTGGCCCGTATGCACCACCTGGCCGCCCCGGTAATGCCCGTCCTGCATGCGACCGCCGACGTGCAGCTTGAGATGGATGTGGTTGCAACGGCCGGGGTAGTAACCGGGAAAAATGGTGCGGAACGCTACTTGTCCGCGTCCGTCGGCTATTTGCACACCGCGCAGGAACGTAAGCGCGTCGGTGGGCGTGCTATGAGGTGGCATGCCGCCTCCGCTACCGGGCCTGCCAGGTGGCGGGCCGGGAGGATGCCCCAGCGGCGGCGCCCCCGGTGGCGGGCCCATGTCAGGGCCATTCATCGATGCCGCCGTGAAGCCGGAGTACTGGCCTTGCGCGTCGCAGTGCCATATTTCCAGCGCCGAATCACTGAGTGGGCGACAGGTACGGCTGTCGAGCACCTCGAAGTGCAATTGCAATGCAAGGCCGGGCTTACCTTCGGTAATGTCCTGGCGCAGTAGTGCGCGGTCCAGGTAGTAGGGGCCTTCGGTCTGCTCGGGACTCAGGTAGCAGGCCGGTCGGCCATCGGGTAGGGCGCGTGCCAGCCGTGCCAGGGGTAATGCAGTGAGGCCGCCTGCAAAGAGCTGTAAAAAGTGGCGTCGGTTCCAGGTGATTTTCACTTCGTTTCCCACGATTGAAACGGAGCGCGAAGGCGCTGTGTCTAATCGAACGCTTCACTCACGAGGTGGATGACATGAAGAGGCCATCGATCTGTTGTCCTAACACGGAGGCCGCGTGCGCCTCGCCACCGGCGGCGCGATGATGATGCGATCTCACGCACATTCATGGGCCACATTCCATGGCATCGATACACGCGCGTTTGATACGAAATGCACAGCAATCGTATGGAAGTCCGAACGTGTGGCGTTGCGAACGTATGCGAACAACACCTTCACGCCGGGTTCGCTCCCGGGTGGTTTACGCTTGCGCGCCGTCGACCGCCCGAGGGAGCGTTTCATGTCCGCCGAGATCAACCACAATCCCCGCGCCCATCGTTTCGAAGTGAAGGTGGACGGCGTGCCTTGCGTGCTGGACTACACGCTCGACAACGGCATCATGACGATCACCCATACCATCGTGCCTTCCGCCGTCGGCGGACGCGGCATCGCATCCCATCTGGTGAAGACCGCGCTGGATATGGCGCGTGCGGAGCATTGGAAGGTAGATCCGGCGTGCAGTTATTCCGAAATCTGGATGAATCGGCACCCCGAATACGCCGATTTGCACGTTTAACTGCCGAATGGCCTGCCAGGAAACCCATGCGCGCCTGGTAATCAGGCTCTAAGATGCTCTGGGCCCGATGTCGGGCGATGAGAGAGCGGGCCTTCATGACGTGTTTTCAGTCCTTCGCCGGAGCCGTGGCATGAGCGCGCCGCCTGACAAGTCGCCGGTGGCACGCGGCAGCGTTCGGCATTGGATTCCGTTTCGCAACCTACGCGCGCGGCCGCGATTGGCGGCTTCGGCCATCGTATTCGTACTGGTGGGCGTGGGTCTGTGGCAGGGCCTTGGCGTGAAGCCCGCCAAGGCATTGCTACTGGCATTCGACCTGGGCGCGCTGATTTATCTGTGCGCGCTGGCCTGGTTGTTCAACCAAACCACGACACCCGAGTTGATGCAAAGCCAGGCGCGCAAGCAGGATACAGGGCGCTGGGGCGTGTTGTGGACTGGGCTCGCGCTGACCGGGGTGGTGGCGTTGGCGCTCACCACGGAGCTGGGGGCGGCCAAGGGCGGTGGTGCGCAGGCGTTGCTCATCGCCGCGGGCAGCATCGTGCTGTCGTGGCTGTTCCTCAACATTATGTTCGCCATGCACTACGCGCACGGCTTCTACGGCGACTTCGGCAAAAAGCACGAGGGGCTGGAGTTTCCGGGAACCAAACAGCCCGATTACTGGGACTTCGCGTATTTCGCCATTGTCATTGGCATGACGTTTCAAGTATCCGACGTGCAGATCACCAGTCGCTACCTGCGCCGCGTGGCTTTGCTGCACAGCGTGATCGCATTTTTCTTCAACGTGTTCATCATCGCCATCAGTGTGAACATCGCGGCTGGCCTGGCGGGCTGACGCTTGCACCGTCCCGGTCTTGGCCGGGACAGTGCGTGAGGTGAATCAGTCGCGGAAGTTGTCGAATTGCAGCGGCAGTTCCACGTCGGCCTTGCGCAGCACCGCCATGGCGAGCTGCAGGTCGTCGCGTTTCTTGCCGGTAACGCGCAGCTTGTCGCCGTTGATCTGCGCCTCGACCTTGAGCTTGGCCTCTTTCAGCGAGGCCACCAGCTTCTTGGCGATGGTCTGCTCGATGCCTTGCTTCACCGTGATCTTCTGGCGCGCGCCGCCCAGGTTGGTTTCCGGGTCGGACACGTCGAGAGCGCGCACATCGATCTTTCGCGAGATCAGGCGGGCACGCAGGATGTCCAGCATCTGCTGGAGCTGGAACTCGCTGGGTGCGCTCTGGGTGATCACGAACTTGTCCAGTTCGAACTGGGCGTCGGTGCCCTTGAAGTCGAAGCGGCTGGTCAATTCGCGGTTGGCCTGGTCGACGGCGTTGGTGAGCTCGTGCTTGTCGACTTCGGAAACTACGTCAAAGGAGGGCATGGGCGCGGTCCAAAAGGGGTGAAAAGCCGATTTTAAGCGATACAGGCGTCATCTGGCGGATAATGGCGGGGTTGGGCGTAAGGAGCAGGTCATGACGGTGGTGCGCGCGTGAAAGTGGATGTATTGATCATCGGTGCCGGTGCCGCCGGGCTGATGTGCGCCATCACGGCCGGGCAGCGCGGCCGCCGGGTGCTGGTGGTGGATCACGCCAACAAGGTGGGCAAGAAGATCCTCATGTCCGGTGGCGGGCGCTGCAATTTCACCAATATGGGCGTAACGCCTGGCTGCTACCTGTCCGCCAACCCGCATTTCGCCAAGTCGGCGCTGGCGCGCTACACCCCGTGGGATTTCATCGCGCTGGTGGAAAAACACCGCATCGCCTATCACGAGAAAGAGCTGGGCCAGCTCTTTTGCGATGAATCCTCCAAGTTGATCGTGCGCATGTTGCTGGATGAGTGCGCCGCCGCTGGCGTGCGTATCGAAACCAGCTGCGGCGTGGAGCGCGTGCGCAAGACGGAGGAGGGCTTCAGCGTGCTCACCGCGCATGGCGAGGTGCATGCGCAATCGCTGGTGGTTGCCTCCGGCGGCCTGTCCATTCCCAGCATGGGCGCGACCGGTTTTGGTTATGAACTGGCCCGGCAATTCGGGCACGCGGTGCTACCCACGCGGGCAGGCCTGGTGCCGCTGACACTGAGTGGCAAGCACCAGGAGCGTTACCAGGATCTGTCCGGTGTGGCCTTGCCGGTGGCCGAGGCGCGCGTGGGCAAGCGCAGTTTCCGCGCGGGCATGTTGTTCACCCATCGCGGTATCAGTGGACCCTCGATCCTGCAGATTTCCTCGTATTGGCAGCCGGGTGATGATCTGCGCATCGATCTGCTGCCGGAACTCGACGCCGCCGACTGGTTGATCCAGCAGCGCGGCGCGCGGCCGGCGGCCGAACTGAAGAACGTGCTTGCCGACGTGTTGCCGCGCCGACTCGCTCAGCGATTGTGCGAGCTGTGGTTCGAAAGCCGCCCCATGCGTCAGTACCGGGAGGCGGAGCTGCAGAACATCGGCGCGCAATTGCACGATTGGCCCATGGTGGCGAGTGGCACCGAGGGTTACCGCACAGCCGAAGTGACGCTGGGTGGCGTGGATACCGATGGTTTGTCCTCCACCACGATGCAGTCCAAGCATGTGCCGGGCTTGTTCTTTGTGGGGGAGTTGGTGGACGTTACCGGCTGGCTGGGCGGTTATAACTTCCAGTGGGCCTGGGCTTCCGGGCATGCGGCAGGCGAAGTGGCGTAGCGCATTTCGCATGCGCTGAACGCGCAGCATGTTCCACTGACTGCTTCTTCGATCTGGAGGCAGCACGAATGAAAGTCGGCTTTATCGGCCTGGGCGCCATGGGCAGCGCCATGGCCAGCAACCTGATCAAGGCTGGGCACGAAGTGACGGTGTGGAACCGTTCGCCCGGCGCTACCGAGCCGCTGGTGTCGCTGGGCGCCAAGGCCGTACGCAGCGCCGATCGCGCGGCGCAGGGCGACGTGCTGTTCAGCATGCTCGCCAATGACCAGGCCGTGCGCGACATTTTCTTCGCGGGTGGCCTGCTCGATGGCATGGACAAGGGCAGCATCCACGTGAACCACGCCACGATCTCCCTGGCGCTGGCACGCGAGTTGGCCGATGCCCATGCGCAGCGCGGGTTGGAGTATGTGGCGGCCCCTGTGTTTGGCCGCCCTGACGTGGCCGCGGCAGGCAAGCTCAACATTCTCGCCGCGGGCAAACCGGCGATCATCGAGCGAGTGCGCCCGCTGTTGGACGCCATGGGCAGTCGCGTGTGGCCGTTGGGCGAAGCCCCCGAACGCGCCAACGTGGTGAAGATCGCCGGCAACTTCATGCTGGGCGCGGCCATCGAAAGCATGGCGGAAGCATCGGCGCTGGCTCGCGCGCATGGCGTGA
Source organism: Frateuria sp. sgz306004 (assembly GCF_057750885.1). Classification (NCBI taxonomy): domain Bacteria; kingdom Pseudomonadati; phylum Pseudomonadota; class Gammaproteobacteria; order Lysobacterales; family Rhodanobacteraceae; genus Frateuria; species Frateuria sp. sgz306004. Next base: position 389,365 of record NZ_JBYLFE010000001.1, read on the forward strand.
GCGCGGCCGACTTTCTGGAGGTCATGACCAGCACGCTGTTCGCGGCGCCGGCCTATCAGGGCTACGGCAAGCTGATCGCCGAGCAGCGCTACACCCCAGCGGGGTTTGCGCTGCCCCTGGGCTACAAGGATATCGGCCTCGCGCTGGCCGCCGCCGATGCGTCGCGCGTTCCATTGCCGCTGGCCGGATTGCTGCGCGACAACCTGCTGGAAGCGCTCTCGGCCGGTGATGACGACGTGGATTGGGCGATCCTCGCGCAAGTGGCTGCGCGGCGGGCGCACCTGGACGAACGAGGCCTTTGAGCCTTAGCGCGCCTGACGTCGGCGCGTGAGCCAACGATCCAACTGGTTGGCGAATGCTTGCTTGTCGCGTGGATGGAAAGCGGCGGGGCCGCCGGTGTCCACGCCGGCGCCGCGCAGCTCGTCCATGAAATTGCGCATGCTCAGGCGCTGCGAGATGGTGTCGGTGGTATAGAGCTCGCCGCGCGGATGCATGGCGAGCGCGCCCTTGGCGATCACGGCCGACGCCAGCGGAATATCCTGCGTCACCACCAGATCGTCCGCACCAACGCGCTGGACGATCTCGTTGTCGGCCACATCAAAGCCACCCGGCACCTGGATGGCCCGCACGAAGCGGGAGGCCGGCGTGCGCAGCCATTGATTGGCCACCAGGGTGACCTGCACCTGCTCGCGTTCGGCGGCGCGAAACAGGACTTCCTTGATGGCGACCGGACAGGCGTCGGCATCGACCCAGATTTGCGCCTCGGCGTTCACGCCGCGCCGTCCCAGTGCAGGATGCCGTCGATGATGGTGTTGGTGTGACCGCCGATCCACACCGTGTCGCCTTCGATACGCACGCTGAGGCTGGCGTCGTGCCCGATCTCGCGTCCCTGGCTCACCGTGTAGCCGCTGGCCAGCGGGCCATGAGGCTCGGCATGGGCGATATAGGCGGCGATCAGGCCGTTGGCGGCGCCGGAGGCGGGATCTTCGACAATGCCCACGCCCGCGGGCAGTGCACGCACGACCAACTGGTAATCGGGGTGCGTGCTGCGCGCGAATACGCACAGGCCCAGGCTATCGGTGTCGCGCGCGAGCGCGCCGATGGCGGCGTGATCGGGTTTCCAGCGTCGCAGGCTTTCTTCGTCCGCGCATTCGGCCAGCCACCAATGACGGCCACCTGCCACATACGCCGGCGGCAGCGTGCCCAGGCCAATGCCGGCGAGGGCAGGGGAAAGCAGCGGGTGAGCGTCGAGGCCGGTTTTTTCCACCGTGGCATGCGGTGACTTCAATAGCAGGCGCTGCGCAGGGCCTTCGCCTTCCAGGCGGATGGGCAGCACGCCGGCGCCGCACTCCTGCCACAGCAGGCCGTCGACGGGTTTGGCCAGGCCGCACAGCAACACCGCATGGGCGCTACCAATGGTGGGATGGCCGGCAAAGGGAATTTCCTTGTGCGGCGTGAAGATGCGCACGCGGTAGCTGGCACCCGGCTGGGTGGGCGGCAGCAGGAACGTGGTTTCGACCAGATTGGTCCAGCGAGCAAAAGCTTGCATGCGGGCGTCGCTCCAGCCGGTGGCGTCGGTGACGACGCCCAGGTGGTTGCCGCCGCCCGGGGTGGCGGCAAAGACGTCCAGATGCAGGTAACGAATCGACATGGGAGGGATCGGACAGGCGTGGGGGAAGACGCGTGAAGCGGCGAATGATAGTGCGGATCGGCGGCCCGTGGGGCCCGGTGTAGTCGACAAGTGGGCGATTCGCCGCCAAGATGCGGATTCTTTGTCTTAATTTGGCTGTACGGATACCCGCATGATCACCCTGATCATCATCGCCATTACCTCTGTCGTGTCGTTCATGGCGTTCAAAAATGCCCGCCTGATGAACGATCTCATCCTGTGGCCGCCGGCCATTGCCCGCAACCGCGAGTATCACCGCCTGGTGACCTACGGGGTGGTGCACGCGGATTTCGGCCACCTGTTGTTCAACATGATCACGCTGTTCTTCTTCGGGCGGGTGATGGAAGGCTTCTACACGGCGCGACTGGGCACGCTGGGCTTTGCGTTGTTCTACATCGCGGCGCTGGTGGTCTCGATCCTGCCGACCTACCTGAAGAACCGGAACAACAGCAGTTACCGTAGCCTGGGTGCGTCCGGTGCGGTATCGGCGGTGCTGTTCTCGTTCATTCTGCTGGCGCCGTGGACACGCATCGTGGTGTTCATCTTGCCGATGCCGGCGATCATCTACGCCGTGCTGTATCTGGGTTACTCGATCTATATGGACAGGCGCGGGCAGGACAACGTCAACCATAGTGCGCACCTGTGGGGCGCGGCATTCGGCGTGGCGTTCACCCTGCTGATGCGCCCGGAAGTGTTGTCGCACTTCCTCAACCAGTTGGCGCAGCCGCGGTTCTAACGCGAATTCATGCGTAACGGTGGCGCGTTGCTCACCGGATATACATCTTTGCGGTGTTAATGCTCGTGCTGCCCAACGAGCAGGGCGTTGGGCATTCTCGACTACCGCAGGAGAGACGCATGGCTACGACGCGTAAAACGGCGACGAAGCGAACCAGCACCCGCAAAGCCGCTACCCCGAAGACCACCACCCGCAAGGCTCCGCCCAAGACCCCAGCTCGCAAGCGCGCGACCGCCAAGGCGGCGCGCAAGTCCAGCACGCGCAAAGTCGCCAGCAAGAAGGCGACCGGCCGCAAGACAGCGAGCCAACGCGTATCGACCCGGAAGGGGGCCAGCAAGAAGACGACCGCACGCAAGCCTGCTACGCGCAAGACGGTGGCCAAGCGCGCCACCGTTCGCAAGACAACGGCCGCCAAGAAGGCGGTGAGCAAAAAGGGAGCGGCCAAGAAGGTGGTCGCCAGGAAGACGGTGGCGAAAAAGGTGGTAGCCAAAAAGGCAGTCGCCAAGAAGGCAGTCGCCAAGAAGGTCGTTGCCAAGAAGCTGGCGACGAAGAAGGCCGTGACTAAGAAAGCGCCGCCCAGGAAGGCTCCCGAGCGATCCGCCCTGGTCAACCGCTCCGCCAGCTCGCCGCCTACGGCCAAGCGAGCCTCGGCCAAGCGCCCCCCCGCGCCTCGCAAGCAGGCAATGCAGCGGATCACCCCGCAAGAGGCCGTGGCCCATATCCAGGCGCTGCTGGAAGCCAAGCAAGAGCGCGTGCGCCAAGGGCCGCATTGGCCTGGTGCAACCTCGGCACCGGCCAGCGATCTGGCTGATCAGGGCATCTACGATCAGGGTGCGCAGGGCGGCGTGCTGCTCCACATTCGGCAACCACCTGAACGAGGCGGCGCCGGCGACTGACAAGTCGCTGCAACCACAGGGCATCGCTGGCGAGCACGCGGTTCGCGGTCACGCTCGCAAGCCAGTTTACGATCCTTCCGTATGCATACGGCGGAAGGATCGTAAGTGGCTGTAAGCGCCTGCTCGCGATCTCCAGGTAGCCCGCGCCGGGAGCAGTTTTGGCGCAGATCCAGGAAGAACGAGGGCGTGTACGTCCGTACACAGCCGAGTAATGACGCGAAGCTGCGGGCAAGCCGCCCCGGCCCCAAGGGTTGCACCGGTGTGCCCACCAGGAACCGGTGCGCGGCTTGACCTGACGGCCAGTCAGGCGCTTCGCCACGCCCCGCTCACTGGCCGGGCACACCCAAGCAAGGCGGCCGCGTGGAGATCGTGAGCAGGCTCTGAGCCATTCAGTGCGCACTTAGCGCGAGAGGACTAGCGTGTAGCCATCCCCTCCCAGAGGTTACGGTCATGAAACGCATGTTCGCCGGCCTTGCCTTGGTGGCCGCCACCGCGGCGCTGTCCGGTTGTTATTACTACCCGGATTACAGCTACGTCCGCCCAGTTGCCACAACGGGTGGCGACGCTTACTACGGCTCGGGCGTGACCTACGACAGTGGCTACTATGCGGCGCCAGGTTATTACTACCCGGGCTACTACGGTTATTACGGTTGTTGCTATGCGCCTTCTGTGAGTATCGGTATTGGCGGCGTGTGGTATGGCGGTTCGCGCTATTACGGTCACGGCGGCCACTACTACAGTGGCGGACGCGGCTGGGGCGGTCGCGGCGGCTGGAATGGCGGACATGGTGGCTGGAGCGGCGGGCATGGCAGTTCGAGTGGTGGCCACAGCAATTGGAGCGGCCACGGCCACTGAACTGGAGGCACAATGGCGGCATGAGGTTGAGCGCTTTCGGGCCGTTTACCAGAATCGTTCCCAGACCCATCGCCGTGGCGGCGGTGGGTCTGTTGCTTTCGGGGTGCCATACGCTGGGCTACTACGCGCACGTGGCATCTGGCCAAGGGCAATTGGTCGTGCATCGCCGGGACGTGAACGCCGTGGTGGCCGATCCATCGACAGATGCGGCCTTGAAGAAGCGCTTGGAACTTGCCCAGGAAGCCCGGCGCTTTGCCTCGGTGCAATTGGGTTTACCGGATAACCGCAGCTACACCAGTTACGTGCAGCTCAATCGCCCATACGTGGTGTGGAACGTGTTCGCTACACCGGCGTACTCCGTGGCACCGATTCAGCATTGCTTCCCGTTCGCCGGTTGTGTGGCTTATCGCGGCTATTTCTCCAACGACAAGGCCAAGGCCGAAGCCGCGCGGCTGGAGGCAGCCGGTGACGATGTCTACGTGGGTGGCGTGCCCGCGTATTCCACACTGGGCTGGTTCGCTGACTCCATCCTCAGCAGCATGATGCGCTGGGACGACGATGAGCTCGCCAGCACGATTTTTCATGAGCTCGCCCATCAGTTGATCTACGTAAAGGACGACACCGCCTTCAACGAGTCGTTCGCCAGCTTTGTGCAGGAGGAGGGGCTCAAGGAGTGGCGCCGCTCCCAGGGTCTGCCGCCACCAGACCGGCAAGCCAGCGACATGGCCGAAGGATTCACGCGATTGGTGCTGGATTTGCGCGAACGCCTCAAGACGCTCTACGCCAGCGGCGTCGACGCGCAAGCCATGGCGGCCGGCAAACGGCGCGAGATCGACCAGTTTCGCGATCGTTATGCCCAGTGGCGTGACCGACAATGGCCCAAGGATCATCGCTATGACGCGTGGGTGGCGGGGCCCATCAACAACGCGCGCCTATTGCCGTTTGGCCTTTACGATCGCTGGACGCCGGCATTCGCCGTGATGTTCAAGGAGGCTGAAGGTCAGTGGCCTGCCTTCTATGCCAGCGTGCGCGAGCTGGCACGATTGCCGCCCGCCCAGCGTGAGCAAGCGTTGCAGCGCTATTTGCCGGCAGCGCCCTCGGCCTGAGGCGGAGCGATCTTGCGTCCGGCCATGTGACGCAGGTACGCGAGCAGCGCATCGAGATCGGCTTCGGTAAGTGCCTCCTTGCCGAAGCCTGGCATGCGCGCCTGCGGCCAGCGCCGTAAGGACTGCGGGTCGCGGATATAGGCGCGCAATAGATCGTCTCGCAGGTATTCGGTGGGGTTGTGGGGAATGTTGAGATCCGGCCCCAGTCGCGCATCTCCCTGGCCGTTGAGCGTATGGCAGGCGAAGCACGTGCGCTGGAAGACCGCAAAGCCCCGGTTGATCTCACTGTCTCCCGCCGGCGTGCCCGGGCGGATGGCAGGAAAGCGTTCCGCCACCGGCGCCAGTCGGCGAATGGAGGCGAGCTGGAACGGCCATTGCTCGGGGCTCACTTTCATCGCCGCGGGGTCGACCCACACCAGGTAGAACGGCCCGGCACCCAGTTTGCCTTGGCCCAGCGAAGGCCAGGGTTTGCCGGGCTCCTCGATAGCCAACCAGGCCTGCGAGCCGTGGGAGTGGAGCAGTAGCGAAGCGGGTATTTCCGCCGCGAAGCCATCGGCCGCCACGAACAGCAGGGCGTCGTCGTTCCCTACGCCATTCAACAGCGCTTTCAATGGGATAGCGCGATAGCGCATCGTCCGGTGATAGGACACATCGTCCGGAATCTCGATGCTGCGCGCATCCTTGCGCTGCAATAGCTCCGCTGTGTTCAGACTCTGAACGCCGTGGCCGAGGTCCAGGCTGAGTTCGGCGGCGGGAGCGGGCAGGGCGAGGCCCAGCAAGCACAAGGCCAGCAGGCGCGACAGCAGCGACATGGGCGTTCCTCGGACGGTGGGGCGCTGATTGTAGAGGTAGCGGCCGGAGGCGCCAGCTTGCCAAAAGCTGAACGAAATCGGACGAGTCCTTGAACTCGTAGGCATGGGACCACACTAAGTCATCGTATCGCCGTGACGGCGACAAGAAGTGGGGTAGCTGTATCGCTCCACTGAGGGGTCGGTCCTTTTCCCCTCTTTGTTTTGAGACCGGCCTGACAAAACCCCGCTAGCCCCTCCCCTGGCTACCGGGGTTTTTATTTGCCTACGTTTTGGAGAGAAAGGACGCTCGCGCGCGAGGCACGATGGCGGGGATAATTCCCTTACCCGTCCCCGTAGCGCCGCCAGGCGCATGAGCGATACATGATCGTCACCTCGCTGCTCGACACCGATCTCTACAAGTTCTCGATGATGCAGGTAGTGCTGCATCACTACCCGGCCGCGCAGGTGGAATACAAGTTCAAGTGCCGCAACCCGGGTGTGAACCTGGTGCCCTATATCGAGGAAATCCGGGCTGAGTTGCAGGCGCTGTGCACGTTGCGTTTCAGCGAAGACGAGTTGGCCTATCTGCGTACCTGGCGCTTTATCAAGAGCGACTTCGTGGATTTCCTTGGGCTGTTTCAGCTCAACGCCAAGTATGTGGAGATCTTTCCCGTACAGGAGGGCCCGGGGGAAATCGAGATACGCATACGCGGCCCATGGCTGCACACCATTCTGTTCGAAGTGCCGCTGCTGGCGATCGTCAACGAGGTGTATTTTCGCAACACGCAGCCCGGGCTGGATCTGGCCGAAGGGCGACGTCGATTGCGCGAGAAGATTTCGCTATTGCGCGACACCGAGGGGTATCAGGAGTGCCGCATTGCCGATTACGGCACGCGTCGTCGCTTCTCGCGCGCCTGGCACGAAGAGGTGGTGACCACGTTGCGCGACGGCCTGGGCCACCAGCTGGCAGGCACCAGCAACGTATGGCTGGCATGGAAGCTGGGCCTGACCCCGCTGGGTACGCTAGCTCATGAGTACCTGCAGGCCCATCAGGCCCTGGGGCCGCGTTTGCGCGACTCGCAGGTGGCGGCGCTGGAGGCATGGGCGCGCGAATACCGCGGCGACCTGGGTATTGCGCTGTCTGACGTGTACGGGCTGAGCGCCTTCCTGCGCGACTTCGACATGTACTTCTGCAAGCTGTTCGACGGCACCCGTCACGACTCGGGCGATCCGTTCGCCTGGGGCGAGCGCGTGTTGGCGCATTACAGCGCCAATCGCGTGGACCCTCGCACCAAGGTGTTGGTGTTCAGCGACGGCCTGAGCATTCCCAAGGTGATGAGCCTTTACCAGCACTTCCACGGTCGCTGTCAGTTGGCTTTTGGCGTGGGCACCAACCTCACCAACGACGTAGGCCCCGAGCCGTTGCAGATCGTGATCAAGATGGTTCGCTGCAATGGGCAGCCAGTGGCGAAGATCAGCGATACACCGGGCAAGAATATGTGCGAGGACAGCGCGTACGTTACGTATCTGCGCCAGGTATTCGAGATTCCGGCGGAGCCGGAGTTGGTGTGATGCAGCGGGCCGCGCGGTGCATCTCAGTTAGAGGCTTGTTGTGGTAGGACGGGCTCGGGCGCCAAAGGTCGTCTGCAGGCCGATTCGCTGAGTGTTGCCGCAAGCGCACCGTTACGCCGAAACGAGCCCTGGCGGAGAAGGCTTAAAGCATAAAAAACGCCGCCCTCTAGCGACGGGCGGCGTCATGAACATTCAGGTGTTGCGTCGAGCGCAGCCTTCAGAACGCCGGCAGCACCGCGCCCTGGTATTTCTGCTCGATGAAGGCCTTGATCTCAGGGCTAGTCAGCGCCTTGGCCAACTTCTGGATGCGCGGATCGTCCTTGTTGTCCGGGCGCGCGACGAGGTAATTCACATACGGTGAATCCTTGTCTTCGATCAACAGCGCGTCCTTGGTCGGGTTGAGGCCGGCGGCAAGCGCGTAGTTGGTGTTGATCAGGGCGAGGTCCACCTCATCCAGCGTACGCGGCAACATGGCCGCCTCCAGCTCGCGGAACTTGAGCTGCTTGGGGTTGGCAGTGATGTCCTTGAGGGTCGACAGCTCGTTGCTCGGGTCCTTCAGGGTGATCAGGCCGTGCTTGGCCAGCAGCAGCAGCGCGCGGCTGTTGTTGCTGGGGTCGTTGGGCAGGGTCACCGAGGCGCCGTCGGGCAGCTGGTCAATGGATTTGATCTTGTGCGAATAGGCGCCGAACGGCTCGATGTGCACGCCGGTGACGATGGTGAGGTTGGTGCCGCGTTCGCGGTTGAACGCATCCAGGTAGGGCTTGGTCTGGAAGTAGTTGGCGTCCACCGACTTCTCCAGCACCTGCACGTTGGGCTGCACGTAGTCGGCGAAAACCTTGATCTCCAGGTCCACGCCTTCCTTGGCCAGGATCGGCTTGACCTGCTTGAGGATCTCCGCGTGCGGCACGGCCGTCGCGGCCACCACCAGCTTCTGGCTGGCCGCGTCGCCGCCCTCATGGGACGAAGAGCAGCCTGCCAGCAGGAGCAGGGCGGAAAGAATGGCAATGAGCTTATTCATCTTCGTCATATGGCACGGTTGATGCGGCGCACAAGAATAGCCGTCCATACCGCTGGATGCAAAACGCCCCGTTCAGCGTTGGCTATAGCGCGCCACGATGCGGTCGCCGAGCATTTGCAGCAGTTGCACCAGCACAATCAGCAACACCACGGTCACCAGCATGTAGTCCGACTTGTAGCTCAGGTAGCCGTAACGATAGGCGAGGTCGCCCAAACCGCCCGCGCCGATGGCGCCACCCATGGCGGTATAGCCCACCAGGGCAATGGCGGTGACGGTGATGCCGGCAATCAGGCCCGCCCGTGCTTCGGGCAGCAGAACATGGCGCACGATCTGCCAGGTGCTGGCGCCCATGGCCTGACTGGCTTCGATCACGCCGCGCTGCACTTCACGCAGAGCGGTTTCCACCAGGCGAGCAAAGAACGGCGCCGCGCCGATCACCAGCGGTGGAATCGCGCCGCGGATGCCCAGCTTGGTGCCCACCAGCACGTAGGTGAGTGGCATCAACACGATCATCAGGATGATGAAGGGGATGGAACGCAGGATGTTTACCACCAGCGACAGCGCGGCGTACAGCTTGGGCATGGGGCGCAACTGGCCTTTGCCGGTGAGATAGAGCAACACGCCCAGCGGCAGGCCCAGTGCCACGGTGAGCAGCAACGAGCCGCCCAGCATCAGCAGCGTGTCGATGCAGGCCTGGCCGATTTCGCTCCAGTCGTCGATGTTGGGAAACAGGCTTTGCAGAGGGGCGAGCGTCACGGACGATTCTCCGGCGAGGGTGCAGCGACTTCTTCGATTTCGATGCCGGCCTGGCGCAGGCTGGCGAGGGCTTCGTCCACGCGTTCGCCTTGCATGGCGAGAGTCAGCTGGCCGTAGGGCAGATCCTTGATGCGATCGATGCGGCCGGCGAGGATGTTGAAGTCCACCCCGGTTTCGCGCGCCACCCGGCCCAGCGCGGGCGTCCAGGTGGCTTCGCCGCGGAACGACAAGCGCAGGATGCGGCCCGGCACATGCGCGTAGGGCGCCTGTTCGCCGGCGGCCTCTTCCGGCAAGGCTTCGTTGACGAAACGTCGCGTGGTGGCATGGCGCGGATGCAAAAACACGTCGGCGACCGGGCCGGTTTCCACGATGCGTCCGGCATCGAGCACCGCCACGCGATCGCACACGCGGCGCACCACGTCCATCTCGTGCGTAATCAGCACGATGGTGAGCTTGAGTTCGCGGTTGATCTCGGCCAACAACTCCAGCACGGAGGCAGTCGTTTGCGGATCCAGGGCACTGGTGGCTTCGTCACAGAGCAGGATCGACGGGTGATTGGCCAGTGCACGCGCAATACCTACGCGTTGCTTTTGGCCACCCGAGAGCTGCGAGGGGTATTTGTCCGCATGCGCGGTCAGACCCACTCGCGCGAGCAATTCATTCACGCGTTGGCGGATCGCATCTGCGTTACTTTCGCCAGCCAGTCGCAGCGGAAAGGCCACGTTTTCGGCCACGGTCTGCGAGGCCAGCAAGTTGAAGTGCTGGAAGATCATGCCGATGCGCTGGCGTTGCTTGCGTAGTTCGGCTTCGCTCAGCGCGGTCATGTCCACATCGTCGATCAGGATGCGTCCGCCGGAGGGGCGTTCGAGCAGGTTGATCAGACGTATAAGTGTCGATTTGCCGGCACCCGAATGGCCGATGATGCCGAACACTTCGCCATCAGCGATGTCCAGGCTGAAGGGTTGCAGCGCGGGAACCTCCCGGCCGTCGACGCGGTAGGATTTGTGGACATCCTGGAATCGGATCACGGGGTACCTTCGGGGAACCGGGGAGGCGCGGGCCTCGGGGAGCGGCTGCCGGCGGGGCCGGCTCGCGGCAAAGCATAAGGCATGTGCCTGCCGGGGTCTTCCCTGGGCCGTGTCTCGCCTCACCGCTGGGTAGGGCATACACTCCTGGCTCTTTGCGAGGGACGCCCCCATGACAACCGTTTACGACTTTTCCGTCCGCGATATCGATGGCAACGAACGCTCGCTGGGCGATTACCGTGGCAAGGCCCTGTTGATCGTGAACGTGGCCTCCAAGTGCGGCTTCACCCCGCAGTACACGGGCCTGGAAGCGTTGTGGCGCGCCGAGCGGGAGCAGGGGCTGGTCGTGCTGGGTTTTCCCTGCGACCAGTTCGGCCACCAGGAGCCGGGCGACGAGGCGGAAATTCGCCAGTTCTGCGCCACCACGTATGACGTGAGCTTCCCCATGTTCGCCAAGATCGAGGTGAACGGCGATGGTGCGCACCCGCTCTACCAATGGCTCAAGCGCGAAGGCAAGGGCATCCTGGGCACCGAGGGCATCAAGTGGAACTTCACCAAGTTCCTGGTGGATCGCGACGGGCAGGTGGTGAAGCGTTATGCCCCGACCGATACGCCCGAAAAGATCGCCAAGGACATCAAGGCTCAATTGGCCGGGTGAGTGGCCGCCACCGGACCTGAGGCGCTGGTGCTCGTGCGGCTGCGCGAGCCCGCGAGCAAGACAGCGATGGTGTCTACGTCGCGCGTGGCGCTGGGAGCGCCAGGCGGCGGTGCATAGTTGTTGAGCATGACGGCGAACGCCAACCGCTCGCCGTCGCCGCTGGTCACATAACCGGCCAGGCAGTGCACAAAACTCATGCTGCCGGTTTTGGCATGTACGTTGTTTTCCGCGGGCGTGTTCCGCATGCGCCCGAGCAAGGTGCCGTCCACTCCAGCGACAGGCAACGCATTCGCTACCGTGGCCGCGTAAGGTTGGCTTGCCAGATAGGCCAGCAGGCGTGCCATGGCGTTCGGCGTGGCCAGGTTGCGGCGCGACAGGCCCGAACCTTCTTCAATCAGGCTGGCCGTGGAGGCAACGCCGATTTGATCGAGCAGCTGACGCATGGCGCGGATGCCCCAGCGTTCGCTGGTGATGAAACCACTGGCGCCGTCGCGTTGTTCGCTGTCGGTCTGGGCTTTGACGCCGGCCAGCAGCAAAAGATTCTGCAGGTATAGATTCTGCGAGCGCTTGAGCCCGCGCGAAACGATGTCGCCCAGCGGCGGCGAAAGCACCTGAGCTAGCGTGCGTGGTTGGCCTTGCAGGGCGGCATCGCGTTGAGGCCAGCGCAGCGATACCAGTTTGCCGTCCAGTTGGATGCCGTGCCGCGCCAGGGCCGCACGCAGCAGATTACCGGCGTACAGGGCCGGGTTGGGCAACGCGAGCTTGAAGGTTTGCGCCTGCGAACGGGCGGCAATGGTGCCGAAGGCGTACAGCACGTTGTCGCCAGGGGCTCGATAGAGGTTCACGTCGTTGCGGGTGCGCGTGGTGCCGGTAACGATCTCATTGGTCAGCTGGGGGCCGGCGGTGGCGGGAATCACGCTTAACTCGGCCGGCATGCCTGGCGTGCTCGCCGGGCTCACGGTGAGCTCCACTTGGTTCTCGCCGACGCTCAGCGCGCTCGTGGGTACGGCAAACCAGCTTTGCAGGTCGATGGCCTCCCAGCCGCTACCCATGGCGGGGCTCGCAAAATAGGTGGCATCAGCGATCAGGTCGCCGCGGACATGGCGCAGCCCCTGGGCGGCCAACTGCTCCGCCAATTGATCGGGCCATGCTTGCGTGGCGGCATCCACGCCCAGGGTGGGGTCGCCCATGCCGTAGAGGATCAACGGACCGTCGAGCCGACCGCTTCGGATCTCGCCCTGGGCGAGCACCCGCGTGGGAATGCGGTAATCGGGCCCCAGCTCGTTCAATACCACCGCGGCCGTGAACAGCTTGGCCGTCGAGGCCGGTTGGAAAAGCTGGTCGGCACGATGCGCGTAGATGGTGCGCCCGGTATCCAGCGATATGACCGAAATGCCCCAGTCGGCGCCGGCAAAGCGCGGCTCGGCGATCAGGCTGTCGATCTGGTCGGCCAGCGAGGCGTTGGCGTTGGTGGGGCGGCTCGTGGCTTGAGGGGCGGCCGCCAGCGTCGGGGCCAGCGATGCCAGCACCATGCCCAAAAGCAGGCCAGGGCGGTGGAAAAACGGGCGAAGCTGCGCGTGCATGGAGCAAGTATCGCCAATCGGTGACCATCCCGCCTAGCCGACGTTGGTCAGCCCCGTCTGTTACCCTTGGCCCTTCGCGCCGCTAGGCGCGGTCCTTTTTTGCCAATTAGAGAACATCATGCAGATCGCACAGAATTCCGTCGTCGCCTTCCACTACACGCTGACCGACGACCAGGGTCAGGTCATCGACAGCTCGCAGGGCCGTGAGCCGCTGGTGTACCTGCAGGGCGTGGGCCAGATCGTGCCGGGTCTGGAGAAGGCGATGGTGGGTCGTGAGGTCGGTGACCAGTTCAAGGTCGATGTGGCGCCGGAAGAAGGTTATGGCGTGCATCATGCGGAGCTCATGCAGGAAGTGCCGCGCGAGGCTTTCCAGGGCGTGGAAGACATCCAGCCCGGCATGCAGTTCCAGGGCCGTGGCCCGCAGGGCGTGATCAACGTCACCGTGACCAAGGTCGAGGATGGCAAGGTGCACATCGACGGCAACCACCCGCTTGCCGGCAAGACCCTGCACTTCGACATCGAAGTGACCGAAGTGCGCGAAGCCAGCGAGGAAGAACTCTCGCACGGTCACGTGCACGGCGAAGGTGGTCATCACCACTAAGCGTTCGTGGCGCGCCAGCTCGCTGAGCGGCGCGCCCATCGCATGCCGGGCGGTCGTGTTCTATCCGGCCGACCGGTCCCGTTCGACAAGGAGAAGTCATGCGGGAACGCTTGCGGGTCGCCGTCGTGGGTTACGGCGTCGCCGGCCAGGCGACGTGCCTGTTGTTGAGTGCGGCCGGGCATGCGCTCTCGGTCTTTGAGCAGGCTGCGTCTCCCGGGCCAGTAGGGGCCGGTTTCCTCTTGCAGCCAACGGGCTTGAGCGTGCTCGCCCGGCTTGGCCTGCACGAACAGGCCCTGGTCTATGGCCAGCGCATCGAACAATTGTATGGGTGCACACCCGCTGGTCGCGCCGTGATGGATATGCGTTACGCGGACCATGCACCGGGGTGCTTCGGCCTGGGCATGACGCGAGGCGGTCTTTTTTCACTGCTGCACCGGGCCTACGTCGAGCGCGAAGCGATCCACACGGGCACGCGCATCGAGCGCATCACCGAGGACGGCTGTCACCTCATCGACGCCAATGGCCAGTCGTACGGCCCCTTCGACCTGATCGTCGCCGCCGATGGCGCACATTCGGCGCTGCGCAGCCAGCCCGGACTGACCCGGCGCGAAACGCTGTATCCATGGGGTGCCATGTGGTGCCTATTGCCCGCGGAGCAGTGGGCTCACCCGCAAGTGCTGCATCAACGTTACGCGGGCACGCGCGAAATGATCGGGTTACTGCCGGTCGGTCGCCGTGACGACAGCGATGCGCGATGGCTCACCTTCTACTACAGCCTTCCGGGCGACCAGGTGGATGCGTTCGATCAGGCGGCGCTGGCGCGTTTGCACGACCGCGTTGCGCGGCTATGGCCGGAGGCTGCGGTGGTCCTGGCGCAGGTCGATACGCCATCGCGCCTGCATCGTGCCCGCTACCGTGACGTGGTGCTGCACCAGCCTTCGCACGGACGCGTGGTTTACCTGGGGGATGCCGCGCATGCGATGAGTCCCCAGCTGGGGCAGGGCGTGAACATGGCCTTGCTCGACGCCCAGGCCTTGGCGGACGCGCTGGCGAGCGCGGTCGACGTGCCGGCGGCACTGCACGGCTATATGCGAGAGCGGCGCCGCCATATCGGCATCTATCAGCGACTGAGTCGCTGGCTCACACCTTTCTTCCAGTCGGAGCGGGACATGCTGGTGCCGCTGCGGGATCGCTTCTTCGGCCCGATGGGCCGCATGCGACTCACGCGTGGACACATGCTGCGTATCCTCACCGGCACCAAAACCACTTGGTGGTAGTGTCGTGGCGCGGGCCATGCGGAGATCGTGAACAGGCTCTTAGTACCAATCGAGTAACGACACGCCAAGGCCCAGGTAGGTGGCGTTGTGGTTGTAGTCGATCATGCTCTCGCCATAACCCTTGAAGAGCTCCATGTAGCCACGCAGATTGCCGGCGATAGGGAACGCCCAGGTGAACTGCGCGGCGCCGCGACTCTGGCTACCGCTACGCAGCGAGTGGCGCAGCATCAGACCAAACTCCTGGCCTTGCCATTCGCGCACGATCTGAAGATCGGCACGGCCCATGTAGTTGCTGATGTCGGGGTTGTTGTCGTCCTTGCCGCCTTCGGGCACGCGCCACCATGGTCGCAGCATTACTGTCCAGTCGTCGCGCTCGAAGCCGACATAGCCCATCACGCGATTCCAACTGCGTGAAAGCGGGTTGGATCGTCCGTTGGATTCGTGGTTAAACGCCACACCCAGTAATCGCCCATTCCAGCCCGCCACCTGATAGTTGGTGTTGAACACGAAGATGGCCTCGGGCTCATAGTTGGTTTCGCGGAAGGGGCGCGATATTTCTTTGTTGTAGACCTGCCATCGCGAGGACTGGGTATAGGCGACCCACAGGTCGCCGGCGTCGCCGAAGATGCCTTGCCATATCTTGGTTTTCAGGCTGAGTTGGAATTTGCCCTCAATGTTGTCCAGCTCTTGCGGTGTTTGCACGCGATTGAGCGGATTGGGGCTGAACGGCTGGCTATTCTGATTGCTGGTGGCAAACACCGGCATGATGGTGATGGGTTTGTAGCCACGCAGGTTATAGGTGCCCAGCTTGGTTTCCGGCGACAGCTCCCAGCGACTATCCAGCAGGGACATGGCCTTCACGGGGGCTGTATCGTTCCGCGTCGTATCGGCCTGAGCAGTCTTTGTTTGTTCGTGGCCGAAAACGCTGTTGGCTGGCGTGCCGGAGGTCGAGGCCGTCGCATCGGCCTTCTTATGGGCAGCTGGCAATTGATCGCGACCCGTGGCGCGGTCATAGCAGGCCAGGCGCTGCGCATCGGTTTCGATGGCGGTGCAAGCGCGAATGTCCATGGGGCTGGGGTTTTGCGCGTGAGCGGTCAGCGAACTCAGGGCAAACAGCGTGGCCGCGGGCAGGGTCGGTCGCATGATCGGGCTCCATTCCTTGTCGTGCACAACGTGCCGGAGTAGGGCCGGCGACAAAGGGACAGTATGCGGGAGTCCGTGCTTTTTCGTGCAACCAAGCGGGCCGCCTCAAGGCGGCCCGCTTGCGATGGACCTGATCGGCTTACTTCTTGTTGACCCAGGCCTCGTACTGAGTCCGGGTGATATGGCCGGTATGACCTTTGTCGACGTAACTGAAGTCATTGGCCAGCAAAGGATAGGCAGATGCCTGCTCCTCGGTGATGTAACGACTGCCGCCGGAGAGCTGCTCGAAACTCGGTGCCGGGCCTGCGTTCACCGGTGGCACGACCGAGTTGATCGTTACCTGACCCTGCGCGGTGTTGAACTGCGCGCTGCCTTGGGTGCCGGCGTTAGCGGGCATCGGTGCCGGTGGTGGCATGGGTGCTGCGGGAGCCGCAGGTGCCGGCGGTGGAGGCGGCGGCATCGTCGTCTGATCCTGAGCCATCAGGGAGCCGGCCAGCATCAACGAGCCGGCGGTCATGAGGACGAGAAGGGGGGTACGTGATTTCATCGTCGTTTCTCCATGCCAGAATGCTTGGCTTGTGGACGGGTGCGCGGTGAAACATGGGGAAGCACATCTCGTGCTGCACACGTTGTTTCGCGCCGACACCAACGCTAGCAAAAGGTGGCTAAATGGCGGATCAATATGGGCATGGCGGGCACGTGAAAGCATCGTTATCGTTGTCGAATCCTTCATCCACACCAGCGATGCGTTTGAGCCTGGTCCAGGCGCAACGCCTTCATCTGGCTGCCCAAGGCCTGTTGCGCAAGCCCAGGGCACGCGCGCGCGAAACGGACGTGATCGACACCATCACGCGCATGCGCTTGTTGCAGATCGATAGCATTCACGTCGTTGCGCGTAGCCCATATCTGGTATTGCACTCACGTATCGGCGACTACGCATCCGAATGGCTCGAAGAAGCGCTGCATCATGGACGCATCGCCGAATGCTGGGCGCATGAAGCGTGCTTCGTGCCCGCCGCCGATTTTCCCTTGCATCGCGCCTGGGCGCGTCAGCGTGGCATGCATTGGGCGCACAAGCATGCGGTGCGCATGCATGCGGAGCATCGCGAAAGCATGGATGGCCTGCTCAAGCGAATTCGCGAGCAAGGCGCTTTGCGCGCGGCCGATTTCGAGAGCGAACAGCGCAGCGCGGGCGGTTGGTGGTCATGGAAGCCGGAGAAGCGTTGGCTGGAGGCCTGGTTCGCCCTGGGGGACTTGATGGTGACGCGACGCGAGCGCTTCCAGCGTGTCTATGATTTGGCCGAGCGCGTGCTGGCCAAGCTCGATCCACCGATGGAAAGCACATCCGTACCCGAGACGCACGACGGCTTGCGCGAGCGTTTCATTCTCGACAGCGTGCGTGCGCTGGGGGTGACTCAGGCGCGCTGGATCGCCGACTACTATCGACTCAAACCTGGCGTGACCGATCAGGAGCTGGCGCCCTGGGTGGCAACGGGCGAGCTGATCCTCGTAGAAGTTGCCGGCTGGGACTCGCCCGCCTACGTACACCGGGATCATGCCCCACTGTTGGCACAAGCCGCTCAGGGGCGCCTGCGCGCCACGCATACCGCATTGCTGTCGCCGTTCGATCCAGTGGTGTGGGACCGCGCGCGTGCGCGAGCCATGTTCGATTTCGAGTACACCATCGAGTGCTACGTGCCAGAGGCAAAGCGGCGCTATGGCTATTACGTGCTGCCCATCCTGCATCGCGGGCGGCTGATCGGACGCCTCGACGCCAAGGCACATCGTCGCCATGGGGTATTCGAGATCAAGGCGCTGTTCCTCGAAGAGGGTGTAGAGCCGGTGCCGTCGATGCTGCAGGAACTGGCCGATGCCGTGGAGGCAACGGCGCGCTGGCATGGCACGCCATCGGTACGCCTCGTGCGCAGCCGCCCGACGAACGTGGCGGCTGCGCTACGTGCGCTGTGGCGCCGGTCCGCGGCCTCAGCGTGAACTGGACGAGCCGGTGCTCGCGGGGCTGGTCGGGCCGCACGACTTGCCGTGCAGTGCATCCTTGAGCTGCTGCGCCAACGAGGTGCAGCGGGCCCCCAGTTCCGGACGGACCGCAGGATTCTGCGAGTCGCGAAGCAGGCTTTCCCGCATTTCCTGGTAATGAGCAGGAATCTGGTCCTGCGCGTAAATACCCGCCGCCCGGTGACAGGCCATATAGCTGGACAGGTAGTCGTCGCAGGCGGGAATGCCAGTGTTATCCGGCAACGCCTTGAGATTGGCCGGGCTCGTAGCCGGGGTTTTGGCTTTCGTCGTCCCGCTGGTGGCCGCTGTCGTGGTCGCCGTACTGGCGGGACGGCTGGGGGTGGTCTTGCTGGGTGTGCTGGAGCAACCCGCAACGCTGATGCCGCCCGCGAGCAGGGCCAGCAGAATGAGGTAGTGACGATGCGTGGTCATAAGGGCTCCTTGGTTAAATCGGTCGTATGGGATGGGCGTCGCCCAGAATCCCAACGCTAAAGAGACGCATGTAAGGAGAACACCGGATGAAAATCAAACGAAAAGCCCTTCACGCCAGTTTCCATTCATTCAGCTTTGCACGAGGACTAAATTCGCCTTGAGCCCATTCACAGGCTATGATGGTCATACTGTGTTTGCCGGGGTCACCAGAGTTTCGTGACCCGATGCCGCCTGATCTCGATCTAGCCTCATCGCCTCACCCCTAGGGTTTCCTTGCACACCAGTAAGTCGTCCCGCGCACGTTGCGTGGGTCGAGTCTGTTCAATCCTACGGAGTGATTTCCATGTCTGATCGTCAGATCGGTACCGTCAAGTGGTTCAACGATGCCAAGGGTTTCGGCTTCATTAGCCGTGACAATGGCCCGGACGTGTTCGTGCATTTCCGCGCGATCCAGGGCAATGGCTTCAAGAGCCTGCAGGAAGGCCAGAAGGTCTCCTTCAAGGTTGTGCAGGGTCAGAAGGGCCTGCAGGCCGACGAAGTGATCCCGCAGTAAAAAGCGTTTTCAATAACGCAATTAGAAAGGCCGGGCAGTAATGCCTGGCCTTTTTGTTTTTGGACTAAAAAGTGCAAATGTCGTTGAAATGTGAAAATGATTAAGCACATTCACTTGCATTAAAGAAATCCGTTATGCTGGATTCACTGTGGTTGCTCGGTCACGTGCGTGCCCGGTGCGCGACTCGGAAGGGTCCACATCGCTTCAGCCGATCCCTGCATGCCCAGTAAGCCGTCGGCCAAAGGGGAGGTCGACTTGTCTCAGTATCGAGCAGATCGGAGTGAGTCATGTCGGATCGTGAAGTTGGCACTGTCAAATGGTTCAACGACGCCAAGGGTTTCGGCTTCATCAGTCGTGAAAGTGGCCCGGACGTCTTTGTGCATTTTCGGGCAATCAGCGGCTCGGGGTTCCGCAGCCTGAAGGAAGGTCAAAAGGTGAGCTTCAAGGTCGTGCAGGGTCAGAAAGGCCTGCAGGCCGATGAAGTCACTCCTGCGTAACGCGAGCCGTTTTCGGGCGAAAGAAAAGGCCGGCGCAAGCCGGCCTTTTTTTATGGGCGGGCTTTTTCATCGCACGGTGATTGGTTAGCCTGCGATGCTGATCCCTCTGTCCATGCGGCTGCTCGTGTCGATCGAAAACGATGTACCTCTTCCCTCCGTGGAAGCGCTGCGCGCGACCGCCACCGACGGTGCTGCCGCCGAGGTGCTGTTGCAGCGCCCTGCGGGCGAGTCCCTCGACGTGCTGTACTGGCTGCCTGCGCTCGGTGTGTCGGCACGGCAATACCTTCCCTTGGCTCAAGCGCTGGCACGCCGCGGTGTGACGGTGGCCATTCACGAGTGGCGCGGCATCGGTTCGAGTGACCGTCGCGCAAGCCGTCGTGAGGACTGGGGCTATCGCGAAGTGCTGCAATGGGACCTGCCCGCCGGGCTGCATGCCGTGCAGGCCAGCGTGCCTCGCGCGCGCTACTGGCTTGGAGGGCACAGCCTCGGCGCACAGATGGCGTCGCTGTACGCCGGCCTGCACACCCATGACGTAGCAGGCTTGCTGGTTGTGGCCAGCGGATCGCCGTACTGGCGCCGCTTCCGGTATGGGAGCCTGATTTGGCTGGCCTATGTGATCGCGCCTTGGCTGGCGCAGGCGGTGGGTTACTTACCCGGACGGCGCATCGGTTTCGGTGGCAACGAGGCCCGCCGCTTGATCGCCGACTGGGCGCGCAGCGGTCGCACTGGACGCTACGCCGCTACCGGCATGGCCGATGATCTGGAGCAGGGGCTGGGCACGGTGCGCGCGCCACTGCTGGCCCTGCGCCTTGCCGATGACTGGCTGGGCCCCGAGGCATCGCTGGCGTGGCTGCTCGGCAAGATGCCACTCGCAGACGTACAGGCGCAGTTGATTACATCCGCTGATCTGGAGGGGCGCGCCGCCGATCACTTCGGCTGGATGAAGGCTCCAGGACCTCTCGCGGGACGCATCGCTGCCTGGTTGTCCGACGTTTCGCCCGTTGAGGTGACTTGAAGAGTGGCCCGAGCGTCGGCATGTGTGGCGGATAATTCCTTCGGATGGTCTCCATGAACCTGTTCACGTCCTTCTCGCAACGAAGCCTCTCACTCCGTAATCGACTGGTGATTGCGCCGATGTGCCAATACTCGGCCACCGACGGGCTTCCCAATGAATGGCACATGGTGCACCTGGGCAGTCGTGCGGTCGGCGGGGCGGGGCTGATCATCGCCGAGGCCACGGCGGTATCGGCGCAAGGCCGCATTTCGCCGGGTGACGTGGGCCTTTGGAACGAGGCCCAGGTAGCCGCCTGGCAACCGATCACGCGCTTTATGCGCGCGCACGGTGCGGTTGCAGGTGTGCAGCTTGCTCACGCGGGTAGAAAGGCCAGTGCCCAGGCACCCTGGCTGGGCGGCCACCCCTTGGCCGCCGATGCCGGTGCCTGGCTAACCGTGGCGCCGTCGGCCGTGCCGTTCGATGCACATTGGCCCACGCCTGAGGCGCTGGACAGTGCCGCCATCGCGCAAGTGGTGGCGGATTTTCGTGCCGCCGCCGTGCGGGCCCTGGCGGCCGGCTTCCAGCTCATCGAAATCCACGCTGCCCATGGCTACCTGTTGCACCAGTTCCTCTCGCCTCTGAGCAATCAGCGCACCGACGAATACGGCGGCAGTTTCGAGAACCGTACGCGCCTAGTGCGCGAGGTGATCACAGCGGTTCGCGAAGTGTGGCCCGAGTCGCTGCCGCTGTGGCTGCGTATTTCCGCGACCGACTGGAGCGAAGGTGGCTGGGACATCGAGCAGAGCGTGCGCCTGGCGCAGATGGTGAAGCCCCTGGGCATCGACCTGATCGATACCAGCAGCGGCGGTCTGGTGCCGCACGTGAAGATTCCAGTGGCACCCGGCTACCAAGTACCTTTTGCTGCGCGCATTCGCCGCGAGGCCGACATCGCCACGGGCGCGGTGGGGCTCATCACCGAATCCACACACGCCGCACGCATCATCGACGAGGGCAGTGCCGATGTGGTGCTGATCGCGCGCGAGAGCCTGCGTGATCCGTACTTTCCCCGTCGCGCCGCGCAGGAACTGGGGGTGACGATCAACGCACCCCTGCAATATCAGCGCGCGTGGTAATGCGCAGCAAGCAACCCTGATGGAGTCACGGATGGAACAGCAACCGATGGTGATCGATGGTCGCGTGCACGACCTGGGCGATGGCTTCAACGTGCGGCGGCTATTGCCTGTCTTGCAGGCGCGCCACGTCGGGCCATTCGTGTTCTTCGACTACATGGGGCCGGTGACGTTCCTGGAGGACAAGGGCATGGACGTGCGCCCGCACCCGCACATCGGGCTGGCCACGGTCACTTGGTTGTTCGAAGGCGTGATCCGCCATCGCGACAGCCTGGGCAGCATCGCGGACATTCGCCCGGGTGAGGTGAACTGGATGACCGCAGGTCGCGGCATCGTGCATTCGGAGCGCACGCCGCCTGAGGCCCGCGGTGGCGGCATGCGGGCGCATGGCATCCAGGTATGGGTGGCCTTGCCGCAGAAGGACGCCGAGATGGAGCCTGAGTTCCATCATCATGGCGCCGAGGAATTGCCGCGCATCGCCTCGCCTGGCGCCTCGCTGGTGCTGATCGCCGGCACCGCCTATGGCAAGGCGTCGCCGGTCAAGGTGTTCGCCCCGATGTTCTTTATCGAGGCCACGCTGGAGGCGGGTGCCGAGTTGCCATGGCCCACCGAGCATACGGAACGTGGCGTATGCGTGGTGGAGGGCGAGGTGGAATGGGATGGCGTGACGGTGCAGCCGATGCAGGCGGCCGTGCAGGCGGGCCCGGATTCGCCGCCGCTGCGCGCACGCGCCGCGAGCCGCGTGATGCTGTTCGGTGGCGCACCGCTGGATGGTGAGCGTCACCTATGGTGGAACTTCGTCGCCAGCACGCGCGAGCGCATCGAGCAGGCCAAGGCGGATTGGGCCGCCCAGCGCATGGGTAAGGTGATTGGCGACGAAGCGGAGTTCATCCCGCTGCCCGCTTGATCGGATCGGCTGGCCCGCATGCTGCATCCGCGGCATGCAACGGCGCGTGTGGCGCATTAGGCTGGGGTTCTTGCCTCAGGGGTGCAGGCCATGTCCCGTTACGCCAGCTTTCGCGAGTTCTATCCGTTTTACCTCAACGAGCACAGCGATCTGCAATGCCGCCGCATGCATTTCATCGGCAGCACCTTGGTGCTGGCGGCGATCGCCACGGCCTTGATCACCGGGCACGCCTGGTGGCTGCTGCTGGCGCCGGTGGCGGGTTATGGCTTTGCCTGGATCGGCCATTTCGTGTTCGAGAAGAACCGTCCGGCCACCTTCACCCATCCGCTGTACAGCTTGATGGGCGACTGGGTGATGTATTGGCAGATCCTGCGCGGCAAAGTGCGGATCTGACCTCTGGGGATGGTCTGATTTAACGTCATGCTGCTCGTCATTCCTGCGAGAGCAGGAATCCAGCGCCTTTACCTTCGAGTATTTACAGACGCTGGATCCCAGCCTTCGCTGGGATGACGATCAAAATCAGAGCATCCATTGGGATGGGCTGACGAATCAGCGCACCTTGGCCCGCCTTAGCGATATTGCTGGTGGCACGACTGGCAGGTCTCGCCGATCGGCTTGAATGCGCTTGCCAAGGCGGCGCAATCCGCGGGGGCGGCCTTGATAGCGGCGTCGGTGCGGCTTTGCAGCTTGGCGATTTCCTCCAGGAACGGCTGATCCACCCCAGGGAACGCGTCCTTGATATCCGCCGAGGTCTGCAGCAAGCGCGTCAGGTGTTGCTGGGTCTGGGCGGCGTCGCATTGGCGGGTCTTCATGGACTGCCGCAGCGCATCCGCATGGTGGGCCATCACCGACATGACGGCGTGCGACATCGGCTGGTGCTGGCGTTGCGCATTGAGTGCGAACACCGTGCCCAGTACGCCGATAAACAAGCCGAGCAGGATCAGAAGGGCGGCACGCATGCAGGTTCCCATGAAGTGGCAAAGAACGGGCGAGCATAACCGGGGCGGCGGCGGTTTGGCTGCGGCGCGCGCTGGCTCCCGCTAAAATGGAACACATTCAAGTTGTTGGAAGGTTCGGCAATGCAAGCTGAGGGTGCGGTGGAAGTTACCGGTGAGACGGCTGGTGAGGGCGCGTCAGTGTTTCCGCGCGAGCGCTTTGCCGGCGTGGAGCGCCTGTATGGCCTGGGCAGCGTGGAGCGCCTGGCGCGCGGTCACGTGTGCGTGATCGGCATCGGTGGCGTGGGCTCCTGGGCGGCGGAGGCGCTGGCTCGCAGCGGCGTAGGCCAGATCACCTTGATCGATGCGGACGAGATCTGCGTGTCCAACACCAATCGCCAGTTGCATGCGCTGGATGGCGAGTACGGCAAATCCAAGGTCGCCGTGATCGCCAAGCGCCTCAAGGCGATCAATCCGGCGATCAAGGTGCATGCCATCGAACGCTTTCTCACCACCTCGACGCTGGATGAGTTGCTGGATCGCGGCTACGACGTGGTGCTGGATGCCTGCGACGCGTTCCGCGTGAAGCTGGAGGCCATCGCCTGGTGCCGCCGGCGCAAGCTGCCGATGGTTTCCGTGGGCTCGGCGGGTGGGCGTACCGATCCCACGCAGATTCGCGTGCGCGATCTTTCGCGTACCGAGCACGATGCCATGTTCAGCCTGATCCGCAAAAAGCTCCGCCAGGATTTCGGCTTTCCACGCAATCCGGATCGCTACTTTGGCGTCTCGGCGGTGTACTCGCTGCAGAACGTGCAGTACCCCCAGCCCGATGGCAGCGTGTGCGGCACGCGTCCGCCGGTGGCCAATGGCACCGAGGCGCTGAACCTGGCCTGCGGTGGCGGCTTGGGCGCGGCCACGCACGTGACCGGAGCCTTCGCCTTTGCGGCGGTGGGCAAGGTGATGGAGAAGTTGCTGAAGGACGAGAAGTAAGCCACGGAGCGGCGCACTGGGCGCCACTCCGTTCCGGCTAAGGCAGGGTAGGGCTTACCAGCCCATGTAGTGGCCGCCGTTGATGGAGAGGTTGGCGCCGGTGATCCAGGCGGCTTCGTCGCCAGTGAGAAAGGCCACGGCATGGGCGATTTCCTCGGGCTTGCCCAGGCGGCCCACCGGAATCTGCGCCACGATCTTGTCGCGCACATCTTCGGGCACCGCCATCACCATGTCGGTGGCGACATAGCCGGGCGAGACCGTGTTCACGGTGATGCCGAACTTGGCGTTTTCCTGGGCCAGCGAAATGGTGAAGCCGTGCATGCCCGCCTTGGCGGCGGCATAGTTGGCCTGACCGTACTGGCCCTTCTGGCCGTTGATCGAGCTGATCTGCACGACGCGGCCCCATTTGCGGGCGCGCATGCTCTCGATCACCGGACGGGTGACGTTGAAGCACGCGTTGAGGTTGGTATTGACCACCTCCATCCACTGCGGGTACGTCATCTTGTGGAACGTGGCATCGCGAGTGATGCCGGCGTTGTTCACCAGAATCTCCACCGGGCCCAGCCCCGCCTCGATGATGCGCACCATGGCTTCGCAGGAGTCGGGGTCTTTCACGTCGCCCGGTACCAGCATGACCTCGATGCCTTCCTTCGCCATCAATTCCTTCACCGCTTCCGCCTTGGCCTGGTCGCGATAGTTGGTGGCGACCCGATGTCCCTGTCGAGCGAGATAACGGATGATCGCCGTGCCGATTCCACCCGTGCCGCCAGTGACCAATGCCGTGCGCTGCGTCATGCCTGTTCTCCGAAAGATGCCGATGCTCTAGTTACCCGGATCGTGCGTCGCGGGCGTCCTCATGTCTACCACGTTCCACATGGCAAAACGCCTACGCGCGGGCTGCGTTGTCGCGTTGCCGTGGCGTGATGCACAGGGACTTCGGTGGTTATAGCGGGTTATGCCGCCAAGCGTTCGCTGCAGTGCGGCAATTGCCTGGGGTCGAATACGGACAAAGCTTCGACCAGCAGGTTCCCGGGCGTGGTCGCCTGGCCCGACACCGGTACGTCCAGGAAGTGCAATGCCCGATACAAGGCCGGCAACGGATGGGTGGGATCCACCGGGCGCGCCCGTTCGGACTTGGAGAGCTTGCGGCCGCTGGCATCGAGGGCCAGCGGCAGGTGTAGGTACCTCGGCTCGGGCAGGCCAAGGCAACGCTGCAGGTAGATCTGCCGAGCGGTGGAGTCGAGCAGGTCGTTGCCACGCACCACTTCGGTGATCCCTTGGAAGGCGTCGTCCACCACACAGGCGAGTTGATAGGCGTAGAAGCCTTCCACCCGGCGGATGACGAAGTCACCGGCGCTTAGGCGCAGATTCTGCGTTTGCGGCCCTTGCAGGGCATCGTCGAAGTGGATGTCCACGTCAGGCACACGCAGGCGCCAGGCCGGCTCGCGCCCGGGCGAAGGCGGTGCCAGGCAGTGCCCGTCCAGGTGCAGTCCGCCAGCCAGGTCGTTGCGGCTGCACCAACATGGAAAGACAAGATCGTTGGCCCGCAGTTGCTCGAAGGCGGCCTCATAGGCGGCATGGCGGGTGGACTGGAACAGCGGCGGCGCATCCGCGACGAGGCCGAAGGCGGGCAGGGCGGCTAGGATGCTTTCGGCCGATCCGGGTAATTCGCGTGGCGGGTCGATATCCTCCACGCGCACCAGCCATTCGCCGCCGGCATGGCGAGCGCAAAGCCAGCTTCCCACGGCCGCTACCAGGGAACCGAAATGCAGGTGGCCGGTGGGTGAGGGGGCGAAACGTCCGCGGTAAGTCATCGGCGCATTCTACGGAGCTTGGAGCCTGTTCATAGCCTTCGGGCGGCCCGCACCGGGAGCGGCCTGCGCGTCGATCCAGGGGCGAATGCGGGCTGCGCGAAGGCGATGGACCGGCGCCTGGCCGCATGGCGACAGCGGGCGTCAAGCCGAGCGACCGGCGTGGAGCTGAGGATGGTCTGATATTGCGCCATGGGCTCGTCATCCCGGCTTTCCCCCGAAATGACGAGCAAAACCAGAACATCCCTAAGGGTGCTCTGATTTTTATCGTCATCCCAGCGAATGCTGGGATCCAGTGCCTGTAAATCTTTGAACGTAAAGGCGCTGGATGACCAGCCCTTCGGCTGTTAGAAAGCACCTCCTGCTTTCGCAGGAATGACGAACAAAAAGTCGATTAATCAGACCTTCCCTAAAGCGTTCGAAAACGGCTACGCCAAAACCGTCGCGCGGCCCTTGAAACCGCAAGGTTTCGCCACGATCCTTGATCAGCGGCAGCCGCCGCGTCTATCCCTTTCATGACTGCCCGAGAGACAGCCATGCGTCGCATCGTATTGTTCCTGCTTACCAATATCGCCGTCCTGTTCCTGCTGAGCATCGTGTGCCATCTGTTTGGCATCGATCAGTGGGCCGCTGCCCGAGGTTACGGCGGCATGGGCAACCTGCTGGCCTACGCTGCCGTAATCGGCATGGGTGGCGCCTTCATCTCGCTGGCCATGTCCAAATGGATGGCGAAGATGTCCACGGGCGCCCGCGTCATCGACCAGCCCCAGAACGAAGCCGAGCGCTGGCTGGTGGAAACCGTTCGCCGCCATGCGCAGAACGCCGGCATCGGCATGCCGGAGGTGGCGATCTACGACGCCCCGGAAATGAACGCCTTCGCCACCGGCATGACCAAGAACAGCTCGCTGGTGGCAGTGAGCACCGGCCTGTTGCAGCAGATGGATCGCGAGCAGGTGTCGGCTGTGCTTGGCCACGAGATCGGTCACGTCGCCAACGGCGACATGGTCACGCTCACCTTGATCCAGGGCGTGCTCAACACCCTCGTGATCGTGGCCGCCCGCGTGGTGGGTCGCCTGGTGGACAGCTGGCTTTCCGGCGGTCGCGACAACCGTGAAGGCACCGGCATCGGTTACTTCGTGTCGGTGATGGTGCTGCAGGTCATCTTTGGCCTGTTCGCCTCCATGATCGTGATGGCCTTTTCGCGTTGGCGCGAATTCCGTGCGGATGCCGCCGGTGCCAAGCTGGCCGGTCGTGGCGCCATGATCTCGGCCCTGCAGCGTCTGCAGGTGCAGCACGGTGAAAGCACGCTGCCGCAGACCATTGCCGCCTTCGGCATCTCCGGTCACCTGGCCTCGGGCTTCAAGCGCCTGTTCATGAGCCACCCGCCGCTGGAAGAGCGCATCGCCGCGCTGCAGAGCGCTTCGGCTGCTTGAATTTCACCCGCCCTCCCAACGAGGGCGGGTAGCCTCAGGGGCCGATCCGTCGGCCCCTTTGTATGTCTCCGTACCTTGTCTGATCTCTGCAAGAGTCTTTCCGTATGACGAACGCCGCGCCCGAAACCCGTAAATTCGAAGCCGAAGTCGCCCAGGTCCTGCATCTGGTCACGCATTCGCTGTATTCGCACAAGGAAATTTTCCTGCGCGAGTTGATCTCAAACGCCTCCGACGCCTGCGACAAGCTGCGTTTCGAGTCGTTGGCCAAGCCCGAGCTGCTCTCCGGTGAAGGCGAGCTGCACATCGACGTGAGCTGGGACGAGAACGCCCGCACCGTCACCGTACGCGACAATGGCATTGGCATGAGTCGCGACGAGGTGGTCGCCAATATCGGCACCATCGCCAGCTCCGGCACGCGCCGCTTCCTGGAGGCCATGAGCGCCGAACAGAAGACCGACGCCCGCCTCATTGGCCAATTCGGCGTGGGTTTCTACTCCGCCTTCGTGGTGGCCGATCGCGTGACGGTGTTCAGTCGTCGCGCCGATCTGCCGGAAGGCGAGGGCGTGCGCTGGGAAAGCGACGGCAAGGGCGAGTACAGCCTCGCCCAGGTCGACCTGCCCGAGCGCGGCACGGCGGTGGTCCTGCATTTGAAGGCCGATGAGGACGAGTTCCTCAAGGGTTGGGAGCTGCGCTCGCTGATCCGCAAGTATTCGGACCACGTGGCGTTTCCGATCCGTTGTCCCAAGGACAAGGACGGCGCGCCCACCGACGAGTGGGAAACCGTCAACGACGCCTCGGCACTGTGGGCCAAGCCGCGCAATGAAATCAGCGACGAGGACTATCAGAGCTTCTACAAATCGCTGGGCCACGATTTCAACGATGCGTTGGCCTGGACGCACAATCGCGTGGAAGGTAGCCAGAGTTTCACCACGCTGCTGTACATCCCCGAGCAGCCGCCGTTCGACCTGATGATGGGCGGCCGCGACGAGCGCAAGGGCCTCAAGCTCTACATCAAGCGCGTCTTCATCATGGATGCAGCGGAAGAGCTGCTGCCCAACTACCTGCGTTTCGTGCGCGGCGTGGTGGATTCGGATGACCTGCCGCTCAACGTGAGCCGCGAGATCCTGCAGCACAACCGCCAGTTGGAGCGCATCCGCGCCGCCTGTATCAAGCGCGTGCTGGACCTGATCGAAAAGCTGGCGCGCGACGAGCCGGAAAAGTTCGCCACCTTCTACAAGGCCTTCGGCAACACGCTGAAGGAAGGCATCGCCGAGGACGCCGCCAATCGCGAGCGCATCGCCAAGCTGTTGCGCTTTGCCTCCACCAAGGGCGACGGCGCCAAGCAGACCGTGTCGCTGGATGATTACGTCGGTCGCATGGCCGTGGGCCAGGACACCATCTGGTTCATCACCGCTGACGGTTACGCCGCAGCGGCAGGCAGCCCCCAGTTGGAGGCCTTCAAGGCCAAGGGCATCGAAGTGCTGTTGATGTTCGACCGCATCGACGAATGGATGCTCAACAGCTTGCACGAGTATGCCGGCAAAAAGCTGCGTAACGTCGCCAAGGGCGAGCTGCCGCTGGACGAAGCGGACAAGAAGCAGCAGGAAGAGGCCAGCAAGGCCGCCGAGCCGCTGCTCGCCAAGCTCAAGGCGTTGCTGGGCGATCGCGTGAGCGACGTACGTGTATCGGCACGCCTGACCGATTCGCCGTCCTGCCTGGCCTTGTCCGATTACGACATGGCCCCGCACCTGGCGCGTCTGCTGCGCGAAGCGGGCCACGACATGCCCGACAGCAAGCCCACGCTGGAGATCAATCCGCAGCACCCGTTGTTGCAGCGCGTGCAGCAAGAGAACGATCCGGCCAAGTCGGCGGACCTCGCCAACCTGTTGCTGGAACAGGCCGAGATCGCTGCGGGTGCGCAGTTGCCGGACCCGGCTGCCTTCGTGCAGCGTCTGAATCGCCTGATCGTTGGGTAAGCACGGCAAGCCCTCAAAGGGTTGATGAGAACGGCCGCTATACTGCGGTCGTTCTTTTTGTGGGATACCCATGAGCGCCTTGCTGCTGCTTTTTACCTGCCTGTTGCTGGGTGCGCTGGTGGCGCGCTTTGCCAAGCCGCCGTCGGGCATCGTTCATGGCATCAACTGGTGGGTGATCCGCAT
Organism: Frateuria sp. sgz306004; assembly: GCF_057750885.1. Lineage (NCBI taxonomy): Bacteria > Pseudomonadati > Pseudomonadota > Gammaproteobacteria > Lysobacterales > Rhodanobacteraceae > Frateuria > Frateuria sp. sgz306004. The sequence continues at coordinate 418,905 of NZ_JBYLFE010000001.1, forward strand.
CGCCTTGCCGGCGCTGGTGCTGGCCCTGGTGCCCAAGGTACGCATCGACACCCAGCTGTGGTTTCCCGTAGCCGCGATGTGGGTGGTGTTCTTCGGCGCATGGGCGTTGTTCGCCGCGCTTGGCCGCTGGCTGGGCTGGTCGCGCGAGCGCGTCGGCGCGCTCACCTTGGTGTGCGGCCTGGGCAATACCTCCTTCATGGGCTATCCGATGATGCAGGCCCTGCATGGCAAGGAGGGCCTGGCCCTGGCGGTGGTAGCGGATCAGTTGGGCTGCTTTCCGCTGCTGTCGTCAGCGGGTGTGGCGGTGGCCTCGCTGTACGCCGGGCGCAAGCCACAGGCGGGCATGATCGCGCGCCGCATTCTCACCTTTCCCGCCTTCGTGGCGCTGATCGTGGGCGGCGCGGTGGGCGCGCTGGGCGGCTGGCCGGCGCCCGTGGACGATGTGCTTACGCCCATCGGCGCCACCCTCACGCCATTGGCTTTGTTTTCCGTGGGCCTGCAGTTCAAGTTTCACCTGGGTGAGCGGCAATGGCCGGCCTTGTTGCTGGGCCTGGGCTGGAAGCTGGCCTTGGCACCGCTTGCCGCCTGGCTGCTCGGCCGTGCGGCGGGCGTGGGTGGCCTCACCTTGACCGTTGGCGTGTTGCAGGCCGCGATGGCGCCGATGATTTCCGCCGCCATCCTCGCGGATGAGCATAAGTTGGAACCCTCGCTGGCCAACACGATTCTTGGAGCCGGCATCGTCCTCTCGCTGGCGACGATTCCCTTGGGCAATCTGTGGATGATGAGTCAGTAGGGAGTTGCCATGGACCTCACCGCCCATCTGTTCGACCTGGAAACCCAACTCCATCGGCAGGACATCCGTGCCGACGAAGCCGCCTTGTGCCAGTTGATCGCGGAGGATTTCTTCGAGTTCGGGGTGTCGGGCACGGTGTGGACCCGCGATGCCGTGATCGGGGCTTTGCGGGGTGAGGCCTTCTCTCCGCGCGAGGTGAGCGACTTTCAGGTGACCTCGTTGGCTGACAACGTTGCCCTGGTGACCTACCGCGCCCACCGAGTCGCCACGGCGCAGCGTCCCGCAGCGGAGTCGTTGCGCAGCTCTGTCTGGCGCTTTCGCGACGGACGCTGGCAAATGCAGTTTCATCAAGGTACGGCGCTTTCGATCTAAGGCCGCAGCCCCGCCCCAAGGGCGCGCGGGCGAGGGCACTCTTGATCCACAATAGACCCTATGTCATCACCGCAAGCATCTCCCCAGGCGTTCGTGCGCGCCGACGTATGGTTATGGGCTGCCCGTTTCTTCAAGACACGCAGCCTGGCCAAGCAGGCCATCGACGGCGGCAAGATCGAACTCAATGAGGCCAGCTGTAAGCCGTCCAAGGCCGTGCACGTGGGCGATCGGCTGCGCATCGGTCGCGGCGAGGAGCGCCTGGAGGTGGAGGTGCTGGCGTTGTCCGAGCAGCGTGGCCCAGCTCCCGTGGCCCAGGCGCTGTACCGTGAAAGCGAGGCCAGCCTAGCGGCCCGCGCGGCGGCGAAGGCTCAGCGTAAGCTTGTGGGCGCCATAGCGCCGCCCACCCGGCCGGACAAGCAGGCGCGTCGAGAATTGCGACGGCTTAAGGATTCCATGTGAGTCACGCATCGCAGAACCCGTAGGCGAACTGCGGGAGCATCAACATCACGGACGGTCTGCGCGGGCGCGTAGATAGCCAACGATCTTGATGTGGGAGATGACGATGACAGGCATGGCATTCCTGAAGCGTTTGCTGGGCAGCGCGGTTCCGGGGCAAGCCGCATCCGGTACACGTAAGACCACACAGGGCGCCAAAGTATTGGTGGTGGACGACTCCGCGACCATCCGTGCCGTTCTCGGTCGCATGCTTGAGGTGGATGGTTATCAGGTGCTGCGCGCCGCCGATGGCGAGAGCGCGCTGGAGATCGCCCGTGCCGAGCGGCCGGAGTTGATCTTCCTGGACATCGTATTGCCCGGTATCAACGGCTTTGCCGTGCTGCGCGCGCTGCGTCACGACCCGGTTACCCAGCATGTGCCGATCGTCATGATCAGCGGCAACCAGCAGGCCACCGAGCAGTTCTACGTGCAGCGCTTTGGCGCGGACGACTTTATCAGCAAGCCGTTCGGTCATGTCGAAGTGGCGCGCAGCATCGATCGCCTGGTGGGTTTTGGTCGCCTGTCCGCACGCGAGCCGGCCAAGGTGGTTTCACTGCCCGTACCGGTGGAAAACATCCCCGCCATGCTGGCCAATGCCACGCCGGACGCCAGCGGCGACAAGCGGCCGGAACTGGCTGCCTGAGATCTTCGATCCTTTGCGAAAAGGCGGCGTCTCATGGACGCCGCCTTTTGCTTGACTGACGCATCGGGGATGCCCCAGGGCGGCTTGCGTTGGCTGGCTGGGCTCAAGCCTAGGCGCAGCGGTGCGCATGCGGAAAGTGATTGTTTCGATAGTAGCCATAGCGCAGGGCTATGGGCGCGGTGGAGCGCCGCCCATTCACGCCGGCCCGACACCCGCTTACGGAGCATCGACCTCCCTGGTCATGGCGGGAGAGCGACGTGGCAGAGTCCATCGAGGAAGGCGCGCTGGTATTCGTGGCCGATGGCGAAGACGGCATCGGTTCCGTGCGGCGTTGGCTGCCGGAGGAAAACGCGCTCTTGATCTACATCGAGAATGCTGGCGATTTCGTGATACCGGCCAGTGGGGTGAAAGCCGTGCATTCGGGCAAGGTCATCCTTGACCTCGATCACCTGTCGCGCGCTGTGCTGGAAGCCATTGGCAACGCACGACGTTCCGAATATCCCCACTAGAGACCTGCGTGCCCGGCGCCGAAGATCACACTCACCCCAAGGCCTTGAGCCGATAAAGGGCTTCCAGCGCCTCGCGCGGCGACAGTGCATCGGGATCGATACCTTCCAGTGCCCGCTCCACGGGCGACGGCGCGCTGGCGAACAGGCCCAGTTGCGGCGAGGCATCCTGCACGGGCGGCTTGCTGCTGGCGGCGGAGGCCTGCTGATACATGCCGCGTTCCAGTTCGGCCAGCGTGCGTCGTGCGTCGGCAATCACGCTCTTGGGCAAGCCGGCGAGTGCCGCCACCTGCAAGCCGAAGCTGCGGTTGGCGGGGCCTTCCTTCACCGCATGCATAAACACCAGCTGCTCGCCGTATTCCACAGCGTCCAGGTGCACGTTGGCGATGGTGGGGAACTCGTTGGCCAGTTCGGTCAATTCGAAATAGTGCGTGGCGAACAGCGTGTAGGACTTGCTGCTGGCTGCCAGATGCACCGCGGCCGCACGCGCCAGCGCCAGGCCGTCGTAGGTGCTGGTGCCGCGACCCACTTCGTCCATCAGCACCAGGCTGTGCTCGGTGGCGTTATGCAGGATGTTGGCCGTTTCGCTCATTTCCACCATGAAGGTGGACTGGCCGCGCGAAAGGTCGTCGCCCGCGCCGATGCGGGTGAACACGCGATCGATCGGGCCGATGACTGCACGCGAGGCAGGCACATAACTGCCGATATGCGCGAGCAGCACGATCAGCGCGTTCTGGCGCATGTAGGTGGATTTACCGCCCATGTTCGGGCCGGTGATGACCAGCATGCGGCGGCTGTCGTCGAGCGCGAGGTCGTTGGGCTCGAAGGGTTCGTCGCGCACCTTTTCCACCACCGGGTGGCGACCGCGCTCGATGGCGATGCCGGGTTCGTCGGTGAGTTCGGGGGCGCTCCAGTCCAGCGATGCGGCGCGCTCGGCCAGTGTGGCGAGCACGTCCAGCTCGGCCATGGCGGCAGCGGCCTGCTTGAGCGGTTCGAGCTGGCTGGTGAGCGTGTCGAGCAGCGCCTCGTACAGCGCGCGCTCGCGCATCAGCGAGCGCTCCTTGGCCGAGAGCACTTTGTCTTCGAAGGTTTTCAGTTCTTCGGTGATGAAGCGCTCGGCGTTCTTGGTGGTTTGGCGGCGCGTGTAGTGCGTGGGCGCCTTGTCGGCCTGGCCCTTGCTGATTTCGATGTAGTAGCCGTGCACGCGGTTGTAGCCCACCTTGAGCGTGGGAATGCCGCTGGCGGCCTTTTCGCGTTCTTCCAGTTCCACCAGGTACTGGTCGGCGTGGGTGGCGAGGCGGCGGAGTTCGTCCAGTTCCGCGTCGTAGCCATCGGCGATGACGCCACCGTCGCGCTGGAGCACCGGCGGTTGCGGCACCACGGCGCGGGCCAGCAGGGCCGCCGTATCGGCATGATCGCCGATGCGGTTCACCAACCCGTGCAGCAGGGGACTGTCGAGTGGCTCGATCAGCGTGCGCAGAGCCGGCGCCGCAGCAAGGCCATCGCGCAGGGTGGAGAGATCGCGCGGACGTGCCGAGCGCAGCGCCACGCGCGCCAGGATGCGCTCCAGGTCGCCGATGCCGCGCAGCTGTTCGCGCAAGGGTTCGTATTGGCGATGATCGATAAGGGTGCCAATGGCCTGGTGACGGCCGCGCAGCAGTTCGCGCGAGCGCAGCGGGCGATTGAGCCAGCGCCGCAGCAGGCGCGCACCCATGGGCGTCACGGACTCGTCGAGCACGCCCAGCAGGGTGTGCTCGGTGCGGCCGCTGGGGTGCGTATCCAGCTCCAGGTTGCGGCGGGTGGCGGCGTCCAGCGCGATGGTGTCGCCGGCGCTTTCCACCGCCATGCCGGAGAGGTGCGGCAGCGCGCTCTTCTGCGTTTCTTCCACATAGCCGAGCAGGCAGCCACCAGCGGCGATGGCCAGCGGCATGCGATCCACGCCAAAGCCGCCGAGGTCGCGCGTGCCGAAGAAGCGGTTCAGCTCACGGCGCGCCGCATCCCCATCGAAATGCCACGGCGGACGCTTGCGCAGGCCGGGCAGGGTGGTCACGAACTTGGGCCATGCCACGTCTTCGCCCACCAGGGTTTCGGCCGGCTGCAGTCGAGCCAGCTCCGAGGCGAGCGCTTCGGCGCTAGGCACTTCGCTGAGCAGGAACCGGCCGCTGGCCAGATCCACCCAGGCCAGGCCGTAAGCGCCATGGGCACCCGCGCTGATGGCCATCAGCAGGTTGTCGCGGCGCTCTTCCAGCAGGGCCGCGTCGGTGACCGTACCCGGCGTCACGATGCGAACGACCTTGCGCTCCACCGGACCCTTGGAGGTGGCCGGGTCGCCGATCTGCTCGCAGATCGCCACCGACTCGCCCAGGCGCACCAGGCGCGCCAGATAGTTCTCCAGGGCGTGGTACGGCACGCCCGCCATCGGAATGGGCTGACCGGCGGACTGGCCGCGCTGGGTCAGGGTGATATCCAGCAACCGCGCGGCCTTGCGCGCGTCGTCATAGAACAACTCGTAGAAGTCACCCATGCGGAAGAACAGCAGCACATCCGGGTGCTCGGCCTTGGCCGCCAGGTACTGGCGCATGAGTGGGGTGTGGGACTCGAAGTTTTCAGAACTCATGGGTTGTTGTTGTTCTAATCCTAACTATTTGAAATGCCTTGGCCCGGGTCCTGAAACCACCGCCAGTGTCGCGGGCAATGGTAGCCGCGACGGTCAGGCGGCATGTGCCTGGTCCGGAAGTGGCCTCGATAGCCTGGGGGCGCATGCGATGCGCCGGAGCCATGGATCGACCGTCGGCATGGCGAAGGCTCGAACGCCGAATGGTAGCCCACGACGCTGGTATGAGTGGCCGAAACCCAGGATGTTCCGATTTTGATCGTCATCCCAGCGAAAGCTGGGATCCAGCGCCTGTAAATAATTGAACGTAAGAGGCTCTGGATGACCAGCCCTTCGGCTGTTAAAAAGCACCTCCTGCTCTGGCCCTATTTATTGGGTTCGCAGTAATGACGAGCAAGAAGTCGCTTCATCAGAGGACCAGGGCCTTGAGTGGGCATGAGGTGTTTCCAAGCGAGTCGGTGCCGCTTGGGCGCTACAGCGCCTGTCAGGTGAAGCTTGGGGTTGCGTAGGTCGACCCAGCAAGGTCTTCACGTTTCGCAGACCTCCCCTTGCCGCAGCCTACGCGTTCGAGCCCAATAGAGCCGTAAGGCCGGGCCGGTTGGCGGGTGAGAGGGGAGCGATGGTCAAGTCAGGTGGGCGTTTTGCGGTGCTGGCGACATGCGCGGTCGCGGTGCTGTCCGTGCATGCGCAAGGCCCTTCATCGGTGCCCCTTTCGCTGACCGATGCGCGACAACGGCTCATGGGTGTGTCCGATGCCCTGGCGGCGGCGGATGCGAACGTGCGCGGCAAGGAGACCTTGTCCGAGGCCAGTGGCCATTTGCGCCTTCCAGACATTTCCCTGGACGCCAACTACCTGCAGTTTCAGAAAACGCTGGAACTGCCGCTGGGCTCGCTGGCGCCGGTAGCCGAGGCGTATGGCATTCCCAGCCCCTTGCGATTCGAGGAGCGGGACTGGCGCTTTCGCCCGTCGGTGACCGCAACCCTGCCGCTTTATACCGGCGGCAAGATCCCCGCCGCGCAGGACGCCGCCGCCGCCGCTGCGCGCCAGGCCTCGGCCGAACGCAATCAGCAGGCCGACACGATCAATACGCAGTTGGCGCAGGCCTACTTTGGCGAGCAACTGGCAACGCAAGCGCTCGCCGTGCGGCTGCAGGTTCGCGATGGCCTGAACGGGCACCTCGCCAATGCGGAGAAGCTCGAACGCGAAGGCTTCGCCACCAAGGCGCAGCGCCTGCAGGCCACGGTGGCGCGTGACAGTGCCGAGCGCGAGTACCAGAAGGCGAGCAACGATCGCGATACCGCCACCACCACGCTCGCGCAGTTGCTGCGTTCGGATGCGCCGGTGCAGCCCACGACGCCGTTGTTCGTCATCGCAGGGCCGCTCGATGCTCGTCAGGGCTATGTGGATTCCGCGCTGGCCAACCATCCGCAGATCGCCCGGCTTGAAGCCATGGGCGAACAGGCGGCGGCCGGTGTGCGTGTAGCACAGGCGGAACTGAAACCTCAGATTTTCTTGTTCGGCACCTATGACCTGCATCGACGTGATGCGCTGATTACCGACCCGGATTGGGTGTGGGGCATTGGCCTCAAGTACACCTTGTTCTCTGGCCGCGACCGTCCACGCCAGATCAGCGCCGCGCGCGACCAGCAAGCGCAGGCCGAGGCGGGTCTGCGGGAAGCGAAGAACCAACTGGTCATTGGCGTAACGCAGGCATGGAACGCCGTGGAGACCGCCCGGCAGCAGTACGCCCTGCTGGAAAGCTCCATCGCGCAGGCCAAGGAAAACCTGCGCTTGCAGCAACTCTCGTTCCGCGAGGGGCGTGCCACCTCGCTGGATGTCATCGACGCACAGATGGCCCTTGGCGGCGCGGAGCTGGAGCGCCTGCAGGCGGCTTATGCCTATGACGTGGCGCTGGCCAAGCTGCTGGAAATCAGCGGTCAGTCGGCGCGTTACGACGAATATGTCCGTCGCGCGGACAAGGTCTGGTAACTATGCCCGAACAAACATCTCTCGCATCCTCTTCCCCGGCCGCCTCCGGAAAGGAGCGCAAGCCTCCCTTGGGCCTGCTCGCCCTGTTGGTGGTCATCGTCATCGTCGCGTTGGGCTTATGGCTGGCCTATCGCAAGCCGGCGGATCTCGTGCAGGGCATGGTCGATGCCGACAGCATCAACGTGGCCGCCAAGATCACCGCGCGCGTGGAAAAACTGCACGTGCACGAAGGCGATCGCGTGACGCCAGGCCAGGTGCTGTTCGAGCTGGACAGCCCCGAAGTGGCAGCGAAGCGGCAACAGGCCGCGTCCGTGCTGGCGGCCGCGCAGGCCACCAACGAAAAGGCAAAGAACGGCCCTCGCGCGGAAGACGTGCGCGCCTTGGAGTCCAATTGGAATCGCGCGCAGGCCGGCCATCAGTTGGCGCAGGCCACCTTCGCCCGCCTGGATAATCTCTATCGAGAAGGCGTGGTCACTCGCCAGAATCGCGATGAGGCGCAGGCCCAGGCGATCAGTGCGGCCGAGCAGGCCAAGGCCGCGCGTGCGCAGTACGATCAGGCACTCGCCGGCACGCGTGACGAGGACAAGGCCGCCGCCGCTGCACAGGTCGGGCAGGCCGAGGGCGCCGTGGCCGAGGTGCAGGCCGCCGAGGACGAAGTGCAAGGGCGCGCGCCGGCCGCTGGCGAAGTGGGCAAGCGCCTGGTCACCGTGGGTGAACTCGTGCCGGCGGGCTATCCCGTGTTTGCGCTCACCGACGTGGATCACCCCTGGGTGGCGTTCAATCTTCGCGAGGATCAGTTCTCCGCGCTCAAGATGGGCGATCGTCTGCGCGGCAGCATCCCGGCGCTGAAACTGGATGACGCCGAGTTCGAGGTCTATTTCATCAATCCGGCTGGCGATTTCGCCACGTGGCGCGCCACCCGACAGTCCTCGGGCTACGACGTCAAGAGTTTCGAGGTGCGCGTGCGTCCGGTGCAGGCAATCCAGGGGCTGCGCCCAGGCATGAGTGTGCTGTTTCCATGGCCGCCGCACTGAGCGAGCCGGCCCGCTCGCCCTGGCAGGCGTTCCTGCGTTCGGCCGCTCGCGAGTGCGCGCACTTGCGCACGGATCGCTGGGATCTGGCGCTGGTCACCTGGATGCCGCTACTCGCGCTGGCGCTGTTCGCATGGTTCTTCAGCGCGGGCGTGCCGCGCAAGTTGCCCATCGTGGTGGTGGACCAGGAGCGCAGTGCGCTCAGCCGCGAACTGATCCGCATGCTGGACGAGAACCCTGGGTTGCACGTGGCCTACCAGCGCGACGCCTTGCTGGACGCCTGGCCGTTGGTGCGGGAGGGAAAGAGTTACGCCGTAGTTTTGGTGGGCCCAAACACGTCGCGCGATGCCTTGGTGCGCAATGGTGCGACGATACTGGGCTGGTACAACGCGAGTTACCTCACCGCGGGGCAGGCGGCGTCACGCGAGATCTCGGCCACGGTGCAGGCCTTTACCCAGCGAGTGGCGAAAGAGCAGACAGCCGCCATTCGCGGGCCGGGCAAGTTGCGGGCAGCGCCCATCAGCGTGCAGGTATCCGTGCTGGGGAATGCGTCGCGCAGCTATGAACATTTCCTGTTGAGCCTCTTGTTTCCGGCCATGTTGCACTTGGCGGCGACGCTGGCGTGGGCAGCGGCGTTCGGGCGCGAATTGCGCGACGCCACGGTGACGAGCTGGATGGATGCCTGCGGTGGTCACGTGTTGTCGGCCGTGGTTGGCAAGGTCGCACCCTATATGCTGCTGTTCCTCTTGTACGCGGTGCTGGGGCTTGCGTGGTTGGCGGGCGTGCGCGGTGGTGGCGTACACGGCGATGTGGGGCTGCTGGTGCTGGGCTATGGCTTGATGCTGCTGGCCTATGCGGCCATTGCGCTCTTGCTGGTGGGCGCTACGCGCAACATGGGCACGTCGCTCTCGCTGGTGGGTATCTACGCAGGTACCTCGTTGGCATTCTCCGCCGGCACCTTTCCGGTGATCGGCGCGAACGCCTTCGTCAGGGCCTGGAATGCGATACTTCCCTACACGTATTACCTCCGCCTGCAGGCGCAGCAATTGGATGCGCATGCGTCGCTCGCCGACTCGGCCAGGCCACTCGGCGCGCTCATGCTGTTCGTGCTGGTGGCGGGGGCAGCAGGGTGGTGGCTTTATGCGCGTGCGGCACGCGATCCCAAGGCGTGGGGCCTGCGATGACCCCATTCTTCGATGCCTACCGGGAAACGTTCGCCACGCTGCTGCGCGATCGTTATGCCGTGGTTACGCTCATTCTGGCGGTGATCATCTACTCGTTCTTCTATCCCAGCGCCTATCGTCATCAGGTGGCTTCGGACTTTCCCGTGGTGGTGGTCGACCAAGACCACAGCCCGCTAAGCCGGGCGCTGAGTCGGCGTATCGACGCCGTGAATGCCGTGTTCGTGGCGGCCACCGTGGATTCGATGGATGCCGGTGAAGCCTTGCTCGCACGCGGCGATGCCGAAGGCTTGATGGTGATACCCGATGGCTTTCAGCATGACGTGCTGCGCGGCGGTAGCGGTGGCGTGGCGTTGTTCGGACGCGGCGCCTACCTGGGGCGTGCCAGCCAGGTGCTGCAAGGCGTGGCCGATGCCGCCGGTGCCTTCGCGCGGCAAGCCGCTGTCGAGCAGGCGCAGTTCGCCGGGCCTCCCGCTCCACCGCCGATTCAACTGGTGCAGCGCCCGTTGTTCAATACGCGCGAAGGCTATGGCAGTGCCGTGGTGCCAGGGGTGGCGCAACTCATCGTGCAGCAGACTTTGTTGATCGGCATGCTGGTGATGGCAGGTACGCGTCGCGAACGCATGGGGCGCTTGGCTTTCTCGCGCGCGGGGATGGCGGGCATCGCCGCGGCGTTCGCCACGCTGGGGCTGTGTTCGGTGCTGTACTACAACGGTTTCGTGGTGTGGTTTCAGGACTACCCGCGCGGCGGCAACCTGGGCGGGCTGCTGCTCGCGGCGGTTCTCTATGTGGCGGCCGTCGTGGCGATGGCGCTGCTCCTGGGCAGTTTTTTCCGCACGCGCGAGCGTCCCTTCCAGCTCATCACGTTTTTGTCGCTGCCCATGTTCTTTCTGGCCAACTTGTCATGGCCTGCGGAGGCGACACCCGCGCCGTTGGTCTGGATCGCCAAGCTGCTGCCGACCACGCCGGGCATCAACGCGATGGTGCGCCTCAACCAGATGGGCGCCAGTGTGTCCGAGGTGGCGCCCCAATTGCTCAATCTGGTCGCCTTGGCACTCGTGTACGGCGCGCTCGCCGCATGGCGGTTCAGGCCGCGCGCGCAGGTCACGACGCAACGCGATACCACGGGGCGCGCCATTGAGTAGCGAGGCGGTCATCGGTGGCTCGGGCACATCGGGGCTTGGCGTAGCGGAGCATTGCAGGTAGAACCGGCGACTTGTGCTGGTTGGCACCTCTTCCCCAAGGAGCTTTCCCTTATGACCGCGTGCTCTCCCTCCGATGCCGAACTCAGGCAACTCGCCGAGCAGGTGGCCCAGCTCGCCCTGCAGAAGCGGTTGATGATGGTGACGGCTGAGTCCTGCACCGGCGGTTGGATCGCCAAGACCCTGACCGATCTGCCGGGCAGCTCGGCCTGGTTCGACGCTGGCGTGGTCACGTACAGCTACGAAGCCAAGGAAGCCCTGCTGGGCGTCAATCCGCGCACGCTGGAGCGCACCGGTGCGGTCAGCGAGGAAACGGCGCTGGAGATGGTGTCGGGCGCGTTGGCCAGGTTTGGCGCGGGCATGGCGGTGGCCGTTACCGGTATCGCCGGCCCCAGCGGCGGCACGGCTGACAAGCCGGTGGGCACGGTCTGGATCGGCTGGAAGCGGCGCGGCGGCTACGCCAATGCCAAGCTTTTCCATTTCGATGGCGACCGCGAAGCAGTGCGCCGGCAAACGGTGGCCGCGGCGCTCAAGGGTGTGCTGCAGAGCCTGACCGACTGAGCCGCCGCCGGGTATCCCGGCCCGGCTTGACGGGTGTGGGATACTGGCTTTTCTGAGATCGCAGCCCGTGAGACTACCCGCGGGCATCATGCCTTTCATTCACTGCCACTCCGGGATTCAAGACGATGGATGACAACAAGCGCCGTGCGCTCACTTCCGCCCTCGGCCAGATCGAGAAGCAATTCGGCAAGGGCGCGGTCATGCGCCTGGGCGACCGCTCCGACGACGTGGTGGAAACCGTCTCCACCGGCTCGCTGGGGCTGGACATCGCGCTGGGCGTGGGCGGCCTGCCGCGCGGCCGTGTCGTTGAAATCTACGGCCCGGAATCCTCGGGTAAGACCACGCTGACCCTGCAGGTCATCGCCAACTGTCAGAAGAACGGCGGCACGGCGGCCTTCGTCGACGCCGAGCACGCGCTGGACCCGTCCTACGCCGCCAAGCTGGGCGTCAACGTGGACGATCTGCTGGTGTCGCAGCCCGACACCGGCGAACAGGCGCTGGAAATCGCCGACATGCTGGTGCGTTCGGGCGCTGTGGACGTGGTGGTGGTCGACTCCGTCGCCGCGCTCACGCCCAAGGCCGAAATCGAAGGCGAAATGGGTGACTCCCACGTGGGCCTGCATGCTCGCCTGATGAGCCAGGCGCTGCGCAAACTCACCGCCAACATCAAGAAGTCCAACTGCCTGGTGATCTTCATCAACCAGATCCGCATGAAGATCGGCGTGATGTTCGGCAGCCCGGAAACCACCACGGGCGGTAACGCGTTGAAGTTCTACGCCTCGGTGCGCCTGGACATCCGCCGCATCGGCGCGGTGAAGAAGGGCGAAGAGGTCATCGGTTCGGAAACCCGCGTCAAGGTGGTGAAGAACAAGGTGGCGCCGCCGTTCCGTCAGGCCGAGTTCGAGATCCTTTACGGCGAAGGCTCCTCGCGTGAAGGTGAGATCATCGAGCTGGGCGTCGCCCAGAACCTGATCGACAAGTCCGGCGCCTGGTACAGCTACAAGGGTGACCGCATCGGTCAGGGCAAGGAGAACGTGCGCCAGTTCCTGCGCGATAACCCGGCTATCGCCAACGAGGTGGATGCCGAGCTGCGCGCACGCCTGCTCACCATCGGTGGCAAGGCTACGCCGGTTTCCGAAGAGGCAGTGGAAGAGAGCTGAGGTACGAGATCGCGCCGGTCGACCGGCGCGATCCACGGGCTCGGTGCGGCGGCGCGCTTAGGTTTGCGGCTGCGCCAGGGCGCGAAATTGTTCAAAGGCGGCCAGGGCATCGGCAGCGTACATGAGGGACGGTCCGCCTCCCATGTAGATGCTCATGCCCAGCGCTTCCTCCACTTCCGCCCTGGTGGCGCCAAGTTTCACCAGCGCTTCGGCGTGAAAACCCAGGCAGCCATCGCAATGGGCTGCAACGCCCAGGGCCAGCGCTAGGAGTTCTTTGGTCTTCTTGTCCAGCGCTCCGTCGCGGGTGGCGGCATGTGCCATGGCTGAGAAGCCTTGCATGGTGTCGGCGATATCCGCGCGGAGCGTCTTCAGTTGGGCGGAGATATCCTTGGTGATGGTCGGAAAGTGTTTGGTCACGGCTTGGTCTCGGGAAGGGTAACGGCTCCCCCTATATTTGGGAATTTGCGTCCGACCATGATTGACATGCATCAGGGCAGGCGTTGCGTCCCCCTGGTCCATTCCTCGCACGACAGGTGATTTTCAAGGTGAGCGCAGACGACCGTGACTCCCGTAAAGCAAAACCTAGCGCCTATAACAAGGCGTTGGGATTGCTGGCGCGCCGCGAGCATTCCCGGCGCGAGCTGAAGCTCAAGCTGCGCCAGGGCGGTTATGACGGCGATGAGGCGGGTGACGCCCTGGATCGCCTGGGCGCCCAGCACTATCAGGACGACGACCGCTTCGCCGAAGCATTGGTGCGCAGCCGCGTGGCCCAGGGCTACGGCCCCATGCGCCTGCGGGCAGAACTTAAGAGTCACGGCCTGCCCGAGGCCCGCATTCGGGCGGTGCTGGAAGAGGCCGAAGTGGACTGGGCCAAGAATGCCGCCGACCAGTTGCGGCGCCGTTTTGGCGGAAAACCCGCCGCCGATCCGGCGGAAAAGGCCCGCCGGGCGCAATTTCTCTTGCGTCGGGGCTTTCCCGCCGCCACAGTACGGAGTGTTACCCACGCTGAGGTGGACGACGCTGCCGACGAGACTGACTGATCGCGGCGGTGCGGTCCGGGCGTGGCCTTCTCGTACTGGTCGTCCCCAACCGCATGAAAACTGCCGAAATCCGCTCGACTTTCCTCGACTATTTCCGCTCGAAAGGGCACACCATCGTCCCGTCCAGTTCCCTGGTGCCGGCCAGCGATCCCACGCTGCTGTTCACCAACTCGGGCATGGTGCAGTTCAAGAACGTGTTCCTGGGCAGCGAAAAGCTGCCCTACGTGCGCGCGGCCGACGTGCAGCGCTGCCTGCGTGCCGGTGGCAAGCACAACGACCTCGATTCGGTCGGCTACACCGCGCGCCACCATACGTTCTTCGAAATGCTCGGCAACTGGTCGTTTGGCGACTACTTCAAGCGCGACGCCATTGCCTACGCCTGGGAATTGCTGACGGGCGTGTTCAAGCTGCCCAAGGAAAAGCTCTGGGTCACCGTCTATCACACCGATGACGAGGCCTTCGACATCTGGAACAAGGAAGTGGGCGTGCCGGCCGAGCGCATCGTGCGCATTGGCGACAACAAGGGCGCGCCGTACGCATCGGACAACTTCTGGCAGATGGCCGATACCGGCCCCTGCGGCCCGTGCACCGAGATCTTCTTCGACCATGGCGAGGACATTGCCGGTGGTCCGCCGGGCTCGCCCGACGAAGACGGCGATCGCTACATCGAAATCTGGAACCTGGTGTTCATGCAGTTTGACCGCGCTCCCGACGGCACGCTGTCGCCGCTGCCCGCGCCGTGCGTGGATACCGGCATGGGCCTGGAGCGCCTGGCCGCCGTGCTGCAGCACGTGCATTCCAACTACGAGATCGACCTGTTCCAGCACTTGATCCAGGTGGCCGCCGAGCTTACCGGCACCAAGGATCTGGCCAACAAGTCGCTGCGCGTGATCGCCGACCATATTCGCGCGTGCTCTTTCCTTATTGTCGACGGCGTGCTGCCGTCCAACGAAGGCCGTGGTTACGTGCTTCGCCGCATCATCCGTCGCGCGCTGCGTCACGGCTGGATGCTGGGCGTGCGCGGCGATTTCTTCTGGAAGATGGTGCAGCCGCTGGTGGAAGAAATGGGCGTGGCCTATCCAGAGCTGGCGCAGAAGCAGGCCTTCGTCGAGGACGCGCTGCGTACCGAAGAGCGCCGCTTTGGCGAAACGCTGGAGAACGGCATGCGCCTGTTCGACGCGGTGGCCGCCAAGTCCAGCGGCAGCATTCCCGGCGCCGACGCGTTCCGCCTGTACGACACCTATGGCTTCCCGGTCGACCTGACCGCCGACATTGCACGCGAGCGCGGCATGACGGTGGATATGGACGGCTTCGAGCTGGCCATGAAGGAGCAGCAGGAGCGCAGCCGCGAAGGCGGCAAGTTCGAAGCCAAGGGCCAGATGCCGGCCGAGCTGGCCAGCCAGCTGGCGCCGACCGTGTTCCTGGGCTACGAGGCACTCAATGCGCAGGGCGGCAAGGTCGTGGGCATCGTGCGCGCGGGCAAGCAGTTCGATCAGCTGGAGGAGGGCGAGGAAGGTCTCGTCATCCTCGATCGTACCCCGTTCTACGCTGAGTCCGGCGGCCAGGTGGGCGACACGGGAGCATTGCAGAGCACGGCCGGCGCGTTCGCCGTGGCGGACACGCTCAAGATGGGCGGTGTGTTCTTCGGGCATGCTGGCCGCTGGCAGGGCAAGCAGGCGTTGCGCGTGGGCGACACGGTCGATGCGAGCGTCGATGGCAGCCGCCGCCAGGCCATCGTGCTCAATCATTCGGCCACCCATTTGCTGCACGCGGCCTTGCGCAAGGTGCTAGGCGAGCATGTGACGCAGAAGGGCTCGCTGGTCGCGCCGGAACGTCTACGTTTCGACTTTGCGCACTTCAAGCCGATGAGCGCTGAGGAACTGCGCGAGATCGAGGCGCTGGTGAATGCCGAGGTGCGCCGCAACGAGGCCGCCGAAGTGCATCACATGGGTTACAACGAAGCCATCGAGTTCGGCGCCATGGCGCTGTTCGGCGAGAAGTATGGCGATGAAGTGCGCGTGCTCAAGATGGGCGGCTTCTCCACCGAGTTGTGCGGTGGCACCCACGTGAACCGTACCGGTGACATTGGCCTGTTCAAGATCATCAGCGAAGCGGGCGTGGCCTCGGGCGTGCGCCGTATCGAAGCTGTTACAGGTGCGGGCGCGCTGGCCTACGTGGCGGACGAAGAACGCCGCCTGGGCGAGTTCTCGCAACTGTTGTCTGCCCATGGTGATGACGCCGTGGAGAAGCTGCGCCAGCTGTTCGACAAGCAGAAGAAGCTGGAGCGCGAGCTGGAATCGTTGCGCGCCAAGGCCGCCGGCTCGGCCACCGCCGATCTTGCCTCGACGGCCCACGAAATCGATGGCATCAAGGTCGTGGCCGCCCGTCTGGAAGGCTTGGACGCCAAGGCGTTGCGCGACAGCATGGACCAGCTCAAGCAGCAGATGGCCGATTGCGTGATTGTGCTGGCTGGCGCGGCCGAGGGCCGTGTATCGCTGGTCGCTGGCGTGAACGGCAAGGCGCTTGGCCGGGTCAAGGCCGGCGAGGTGGTCGCGCATGTGGCCAGCCAGATCGACGGCAAGGGCGGCGGGCGTCCGGACATGGCCCAGGGCGGCGGCACCGATAGCGCCGCGCTACCGGGCATCCTGGCTGGCCTGCCGGCCTGGATCGAAGCGCGACTGGGTTCCTGACGCTGGTCTGACGCACGTCAACGGAACTTACTCCGTTGCCGTTTACGCATTGCGCAGCCATCGGACGCTCGGCTAGTATCCAAACACTGCCGGCACCGATGGTTGCGACGGTGTCGCTCGACATGGCATCAACAGGGGATGCCTCGTCTGTGAACCGGGGAAGGCGGTAGGGCCTTCGACGGGTAAAATCGTCGATAAAAGTGCGGACGGTGAAGCTCAGGGGTGAGGCACAGCCGTCTGTTGGCCTATGACCAAAGTATTCATGGAGTGGCAAACATGTTGATTCTGACCCGCAGGGTCGGTGAAACCTTGATGATCGGTGACGAGGTGACCGTTACCGTTCTAGGCGTGAAAGGCAATCAAGTGCGTATTGGCATCAATGCGCCCAAGAACGTCGCCGTGCATCGCGAAGAGATCTATCAACGGATCAAGAACGAGCACGAACCGGATAGCAGCACGTCCGGTGGCGCCGGCGATCACTGACAGGCAAAAAAGCTTTACCTAAAGCTCGCCGGTTAGTATCCTTGCCGGCTCCGCAGCAATGTGGACAAAAAACGGAGAGATGCCCGAGAGGCCGAAGGGGCTCCCCTGCTAAGGGAGTATAGGGTCAAAAGCCTTATCGAGGGTTCGAATCCCTCTCTCTCCGCCAGATACGCAAAAAGCCCCCTTTGTGGGGCTTTTTGCGTATCTGGCCTTCTTCGGGGACTTGCCGGGTTCATGTGCGATGCATGCGACTGAACCATCCGCAACCATGTGTCATGCACGACGTATCACGCAGCGCGCCGCTGCACGTTATTGTCCCCAGGCCACCTGCCGCGGAGGACTCGCCATGGTCGTGCAACGGTTTGAAGCTTCTGTATCGCGTCGTCGCCTGACTTGTGCCCTGGCCTTATCGTTGGCAGTGCTGGTCGGCGTCGCTGCACCTCATCGTGCCGAGGCCAGCGTATCGCTAGGCGTGGGTATTTCCGTGGGCACGCCGCCGCCACCGCTGCCTGTGTACGTGCAGCCGGTAATTCCTGGCCCGGGCTACATCTGGGTGCCGGGCTATTGGGCGTGGGGCGATGACGGCTATTACTGGGTGCCTGGCACCTGGGTGCTACCGCCTTACGTCGGTGCGTTGTGGACGCCAGGTTGGT
Source organism: Frateuria sp. sgz306004 (assembly GCF_057750885.1). Classification (NCBI taxonomy): domain Bacteria; kingdom Pseudomonadati; phylum Pseudomonadota; class Gammaproteobacteria; order Lysobacterales; family Rhodanobacteraceae; genus Frateuria; species Frateuria sp. sgz306004. The sequence goes on from NZ_JBYLFE010000001.1 coordinate 436,319, forward strand.
GGGGATGGTCAGGCGGGCTCTACGTATTCCACATGGGTTACTGGGGCCGGCACGTGGGGTTCTATGGCGGCATCAACTATGGCTTCGGCTACGGTGGAGTGGGCTATGCCGGCGGTTACTGGCGCGGAGGTGCGTTTTTCTACAACCGGTCGGTCAATCGCATCGACAACGTGCATATCACCCACGTGTACAACACCACGGTTAACAACGTGAGCGTCAATCGCACCAGCTTCAACGGTGGGCGGGGCGGTATCAATGCGCGACCCAATGCGCAGGAAATGGCCTTCGCACGCGAGTCGCACATGCCTGCGGTCGCGGCGCAGACGCGGCAGAGCACGGTGGCGAGCCGCGATCCGTCCATGCGCGCGTCGTTCAATCGGGGCGCGCCAGCCATCGGCGGCACGACCACGGCGGGCGCGCTGCATGCGGCGGCGCCCCCTTCGGCCGCAGCTTTCAATACGCAGCGAATGGGTTCACCGGCGACGTCACCCGCCGCGCATAGCGACATGGCGCTGCGCTCCTCAGGGTTCGCGCCACACGCTGGGCCTGGCGCATCCTCCGGCGGTCCGGTGCGTACGATGAATCGCGATGGCGGGTATAGGGCGCACACGGCGCAGATGCCGGCGAGCGAGCCGGCTCGTTCCATGGGTACGGGCGGTGGGTATGTGGCGCACACTGCGCGCTACCCCAGTTATGGCGGGCCGGCGTCGCCCTATCGTGCACCCAGCTACCGTGCGCCGCAGCAACGAGCGCCAGCGGCGAGCCATGCGCCTGCACCTCATGCCAGCGCACCGCGGGGTGCGCCCCATGAAGAGCATCATTGAGTGAGGATGTTGATGGGGTGCGTGGCGTGGCCGCGCATCCGCTCAGCTCAGTGAGAGGCCGCGCAGGTCCGTGCTATCAGGCGTGATGCGCAGCACTGAGCCGTGTTCGTACCAGTCGCCCAACACGATGCGTTCGACGGGCTGTCCATCCAGATCCAGGCGATGCACCGCCGGGCGATGGGTGTGGCCATGGATCAGTCGCGTGACGCCAGCCTGGCGCATGGCTTGGGCAACGGCGTCGGCGTTTACGTCCATGATGGTTTCCAGGGTGCTGCCCGTGTGAGCGCGGCTGTCCTCGCGCGCCTTGGCAGCAAAGGCGCGTCGTGCCGGTAGCGGCATCGCGAGTACTTGGGCCATCCATTCCGGGTTGCGTACTTGCTTGCGTACCGTTTGGTAGGCGACGTCGTCCGTGCATAGCACGTCACCGTGCATCAGCAGGGTGGGGCGGCCATAGAGCGTGTGCACCGTGCCGTCCTCGAGCAGGGTGAAACCGGCGCGCTGGGCGTAGTCTTCGCCCAGCAGGAAGTCGCGGTTGCCGACCATGAAGTACACCGGCACGCCAGCATCGCGCAGTGTGCGCGTGGCGTGTGCGATGCGCTTGGGCAGCTCGGCGTCGTCGTCGTCACCGACCCAGGCTTCCACTAGGTCGCCGAGGATGTAGAGCGCGTCGGCGGAGCGTGCTTCTTCGCTGGCGAGAAACTGCTCGAACAACTGCGTGATATGCGGACGGCTGTCGTCCAGGTGCAGGTCGGCGATGAATAACGTTGCCATGAAGCCTTAGCCCTTGGTCTTGCCGGCCGGCTTGTCGCCCTTGGTGGCGGCCGGTGCGGCCGGCTGTGTCGGGCTCGATTCCTCGCCCACCACATTGGCGCTGTCGATCACGATCAGCGGATTGGGTACGTCGCCCGCGAAGGGGCCCAGGCCACGCGTGGGCAGGGCGGCTATCTTGTCGACCACGTCCATGCCTTTCACGACCTTGCCGAACACGGCGTAGCCCCAGGTGAGGCCGCTCTGGTTGCCGACAAAGTCGAGGCGGCGGTTGTCCACCAGGTTGAAGAAGAACTGCGACGTGCCGGAGTTCGGGTCCGCGCCGCGCGCTACGGCCACGGTGCCGCGCAGGTTGGAGAGGCCATTGTCCGCCTCGCTGGGAATGGCCGAGCGGGTGCGCTTGGCTTGCAGGTCGCGGGTATAGAGGCCGCCCTGAACCAGGTAACCCTGAATGGCGCGATGGAACACCGTGCCGCTGTAGAAGCCATCGCGCACGTACTGCAGAAAGTTGGCGACGCTGCGAGGCGACTTGTCGGGATACAGCTCAAGCGTAATGTCGCCCTGCGAGGTGTGCAGCACCACTTGCGGGTGGGCGGCTGTCGCCGCGGCCGGTGTGGCGGGTTTGGCCGTCTGCGCCAGCAGCGCAAGGGGCGAAAACAGCAGGAGCGTGGCGAGCAGCAGTCGGGACATGGCGGGTCGGGCGGCGTGTGGCATCCAGACATCATACGCGGCCGGCGCGCGCCGTGGCTCGTGCGCGGTTCCGGTCGTGTGGCCTGGACTCAGGATGGGTGGACTTCCAGCAACAGACCCAGCTCGTTCATCGGGGCCTGCTCCTGCTCCAGATCGGCCTCGCTCAACGGGTGCTGGTCCAGCCAGGCGGAGGGGATGCTCAGGCGCAGGCGCTGGCTGGTTGCGGCCAGTTGCATGGGGGGCAGCGACTCGGCGCGTCGGGCGCGGCGGAACAATACCGCCAGGCGCAGCAGGGCGGTGATGTAGCGGGCCAGTAAGCGGTAGCGCTGCGGCAGGGCGGAGAACACCGCCTTGTCCGGCTTGCGGCGGTGCGACTCCACGATGGCCGCGAGCAGTTGCTGCTCCTGGCGCGAGAAACCGGCCAGGTCGGCGTGGCGCAGGATATAGGCGCCATGATGATGGTGTTGGCTGTGCGCGATGGCGAGGCCGATCTCGTGCACGCGCGCGGACCACGACAGCCATTCGCGCGCCTCGGCATCGAGCTTCCAGATGCGCGCCACCTGATCGAAGAACATCAGTGCGGTCGATTCCACGCGACGTGCCTGGGCGCGGTCCACGCCGTAGCGACTGGCGAGGGCGTCGATGCTGGCGGTGCGCGGATCGGTGCCGCCGGCGCGGCCGATGAGGTCCCACAACAGGCCTTCGCGCATGGAGCTTTGGCACACGCGCATGCGCTCGATGCCCAGCGCGGCGAAGGCGGCTTCGAAAATGGCCACGCCGCCGGCGATCACGGGGGCGCGGTCCTCGGCCAAGCCGGGCAGCTTCAGCGAGCCGATCTGTCCTTGCGTGAGCAGGGCATCGCGCAGCGACGCGAGCGAGGCGGGCGTGATGCCGTCGTCGGAGAGTTTCATGGCCTGCACCACCGAGCCGATCGCCTTGGCGGTGCCGGAGGATCCATAAACCTCCACCCAGCCGGACTCCCGGTAGTCCTCGGCGAACTGCTGCAGCAGCACACCGATTTCGGCGGTAGCACGCTGCCAGCGCTTGCGATTGAGCTTGCCACCTGGGAAAAAGCGCAGGGTGGAGGCGATGCAGCCGGCCTGCACGCTTTCCGTGTGCATGGGGGCAAAGCCGCGGCCAATGATGAACTCGGTACTGCCGCCACCCACGTCGATCACCAGTCGGCTCTCGCGTGAGGCAGGCAGGTCGTGCGAGGCGCCAAGGAAAATCAGTCGGCCTTCTTCACGTCCCGAGACGATTTCCACGGGGTGCCCCAACGCGGTTTCCGCCGCGGTCAGGAAGCCTTGCGGCGAGGCCAGTCGCCGCACCGTGTTGGTGGCCACTGCGCGGACCCGAATGGAGGGCACGCCCGCGATACGCTGGCCGAAGCGAGCCAGGCAGTTGATGGCGCGCGCACGATGTTCCGCGTCCAGCGTGCCGTCCGTGCGCAAGCCAGCCGCCATACGCACGGTTTCACGCAGTCGATCGATAACGCGGGGTTCGCCGTGTTCTACGCGTGCCACCACCATGTGGTAGCTGTTGGAGCCCATATCCACAGCGGCGATCAGTTCGCCATCCTTGATCGGGGTCGGATCGCCTTGGCTCATGCGGGGCTCATATCGGGCAGCATGGTGAGAATTCTCGCACGCTACGGCCTCGCTACGAAATCGAGGCGTTCGCTTAGAGTCTGCTCACCATCTCGGCGTGGCCCGCGCCGGCAGCGGTTTGCGCGGAGATCGTGAACTGGCTCTCAGGTCGGGCCAGGCACCAACTTTGCCAGTAGCCAGCGCTGCGCACTGTGCGGAGGCTCGATGCCAGGCGTGGCGCGTGTGTAGCGGCCCTTGTCGTCAAGCAGCCATGCTTCGGTGTTGTCGGCCAGATAGTTGGCGAGCGTTTCCTCGTAGACGCGCTGCGCCAACGTGTGGTCGAGGATGGGGAAAGCGACCTCGATACGGCGCTTGAGGTTGCGCTCCATCCAGTCGGCGCTGGCGCAGTAGAGCTCTGGCGTGCCATCGTTGGCGAACCAATAGACGCGGCTGTGCTCCAGGAAGCGGCCGATGATGGAGCGCACACGAATGCGCTCCGACACGCCCGGCAGGCCAGGGCGCAAGGTGCAGGCGCCGCGCACGATCAGGTCGATCTCCACGCCGGCCTGCGAGGCACGGTACAGGGCCTGGATGACATGCGCTTCGTTGAGTGCGTTGAGCTTGGCCACGATACGGGCGGGGCGCCCGGCCTGCGCGTGCGCCGTTTCGCGCTCGATCTTCTCCAGTACGCTGGGGTACAGCGTGAAGGGCGAGTGCAGCAGGTGCTGCAGCTCGATTACCGGCCCCAGGCCGGAGAGCTGCTGAAACACCTTGTGCAGATCCTCACCGATACCCGGGTGCGCGGTCATCAGGCCGATGTCGGTGTAGCTGCGGCTATTGGCCTGGTGATAGTTGCCCGTGGACAAGTGCACATAGCGGCGCAGCGTTTCGTCCTCGCGGCGCACGATCAGCAGCATCTTGGCGTGCGTCTTGTAGCCCACCACGCCGTAGACCACCTGCACGCCGGCCTCCTGCAGGCGGGTGGCAAGGCGAATGTTGGCCTCTTCGTCGAAACGCGCACGCAGTTCGATCACCACGGTGACATCTTTGCCGTTGCGCGCGGCCTCCACCAGCAGATCGACCAGCGGGGTGTCCTCACCGGCGCGGTACAGGGTCTGCTTGATGGCGAGCACGGCCGGGTCCTGGCTGGCCTGGCGCAGCAAATCCACCACCGCCGCGAACGATTCGTAGGGGTGGTGCAGCAGCACGTCGCGTTGGCGCAGCACTTCGAACTTGCAGCGGTTTTCTTTGAACGCCTGCGGCAACTGGGGCACGAAGCGAGGGAACTTGAGGTCGGGACGATCCAGGCCGTCATAGATGGTGCCGGCGCGGATGATGTTGACCGGCCCGTCGCAACGATAGACGTCGGTTTCTTCCAGCTCGAAATTGCCGATGAGCATGGAGACGATGGACTTGGGGCAGTCGTTGCCGATCTCCAGGCGCACCGGGCGGGCGTAACCGCGGCCAATCAATTCCTCGCTCAGCGCGCGGGCCAGGTTCTCCACCTCGGCCTCTTCCACCATCAGCTCGCTGTTGCGGGTGACGCGGAACTGGTACGACCCGGCAACCTTGAAGCCGGGGAACATCAGGTCCACGAATCCTTGCAGCAGTTCGGCCAGGAAGATGTAGTGCACGCCGCCGTCGCACACCTCGTCGGGCAGGCGGATGATGCGCGGCAGCGAGCGCGGCGCGCGCACCAGGGCCATGTGACCCTCGCGCCCGAAGGCGTCGCGACCCTTGAGTACCACGGCGATGTTGAGCGTCTTGTTGAGGATGCGCGGGAACGGATGCGCGGGGTCCAAACCCAGCGGCGACAGCACCGGCATCACCTCGTTCTCGAAATAGCCCTGCAGCCAGCGCCGCTGGCGTTCGGTCCAGCGATCGCGCTTGAGGAAATGGATACCTTCGGCATCCAGTTCGGGGCCGATCTCGCCTTGCCACAACTGGTATTGCTCGGACACCAGGTCGAGCACGCGCTTGCGGATGCGCGTGAGCAATTCACCGGAGGAGAGACCATCGGGTCCCGGCGCGGCTGACCCGAACATGTGATGGTGCTTGAGCATGGCCACGCGCACCTCGAAGAACTCGTCGAGGTTGTTGGCGACAATGCTCAGGTAGCGCAACCGCTCCAGCAGCGGGATGCGGGCATCGCGGGCCTGAGCGAGCACACGGAAGTTGAACTCGAGCGCCGCCAGCTCGCGGCTGAGGTAGAGCTCGGGGGCGGCACGATCGAGGACCGGCGAAGGAGTGGCGGGTTTACGGCGCATCCCTCCATTCTGTCCCATGCGGCGCGCCGTGGCATGGCGCACTGCCGCGTAGTGTGACCGGCGTTCAGTCGGCGCACGGTGAAGCGCCTTGCCTACATCGGGCGAGGGGTCAATCCGGGTCGCCCGAACTCGGCGCCAGCAGGCGCTCGTTGCTGAACCAACAGGAAAAGGTGGAGCCCTGGCCTGGCTCGCTCTGAATGTCCAGGCGCGCCTGGTGCAGGTTCAGTACGTGCTTGACGATGGACAGGCCCAGGCCGGTGCCGCCACTTTCGCGCGAGCGACTGGAGGAGACGCGATAGAAGCGTTCGGTGAGTCGCGCCAGGTGTGAGGCGGGGATGCCGTAGCCGGTATCGGTCACCGAATACACCGCGCCATCCGCCGTGCGACGCCAGCGGATGGTGATGCGTCCGCCGGTGGGCGTATAGCGCACGGCGTTGCTCACCAGGTTGGAGAGGGCGCTGTGCAAGTCCTTCACCGAACCGAGCAGGTCGGCCTCGGCGGTGGCCTCGACCACGATGGTGTGACGGCCCTGGCTGAGCGCCTCGGCTTCCTTGCGAATGGTGGCGAGCAGCGGCGTCATCTGCACGCGCTCGTCCTGCACGTGCTCCTGGGTTTCCAAACGCGAGAGCGTGAGCAGGTCTTCCACGATCTGACCCATGCGCTTGGACTGCGCGCGCATTTCGGTGAGCACCGGTGCGAGTTCGGGCACATCCTCGGGATCGATCAATTCCAGATAACCGTGGATCACCGTGAGCGGCGTGCGCAACTCGTGCGACACGTTGGCCACGAAGTCGCGACGGATCTGCTCCAGACGCGTGAGGTGGCTGATGTCGCGCGCCAGCAGCAAGCGTTGACGGCGGCCGAACGGCAGCAGCGTCACGTTGATGTGGCGATTGGGCAGGCCGGGTGCAGCCACATCGTTGAGCGGCTCGCGCGCACCGTCCTTCAACCAGGTGGCGAGTTCGGTGGTGCTCAGCCGTTCGTCCAGATGCGCGCCGCGATCCTGCGGGCGACGCAGGCCGAGCAGATCCTCGGCGGCGTGGTTGAACCAGCGGACGTGCTGCTCGTTGTCGAGCAGGACGACCGCGTCCGGCAGGCTGCCGGCGGCACTGCGCAGATCGCGCAGACTGGAGGCGATGCGACGGGAACGCGTCATGAAACGGTCATGCTGAAGGGAGGTTGCCAAGGGGTCTGTCGTCATCATGAGGCGTGTTTGATGACGGATTCGGGACAGGAGCAAGACGATTTCCACGATAGCGACCGCGGCCAAACCCACAGCCACTTGGCCTCCGGCCAGCCAGCCGGCGAAGGCACCGGCAAGCAAACCGGCCGCGAGTGCGGCCGGCAGCATCCAGGAGCGTTCGAAGGTCTTGGGCATGGGCGGAAGCTAGTGAGCGCCGGGTTGGCGGTGCGCCAGCATCGGCAAAACGCCGCTCCCTCGCAATAGAGAGCTTAGACGCTGGCGGAAAAGCGATAGCCGGCGCCACGCACGGTCTGCACCATGTCATCGAGCTTCCATGGTTCGAGCGTCTTGCGCAGGCGGCGAATGTGCACGTCCACGGTGCGTTCCTCCACGTACACGCTGCCGCCCCATACGTGGTCGAGCAGTTGGGCGCGCGAATACACACGCTCCGGATGCGTCATGAAGAAGTACAGCAGGCGGTATTCGGTGGGGCCGATGGTGACCGGCTCCTCACCGGCGAACACGCGGTGGGCGGGGCCGTCGATGCGCAGGCCGCCCAGCTCGACCATGCCTGAGCCATCGTCGCCCTGGCTGCGACGGAGCACCGCCTTGATACGGGCGACCAGCTCGCGCGTGGAGAACGGCTTGATGACATAGTCGTCCACGCCGGCTTCCAGGCCGTTGACGCGGTCCATCTCCTCGCCGCGCGCCGTGAGCATGATGATGGGGATCTCGCGGCTCAGCTCTTCCTTGCGCAGGCGGCGGGCAAGGTCAAGGCCGCTGGTACCGGGCAGCATCCAGTCGAGCAGGATGAGGTCCGGTACTTGTTCGGCAATGGCCAATTGCGCGGCGCGCGCGTCGGCGGCGTGAATGGCGTCCATGCCGGCCTTGCGCAGGGCAAAGGCGACCATGTCGCGGATCGAGGCTTCGTCTTCGACGATCAATATGCGTTTGTGCACGCGTGGGGTCCGCTGTGGAGGCCTATGACGCAATTATTGCAGCGGTCCAATGTTACGCCGCGATGACATTTCACGTCGTTGCTACGTGACGGCGGCGTCATCGTGCGCCCGTAGGCGTTTCAGCGAGCGCTATCGCCAAGGCTGAAACACACCCGTCCCTCACAGTTGCCTTGGCCCTGGAGCGGCTGCTGGCTGCGGCCATCGGGGTTGTCGTCGGTCTGGATCCTGCGCTTGCGCAGCTCCATCACCAGCGGGGTGAGGTCGTTGATGCGCGCCTGGATGCGGGCGCGAGCGTAGTAGTCCAGGTCCGGTCGCTGCAGCAGGCGCTTGAGCTGCTCCATGGCGTCGAACGGGCGGCCGGACAGGTAGGAGGCATCGGCGAAGGCCTCGCCCGCGCGCACCGGGTCGCCCGCCTTGTCGGCGGCACGGGCGTAGGTGCGGTACAGCTCTGGCTCGTCGTTGTTGTCCAGCATGGGCATCAGCATGGTGGCTGCCTGCCGGGCCTCGTCCTGGCTGCCGCCTTCGGTCAGTGCCTTGGCGTAGCCCATGGCGATGGCGCGGTTGTGGGGCGATTGCTGGTTGAGGTCGGCATACATCGCCAGGGCCTCGGCGCGCCGACCGGCCTGCAGCTTGGCATCGGCCATGGCCAGGCGCACCACTTGGTTGGCGGGGTGTGCCGTCAGCAGGGGTTGTAACTCATCCACCGCCTTGGCGCCGCGATTGCTGCGCAACAGGGCGAGCGCATAGCCGTAGTGGTTGGACGGGGTGTCAAAGCCGCGCTGGTTCTGCAGGTTGTTGGCGTAGTAGCTCACCATCTGGGTGGCGTCGTTGGACAGCACGCGCACGCGTTCGCGCATCAGCAGGAAGGTGTCCAGGTCGCTCCCTTCGGTGCGGGCGGCGAGGCGGGTGGCGTCCTTCACATAGGCGATGGGGGCCGTGCTTTTCTCCCACTGGGTCTTGTCCAGGGTGGACCCGCTGGGACGCAGCTTCTGCTGCGCGACCAGCCCGTTGGCGCGGGCCTTGGCATCGCTGATGCGGTCCATCGTCACAGGGTGATCCTGCAACAGCGCGGGTAGCTCGCCACGGTCGCCGCCACTGCCTACGCGCAGGGTGTCTTCCATGCGCTCGAAAAAGCTGGCCATGGCGGTGGGATCGTAGCCCGCGTTGGCGAGGGTCTGGATGCCGGCCCGGTCGGCCTCGATCTCGTCCTTGCGGGTGAAGTTGATCTGGCGCTGCATGAGCAAGCCCTGGCCGCCCATCAGGATGGCGCCTGCCGCGTCGCCAGCTCCGGCGCCGGCGCCCGCCGCAATGGCGCCCAACAACACCAGCGCCATCAGCGGGGTGTCCTTCTTGGATGCCTCGAACGCACGCTGCAGATGGTTCTGGGTGATATGGCCGATTTCGTGGGCGATCACGCCCGCCAGTTCGCTCTCATTGTTGGTGATCACGATGAGCCCGGAGTTCACCGCGATGTAGCCACCCGGTGCGGCGAAGGCGTTAATCACGTTCTCCCGTGCAATGAAGAACGAGAAGTGATCTTTGGGCTTTTCACTGCCGGCGACGAGGCGATAGCCGAGGTTGTTGATGTAGTCGTCCAGCAAGGGGTCGTCCAGCACCATGTCCAGGGCGCGCATTTGGCGCAGCATGGCGGCGCCGTACTCCTTGGCCTCCTGGGGCGAGATCAGCGCATTGGCGGAGCTGCCCAGGTCGGGCAGGCGCACGTCACGGTCCTGCCCCTGGGCGGCAAAGCTCAGGGCCGCTACCAGAAGGGCCGTCAGCAGGCGGCGGAGAGGGCGCGCCTTCAAGGCCGGCCTCCCGCAAATGGGTGCATCTTCATGCGGGTGCCGTTCCTTGGACGCGCGCTGGCCCGTCCGCGCCGGGCTCAGGTTGGGGTGAGATCCTGTGGCCATAGAAGTGGGACGTGGTGCCATGCGCATAGGTCAGCGACAATACCATCTGAGACACCTCGGAAAGGTGTCGGTTCACTTGTATACCGCGGCGCACAACCCCATTTGGGGGCAGGTCGCATCATTTTTCGGTTCCGGAGTTTGTCGTGCCCAAGATCGAGGTCTATTCCACCGCAGTGTGCCCGTACTGCGTGTCCGCCAAGAACCTGCTCAAGTCCAAGGGACTGGAGTGGAGCGAAGTGCGCATCGATTTGGACCCCGCGCAGCGCGATGCGATGCTGACGCGCAGCGGCGGCCGCCGCACGGTGCCGCAGATCTTCATCAATGACCAGCATGTGGGCGGCTTCGACGACCTGGTTGCCGCCGACCGCAGCGGCAAATTGGCGCAACTGCTGGAGAGTGCGGCATGAGCAAGCCTAACGACGAGCAGGCCGGCAAGGACCGCGTGGCGGAGTTCACCGCTTTCCGCAAGCGCATGAACGAGCGCATCCTGTCCGAAGATAACCAAGTGGTGCGCCGCTTCTTCGCGCTGGACACCCAGACCTACAAGCCCGGCGCCCTGGACGTGAAAACCAAGGAGCTGCTGGGCCTGGTGGCCTCCATGGTGCTGCGCTGCGATGACTGCATCAGCTACCACGTGGCGCAGTGCAAAGAGGCCGGCGTGACCCGCGAAGAATTTTTCGAAACCTTCAGCGTGGGCCTGGTGGTGGGCGGGTCGATCGTGATTCCGCACCTGCGTCGTGCGGTGGATTTCCTCGACCAGCTCGAATCCGGTGACGCTGAGGCCGCTGACTGCGCCAGTCACGCCTGACTCAAGCCCCAGGGTGGCGGCCTGCTCCTTGCCGCCGCCTTGACGCATGCGAGTTTATTCAATGCTGCATGCGAGGATTTGCAACGGCCAGCCGCGTTTTCGCTCTGGCCGGTCGGCACCGCATGGGGGATAATTGAAGGGATTTATAACCCTGTTCTCCCCCAACGCAGGGTTGCTCGATTCTTATCCCAAGGAGTGTCCCCATGAGCAAGACCATTGCCGTGATTCCGGGCGACGGTATCGGCCCCGAGATCATGAACGCCACGCTGCGCGTGCTCGATGCGCTGGACTGCGGTCTGTCCTACGAGTTCGTCGATGCCGGCATGGTCGCACTGGAAAAGCACGGCGACCTGCTGCCGCAGTCGACGCTCGATTCCATCGCCAAGCATAAGGTGGCCCTGAAGGGGCCGCTGACCACGCCGGTGGGCGGTGGCTTTACCTCGATCAACGTCACCCTGCGTCGCCACTTCGACCTGTACGCCAACGTGCGTCCGGCGATCAGCTTCCCGGGCACCAAGGCGCGCTTCGACAACATCGACATCATCACGGTGCGTGAAAACACCGAGGGTGCCTACCTGTCCGAAGGCCAGTCGGTGTCCGAGGACGGCGAAACCGCCATCTCCATGGTGCGCAACACCCGCAAGGGTTCCAGCCGCATCGTGCGTTACGCCTTCGAACTGGCCGTGAAGAAGGGCCGCAAGAAGGTCACGGCCGTGCACAAGGCCAACATCATCAAGACCGCTTCGGGCCTGTTCCTCAACGTGGCGCGCGAGATCGCCAAGGAATACCCGCAGATCGAGTTCAACGAGATGATCGTGGACAACGCCTGCATGCAGCTGGTGATGAAGCCCGAGCAGTTCGACGTGATCGTCACCACCAACCTGTTCGGTGACATTCTGTCCGACCTTTGCGCTGGTCTGGTGGGTGGTCTGGGCCTGGCCCCGGGCGACAACATCGGTACCGAGGCGGCCATTTTCGAAGCTGTGCATGGTTCCGCGCCGGACATCGCCGGCAAGGGCATCGCCAACCCGTGCGCACTGCTGCTGGCCGCGGCCGACATGCTCGACCACCTGGGCATGGTGGACAAGGGCAACAAGCTGCGCCAGGCCATCCGCGACACCATGGCGAACGATCGCGACAGCGTCACGCCGGATATCGGCGGCAAGGGCACGACCGACAGCTTCGGCGACGCCATCGTCAAGCGCGTTCGCGCGGCTTAAGCGGTTTGATCGCTGAAAAACCCCTCTCCAGGAGAGGGGTTTTTTTTGCCTGCAGGATCCTGCAATCGCCCCAAAAGACGCATTTTTGTGCGCCGGATGCCTGCATGAACGTGCTCCGGGGCGCGACGTAGAATTCCCGCACGTCAATCAATTGCATGTGCGCGATGCATGCCTTGGATGCGCTTTGGATGAAGTTGCTGGGTTGGACGGTGCTGCACATCGTGCAGCCATCGTTGCTCGCCATGCATCTGTCTTGGCTGCACAGCCAGGCAACGGACATCGCGCAGTACTTCGTGCTTACCACCATACAGGTCGCGTTGATCGCGTGCGTGCTTCGTCCGCTGGAAAATGTCTGGCCGGCCGAGCGATGGGTCACGCGTAGCACCACGGCCATCGATGGTCGCTACACCATGCTCAAGCTGTTCGTGGTGCTACCGCTGTTCACCTATCTGGTGCTGTTCCCCCTCAACCAGTGGTTGGGCGGCGACCGCGATGGCGAGGGCGGTGGGCTGGTCAGTGTGCAGCAAGGCCTGCCCTGGCTGGCGGGGCATCCACTGTTGCTGTTCGTGTGCTACTACGCCATCTACGACTTCGTCTATTACGTGGTGCATCGGCTGCAACATGCCATTCCCTGGTGGTGGGCGCTGCACAGCCTGCATCACAGCCAGCGTCAATTGAGTTGCTGGTCGAACGACCGAGACGCCTATCTGGACGACTTGTTGGAAGCAGTGATCGTGGCCTCGGTGGCGCTGTTGATTGGCGTGGCGCCCACCGAGTACGCCTTGCTGGTGCTGCTGGGCGAGCTACTGCAGAACCTCGGGCATGCCAATATCCGCATGCACTTTGGGCCGGTGCTTGGGCGCATGTTGGTGGACCCCCGCTACCATCGGCTGCATCACATGCGCGTGGATCCGCTTCGTCCCACGCTACACGCCTGTAACTATGCGTTTGTTTTCCCACTGTGGGACATCGTCTTCGGTACGGCGCTTTATGGGGAGCCCGTGCGCGCCACGGGCGTGGGTGACCCCACGGTGGACGAGGACAATGACCACGGCATCGCGGGCCAGCAATGGCGTACGTTGGGCCGGTGCTGGCGGTCGATCACTTGCCGGGCCGGGTGGCGGCCCGGTGAGGTGGCTTTCGATGAGCGCTATCGTCCGATCTCCATCCGGGACGTCGACCTGCATGCCCTGGAGGCGCGACGGAGGCGACGGGCTGTGGCGCTCGAACGGCCGGCGACCGCCGTCGAAGGGGCGGCGCCGGCTGCGTCGGAACGTTGAAGCTCAAGCGGCTTTGCGGGCGCGTGGCTGGTATTCGCCAGGTATCGCGCCAAAGGGAATGGCGATGCGATTCCAGGCGTTGATCAGGATTACGGTCAGGTTGAGCTTGACCAGATCCTCTTCGCCGAAGCTCGCCAAGGCGCGCTCGTAGACATCGGTCGGCACGCCGTGCTCGCCCAGCCGGGTGACCGCTTCGGCCCAGGCCAGCGCAGCGCATTCGCGTTCACTGTAGAACGGTGCCTCTCGCCACGCCTGCAACACATACAGGCGCTGCTCGGTTTCGCCGCCGGCACGCGCGTCCTTGGAGTGCATGTCGATGCAGTAGGCGCAGCCGTTGAGCTGCGATACGCGTAGCAGGATGAGTTCGACCAGCGGACGTTCCAGGCCTTGGGCATGGATGGCGGCGCTGAAATCGAACAGCGGTTTCATGGCCTGGGTGTACTTCGTGAACGAAAGACGGGAAGACATAGGTAGGCTCCTGGCAAGGCGGCCACCATGGCCGCTTATCCCAAGGACGCAGGGCCGGTCGGATTCGTGACAGACCGCAACCGGGCCAGCTTGTCCGGGTGGCGCAGGGCGTGCACCGCGAGAATGCGCTCGCCATCGGTCTCGATCCATTGCACGGTCGCCAGTTCGGCGTTTACCCAGGTGAGCAGTGCCGGCGCGCCATTGATCCATTCGACGCGATGCACGGCACCCACCTGCCGGTAATGCAATGCGATCTGGAAATACAGGCGCGCGATGCGCTCATTGCCATGGAGCGGCTTGAGCGTGGCGCTAACCTTGCCGCCACCGTCGGCCTCGTGCAGGGCATCGGCAGTGAATAGCGCCTGCAGGGTATCGAGGTTGGGTTGCTCGAGTGCATCCCGGAATTTCTCCAGCAGGCGTCGCTGCGCCTCGGGTTCCAGGCTGAAACGCGGGCGACCTTCCCGCAGACGCTGGCGCGCGCGATGGGTGCGCTGGCGGCTGGCTTCCTCGGTGATCTGCAGCATGCTGGCCGCTTCCGCATGGCTGTAGTCGAACACCTGGTTGAGCAGGAAAGCGGCGCGCTCGTCCGGGCTCAATCGTTCGAGCAGGGCGAGAAAAGAAAGGCTCAGGCTCTCGCTGCGCTCGAGCATCACCTCCGGCTGCTCGGCTTCGGCTACCAATGGCTCGGGGAGCCAAGGGCCAGGGTAGTGCTGGCGCTCGGTCTTGGCGCGGCGCAGGCGATCGAGCGCCAGTCGCGTAGTCACGGTAACCAGCCAGGCTTCCGGGTCATCCAGCGACGCCGGTTCCTGCTGGTGCCAGCGCAACCAGGCGTCGTGCAATACGTCTTCCGCATCGGCGGGCGTGCCGAGCATGCGGTAGGCCAGGCCGTAGAGGCGCTGGCGGTGTTGTTCGAACAGGGTAGTGGCGTGGTCCATGGCAAGCTCCTGGGGGCTACGTACCAGGACGTATCAGCGAGCAAAAATGTGACCGCTCAGCGCAGCAGCGGCCACGGCGCCAGGAAAATGATCCAGATCAGCACCAGCATGCCCAGGTACTTGGCGGCGCGGAACAGCTTGGGGTGCTTGCGCTTGAAGGTACGGCTGCGTTCACGGTTGCGCTGGTTGAGCGCGAACACGCGATTGACGAAGCCGGTCTGCTCCTCCGGGGACTCGGTGTTTGGCGAGGCGGTGATCTTGCCCATGAAGGCGCCAACGCGGTGATTGATCGCGTTCATCCAGCGCGTGCGCAGCGGGCGCTCCACATCGGCGAACAGGATCACGCGAGTCTGGTCGGTGCGATTTTCGGCCCAATGTACGTAGGTTTCGTCGAATACCACGTCCTTGCCGTCGCCCCAACTGTGCACTTCGCCGTCGACGAAGATGCGGCACTCCTCCGAATTGGGCGTGATCAGGCCCAGGTGGTAACGCAGGGAGCCGGCAAACGGGTCGCGGTGCGGATTGAGCTTGCTGCCCGGCGGTAGCAGGGCAAACATGGCGGCCTTCACGCTGGGAATGGCGTTGAGCAGTTCCACGGTCTTGGGGCAAAGCGCTTCGGCCGAGGCTAGCGGTTCGCCGTACCATTTCAGGTAGAAACGCTTCCAGCCTTGCTTGAAGAAGCTGTTGAAGCTGGCGTCATTGTTCTTTTCCGCGGCGCGGATGTAGCCCTCGTCGAACAGGTGCAGGGCTTCTTCGCGGATGGCCTGCCAGTTGGCCTGCAGTAGGTCCAACTGCGGAAAGCCGCGTCGATCGAGGATGGGGCGGGCCGGTACGGCCGAGAACGCGTACATCAAGAGGTTATACGGCGCGAACACGGCGGAGTGATCCACCAGCTGACGGTCAAAGCGCAGCTTGGCGCGTCCACGCAGGTGCACCAGCAACACGCAGAGCACGAACAGCAGCAGCAGGACCAGCAGGACAAGGCGCGGTGCGAGGATCATGGAGTGAGGGGCGGCCTGGGAACGTAAAGCCCCATTCTACTCTCTGATCCGTGCCGCCCCTTGATCTGGTTCAGTTCGCGTGTGGTTTTGGGCTTTCCCGTGGGCGCCTGGCGGGAGTGGCCTGCCTTCAGTGGCCCAGCACGTGTACCGAGCCGCCACCAGGGCGATAGCTGCGTGCCAGTGCACGGTGCACGTAGGCCACCGCGCGGCGAACGGCCGAGCGGGGCGTGTGGCCCTTGGCCAGCTCGGCGGCAATGGCCGAAGCCAGCGTGCACCCGGTGCCATGGCCCTCGATGGGCAGGCGACCGTGGCGTAGCTCCATCACGCCGCGCTCGTCGTAGTAGCGATCGACCACATCGCGTTCGTTGGCATGCCCCCCCTTCAGCAACACCGCGCGTGCGCCCAGTGCGAGCAACGCTTCGCCGGCCTTGTCGAAATCCGCAGGTTTGCGCAGGCGCCGGCCCAGTAGCGCCTCTGCTTCGGGAACGTTGGGCGTGAGCACGTCGGCAAGAGGAATCAATGCGTCCACCATGGCTTGCACGGCGTCTTCGTCGAGCAGGCGGGCGCCGCTGGTGGAAATCATCACGGGGTCCACCACCAGCCATGCAGGTTGGTGCGCGCGCATCTCCTTGGCGACCAGGCGAGTCACCGCCGCGCTGCCGAGCATGCCGGTCTTGACCGCCCCGATGGGAAAGTCGTCGAACACCGCAGCGAGTTGGCTGCGAATGTGCGTGAGCGGCACCGTGTGCACGGCCGTGACGCCTCGCGTGTTCTGCGAGGTAATCGCTGCGATCACCGACAGGCCGTGCACGCCGCGGGCATGGAAGGTTTTCAGGTCGGCCTGAATGCCGGCGCCGCCGCCGGAATCGGAGCCGGCGATGGTGAGGGCGATGGGCGGGGCGACATGCGGCATGGGGAGGCTCGACGGTGAGTATGCGGGCCATTATCGCCCGCAGCTTCTACCGGTGCATGCGCCACGATGTCCCGGCAAGAGCCGGGACATCGTGTTTGCCAGTTACAGCGCTTCGGAGGCGAAGTCGGCCAGGCGCGACCGCTCGCCACGACGCAAGGTGATGTGCGCCGAGTGGTTCCAGTGCTTGAAGCGGTCCACCGCGTAGGTGAGGCCGGAGGTGGTTTCGGTGAGGTAGGGCGTGTCGATCTGCTCGACGTTGCCCAGGCAGACGATCTTGGTGCCGGGGCCCGCGCGAGTGATCAGGGTCTTCATCTGCTTGGGTGTGAGGTTCTGTGCCTCGTCGATGATCAGGTAGCGCGAGAGGAAGGTGCGCCCGCGCATGAAGTTCAACGAGCGGATCTTGATGCGCGAGGCGAGCAGATCGTTCGTGGCCTGGCGCCCCCAGCTTCCGCCTTCCTCCGGGTTGGCGAGCACTTCGAGGTTGTCGGTGAGTGCGCCCATCCACGGGGTCATCTTTTCTTCTTCCGTGCCGGGAAGGAAGCCGATGTCCTCGCCCACCGATACGGTGGCGCGGGTCATGATGATCTCGCGATAGCGTTGTTGATCCATCACTTGCGCAAGGCCCGCGGCCAGCGCCAGCAGGGTCTTGCCCGTACCGGCCGTGCCGAGCAGGGTGACGAAATCCACATCCGGGTCCATCAGCACGTTGAGCGCGAAGTTCTGTTCGCGGTTACGCGCGGCGATGCCCCAGACGGCGTGGTTGGCATGGCTGTGGTCATCCAGCAAAACCAGCGTGGCCTGGCGATCGTCCACATGCAGCACGCGCAGTTCCACGCTGTTTTCGCCGGGCAGGAACAGGCATTGGTTGGCGTACCAGTTCTCGTCATCGCGACGGTCGACGCGATAGAAAGTGCGGCCGCGCTCGTTCCACGATTGCACTTCCGGGTGGCGATCCCAGAAATCCTCGCCGAGTTCGGTAGCGCCGGTGTAGAGCAACGCGAAATCGTCCAGCGCGCGGTCGTTCTCGTAGTCCTCCGCGTGGATGCCGTAGATCTTGGCCTTGATACGCAGATTGATGTCTTTGCTGACCAGCACCACCGCACGCTCGGGGTTCTGATCGCGCAGCTCGATCACCGCCGACAGGATTTGGTTGTCGGCCTTGCCGTGGCCGTTGCTTGTGCGTTGCTGAAAATACAGTCGGCCTACCGCCGAGCCACGCTTGAGGTTCACGCCATCCGGGCTGATCAGTTCCAGGCCGTTACTGATGCCATGGCCATTGCCGCGTTCGATCAGTTCATTGAGGAAGCGGCTGACCTGTCGGCCATTGCGCGAAACTTCCGAGGCGCCTTTCTTCTTTTCGTCCAGTTCCTCCAGCACCGTCATGGGGATGAAGACATCGTGCTCTTCGAAGCGGAACAACGAGGTCGGGTCATGCAGCAACACATTGGTGTCGAGCGCGTAAATACGCTTGCTTCCGGTCATACGGAAGAAACCTCTTCGTCGTGCGAGGTGGAAGAACCGCGGCATGCGGCATGCCGCGGGGTACCGGCCGGCGCGGCCGGAAAGCGGAGCCGCGTGCCGACCCGTGGCCCGCGAGGGCTCAGGCTGGCGCGGCGGCTTGGTCGGGTATCGGTCACTTGGCGGGGATGGCGTCGAGTACGGCCTGGGCGTGTCCAGTCACTTTCACGTTGCGCCATTCCTGGGCCAGCCTGCCTTCGGGGTCGATCAGGAAGGTACTTCGTACGACACCCATGTGACGTTTTCCGTACAGCACCTTCTCGTGGATCACGTCGAAGGCCTGGCACCAGGTTTCCTCGGGGTCCGATACCAGCGGGAACGGCAACTCCTGCTTGGTGGCGAAATTGGCGTGGGATTTCACCGAGTCGCGCGAGACGCCGATGATTTGCGCGTGGCGTTTCACGAAGGAAGGATAGAGATCGCGGAAATCCTTCGCTTCGTTGGTGCAACCGGGGGTGCTGTCCTTCGGGTAGAAGTACACCACCACCCACTGGCCCTTGAGGCTATCCAGCTTCAGCTCGCTGCCGTCGCCCGTGGGGCCTTTGAGTTTGGGGACTTTCTTGCCAACTTCGGGCATGGGTTCTCCTGCGGAGTCGTGGCCGACTCCGGCTGTGTGCGGGTATGAGAGGGAAGTGCGGCAGCGAAGAGCGTGGCGGGCGCGGCAGGTGCGAACCCTGCGTTGGATGTTGCCCGTGCCGCCTGCTGCATGCGTCTGCTCCGGTGCTGCCTGGGAACAGAGACTAGCGCGTGCGTGGCCGGATAACAGCCCTTGCGCTCACAGAGGGCTCGGGGCATGCTCAAAGGCCATGCGGCGGGCGGCGAAAAGTCCGATTTTTCAGCGTCGCCGGCCGGCTGGCCGGGCGATCAGAACTTCACCGGATCCATGATCGCGTCGAGGTTCTGCCCATCGCAGAACTCCAGGAAATCGTCCCGCAGGGCGGCGATGTGCGTCGCGGCGGGAATGCCGATGGTGATCTGCGCTTGGAACATGTCCGCGCCCGTCTGCATCGCCTGGTAGCGCAACGAGCTGAGCTGTTCGATCACGATATCGCGCCGATCGAAGAAATCGATGATCTTGACCAGGATGCCCGGACGGTCGGCCGAAATCACCTCGATCAGGTACGGCAGCAAGTGCGAATGGTGCTCGCGCGGGCCGGTGCGGTAGTGCACCAGGTGCAGATCTTCCTCCCGGGCCAGCTTGGCCAGCGCGCTTTCCAGTTTGGCGACGGCATCCCAACTGCCGGTAGCCAGCAAGGTCAGCGACGTATCCGCGCCGATGGAGGTCACGCGGGCGTCGGCCAGGTTGCAGCCGGCCTCGGCAATCCGTCGTGCCAGCGTGAGCAGGGGCGTACGGGTCGAGGGGGTGAGCGTCTGGATCAGCAGCTGGTTGTCGCCGCCGGAGCGCGCAGAGGGTCGGTTCAAAGAGGGTCACCCATGGCGTCCCCGCCGAATCGCGGGGAAGGTAGATCGGTCGAGCTTACTTGTCGCCCCCGTAAAGCCGCAAGTAATATGCAGGGCTTGGATTTTGGCCGGAGCAGGTCTTGAACATTCGCGGAAGCATCTGCGCGCTGGCGACGCCCTTCGCGGCCGACGGCTCGCTTGACCTGGCAGCCTTCGGGCGCCTGCTCGACTACCAGATCGACAACGGTACCGAGGGTGTCGTAGTGGCCGGCTCGACCGGCGAAGCGCATATGCTGGAGCATGACGAATACGAGCGTTTGCTCGCTTTTGCAGTCGAGCACGTGGGCGGTCGTATCCCGGTGATTGCCGGTACCGGCGAAGCCGGCACCGCCAAGACCGTGGCGCTGACCCGTCGCGCCAAGGTATTGGGCGCTGATGCCGCCCTGGTGGTGGCTCCGTTCTATGTGCGTCCCACTCAGGAAGGACTTCGTCGCCATTACCTCGCGGTGGCCGAGCAGGGCGGTTTGCCGGTGCTGCTGTACAACGTGCCGTCCCGCACGGGCTGCGATCTCCTGCCCGAGACGGTGGCGCGGCTGCGCGACCATCCAGGCATCATCGGCATCAAGGAAGCCGTGGGCGCCGATGAGCGCATTCGCGCCTGTGCGGAACTTGCGCGTCCTGATTTCGTCTATTTGTCGGGCGACGACGGCACGGCGGCCAAGGCCATGCTTGCCGGCGGCGCAGGTACGATCTCGGTGGTAGCCAACTTGGCGCCTCGTGCGTTTCGCATGTTGTGCGATGCGTCCACGGCGGGCGACCGGGGTGAGGCGCAGCGCTGCGATGCGTTGCTGGCACCGCTGGTGCAGGCGCTCAATTGCGCTCCCAACCCCATCGCGGTGAAGGCGGGTCTGCCTTCGCTGGGGCTGGGGTCGGCGGCGTTGCGACTGCCTTTGGTGGAACTGGAAGAGGGTCCGGATCGGGCGCGATTGACCGAAGCGCTGGCAGGTCTGGCATCCTTGGCGAATGCGGCCTGACCCCAGGTCGGGCAACTGATACTCCTACGGAATCTGCTTACATGAAGAAATCCCCGCTCGTCGTGACCCTGCCGGTACTGGCCCTGTCCGCCTTGTTGCTTTCCGGCTGCGGCATGTTCCGTTCGGAGAAGGCCTGGCAAACCGCCAAGCAGGAGTCCCCGCTGGAGATCCCGCCGGGTCTGGACACCCCCTCCACCAGCGCTGCCCTGGTTATTCCGGAGCAGGGTGCCAATAATCCGACCGCCAACGGTGCCACGGCTCGCGTGGGCAAGGGCAGTGGCCAGATCGCCGACGGCTTCGTGATCAACGACACCGTGGACAACACCTACCGCCGCGTTGGCCAGGCCCTGGAGAACGGTGACATCGGCCAGGTGTTGGCCCATGACGACGCCGCGCATTCGTACACGTTGAGCGTGGTCGCCACGGATGAGCCGGTGCAGAAGAAGGGCTTCTTCAGCAGCATGTTCAACGGCAAGTCGAAGAAGAGCGAAGACGCTCCCGGCGCTGCGCCGCATCAGGTGCAGTTGACCGTGGGCAGCAGCGGTTCGCAGGCTTCGGAAGTGCGCGCCCAGGGTGATGCCGGTGCGGTCGCCAAGGTCGTGGATACGCTCAAGGGTCGACTGGGCGGCAATTGAGCCCCCGCTCCAGCCCATGAAAAACGCCGCCCAAGGGCGGCGTTTTTTGTGCTCCAAAGGCAACGACCGAGCGGCTCGGTGTCGCCGCGCCGGTGCTTAGCGCTGGAGCAGATCGATCTTGTTGGGCTTGTTTTCCCAGTCCTTGGCGTCGGCCAGGGCATCCTTGCGCTCGGTGATCACCGGCCAGCCCTTGGCCAGCTCGGCATTCAGCGCCACGAACGACTCTTGCCCGGCAGGCACGTCGTCCTCGGGATAGATGGCATTGATCGGGCATTCCGGCTCGCACAAGGTGCAATCGATGCACTCGTCCGGATTGATCACGAGGAAGTTGGGGCCTTCGTGGAAGGCGTCGACAGGGCAAACCTCGACGCAATCGGTGTATTTGCACTTGATGCAGTTGTCGGTAACGACAAAAGTCATGCTGACACTTGCCTGTTCAGAAGGGCTTGGCCCGTGCCAGGCCGGAAGTGGCGCTCCCTACGAGGTTCGAACTCGTGTTCCCGCCTTGAGAGGGCGGTGTCCTAGGCCACTAGACGAAGGGAGCGAAATGCACCGGAGCGCGCTAGTATAGCGGAATTGTTTCGCCCGGCAATGCCCAGGGGCATTTTTGTCCTGCGGTGCGGAACGGCCTGCAGCCCCGCCGGGGCCATGCGGGCGTGGGCGCGGCGCCTGGCGTCGCGATTGATGCTTTGAATGGCGCCATGCGCCGCAAGGACCCGAACCGCTTGAGTCACGACGCAAGGACTACTGCCACGCCTGCACTGCGCATCATTCCGCGCGAGCAGCACGTGATATCGCGCAAGAACATCAGCAAGGCTGCCTTGCGAGTGCTCTATCGCCTGAACGAGGCCGGCTACCAGGCTTATCTAGTGGGCGGCGCCGTACGCGACCTGCTGCTGGGCGGTCACCCGAAGGATTTCGACGTGGCCACCAATGCCACGCCCGAAGAGGTGAAAAGACTCTTCCGCAACTCGCGCTTGATCGGACGACGCTTTCGCCTCGTACACGTGGTGTATGGCCCGGAGATCATCGAAGTGGCCACCTTCCGTGGCACCGGCGAAGAAACGGGCGAGGGCGATCGCCACATCGTGGATGGCCGCATCGTGCGCGACAACGTATGGGGCACCGTCGAGGAGGACGCCATTCGCCGCGACTTCCGCGTGAACGCGCTCTATTACGACATCAGCGATTTCTCGGTGCGCGACTACGTGGGCGGCGTGCAAGACGTGGAGGATCGCGTGCTGCACCTGATCGGCGATCCGGCCACGCGTTACCGGGAAGACCCAGTGCGCATGCTGCGCGCGGTGCGCCTGGCGGCCAAACTCGATTTCCGCATTGATGCGGCTGCGGCCGCGCCGTTCGACGAGCTCGGGCCGCTGCTGTCCGACGCGGCGCCGGCGCGTCTGTTCGACGAGTCGCTCAAGATGTTCCTCGCCGGGCACGGTCTCAAGAGCTTCCACATGCTCGAGCAGACTGGCTTGCTCAGGTACCTGTTCCCCGCAACGGCACGCTCGCTCAAGCGCGGCGACCAGGCGTTGCGCACGTTGGTCGAGCAAGGCCTGGCCAACACTGATGCGCGCGTGGTCGAAGGCAAGTCGGTGACGCCGGCTTTCCTGTTTGCTGTGCTGCTGTGGGGCGAAGTGCGCGATCTGGCGCATACCCTGACGACTCGCGGCATGGACCCGTATGCCGCCTGGGAGCGCGCAGTGACCCAGGTGGTGGCCGAGCAGTGCCAGCGCGTGGCGATTCCTCGACGCTTTACCCTCACCATGGAAGAGATCTGGGGCTTGCAGCCGCGCTTCGAGCAAGTGCAGCGCAAGCGGGTGTTCCGCCTGATGGCGCATCCGCGCTTCCGTGCTGCTTTCGATTTTCTGTTGCTGCGCGCGTCGGAGTCGCCGGCGGTGCGGGAGCTGGGGCAGTGGTGGGATCACGCGCAGAAGTTGCCGCCTGAAACGCTGGCGGCTGCGCTGGCCGGGCATACGCCGGCAGGTGCGCCAGGCGAGGTGGTGAGCGCCGCCAAGCCGCGCAAGCGTCGGCGCCGCAAGCCGGCTGGTAAGTCGGGCGCGTCGTCGGATTCCAAGTGACCGAAGCTTTCGTTGCGCTGGGGAGCAACCTCGGCGATGCCCGTGCACAGGTGTTGGGTGCGTTCGAGGCTTTATCGCGCTTGCCGCAGACGCGCCTATTGGCGCGCTCGGCGCTCTATCTCACGCCGCCATGGGGTGTGCTCGACCAGCCCCCCTTCGTGAACGCGGCGGCGCGACTGGATACCTCGCTGTCGCCCCATGCACTGCTGGATCACTTGCTGGGCGTGGAGCGTGCAGCCGGCCGCGTGCGCGACGCGCAGCGTTGGGGCCCGCGTACGCTGGACCTGGATGTCTTGCACATGGACGGCGTGGCGCTGGAAGACGATCACCTGCAGCTGCCGCACCCGCGCATTCGCGAGCGGGCCTTTGTGCTGCTGCCCTTGCATGATCTGGCGCCGGACCTGGTGTTGCCCGGCCAAGGCCGAGTGGCGGACCTGTTGGCGACGCTGGATGTCACCGATATCGAGCGGCTGCCTTGAGCCCTTCACTCCCGGCGCGGGATAATCCGCGTCTATTTCCGTTCTAGGGATTACTCGTGTACGCGCAGAAAGCGAATGCCCCCACGCGCAAGCCGGTCACGGTGCCGTCCTTGCGTGCGATGAAGGCCGAAGGTCGCCGCATTGTCATGCTCACCGCGTACGACGCCAGTTTCGCCGCCCAGTTGGAAATGGCCGGCGTGGACGTGGCCCTGGTGGGCGACTCCCTTGGCATGGTTGTCCAGGGGCACGCCAGCACCTTACCGGTGACGCTCGATCACATGGTCTATCACACCAGCCTGGTGGCCCGTGGCGTCAATGCCACGCTGCTGGTCGCTGACCTGCCGTTCATGGCCGATCGCGATGTGCCGCATGCTCTGGAAGCCGGTGCGCGCCTGGTGGGTGAGGGCGGGGCGGCGATGGTGAAGATCGAAGGCGCGGCGCCGCATGTGCTGGAGATCATTTCCGCGCTGGTCGCGCGCGTGATTCCGGTGTGCGCCCACCTTGGCCTGACGCCGCAGTCGGTGCACAAGTTCGGTGGCTTCCGTATCCAGGGGCGCGAGCAGGAGGCGGCTGACCTGATGGTGGCCGAGGCCAAGGCAGTGGAAGCCGCCGGTGCCGCGCTGTTGGTGCTGGAGGGCATTCCCACCGCCCTGGGCGAGCGCATCACGAAGGCTGTTTCCATTCCCACCATTGGCATTGGCGCCGGCCCGCATTGCGATGGCCAGGTGCTGGTGCTGCACGACATGCTGGGCATCACCCCCGGCAAGCGCCCCAAGTTCAGCAAGGATTTCCTCGCAGGACGCGACTCGGTGGCCGCGGCGATCGCGGCTTTTGCCGAGGATGTGCGCCAAGGCGTGTTCCCGGCACCAGAACATTGCTTCGAATGAAGCAGCGATCGAGCTAAACAACCATGCAGACAGTGCAAGACGCCGCGGCGCTCCGCGCCGTGATCCGCGGTTGGCGCAGCCAGGGCCAGACGGTGGGCTTCGTGCCCACCATGGGCAACCTGCACGCCGGCCACCATTCGTTGATCAAGCTGGCCCGCGCCCGCGCCGATCGCGTGGTGGCGAGCGTGTTCGTCAACCCCACCCAGTTCGGCCCGAACGAGGATTTCGAGCGCTATCCGCGCACCCTGGTGCAGGATCAGGTTGGCCTGGCCGAGCAGGAATGCGACCTGCTGTTCGCTCCGGAAGTGACCACGCTGTATCCCTTTGGCGCGGCCAACAGCGTGAGCATCCACGTGCCCCTGCTCACCGAGACGCTGGAGGGCGCGCATCGTCCCGGCCATTTCGACGGTGTGGCGACGGTGGTGTGCAAGCTGTTCAACCTGGTGCAGCCCGATCTGGCCGTGTTCGGTCAGAAGGACTTCCAGCAGTTGAAAGTGATCGAGCGCATGGTGCGCGACCTGTCGCTGCCGGTGAAGATCATGGCGGCGCCCACCCTGCGCGCGGACGACGGCCTGGCATTGAGTTCGCGCAACCAGTACCTGTCGCCCGAGCATCGCGCCCTGGCCAACCAGATCCATGCCACCTTGCAGCAGATGCGCGACCTGATCGCCAAGGGGCATGCCCGCACCGTGGTGGAGCAGGCGGCAGCCTCCAAGCTGGCGCGCGCGGGTTTTGAGCCGGACTACGCGGCCATCCGCCGTGCCGAGGACCTGGCCGAGCCCGCCGATGGCGAGCGCGAGGGCCTGGTGGCGCTGATCGCCGCCCGCCTGGGCAGCACCCGCCTGATCGACAACTTGCTGTTCGACTGAACGGCCCCATATTCAGGCCCGTCTGAACCCCCGTCCGGGGTCATGTTGCGATGCGACGTGCCCCGGTCGGATAATGGCGAGCTACGCGGGCTGTACCTGCCGGAAACTGAAGTCATGAACCTGAACATGCTCAAGTGCAAGATCCACCGTGCCACGGTGACTCACGCCGAGCTCCATTACGAAGGCTCCATCGCTATCGACGGCCTGCTGCTCGATGCCTCCGGCATTCGCGAGTACGAGCAGATCCATGCGTGGAACATCAACAACGGCAAGCGCTTCGTCACGTACGCCCTGCGTGCGGAAGAAGGCTCGGGCATCATCTCGGTGAACGGCAGCGCCGCGCACCGCGCACAGCCGGGCGACCTGATCATCATCGCGGCCTTCGCGCAGATGTCCGAGGCCGAGGCTGAGCAGTTCCAGCCCACCCTGGTGTACGTGGACGCCAAGAACGCCATTTCGCACACCAATCGCTCCATCCCCACGCAGATGGCTGCGGCCTGATCACGCCCGCCCCGCCGTGACGGCGGGGCGCGGTTGCGGTGCAACAATGTGCTGGCGCGTTATGGCGGGAGCTGCGTAAGATCGGCGTTCCCTATCGCCAAGCATGAGCACCCATGTCGCCCGAGCGCCGCACCTCCTTCCTGGCTGATCACGCTGACCGCCTCGCAGGCACCCACCTGCGTGAACTGCTGAAGGATGCCGCCCGTGGCGAGCGACTGAGACACCGCGTCGGGCCGATCCTGCTCGACCTGAGTCGCCAGAAACTCGATGCGCCTGCGCTCGACGCGCTGGGCAACCATGTCGAAGCCAGTGACTGGCAGGCGGCGCGCGATGCCATGTTCGCGGGCGCGCCCATCAACACTTCCGAGCAACGCGCGGTGCTGCATACGGCGCTGCGCGCCAGCGGCTCGCGACTGCCTTCGCCGGCGCCCGCGGCGGCGCTCCAGGAAATCAACGACACCCTGCGACGCATCGATGCGCTGGTGCATGCCGTGGGCCTGGGCGATGCGTCGGCCTTTGGCCTCGCGCCAGGCATCACCGACGTGGTCAATATCGGCATCGGCGGCTCGGACCTCGGGCCGCGCCTGGCCGTGCGGGCGCTGGCGCCGTACCACGTGCCGGGCCTGCGCAGCCACTTCCTCACCAACGTGGACGGCCAGTCGGCCTACGAGCTGATGCAGCGGCTCGACCCCAAGCGCACGCTGGTGGTGGTGGTGTCCAAGACGTTCACCACGCAGGAGACTTTGCTCAACGGCAATGTCATGCGCGATTGGATCAGCCGCGCCTATGGCGGCGATGCCGCATCGGTGTCGCGTCATTTTCTGGCGGTGAGTGCCAACGTGGCCGCCGCCGAAAAATGGGGCGTGCCCGCGGCGCAGGTCTATCCGATGTGGGATTTCGTCGGCGGCCGCTTTTCGTTGTGGTCCGCCGTGGGCTTGTCGCTGGCCCTCGCCATCGGCAGCTATCACTTCCATTCGCTGCTGCGTGGCGCGGCGCTGATGGATGATCATTTCCGCACGGCGCCGTGGCAGGAGAACCTGCCGGTGCTGCTGAGCCTGGTGGAGCTGTGGAACCGCAACGCTCACGGGCGCGCCAGTCGCGCCGTGGTGCCCTATGCGGATTTGCTTACTGACCTCACCTCCTACCTGCAGCAGTTGGAGATGGAGAGCCTGGGCAAGCAGGTGACGCCGCAAGGCCAGCCGGTGGCGCAGGCTACCTCGCCGGTGGTGTGGGGCAGTGTGGGCACCAATGCGCAGCACGCCTATTTTCAATCCTTGCATCAGGGCACGGATGTGGTGCCGTTGGAGTTCATCGGTATCGTGAAGCCGGCACACAACCTCGGCGCCAACCACGATGCGCTGCTGTCCAATCTGTTAGCGCAAGCTGCCGCGCTGGCCTTGGGCAAGACGTTCGACGAAGCGCTCGCCGAAGCCACGCAGGGAACGGAAGAGGAGCGCCGCGTGCTCGCCGCGCAGCGCACCTTCCCGGGCGATCGCCCGAGCACGGTGCTGCTGCTCGATGCGCTCACGCCGGAGAGCCTGGGTGCGTTGATCGCGCTGTATGAGCACAAGGTGTTCATGCTCGGCCACCTGTGGGGCATCAATGCGTTCGACCAGTGGGGTGTGGAGCTGGGCAAGTCGATCGCCCGGCAGATTCTCCCCGCGCTGGATGGCAACACCTCCGACACGGCGGCCTTCGATTCGGCCACGCGCGCGCTGATCGACGCGATTCACGAGCGTCGCCTGACCCAGGCCGAGCACGAGCGTTGATCGCCGCCTTTGCGTTTTGATCGAACAGACGCTTAGGCGGCCAGATGGCGTTGAAGAGCCCAGGCCACGTGCTCGCGCACGATGGCCGAGGGGTGTTCGGCGCGTGCCAACAAAGCTTGGCGTATCTCATCGGTGTGCGGCGCGTTGCCCAGCGCCACGGCGATATTGCGCAGCCAACCTTCGTAGCCGGTGCGGCGGATAGCCATGCCTTCGGTGCGCTGAAGAAACTCCTGTTCGCTCCAGCCGAACAGCTCCACGAGCTTGGCGCCATCGAGGCGGTGGCGCGGGGCGAAATCCGCCTCGGTCGCGTCCTGGGCGAACTTGTTCCAGGGACAGATCAACTGGCAATCGTCGCAACCGAAGATGCGGTTGCCGATGGGTGCGCGTAGTTCCTCGGGGATGCTCCCGCGCAATTCGATGGTGAGGTAGGAAATGCAGCGTCGCGCGTCCAGTTTGTACGGCGCGACGATGGCCTGCGTGGGGCAAATGTCGATGCAGCGGCGGCAGGTTCCGCAATGGGCGCTGGCGGGCGCATCTTCGGGCAGCGGGAGGTTGGTGTAGAGCTCGCCCAGGAAAAAGTACGAGCCCGCACGACGATTGATCAACACGGTGTGCTTGCCGATCCAGCCCAGCCCGGCATTGCGGGCCAACGCCTTTTCCAACACGGGGGCGGAATCCACAAACGCGCGATAGCCGAACTCGCCAATGTTGGCCTGGATGCGCTCGGCAAGCTTTTGCAGGCGGTTGCGCATCAGCTTGTGATAGTCGCGACCTAGCGCGTAGCGCGCGACATAGCCTGCTTCGGCGTCTTCCAGCACCTGCCAGGCGTTGCGGGTGCCCGGTGGCACGTAGTCCATGCGAACGGTGATCACGCGTACGGTGCCAGGCTCCAGCTCGGCGGGGCGGCTGCGTTTGTCGCCATGGCGAGCCATGTAATCCATCTCGCCGTGATGGCCTGCGGCCAGCCAGCGCTTGAGATGATCTTCGTCCTCGCCCAGGTCCACCCCGGCGATGCCTGCATCGGCAAAGCCCAGCTCGCGCGCCCAGTGCTTGATGTGCTGGGCGAGGGCGGCGTAGTCGATGGAGGCAAGCGAAGCGGGCATGGCGGATATTGTAGGCGCTGTGCGCGCGGCTGCCTGGCATGGCATGCCTATAATCCGCGCATGACCACCCGCCAGCTTCGCCACCAGCTCTTCTCCGTCGACCAGGTTCGGGCACTGGATCGCCGTGCCATCGGTACGCTGGGCATATCGGGTTACGCGTTGATGGAGCGGGCGGCGGCTGCTGCGCTGGTGTGTTTGCGCGTGCATTGGCCGCAGGCCCAGCGCCTGCTGGTTTGCTGCGGGCCGGGCAATAACGGTGGCGATGGTTTCCTGTTGGCGTGGCTGGCGCGCGAAGCGGGCATGCATGCCGAGGTGATCGCGCTGGGCGAGAGTCATGGCGAGGACGCGGTGCGTGCGCGGCAGGCCTTTGTGCAGGCGGGCGGGCAAGTGCACGCGTGGCACGGCACGATGCCGTTCGTGGACGCCGATGTATGCGTGGATGCGTTGTTCGGCACCGGGCTCACGCGCCCGCTTGCATCGGACGCCGCGGCGTTGGTGCAGCAACTTCGCGCGAGTGGCCAGCCTGTGCTGGCGCTGGATGTGCCCTCCGGCGTCAACGCCGATACGGGCGACGTGCCTGGCGAGGCGGTTCATGCGGATGTCACCGTGACCTTCATCGCGGCCAAGCGCGGCCTGTATACGGGCCAGGCGCCGGGTTATACGGGCCGGGTGGAACTGGATTCGCTCGGCCTGCCCGATGCCCTGTGGCAGGGCGTCGAGCCCGACGCGCAGCTGATGCAGGCGTGGACGCTGCCGCCGCGCCCCCGTCAGGTGCACAAGGGCGACAACGGTCACGTGCTCGCCATCGGCGGCGAACACGGCCTGGCGGGCGCCATTCGCCTAAGTGGTGAATCCGCGTTGCGTGCAGGCGCCGGTCTGGTCAGCGTGGCGACGCGTGCCGAGCACTTGATGGCGTTCAATAGCGCGCGACCGGAGTTGATGGCGCACGACGTAAACGGTCCGCAGGCGCTGGAGCCGCTGTTGCAGCGGGCGACGGTGCTCGCGGTTGGGCCGGGCCTGGGGCAGGGCGCCTGGGGCCATGCCTTATGGCTCACGGCCTTGGATGCGGGCAAGCCGTTGGTGCTGGATGCCGATGGCCTGAATCTGCTGGCGCGCGAGCCGCGCCTGCTGGGCGGTTCGGCTGTGCTCACGCCGCACCCCGGGGAGGCGGCGCGCTTGCTCGGTAGCGACACGGCCGCCATCGCCCGCGATCGTTACGGTGCTGTGCGTGAGCTTGCTCGCCGCTTTGGCGCCGTGGTGGTGCTCAAGGGGGCGGGCAGTCTGGTGGCTGATCCGGCCGGGCGCGTGGCTGTTTGCCCCTGGGGCAACCCGGGCATGGCGTCCGGCGGCATGGGCGACCTGCTCACGGGCATCGTGGCGGCCTTGCTGGCGCAGGGGTGTGAGCCCTGGGTGGCGGCTTGTCTGGGCGTGGCACTGCATGCGCGTGCGGGCGATCTGGCCGCGCGGCAAGGCGGCGAGCGCGGCATGCTGGCGAGCGATCTGCTCGCCCCGCTGCGACTCCTGATCAATGGACGGGAATCATGACGCAACACCACTGGCAGCTGGCCGATGAGGCGGCAACGACCGCGCTGGCCACGCGCTTGGCCCAGGCCCTGGACGAGGGCCTGGTGATCTACCTGCACGGTGACCTGGGTGCGGGCAAAACCAGTTTTGCTCGGGCCTTGCTGGGCACCTTGGGTGTGGGCGAGCGCATCAAGAGCCCCACCTACAGTCTCGTGGAGTCCTATCGGGCCCAGGGGCGGCCTGCGTGGCACCTGGACCTTTACCGCATTGCCGATCCCGGCGAGTTGGAATGGCTGGGGCTGGACGCCTTGTCCGACCCATCCGCCCTGGTGCTGGTGGAATGGCCCGAGCGTGGCGCGGGCGCGTTGCCCCCGGCCGATTTGGTGGTGCACCTCGCCTATGCCGGCAGTGGTCGCACCGCAGCGATGGAGCCGCGCACCGAGCGCGGCGCACGCGCGGTGTCGCGGCTTGGCTGACGCTCGACCCCGGTGCTAAGTATCGACAGTTGCTGAGAATTTCCTCGGTCTCGATCCGGATTGGGATGCCTTTGGTTTGCGTGGCTTGCGGCCTATAGCTGGATGCGACCTGACGAAACTGGCGCAGGTTATGGATATTCAAGGGAAAACCCCTTGCAATCGGCTCCTCTCTAGGCTTCAATTCGGCACCATGAAGGGATATAGGACGCATCCTGCAGTGCTCGGCGCCGTGGCCTTGTTGGCCCTGGCCCCTGTTGGCGCGCCTCGCGCGGCCGATCTCAAGGGCGCGCGCGTCTGGGCAGGGCCGGAATACACCCGTGTAGTGCTCGATGTCTCCGGTCCGGTCAGCTACAAGCTCAAGCAGGACGGCGACCAGCTCATCCTCGATCTCAGCGACAGCGCCATCGCTGGTGGCTTCAGCGGCCCCGCCGCGCAGGGGCTGTACAAGGGGCTGACCAGCTCGCGTCAGGGCGACAATCTGCGCCTCACCGCCAAGGTCGACCCTGCCAGCACCTACAAGACCTTCCTGCTCAAGCCGCAAGCCGACTACGGCTACCGCCTGGTCGTGGACCTCTACCCTGGCAAGGGTGGCGCCACACCGGCCAAGTCCAGCCCGGCCAATGACAGCGACGAGCGCAGTTCCGTCACCGTGGCGACGGCGCCCGTGCCGGCCCCGGTGGCTGCGCCGACGCCTTCGCCAGTGCCGGTGGATGAGCCCGCGCCGGTGCGCACTTCCAGCAAGGCCGGGTTGAAGCCGACCCAGAGCGGCATGGCCTCCACCCGTGCTGCCGCGGCCATGCTCAACGGCGAGCGCAAAGTAGTCATCGCCATCGATGCCGGCCATGGCGGCCAGGACCCGGGTGCGCATGGTCCGGGCGGCACACTGGAGAAAAACGTCACGCTGGCCGTGGCCAAGCAGCTCGCCGATCAGATCAACCAGCAGCCCGGCATGCGCGCCGTGCTGACGCGCAACTCCGATTTCTTCATTCCGTTGCAGCAGCGCTACCAGATCGCGCGCAACAACTCGGCGGACCTGTTCGTCTCGATTCACGCCGACGCCTTCATCAACGGTGACGCCAAGGGTTCTTCCGTGTGGGTGCTGTCGCCGCGCGGCAAAACGAATACCGCGGCGCAGTGGCTGGCGGACGGTGAAAACCGCGCCGACTTGATCGGCGGCGTTACCCTGGACGACAAGAACGACGGCCTCGCGGCCGTGCTGCTGGATCTGCAGCAGGGCTACTCCATGCAGGCCAGCGAAACGGTGGCCGGCAACGTGCTCAAGGCCCTGGGCGGCCTTGGTCCCACCCATCGCGGCTACGTGGAGCGCGCGAACTTCGTGGTGCTGCGCTCGCCGGATGTGCCGTCGATCCTGGTGGAAACCGCATTCATCAGCAATCCGGACGAAGAGCGTCGCCTGCGTGATCCGGGCCATCAGTCCCGACTGGCGGCCGCGGTGATGAGTGGCGTACGCAATTATTTCGAATCCACGCCGCCGCCGGGCACGTGGTTTGCCGCGCAGGCGGCGCGACGTAATGGCATGGCTGCGGTGGCCTCCTCGCAGGGGAGTGGCGCCAGTGGCGCTTCCGCTAGCGCCGATAATGGCGTGCGCGATATGCATCGTGTGACTCGTGGCGAAAGCCTGCGCAGCATCGCTCGCCAGTACGGTGTAAGTGTGGACGCGCTCAAGAGCGCCAATCGCCTGGATGGCGACAACAGTGTGCGCGTGGGCATGATGCTGGCGATTCCGGCCGGCTGAGCGCGGTCGTGCGTCGATGCCAGGCTCCGCCTTCGGGCGGCGTTTTGCTTTCGCCCGGCAGCGACAGGCTCTAAGCTTGTCCGATGCCAGTCATTCGCGCCCTTCCCCCCGAACTCGTCAATCAGATTGCCGCCGGTGAGGTCATCGAACGGCCCTCGTCCGTGGTCAAGGAACTGGTCGAGAACAGTCTCGATGCCGGCGCCACGCGAGTGGAAGTGGATATCGAGCAGGGCGGCGCCCGGCTGATC
Source organism: Frateuria sp. sgz306004 (assembly GCF_057750885.1). Lineage (NCBI taxonomy): Bacteria > Pseudomonadati > Pseudomonadota > Gammaproteobacteria > Lysobacterales > Rhodanobacteraceae > Frateuria > Frateuria sp. sgz306004. The sequence continues at coordinate 469,415 of NZ_JBYLFE010000001.1, forward strand.
CGTGTGCGCGACGATGGCTGCGGTATTGCGCCGGACGAGCTGCAACTGGCCGTGGCCTCGCACGCCACCAGCAAGATCGGCAGCTTCGACGATCTCGAACATGTCGCCAGCATGGGTTTTCGTGGCGAGGCACTGGCGTCGGTGTCGTCGGTGGCGCGCTTTGCGCTGACTTCGCGTGCGCAGGGGCAGGACGCCGCGTTCCGCATCGAGGTGGATGGCGGCAAGATGCAGGCCGCACGGCCCGCGCAGCATCCGCCGGGAAGCAGCGTGGAAGTGCGCGATCTGTTCTACAACGTGCCGGCACGCCGAAAATTTCTTCGCGCCGAGCGTACGGAGTTTGCGCACATCGATGATCTGCTGAAGTCGCTGGCGCTTGCTCGCACCTCGGTGGAGTTTCGTCTCAACCACAACGGCAAGCCGGTACGCATCCTGCGCTCGGCGCGCGACCAGCATGCCGCGTTGCTGCGCGTGGCCGAAGTGTTGGGCGAGGAATTTCCGGCACAGAGTTTGCGCATCGACCACGCGGCGGCGGGGCTGCACTTGTCGGGTTGGGTTGGCTTGCCCACCGCGTCGCGCTCGCAGGCCGACTCGCAGTATTTCTACGTCAATGGCCGCCTGGTGCGCGACCGCGTGGTGGCGCATGCCGTGCGCCAGGCATATGCGGATGTGTTGTTCCACGGGCGACACCCGGTGTTCGTGTTGTACCTCGAACTCGATCCGGCTGGCGTGGACGTGAATGTGCATCCGGCCAAGCACGAAGTGCGCTTTCGCGAGCAACGCTTGGTGCACGATTTCCTCTTTCGCACCTTGCACGAGGCATTGGCGCAGACGCGCGCGGGGCAGGCGTTGGCTGCACCCGACGCTGATGCTGGCGATGCGGCGCCCATGGCCTATCGCATGGCACCTGCGCCCGGCCCGAGCCCATCGGCACCTGCTTGGCCCAATGCCTTTAGCCAGAGTCGCCTCAGTCTCGGCGTGCGCGAGCAGCCGCTGGCCGGTTATGCCGCGCTGGCAGGCGAGTCCCGTGAGATCGCCATGCCGGCCAGCATGCCGATGCCCATGCCCATGCCGGAAGCATCCGACGATGAGGCGCCGCCGCTGGGTTTTGCCATCGCGCAGTTGAAGGGCGTGTACATCCTGGCTGAGAACACCCACGGTCTGGTGCTGGTGGACATGCACGCCGCGCACGAGCGCATCACCTACGAAAGGCTCAAGGCCGGCCGTGCGTGCAGCAACCTGCGCTCGCAGATGCTGCTGGTGCCGCTGAATGTGCCGGTGAGCGCCAAGGAGGCCGCTGCCGCGGAGGAGCATGCCGAAGCGTTGGCCGAGTGGGGGCTGGAGCTTTCGCGCAGCGGTCCGTCGGGCGTCGTGGTGCGTCGTATTCCTGCGTTGCTCGAAGGTGCGGACGTGGCGCAGCTGTGCCGCGACGTCTTGAGCGAACTGGCCCAGCATGGCAGTTCTCGCCGGCTGCAGGAGTTGGAAAACGAACTGCTCGCCACCATGGCTTGTCACGGTTCGGTGCGTGCGGGTCGTCGTCTCACCGTGCCGGAAATGAATGCACTGCTGCGCGAGATGGAGGCCACGGAACGTTCGGGCCAGTGCAACCATGGACGCCCGACCTGGACGCAGCTGAGCATGGCCGAGCTGGACAAGCTGTTCCTGCGCGGCCGCTGAGCGCCCCGCGCCGACTTGCCACCCCGCCAAATGGACGGCCATACTCGGTTTTCGTTATCGAAGGGGGCTGCCATGTTGCGTTCCGCCGTTGTTGCCTTTGCCCTGTGCCTTGGAGTTGTAGCCGTGCAAGCCCAGACCACCAGCGCCACCGTTTCGGCGGATTTCGTGCAGAACACCCAGCAATGGCGCGACAAGCGCTTGGCAAGCCTGACGGCGTCCAATGGCTGGCTTAGCCTCATTGGGCTGGAGTGGCTGAAAGAAGGACGGAATCGCGTGGGCAGCGGTGCGGACAACGACATCGTGCTCAAGGCCGGGCCGGCCCATCTGGGTGTGATCAACGTGGCGAAGGATGGCAGCCTGCACATCGTGCTGGACGCCAATAGCGGCGCCACGGTGGATGGCAAGCCCGTGCTCGAGGCCACCTTGCTGGACGATGCCCACGCGGGTGATAGCGGCCCCACCAACGTGTCTTTTGGTTCAGCGAGCTTTTTCGTCATCGAACGCGACGGCCGCAAGGCGTTGCGCGTTAAAGACGCCCAGGCGGAAACGCGCACGCATTTCCAAGGCCTGGATTACTACCCGATGGATGCCTCGTGGCGCATCGTGGCCGACTGGGTGCCGTTCGACCCGCCGCACGAGCTGGAAATCGGCTCGGTGCTGGGCACCATCAACAAGGAGAAGGTGCCGGGCAAGGCCGTGTTCCATCGTGACGGCCATACCTACGAGTTGATGCCCATCCAGGAAGAGCCCGACTCGCTGTTCTTTGTGATCGCCGACCGCACCTCCGGCCGCGAAACTTACGGTGCCGCGCGTTTCCTTTATGCCGACCTGCCCAAGGACGGCAAGGTCGTGCTGGATTTCAATCGCGCCTATAACCCGCCGTGCGCGTTCACACCGTATGCCACGTGCCCGCTAGCGCCGCCGGAGAACCGCATGGATCTGGCGGTGACCGCCGGCGAGAAGAAGTACCGCGGCGGTCATTGAGCAGGCGCTAGCGCCACGTTGTTTTCCCAACGGCCAGGCCTCGCCTGGCCGTTGTCGTTTTCAGCGACCCTTGAACTCGGCCTTGCGCTTTTCCAGGAACGCCGTGGTGCCTTCGCGCATGTCGTCGGTCGAGAAGGCGAGGGCAAACGCCTGGGTTTCGAATTCCAGACCCTGGTCGATGCTGGTTTCGCCGCCCTGCAGAATGGCGTCGAGGATGCCGGCGGCCGCCAGCGGTGCCGAGGCGGCCAATTGGTCGGCCAGGGCGTTCACGGCCTCGTCCAATGCCTCGGGAGCCACCACGCGGGTCACCAGGCCCAACTCGTAGGCCCGCTGTGCGCCGATAGGGGCACCGGTCAGGCACAGTTCCAGTGCGGCGCTACGGCCGGCCAGGCGCAGCAGTCGCTGCGTGCCACCGAAGCCCGGGATCAGGCCGAGATTGATTTCGGGCTGGCCGAGCTTGGCCTTTTCGCTGGCGATGCGTAGGTGGCAGGCCATGGCCAGTTCCATGCCACCGCCCAGCGCGAAGCCCTGCAGGCGCGCGATCACCGGCTTGCCCAGGCGCTCGATCAGGCTCATCAGGCGCTGGCCGGCCCGCGAGAAGCCTTGGCCCTGCACCGGCGTGTAGCCGTTCATCTCCGAGATATCCGCGCCGGCCACAAAGGCCTTCTCGCCCGCACCGGCCAGCACCACCACGCGCACGTCGTCGTCCTGCGCGGCCTGGGTGAAGGCCAGGGTCAGCTCATTAATGGTCTCGCGATTCAATGCGTTGAGCTTGTCCGGGCGGTTCACCGTAATGGTGCGCACCGCGCCGCGATGGGCGATTTCCAGGTTCCGATAAGCCATGGCCACACTCCGGCAGGTAAAACGCTCATGGTAGCAGCGGGAACCTTTGCCCCTGTGTCGTGTTCTCAGCAAGGTCGCCGCCGTGAGCCAGTTTGGGGTCCCGGGTGGGTGTTCGCTGCACGAAGGGCCCGGACCGCTTACGATGGTGGAGTTCGCGCTGCAATGGAGATAGGCATGGCACAACGGCGTTGGCTGGTTCTGGGCATCCTGTTCTGGGGTGCAACCGCAGCGCATGCACAGGATGGCGCTGCCGCAGCGAATGTGGCGGCTGGGCGCATCGACAAGAGCAAGCTGTCCTATGCCATCGGTTACCAGATCGGCAGCCAGTTCGCCAATGGCGAGCCGGACGTGGACATTCCCACGCTCCAGCGCGCCATCCAGGACGCCTACGCCAAGAAGCAGCCGACGGTGTCGATGCAGGACATGCACGACCAGCTCGAGCGGTTGGACCAGCAGATGCACGCCAAGGCGCTGGCCGAGTTCAAACGCATCGCCGAGGCCAACGCGCGCAAGAGCACCGATTACCTGGATCGCAACCGTCGCCTGCCAGGTGTAGTGCAACTGCCCTCGGGTATCCAGTACGCGGTACTGCGCAAGGGCGACGGCAAGGTCAGCCCCACCGTCACCAGCATGGTCACGGTGAACTATCGCGGCATGCTGGTGGACGGCACCGAGTTCGACAGCACCTGGGCGCGCGGCGCACCGGTGCACTTTCAGGTCGACAAGGTGATCCGTGGCTGGCAGGACGTGATTCCCCGCATGCACGTGGGCGACCGGTGGAAGGTGGTGATTCCGCCACAGCTTGCCTATGGCGAGCGCGGTGCGTTGCCACGTATCGGCCCCAATGAGGCGTTGGTGTTCGAAATCGAGCTGTTGGACGTGCAACAGTGACGCCGGGCGCTGCCGCGGGGCAGCGAATCGGCTAGCATGACCGGGATCATGTCGAACGATCCCGCCTCGCTTCCTCCCGCTCCATTGACACCCTGTATCGGTGTCTGCCGCCTCGACGAACGTGGCTTTTGCGTTGGCTGCCTGCGTACGGGCGATGAGATTGCGCGCTGGCGCAGCCTGAGCGATCCGGAGCGCCTGCGCGTGATGCGCGAGGTGTTGCCGTTACGCAAGGTGGGCGCATGAGCGCTGCCTGGGACGACCTGCAGGCGGCTTTGCTGCCGCTCTCGATGCCGCCGTTGGGGAAGGGCTGGAACCACGCCGACATGTCCACCTTGCTGGGGGACAAGCCGCGCCGGCCGGCGGCCGTGTTGGTGGGGTTGCGCGAGGGTGTGCAGCCGCGGCTGGTGCTCACCGTGCGTACCGATCACCTGCAGGATCACGCCGGCCAGGTCGCGTTTCCAGGCGGGCGTACCGACCCTGATGATATCGACGCGATCGCAACCGCCCTGCGCGAAAGCGAGGAGGAGATCGGCCTGGAGCGCCAACTGGTGACGCCGCTGGGTTTTCTCGATCGCTTCGAAACCATCAGCGGCTACTGCATTACGCCGGTGGTCGCACGCATCGAGCCCGAGGCGCGCCTGTATCCCGCGCCGGCTGAAGTGGCCGAAGTCTTCGAGGTGCCGCTGTCGTTCTTCCTGGAGCCGGCCAACCTGCGTCGCTACACCATGGAGTTTCGCGGTCACCGCCGCGACATGGTGGAGTTCGTGCACGGTGGTCATCGCATCTGGGGTGCGACCGCCGCCATGGTGTTCAATCTCTTGCAGAGGATGGGGCGCGCATGACCGCCAAGACCACCTTGATCGACGTCGATGCACTCGCGGCGCAGCCCGTGGATGCGGTGCTTATCGTCGATTGCCGCTTTGAACTGATTCCTCCGGGCGGCGAACAGCGCGACACGGCCAAGGGGCATCGCGATTATCTGGCTGGACATATTCCAGGTGCGGTGTATGCCAGCCTGGACGAAGATCTCTCCGACCTTTCGCGCCAAGCCGAGGGCTTGGGGCGCCATCCCCTACCGCTGGAGGCCGCTTTTTCGCTGGTATTGTCCCGCTGGGGTTGGCGCCCGGGTGTGCAGGTGGTGTGTTACGACGCCGCCGGCGGATCCTTGGCGGCGGCCCGGCTATGGTGGTTGCTGCGCTTGGCTGGCGTGCGCGAAGTGGCCGTGCTCGATGGCGGCTATCCGGCATGGGTCGCGGCAGGCTTGCCGGTGGAGCAGGGCGAGGTGGCGCGCACGCCGTCCCACGTGACGTTGCAATTTGATAGCGAGCTTTACCTGACCGATCACGCGCATTTGCGCGATGCGCCCGAGCGATTGCTGCTCGACGCGCGCGGCGCGCCTCGCTATCGCGGCGAGGTGGAGCCCATCGATCGCGTGGGTGGGCACGTGCCAGGTGCGCGCAACCGCCCGTTCTCGGACAACCTGACGCCGGATGGCCGCTTCAAGCCGGCGACCGTGCTGCGCGAGGAGTTCCTCGCCATCCTGGGCGCACATGCGCCAGGCGACGTGGTGCACATGTGCGGTTCCGGTGTTACCGCGTGCCATAACCTGCTGGCGATGGAATACGCGGGATTGTCAGGTTCGCGCCTTTACGCGCCGTCCTGGAGCGGTTGGGTGAGCGACCCTTCGCGTCCGGTGGCAACGGGCGATCAACCCGGATGACGCCGTACCGGAGCGCGGGATGCGCTCCCGTACGCGCGGTCAATCCTTCTTCTTCAGGCGCGCTACGAGCTGTTGCAATACAGCCTGCGTTTCCGGGTGGAAGTAGGCGTCGAGAAAGTGATCGATCGGTAGCGCATCCGGGTCGGCCCACACGCTGGTCAGATCGGCGCGTGCAAGCGCGCGCGTAGCGAGCATGGCATTGGAAGGCAATGCCAATGTGCCTTGCAGCCAATGGAGCGCGCGGGTCACCACCTGGTCCACGCCGGTGAGTTCGTCCACCAGGCCGTATTCCAGCGCCTGAGCGGATTCGATCATGGCGCCAGCCACCATCAGGCGTTCGGCGCGATAGGTGCCCACGATGCGGCGCAGCGCGAGCTGGATGCTCTCGGGCACCACCAGGCCCACCTGCACCTCGTTGAGGCCGATGCGGTACGGGCCTTCGGCCATCACGCGGTAATCGCAGAACAAGGACAGCACGGCGCCACCTGCCGGGCTATGGCCGGTGATCGCGGCCACCACCGGCACCGGTGAGCAGGCCAACTTGGAGCCGGTGAGGAAGAATTCTCGCCAGAACTCACGCACGCCTTCGCGATCGCGGCCGAGCAGCGAAGGCACGTCGACACCCGCGGAGAACATACCCGGTGCACCGGAGAGCACCAGGCCGCGTGCGCCCGCTTCCACAGCCTGATCCACGCCGTGACGGAGCGCGCGCAGCAGGTCCATGTTCAACGCATTGACGGGAGGGCGCGCCAGGTTGAGTTCGGTGATGGCGTCATGGCGGATCAGGTTGAGCATGGCGGGTCCGTGCAGGCAGTGAGGGGGCGTGAAGCGACGCATCAGCGTAGCAAACCACGCGAGGATCGGCGCGCGAGGCTGCGTTGCTCGCGCGCCGATGGTGCGTGTTTTATTGCGGGTGCTCTTCTGCCGTCCATTGGTAGCGCACGGCATAGTCCAGCGTAGCCTTTCCGCCGGCCGGCACGGTGACCTGAAATTCCAGGGTGTCCGTGGTTTGCTTGCTAGGCTTGATGCTGGCGCTGACCACGCTCCACTGGCGCCAGCGCTGGGGATGCTCGCGCACGGTGACCACGCGCGCGCTGTCACCGGCGTTGGTGAGTGTGATGCGGAACGCTTCGTCCAGGTTACGGCCGGCTTTGTCCACATGGAACGCAGTGCGCTCGCGCTCGCCGCGCAGGTCGAATGCCGTGCCCAGCACGATATGCACATCGCCGCCTTTGGGTGTATCGGCGATACGGTCTTCGCCAATGAACTGCAGGACGCCTTGACGGTCGGCCGTGAGTACGCGCAGATAGCCAGCCGGCAAGCTGTCGAATGCTTTCAATTGCAGCGTGCTGATCACGCTGGTGTTGCCGCCTTGCTGGTAATCGGGTGAGAGCATCGGTTGCGGGGCGATCCAGCCGCCACCCGTTTCAAACAACGAGGTGCGCTCGCAGTTGATCGTGCGCGTTTCATACAGCGGCACCTGGCTCACGCTGCCATCGGGAAGATCGACCAGCGTGGGCAATGTGTAGCTGCGGTAATCGGCGAGGGTGCCCTGCTCAGGCAGTTCGCCGCCGTCTGCCTTGGCGCGCACGGAAAACGCCATCGGCGCGGCCATAGGGCGGGGCGCCTGCGGCTTGGCGATGCGTGGTTCGCCAGCGATCAGGGTGAGCTGCACCTTGCTCCAATCGCGACCGCTGCGATTGGCCACGCTGGCGCGCGACTCGAATTGGAGCTTGCACCCACCATCGGGCAGCAGTGTGCCCACGTAGGCGGCACGCCAGCCTAGTCCCCCCGTGGGATAGCTCAAGGTGGCACGTGCCTGGCCGGCGCGTTGCGCATCGATGCGCAGGTCGAGGCTGGAGCCGGTCTGGAAGCTGCCCTGGGCTCGCACCGCCGCGTAATCGCGAATAAGGCTGGTGTGGCCGTTGGCATCCTGCACCAGCAGGCCATCACCGGCGCGCAGGAGGGTGCCGCTGGCCAACGGTTGGCCGCTGGTCGCCAGCACTTCCACCGGCTGTCCGACGAGGCTGCCCAATGCGGCATTCTGGCCTTGGCCTAAGCGCAGGCGTTGCGAAACTACCGTGGCGGCTTGGCCGTCGATGCTGAGCGCCATGGCTTCGGGGTCGAGGAACAGCGGCAACCCGCCCAGGCTGATGTCCTGTAGGCCGGCTTTGAGCTGCAACTCGCGCGGCTCGTGCGCCACCGCATAGCCGGCTTGCACGCTGCTGCTGTCACCCGCACTGAACAGCGCGGCATCGTCGCTGCGATACAGCGTGAGGCTGGTGGTAGCTGATGGAGCGGCCGTGGCGGCGCTGGTGCCGGCGGCCATGGCGAGAGCGAGGGTGTGAAGGGGGAGACGGATCACGGTCGAACTCCTTTCGGGTGGTCGCCGTGGATGTTACGGATACCGTCATGAAGCGACGGTATCCATGAGTCCGGGGGTACTAACCCCGAATCGACAACGGTTCGTTCAAGCGGCTGCGGCGTCGCGAATGCTCTGCGGCAGGGATACTGGTTTGCCGCTGGCCGGGTCCATCCACACCATCACCACCTTGCCGTCGCTGTAAAGGCATTGCGGGTCATGGGCGTCGACGATGCGATGGGCGAGTGTGATGGAGCTATTGCCTAGGCGTTCGCAGGCAAGCTCCACCTGCAATTGCGCCGGCCATTCGATGGGGCGGCGGTAGTTGATTTCGCTGGCAGCCAGCACGGGCATCGAGTGTTCGTCGAACCAGCCGGGCACGTGGCGCAGCCACTGCAGGCGGGCCTCTTCGAGGTAGGTGAGGTAGTTGGCGTTGTTGACGTGATTGAACGCATCCAGGTCGCGCCAACGCACGCCGATGGCGGCGACGAACAGCGGTTGTGTGGTGGTGTCGGCGTGCGGTGTTTCAACGGCGACCACGGCCGGGGCGCTGTCCTGCGCCTCGGCCTTGCGCGCGCGGGCGCGCTTGTGGGGTGCCGGATCGGGGGAACTCATGCAGTCTTTTTCCGTAATGCGGGTTTGCTCTTCCCGTTGCCGTCGGCCTTGGCCTTCTTGGCGGGCTTCATGTCCAGGTGCGGGGCAAGGAAGTGGCCGGTATGCGAGCCCGGCGTGGCCGCCACCGTTTCCGGGGTGCCCGCCACCAGGATGCGACCGCCGCCCGAACCACCTTCCGGGCCGAGATCGACCAGCCAATCGGCGGTCTTGATCACGTCGAGATTATGCTCGATCACCACCACGGTGTTGCCCTGTTCCACCAATTGGTGCAACACGTCGAGCAATTGCTCGATGTCGTGGAAGTGCAGGCCCGTGGTGGGTTCGTCGAGGATGTACAGCGTGCGACCCGTATCGCGCTTGGACAACTCCTTGGAAAGCTTGACGCGTTGCGCCTCGCCGCCCGAGAGCGTGGTCGCGCTCTGGCCCAGCTTGATGTAGTCCAGGCCCACGGCGCGCAGCGTTTCCAGTTTGCGCGCGATGGTCGGCACGTTCTCGAACAGCTTCAGTGCATCTTCCACCGTCATGTCGAGCACATCGGCGATGGTGTGGCCCTTGTAGTGCACTTCCAGCGTTTCGCGGTTGTAGCGCTTGCCGTGGCACACGTCGCAAGGCACGTACACGTCGGGCAGGAAGTGCATCTCCACCTTGATCATGCCGTCGCCTTCGCAGGCTTCGCAGCGGCCGCCGCGGACGTTGAAGCTGAAGCGGCCCGGCGTGTAGCCGCGTGCGCGTGCTTCGGGCACTTGGGCGAACAGTTCGCGCAGCGGTGTGAACAGGCCCGTATACGTGGCCGGGTTCGAGCGCGGCGTGCGGCCGATGGGCGACTGGTCGATGTCCACCACCTTGTCGAACAGCTCCAAACCCTCGACCGACTTGTACGGTGCAGGCTGCTCGCTGGAGCCATTGAGTTCGGCAGCGGCCAAGCGGAACAACGTGTCGTTGATGAGCGTGGACTTGCCGGAACCGGACACGCCGGTGACGCAGGTGAACAGGCCGGCTGGAATAGCCAAGTCCACGTTCTTGAGGTTGTTGCCGCTGGCGCCCTTGAGGTGCATCCAGGAGTCGGCGTCCAGTTGCTGGCGGCGTTCTTCCGGCACGCGGATGCCGCGCTTGCCGGAAAGGAACTGGCCGGTGACGGAGCCGGGCGTGGCGAGGATGTCCTTCAACACGCCTTGCGCCACCACCTCGCCACCATGCACGCCCGCGCCGGGGCCGATGTCCAGGATGTAGTCGGCCATGCGGATGGCGTCTTCGTCATGCTCCACCACGATGACCGTGTTGCCCAGGTCGCGCAGACGCGTGAGCGTGCCCAGCAGGCGCTCGTTGTCGCGCTGGTGCAGGCCGATGGAGGGTTCGTCGAGCACATACATCACGCCGACCAGGCCGGCGCCGATCTGCGACGCCAGGCGGATGCGCTGGGCCTCGCCACCGGAAAGCGTGTCGGCCTGGCGATCCAGCGTGAGATAGTTGAGGCCCACGTCGTTGAGGAACGACAGGCGCTCGCGAATCTCCTTGACGATCTTCACCGCGATCTCGCCGCGCCAGCCGGTGAGCTTGAGCGCTTCGAAAAAGGCCAGCGCGTCGTCGATCGAGCGCGACGTGAGCGACGGCAGGGCGTGATCGGCCACATAGACGTGACGGGCCGAGCGATTCAGGCGCTGTCCTTCGCACTCGGGGCAGGGTTGGTCGCTGATGTACTTGGAAAGCTCCTCGCGCACGGCGGGCGATTCGGTTTCCTTATAGCGACGCTCCATGTTCGGCAGGATGCCTTCGAACGCGTGCTCGCGCGTGACGCGACCGCCGCGCTCGGTGAGGTAGCGGAACGCGATCTGCTCCTTGCCGCTGCCGTTCATCACGGCCTTCTGCACGTTGGCGGGCAGCTTGTGCCACGGCGTCTCCACGTCGAAGCCGTAGTGCGTGGCCAACGACATGAGCAGTTGGAAGTAATGCGCGTTGCGTCGATCCCAGCCGCGAATGGCGCCACCGGCGAGCGACAGCTCAGGGTGGCCGACCACGCGTGCAGCGTCGAATACCTGGGTGACGCCCAGGCCGTCGCAGGTGGGGCAGGCGCCCACGGGCGAGTTGAACGAGAACAGGCGCGGCTCCAGTTCGGGCAGCGAGTAGTCGCACACCGGGCAGGAGTAGCGCGAGGAGAACAATTGCTCCGGCGCCTTGGCGTCGTCCATGTCCACCACGATGACCAGCCCGTCGCCCAGTCGCAGCGCCGTCTCGAACGACTCGGCCAGGCGCTGCTTGATGTCGTCGCGCGGGCGGAAGCGGTCGATCACCGCCTCAATCGTGTGCTTCTGGCGCAAGGTGAGCGGCGGTACGGCATCGAGCTCGTACACGGTGCCGTCCACGCGTGCGCGCACGAAACCTTGCGTGCGCAGTTGATCGAACACTTGCACGTGCTCGCCCTTGCGCTCGCGGATCACCGGCGCCAGCAGCATGTAGCGCTTGTCGGCATTGAGCGCGAGCGTGGTGTCCACCATCTGGCTCACCGTCTGCGCCTCCAGCGGAATGCCGTGCTCGGGGCAACGCGGCGTACCGACGCGGGCGTAGAGCAGGCGCAGGTAGTCGTAGACCTCGGTGATGGTGCCCACGGTGGAGCGCGGGTTGTGCGAGGTGGATTTCTGCTCGATGGAGATCGCCGGCGAAAGACCTTCGATATGGTCCACGTCCGGCTTTTCCATCATCGAGAGGAACTGCCGGGCATAGGCTGACAGCGATTCGACGTAGCGGCGCTGGCCTTCGGCATAGATGGTGTCGAAGGCCAGGGACGACTTGCCCGAGCCCGACAGGCCGGTGATCACGATCAGCCGGTCGCGGGGCAGGTCCAGGTCGATGTTCTTCAGATTGTGCGTGCGCGCACCGCGGATGCGGATGGTGTCCATGTCGCCCGAGAGGATGGGGGAGGGAAAAACTGCACTATATCAAACTACCCAGGTCAGTTATTGCGACCCTGTCGACCTGCGCCCTTCAGGGAAGCCGACGCCGACTATGGCTTAATAGGTTCTTTGGCCGATACCCGGCCCAGGCTTTGACAGAGAGTGCGGATGGGTAAATTGACGAAATGGGGCATGGCCCTGGCGCTTGCAATGGGTGTGGGGCAGCTGCATGCCACCACCAAGCCCGCCAGCGAGGAGCAGGTGCGCCAGCTCATGGAGGCCGTGGGCATGGGCAAGATGCTCAGCCAGATGAACTCCCAGGCGGTGAGCGCCCTGCAACAGTCCATGCCCTGCGTACCGGCCGAGTTCTGGCAGAACTACATGGATGCCAACCAGACCCAGCTGTTCATCGGTCGCCTGGTGCCCGTGTACCAGCGCCATTTCACCGCGGATGAACTGGACGGGCTGCTCAAGTTCTACCGCTCCCCCTTGGGCCAGAAGGTCATCAACGAAATGCCCACCACCATGGCCGAGGCCAACCAGGCCGGGCAGCAGTGGAGCCAGGAGCGCAGCCAGCAGATGATCGCCGAGCTCAAGCAAATGGGCAGCCTGGACGCCAGCGGACATTGTCCCGCCAAGACCCCAGCCCCCGCGCTGGGTGCGGCAGTAACCGCTGCAGCCTCGCACGAAGGGGCGGACGAAGAGGCCGAGGAAGCGCCCGCCAAGCCGGCGGCCAAGGCGACCAGCCACGCCACGCATGTCAAGACTCCAGTCAAGAAGGCACCGGCCAAGCCAGCACCCAAAAAGGCCAGCACGCCATCGAAGGCGCCGACCAAGGCGAGCGCCACCAAAACGCCCACCAAGGCGCCGGCCAAATCGACCCAGGCCAAGCCTGCGGCCACCGCGGGGAGCCAGGGCGGCTAGTCGTCGCCCTGATGGGCTGCGGAGGCCAAGTGATGGACTGGTCATCATTTGACCAGTGGGCAGTTCCGTGGGTATACTCCCGAGTTCGCCGGTCCCTTTAAGGGGCAGGCGATACCCAAGAGAATAACGACAGAAGGGATATTCCCATGAGTTATGCAGTCATCAAGACCGGTGGCAAGCAGTACCGCGTTCAGCAGGGCGATGTCCTGCGCGTGGAGCTGCTGAACGCCGAAGAAGGCGCCACCATCAAGTTTGACCAGGTTCTGCTGGTCGGTGCAGGCGAGTCGATCACCGTGGGCGCCCCCACCGTGGCCGGTGCCACCGTCAGTGCCACCGTGCGTAAGCACGGCCGTGCCGATAAGGTGCGCATCATCAAGTTCCGCCGCCGCAAGCACCACAAGAAGCAGCAGGGCCACCGTCAGCATTTCACCGAAGTCGAGATCACGGGCATCAACGCCTGATCAGCCGGAGTAGATAGTCATGGCACATAAAAAAGGCGTAGGTTCGTCCCGTAACGGTCGCGACTCCAACCCCAAGTACCTCGGCGTGAAGGTGTACGGTGGCCAGGCCATTGAGGCTGGCAACATCATCGTGCGTCAGCGCGGCACCAAGTTCCATGCCGGTACCGGCGTGGGCGTGGGTCGCGACCACACGCTGTTCGCGCTGGTCGACGGCACCGTCGAGTTCAAGAAGCGCGGCGCTGAAGGCCGTAAGTTCGTCAGCATCGTCAAGGTCTAAGCCTTTTCGAGGTTGCAACGAAGGCCCCGCTCTCGCGGGGCCTTTGTTTTTGTTGGGAGGCGGGATGGTGGAATCGGCAGCGCGCGGCGCTGCTGCGAGATTCCCTTATGATGCAGCGAGGCTGCGCGTCCTGGTTCCCCGTTTCACTCTCCCCGGAACACAACCATGAAATTCGTCGACGAAGCCATCATCAAGGTCCAAGCCGGTGACGGCGGCAACGGATGCATCAGCTTCCGTCGCGAAAAATTCATTCCCTTTGGCGGTCCCGACGGTGGCGATGGCGGCAGCGGTGGCTCCGTGTGGCTGGTGGCCGACGAAGGTCTCAATACGCTGATTGATTTTCGTCACCAGCGCATGTTCAAGGCCGAGCGCGGCCAGAATGGCATGGGCAGCCAGATGTACGGCAAGGGCGGCGACGACACGGCGATCCGCGTGCCGGTGGGCACCGTGGTAACCAACGTCGACACCGATGAAATCATCGGCGACCTTACCCAGCATGGCCAGCGTCTGCTGGTGGCGCAGGGCGGCAAGGGCGGCCTGGGCAACATCCATTTCAAGAGCTCGGTGAACCGCGCTCCGCGCAAGTCCACGCCGGGTACGCCTGGCGACGTGCGTGAGCTCAAGCTGGAGCTGAAGCTGCTGGCCGACGTGGGCCTGCTGGGCTTCCCCAATGCCGGCAAATCCACTTTTATCCGTGCCGTATCGGCAGCCACCCCGCGCGTGGCCGATTACCCGTTCACGACGCTGCATCCGAACCTGGGTGTGGTGAGTCTGGGTACCGACCAGAGCTTCGTGATCGCCGATATTCCCGGCTTGATCGAGGGTGCCGCGGATGGCGCTGGCCTGGGCATCCAGTTCCTGCGTCATGTGTCGCGCACCCGCCTGCTGCTGCATGTGGTGGATATCGCGCCGATCGATGGCTCGGACCCCGTGGAGCAGGTGCATGCCATCGAGCAGGAGCTCGAGAAGTTCGATCCCGAACTGCTGGAGCGCCCGCGCTGGCTGGTCATGAACAAGGCGGACGTGCTGCCGGAGGACGAGCGCCAGGCGGTGTCCGAAGACATCGTCAAACGGCTGGGCTGGAAGGGCCCCTGGTTCCTGGTCTCGGCGATTGCGCGCGAGAACACCATGCCGGTGTGCCAGAAGGTGTGGCAATTCCTCTCCGAGCAGCAGATGGCCCACGAAGAACGGGTGGATATGCTGCCGGGCGACGTTCGCCTGAGGGGCGAGGGTCACGCTGACTGAGTCGGCGTTACGCCAGTTCAGGAATAAAAAAAGCGGCCTTTGGGCCGCTTTTTTATTCCGCCTGCTTGAGGTTGGTTGCTGACGTCAGGGCTGTCCGCGCTCAAGGCGCAAGAAAGCCGGCTTGCGCCGGCCTGCTCTTGCTCAGGACACAAAAAAGCCGGCTTGCGCCGGCTTTTTCGCCAACCCGAGATGCAAGACGCGGAGCCGGCTTACGCCAGCTCGCGGATCTTCGCGTTGAGGCGGCTCTTATGACGAGCAGCCTTGTTCTTGTGGATCAGGCCGCGGGCGGCGTAGCGATCCATGACCGGCTGTGCGGCAGCAAAGGCCTCAACAGCGGCAGCCTTGTCCTTGGCCTCAATGGCCTTGACGACCTTCTTGAGGGCGGTGCGCACCATGGAGCGGGCGCTGACGTTGCGCAGGCGGCGCTGCTCGGACTGGCGCGCGCGCTTCTTCGCGGACTTGATGTTGGCCAAGGTAGAACTCCGAAATGAATGACTGGGTTGGAAAAAGACGGCAATTATGCGGTCAATGCGCCTTTGCGTCAACAGCTTAGCCGTTTGTCAAGGCGCCAGCGCCCGTAGGACGCCACCGTGGCGGCACCCTCAAGGCGGATGCACGACTCAATTATGCCATGAAGGGGCCGTGATCTCGCCCACAAGCGCTGTCACACTATGCGCCTTTCCGGGCAGGGGGTCGATGGCGACACGGCCTGGCGCTCATCACAGGCAGAAGGTTACGTCAGAGGCATGAAGTCTCCCAGCATGTTCCGTGGGCTGCTGTCGTTCAGCAGCATGACCATGATTTCGCGCGTGCTCGGTCTGGTCCGGGACATGTCGATCAATGCGATGTTTGGGGCCAATGCGGCCACCGACGCGTTCTGGGTGGCGTTCCGCATTCCCAACTTCATGCGCCGACTGTTTGCCGAGGGTTCGTTCTCCACGGCCTTCGTGCCGGTGTTCACCGAGGTGAAGGAGAAGCGCAGCCATGAGGACCTCAAGCAGCTCATGTCGCGCGTGTCGGGCACCCTGGGTGGGGTGTTGCTGGTCATCACCGCGCTGGGGGTGATCTTCGCCCCGCAGGTGGCGGCGTTGTTCTCCCAGGGCGCGGCCGATACGCCGGAGAAGTTCGCGCTCACCACGGAGCTGCTGCGCCTGACGTTCCCTTTCCTGCTGTTCGTGTCGCTTACCGCGCTTTGCGGTGGTGCGCTGAACAGCTTTCATCGGTTTGCGCTGCCAGCGCTGACGCCGGTGATCCTCAACCTGTGCATGATCGGTGGCGCGCTGTGGCTGTCGCGCCACCTGCATCCGCCGATCATGGCGATGGGCTGGGCGATCCTGCTGGCGGGCATCCTGCAGTTGCTGTTCCAGTTGCCCTCGTTGAAGGGGCTGGACTTGTTGACCTTGCCACGCTGGGGCTGGAGCCACCCGGACGTGCGCCGCATCCTGAAGCTGATGGTGCCGACGCTGTTCGGCTCCTCCATTGCCCAGGTCAACCTGTTGCTGGATACGGTGATCGCCGCTTACCTCATGACCGGCTCGCAGAGCTGGCTGTCGCAGGCCGATCGTTTTCTGGAGCTGCCGCTGGGCCTTTTTGGTGTGGCGCTGGGTACGGTGATCCTGCCGTCGCTGTCGCGCCACCATGTGACCACGGATCGCGAGGGGTTTTCCAAAGCGTTGGACTGGGGCCTGCGCACCACGCTGCTGATCGCCGTGCCGGCCATGTTCGCCCTGATGCTGCTGGCACGCCCGCTGGTAGCCACCTTGTTCCAGCACGGCCAGTTCACCCCGTTCGATACGCACATGGCGACGCTTTCGATCACGGCGCTCAGCTTCGGCCTGCCGGCATTCGCCCTGGTCAAGGTCGCGCTGCCGGCGTTCTATGCGCGCCAGGACACGCGAACCCCGGTGCGGGCGGGCGTGGCTTCGCTGGTCGCCAATATGGCGCTCAACGTGGTGTTCGTGGCCACGCTGTACCTGCTGTGGGCTACGCCCGAGCAGCGACAGCTACCCTGGCTGGACGGCATCGCCGTGGTTCCGGGGCTGCACATGGCCCTGGGCATGGCCAGCGCGCTGGCCAGTTATCTCAATCTCGGGCTGCTGTGGTACTGGCTGCGCAAGGCCGGCGTCTATCAGCGCCAGCCGGGCTGGGCCCGCCACATGCTGCGCCTGATGCTGGCCTGTGCCGTGATGGTGGCGGTGTTGCTGGTGGGCACGTGGGTATGGCCGGACTGGACGCAGGCCGACAAGTGGACCCGCGTATGGCGTCTGGCTGTACTGGTGGTCGGTGGCGGTGGTGCCTACGCGGTGACGCTGTTCGCTGCCGGCTTCCGCATGCGGGAGCTGCGCGGCGTCTGAGTGACGGGCGGCAATGACGCCCTGGCGGGCCGAAAGCCGCGGGTTGTGCTTCGCCTGCCGCTATACTCGCGTGATGATGAGACTTTCCAGAGACGTTGCCGGCGCTTGTCTGGCACCCGGCGGCAGCGTAGTCGCCGTGGGCGCATTCGATGGTTTGCATCGCGGTCACCAGGCCTTGCTGGCCGAGGTGCGCGAGCGGGCGACCGCCCTGGGTTGCACGCCCATCGTGGTGAGCTTTGAGCCGCTGCCGCGGGCGTTCTTCTCGCCCGAGCCGGTGGCACGGCTGTCCAGTGTGCGCGAGAAGCTGCTGGGGTTCGCCGCGGCCGGCATCGAGCAGGTACAGTTGCTGCGCTTCAATCGGGCCCTGACGGCCATGTCGCCGGAAGATTTCGTGCAGCGCGTGCTGGTGGATCGGCTGGCCGCCCGTGAAGTGTGGGTGGGCGGGGATTTCCGCTTCGGCCACAAGCGCGCCGGCGACGTGGCGCTGCTCGAAACGCTGGGCAAGACGCATGGCTTCACGGCCCGCACCATGCCCCCCGTACTGCTGGACGGTGCCAGGGTGTCGGCCACGCGGGTGCGCATGCTCTTGGCGGCCGGCGAATTCTCCGGCGCCGCGCCTTTGCTGGGGCGCCCCTTCGTGATGGAGGGCAAGGTGGAGTACGGCCAGCAACTGGGGCGCCAACTGGGTTATCCCACCGCCAATATCCATTTGCGCGATCGTGCCAGCCCGGTGCACGGCATTTTTGCGGTGCGAGTGGGCTTGGGCGAGGGCGAGTGCAGCTGGCCGGGCGTGGCCAGCCTGGGCGTACGCCCCACGGTGAACCAGGTGGACGAGCCCTTGCTGGAAGTCCATCTGTTCGATTTCGAGGGCGATCTGTACGGCCAGCGCATGGCGGTGGAGTTCGTGGCCAAGCTGCGCGACGAGCTCAAGTTCGACAACCTGGACGCCTTGACCGTCCAGATGGCCAAAGACGCCCGCCAGGCCCGTGAATTGTTGGGCATGAATCCACGGTTGAGCGAGGCGTAAGCGCCCCAAATCCGGTAACGTTGGCGTTTCCGCCCGTACCGTGGCGGCGCCGCAGGCCATCCACGGCGCCGGCAGGGCCGCGCCAGAACCCGATCAGAGCATCCCCAGGCAATGACCCAGGACTACAAGAACACCATCAACCTGCCGCAGACGGAGTTTCCGATGCGCGGCGACCTGCCCAAGCGCGAACCCAAGTGGCTGGCCGATTGGGAGCAGGTGGGCCGCTATGCGCAGATCCAGCAGCGCGCCGCCGACCGCGACAAGGTGTTTGTGTTGCACGATGGTCCGCCGTACGCCAATGGCGCCATTCACCTGGGTCATGCGGTGAATAAGGTGCTCAAGGACGTCGTGGTCAAGTCGCGCCTGCTGGCCGGTTACCGCGCACCCTACGTGCCTGGCTGGGATTGCCATGGCCTGCCCATCGAAGTGGCGGTGGAAAAGAAGTTCGGCAAGGCGGGCGACAAGCTCGACGCCGCCGCGTTCCGTCAGAAGTGCCGCGAATATGCGCAGCAACAGATCGATCTGCAGCGCACCGACTTCAAGCGGCTGGGCGTGCTGGGCGATTGGGAAAACCCCTATCGCACCTTGGATTTCAAGTACGAAGCCGACATGGTGCGCGCGCTCGCCAAGATCGTGGCCAATGGCCATGTGGTGCGCGGCGCCAAGCCGGTGTACTGGTGTTTCGACTGCGGCTCGGCGCTGGCCGAGGCCGAGATCGAATACGCCGACAAGACCTCGCCAGCCGTCGATGTGGCCTATGACGCCGTGGACGCCAAGGCGCTGGCGCAGAAGTTCGGTGTGGATGCAGGCGACGCCATCGTCGCCATCCCGATCTGGACCACCACGCCGTGGACCTTGCCGGAGAGCCTGGCGGTGTCGCTGGGCGGCGAACTCGAATACGCCCTGATCGAAGGTCCTGCGCGCGAAGGTCATCGCGTTCTGCTGGTGGTAGCGGCGGCGCTGGCCGAAAAGGTCGCGCATCGCTACGGCCTTGCGGGCGAGCCGGTCGTGCTCGGCCACGTCGCCGGCCAGGCGTTGGAAGGCGTGCTGCTCAAGCATCCGTTCTATGCACGCGAAGTGCCCGTGCTGATCGGCGACCACGTGTCTGCCGAAGACGGCACCGGTGCCGTGCACACCTCGCCCGACCACGGCGTGGAAGACTTCGTCGTTTCGCGCAAGTACGGCATCGAGACGCTCAACTACACCGAGGCCCGCGGCACCTATCGCGCGGATACGCCGGTGGCGCTGGATGGCACCGTCATCGCAGGCAAGCACCTGTGGAAGGCCAACGACGAAATCGTGGAGCTGCTGCGTCGCCGCGGCGTGCTGCTGGCGTTCGCGAAGATCGAGCACAGCTACCCGCATTGCTGGCGCCATAAGACGCCGGTGATCTTCCGCACCACGCCGCAATGGTTCATCAGCATGGAGAAGGAAGGCCTGCGCAAGAACGCGCTCGACGCGATCAAGCAGGTGCGCTGGGTGCCGGCATGGGGCGAGGAGCGCATCGCGGGCATGGTCGGCGATCGCCCGGACTGGTGCATCTCGCGCCAGCGCACCTGGGGCGTGCCGATTGCGCTGTTCATCCACAAGGGCACGCAGGAGCCGCATCCGGACAGCGTCGCGCTGCTGGAGCAGGTAGCCAAGCGTGTGGAGCAGGGCGGTATCGATGCGTGGTACGCGCTCGACGCAGCCGAACTGCTGGGCGATCAGGCCAAGGATTACGAAAAGGTCCTGGACGTGCTCGACGTGTGGTTCGACTCCGGCGTGAGCCATTTCGCCGTGGTCGGCCAGCGCCCCGAGCTGCAGCAGGGCAACGCAAGCAGCTACAAAGTGATGTACCTGGAGGGCTCCGACCAGCATCGCGGCTGGTTCCAGTCGTCGCTGCTCACCTCGGCGGCGATGTTCGAACGTGCGCCGTACAACGACGTCCTCACCCACGGCTTCACCGTGGATGCGCAGGGCCGCAAGATGTCCAAGTCCTTGGGCAACGGCATCGAGCCGCAGGACATCATGAAGACGCTGGGCGCGGACATCCTGCGCCTGTGGATCTGCTCCACCGATTACCGCAACGAGATGTCGCTGTCGGACGAGATCCTCAAGCGCGTTTCCGATACGTACCGCCGCATTCGCAACACCGCGCGCTTCCTGCTCGGCAACCTCGATGGCTTCGACCCCACCAAGCACCTGGTGCCGGTGGAAGAGAGCCTGTTGCTGGATCAGTGGGCCGTACAGCAAGCCTATGACGTGCAGCAGGCCGTCGCGGCTGCGTACGATCGCTACGATTTCCCGGAGATCGTGCAGCGCGTGCAGAACTTCTGCACCAACGAGCTGGGCGCGCTCTACCTGGATATCACCAAGGATCGTCTCTACACGATGCCGACCGAGAGCCACGGTCGCCGCAGCGCGCAGAGTGCGATGTACCGCATCGCCGAGGCGCTGGTGCGCTGGCTGGCGCCCGTGCTCAGCTTCACCGCCGAGGAAATCTGGCAGCACCTGCCGGGCGAGCGCAGCGAAAGCGTGCTGTTCGAAACTTGGTACGAGGGCCTCACCGCCACCCAGGGTTCGCCAGAGCAGCGTCGCTACTGGTCCGACCTGCTGGCCATCCGCGACACCGCTTCGCGCGTGCTCGAAGGCATGCGCAAGGGCGAGCAGATCGGCGCATCGCTGGAGGCCAAGCTGGCGGTTCATGCCGACCCGGCGGTCGTGGCGCGCTACCAGTCGGCCGCGTCGGAATTGCGCTTCTTCTTCATCACCTCCGACGTGCGCCTGGACTTGGCCGGTGGCCAGCCGGCGGACGCCGTGCTGACCGAGCTGGAAGGCGCGGACGTGTGGGTGTCGGCCACGGTGAGCGACGCCGCCAAGTGCGTGCGTTGCTGGCACCGTCGCGACGATGTCGGCACGCATGCGAACCATCCGGAGCTGTGCGACCGCTGCATCAGCAACGTCGATGGACCGGGCGAGGATCGCCGCTGGTTCTAAGTGAGGTGTTCTTTCGCGCCGCCACGGTGGGCGAGGGAGAACGACTTCACTTCTCGGGCTCGCACCATGGTTGTCATCCCTGCGAAAGCAGGGATCCAGCGCCTTTGAAGCGCTTTCGCTGACGAAAGTCACTGGATCCCAGCGTTCGCTGGGATGACGATCAGGAGGATGGGCGTCGGGTACCGAATGGTCCGCATCTCGATGACGAGCGGCTCTGATACGACACGCAGATTACCCATGAAACCCAAACCCAACGCGCTTTCCTGGCTGCTGCTTTCTGCTGTGGTCATCCTGCTCGACCAGCTCAGCAAATGGTGGGCGCTGTCCGCGCTGCAGCCGGCTGGTATGCCGCATCAGGTCATTCCGGGCTTCCTGAATTGGACCCTGGCCTTCAATACGGGCGCAGCCTTCAGCTTTCTCGCGAATAGCGCGGGCTGGCAGCGCTGGTTCTTCGTGGGGCTGGCGGTGGTGATCAGCGGCGTGCTGGTGGCATGGCTGGCTCGCACGCCCCGACGCGACTGGCGCACGGCCCTGCCGTTGGGCCTGATCGTGGGCGGCGCGCTGGGCAACCTGATCGATCGCCTGCATGCGGCCCAGGTCACCGACTTCATCCAGGTTTACTACCGGGAGTGGAGCTACCCCGTATTCAACGTGGCCGACTGCGGTATCACCGTGGGCGCGGTCATGCTGATCGTGTTCGGCATGGTGGCGGGCAAGCCCAAAGCTTGAGCTGGCGGCCCGTGCGATAATGCGGGCCTGATATCGACCCGGATGGGTCTGGAGTGATCGTGGACATCCTGCTCGCCAATCCCCGTGGCTTCTGCGCCGGCGTGGACCGCGCCATCGCCATCGTCGAGCGCGCGCTCGAATCGTATGGCGCGCCCATCTTCGTGCGCCACGAAGTGGTGCATAACCGTTATGTGGTCGACAAGCTGCGCAATGATGGCGCCGTGTTCGTCGAAGAGCTGCACGAAGTGCCTGATGGCGCCACGGTCATCTTCAGCGCGCATGGCGTTTCCAAGGCGGTGCGCGACGAGGCCGAGCAGCGCGGCCTTAAAGTGTTCGATGCGACCTGTCCGCTGGTGACCAAGGTGCACATGGAAGTTGCGCGCTTGGGTCGGGTGGGGCGCAGTGTGGTACTGATCGGTCACGCCGGTCACCCCGAAGTCGAGGGCACCATGGGCCAGTGGAACCCCGCCAGCAAGGGCGAGATCCTGTTGGTAGAGTCGGTCGAGGGTGTGGCCGAGCTGGCGCCCAAGTTCCCGCACGAACTGTCCTACGTCACCCAGACCACGCTTTCGGTGGATGACACCAAGGCCATCATCCAGGCGCTGCGTGAGAAATTTCCGGATATCGAGGGCCCGCGCAAGGACGATATCTGCTACGCCACGCAGAATCGCCAGGACGCGGTGCGCCGTCTCGCCGACGCCGTGGACATTGTGCTGGTGGTCGGTTCGGTCAACAGCTCCAACTCCAATCGCCTGCGCGAGCTGGCGGAGAAGCAGGGCGTTCGTTCGTTCCTTATCGACGGCGCCGAGCACATTGAGCGCAGCTGGTTGGATGGCGTGACGCGCATTGGCTTGACCGCTGGCGCCTCCGCGCCCGAGAAACTCGTGCGCGACGTCATCGCCCGCCTGCAGTCGTGGGGCGCGGGTGACGTGCGAGAGCTGGATGGCGAACCGGAAACGATCACCTTCGCGCTGCCCAAGGAGCTGCGCATGGCGGGTGGCACATCGGCCAGCCTGTGATCGCGGACGTCTTGCGCGTCCTTGGCAGGCCCCGTAGAATTGGCGATTCCTCGCCGGAATAGCTCAGTTGGTAGAGCGGCGCATTCGTAATGCGTAGGTCGCAGGTTCGACTCCTGTTTCCGGCACCAGTTTTGCCAATTAAAACAGCGCATTACACCTTGCAGTGTGATGCGCTGTTTTGCTTTGGATGGCACGATTTCGCGTTCCCGGTGTGGCAAATTTGTGGCGTGCCACACCTTGCGTCCTTCTTGCCACGTCCTGATGTGCAATTCATTGCCGTCCACGGCGTCCCCGGGGGGAGGCAAAAATCGTGCGCCAGGAGTGACGCCATGGTGGAATCCAGCGGTACAGCATTGCCGCCGCCGAAAACCCCAAAGTAAGATCGGGAATGGAACTGGGGAGGCAGGATGCGTCACTGGATCAAGGCTTTGGGCGTCGCCATGGTGGTGGGGAGCACATTCCCCGCTTCGGCCGCCGTGCCTCTCGCGAACACGCCGCCAGGAACGATCACCCCCGAACCTGATGCCGCCGTGACTGTGTTTCGCACGTTGCTTTGGCAGCAGGATGATCGCATCGACCTTGCCAAAGCCAAGGTCGCCATCGATCACTTGGTGGATCCGACCGAAGATCAGGCCGCCACGCTCAGAGCCGTGGATCAGTGGGCCGATCGCGTGCGTGCCCGCATTCCCGCCGGAGCCTCGACGTGGGCCAAAGTCATGGCGGTGTATTCCACGATCTATGTGCCTGGCTCCTGGAATGATCAGAAGAAGTTTGACTACAACTTCGATGATCCCTTCGGCAAAGACGTGCACACCACGATGCTTTCAAATTACCTCGCCACTCGTCGAGGAAACTGTGTGTCGATGCCAATCTTCTTCGCGATCCTGGCGCAACGCATCGGTTTGCATGTGACGTTGGCCACTGCACCCAATCACCTGCTAGTCAAGGTGAAGCTGGACGACGGGCAATGGAAGAACATCGAAGCGACCAGCGGCAGCACTCTCACCGATCAGGAATACATGCAGCGATTCCAGATCACGACCACGGCCGTGGAGAACGGGTTGTATCTCCGGCCCTTGACCATGCGCGAAGCCGTGGTCGAAATGGCGGCGCCGTTCCTGGACGACTACGCCAAGCACCATTCGCCGGAACAGATCATGGCGATGGTGGATCTGATGCTGAGCTACGACCCCAAGGATGTCGCGGCCCTCATGTTGAAGGCATTGGCCTACGATCGGCAGGTGACGATCCGTTACCGCAGCAAATACCCGGATCCCCGCCTATTGAGCCCGGCCCAACAGGCGGACTACCAAGCATTGATGGACAGATACTTCAAGATTGCCAATGATCTGCAAGGGTTGGGGTGGCACCGACGCAGTGCGGCACAAGATGCGGAATACATGCAGGCCATCCAGAGCGCCAAGAAAACCGAAAAGGGAGGTTGAGGTTATGCAGATGAAATCGTTGATCACCGGAGGCGCTTTGGCACTCCTCCTGATGTGCCACCCTGCGCACGCGTCCTACGTCGGCGGCAACCCGCTCAATTCCATTGATCCAACCGGCACCAATCAATTGGTGATTGCCGGGGGGCAGGTGACCGGTAGCAGCAACGTGTTCGGCCACGTGGCCAATGCGGTGACGGGTGCGGGCGTCTTCTCCTACGGCAACGACACCAACCTGGGCAGCGGCGTGCAATCGTATATCCAGAGCCAGATGGCGCTGCGCAACCAGGTGGTGACCTTCATTCCCACGTCGCCGGCTCAGGACCAGGCGGCCCTGGCCTATTACGCCTTCCATCCCGGACGCAACAGCGTGGGTTACTTCGATAACTGCGCCACGCGCACCAACCAGGCCTTGAACGCGGCCGGCGTGCCGACCCAAGACATCCCGTTTCCGGGTGGCTTGTCACGTGATGTGGGTGGCTTGCCAGGTGCGCAACAGTTTTTCATTCCGCAGGGTGGGCCCATTCCACAAGGGCTGCTCAACCTGCTGCCTGGTTTCGAGCCCCACTGATGAGCACTCTCGTCAAGATTGTGGTGGGGATCATCGTGTTGGTCCCCATGCTCTACGTCGGCTCCTGCAGCATGCTATCGCACCAACGCGAACACAGCTTCGCCCAGGTGAGGGAAGGCAACACTGAGCAGCAAGTGATCGCCGCCATGGGTGAGCCTGCAGATCGGGAGACGGCGAGTAACCGATTGGCGAAATACGGGGTGTCGGAGTGCCAGCAGCCGTGTGCACAGCGCCTGTGGTATCCCAACAAGCTGAGCCTGGCGGGGGAGGCATGGGCAGTGGAACTGGACGAGTCAGGACGCGTGGTGCACACCGCTCACGTGACGTCACCTTAGGGGAAACACGTGGCACAAGAGAAAGACTGGTACTCGAAACTGATTGAGTCATCGGTGGGTATCCACGTAGCTGACCGCTCACTCTCCTTCCGGGCTACGGCCGGCGCCAAAGCTCTCGGGGACGGAGACCGTCCTGTCTTGCCTTTCCTGAAATGGGCCGGTGGCAAGCGCTGGTTGATGCCTTTGGCGCAACAGCTGCCTGCTGAAAAGATCAACACTTACTTCGAGCCCTTCGTCGGGAGTGGAGCAATGTTCTTCGCATTGCAACCGACAAGGGCCGTGTTGTCGGACTTCAACGAAGAGTTGATCCACACCTACAAGGCTGTTCAGGCCGATTGGCAAGCCGTGCTCTCAGAACTTCGGCGCCATCATCGCAATCACAACACGGACTACTACTACCAGGTTCGATCGAGTAGTCCTCGCGCGGGCGTGGCTATTTCGCACTCAAGGTGGCCCAGGCCGCCGGTAAGAGTCGCAGCCCCCTCGGCCAGGACGGCAGCACCGTGCCCGAACAACGCGACACGTTCGAGGGTGCGAAGGCCTGGGTGCTGACCTAGGCGTACCTCCTCCAGAAACGAACGCCCGGCCGGCGTAAGCTGGAAGAGCGCTGCCGCTGTCCGCGTGCGAGGTGCTGGCTCGATATAGCCCCTGCGCTCAAGCGGACATGCCACCCACATGTTCAGGTGCGCTGGGTGATCTGTCCTTAGAGCGTCCAGGGCGGCGATGTGATCGGGCGTAATCCAGGGCTCGGCCATGGCGGGAGGTACCTTGAGAGTCGATTCGTGATCATGCGTGTAGAACATGGCAACGCCGTGTCGCGCCGTTCCGTTGGTGCATAGAGCAGGGTGCGGCGCCTTACAGATCTTGACGGGCAGGAAGACAAAAACTGAAACGGCTGGCGCTTGTCCTTGGCGATTTTCGGTCTGTGCTATCCCGAGCACCGCTCGTCAAGTCGCTTCAGTGGATCAGTTGGCTGTGGTGTGCCCTCACACATGGTGAGCGTCAGGTTTTGTAGTCGAGATTCCATGACCTTTGTCATGTTTGGTATCTCGTAACATAGGGGTAAGCTCACACGGTTCGTGGCCCCCACTTTCCCCTTTTGCCACTTGAACATAGACGCGTCGCTCCAGCAGGCGTGGCGGTTTCGTGCGCGTGCAAATCCTGAAATGGAGTTCATGCATGGCTGTGTTGGTTGGCATTTACCTCTTGGACTTTGCGTCCATGGAAGCGGCCCAGGATCGGCCCGATGCCTGGGTCGGCGTGTGGTCGCTTTTTCGCTCCCCGTCCGGTGATCGGAGGGATTGGGTGGCGCTTATCGATGGCCGTACCCAAGGGGTTTACGACAGCCGGGAACTTGCCTGCCTCGCCGCACAGGACGCGGGGGCCTCGGTAGCTCGACAGCTGCAGGCCGATGAGGGCCTAGAGCCCATGCATTGGCCGCCCAAGACGCAGCGATGTATGACCTATTCGTCGAGCTATGGGCATCAGTAGTCCGTAGATCCGATGCCCTTTGGCGCGTTATTTCTTGCTGTACCAGTCACTTACGCATGAAATCGCTCCGCAAGCTATGGCGAAGGCCGTCAGTCGATTAGCAAGGCTAACGCAAGCCATTTCGCCAAATCTTTCATATGGGCTCAGGTTTATACGGTCAGGCACGCTGCGATCACACCGATCCGAGGGCCGATGGCCGATGACACAGGCCCTCCGCAAAGGCGAAGCCGGTCACAGCCTGCGTTAACACTCGTAGGAAAATTCTCCTTTTATCCGAAAGAATATACCGCTCGTCGGCGCGAGTATTTTCGCCACTCGCGTGGGTTGATAGGTTCTTGCGGTAACGCTAGGGGGAATTATGTCTGGATCGCGCGATGTGCCAGAGGATGGACGGCCCCGTACCGGGCGTCGCCATCAATGGGGGTTTTCCATGGTGGAGCTGGCGGTGGCCTTGCTGATCGCCGGCATCATCGTTGCGGTCGCCATCCCCAACTTCCGGGCGATGATTCTCGCCAACCGGCTCACCAGCGCGGCCAACCAGGTGGTCGATGCGATCAACATGGCGCGGGTGGAAGCGGTCAAGCGCAATAGCACGGTTCAACTGTGCAGCGATTCTTCGTCGGCCAACACCACCACCGATGCGCTGGGCACGCAGTGCGGCACCAACGTCGGCGGCGTGGTGGCACTGGCAGTCGATAGTCAGGGCAATGCCACGGCCGACATCGTGGCCGATGGCATCGACGGCCTGACGACCCCCCTGAAGATATCCGGGAACCTCAAGCCGTTGCGCTTCAACGGGCAGGGCCTCGGTGCAGCGATCGGCAGCAACGCACCGTATTCCGGTGCCGTGGTGGACATCTGCACCACCAGTCTCAGCAGCAACAACCATCGCATCGTGCAGCTGGCTGCCGGCTCCACCGTTTCCGTGATCACCAAGACGGATACCAACTGCTCATGACTCAGCGCCAATCGTCTAGCTTGGTTGTCATGTCGCGCGTCGCGGTGTGTGGCTCCAGCCGCCGAGGCGTGGGTGGCCTTGCAGTGCGCGGCGCGCAGCGCGGCATCAGCCTTATCGAAGTGCTGGTGGCCGTGCTTATCCTGTCGATCGCGTTTCTTGGCATCGCTGCACTGCAGGCGACCTCGCTGGCCGCCAACAACAGTGCCATGGCGCGGAGCATGGCCACTATTGCCAGCTATTCGATCCTCGATGCCATGCGGGCGGATATTAACAACGCAACGGCTGGCAACTACAACACCAGTACCGCGGTAAAGGCCAACGCCTGCTCCAATACGGCCACCACGCTGGCTGCCGCACAGGTCAACCAGTGGTGCGGGTTGCTGGGCAACACGTTGGGGGTGGCCGCCACCACCACGGGTGCCATCAGTTGCACCGGCACGGGCGATTGCACCATCACCATCTCTTTCGTGGACGTTCGGCCTGGCGGCAACAAGTCCACCCAACAAACCGTCGTGACGCGGGCGATGCTATGAACCGGCGAGATATCCAACGCACCACGGCGCTGTCGCGCCAGCCGTGCTCGACGCGGGCAGGGGGCTTCACCCTGGTCGAGTTGATGGTGGCCATGCTGCTCGGCCTGGTGGTGATCGGCGGCGTGGTCAGCGTCTTCATCACCAACCAACAGGTGTATCGCTCCAACAAGGCGTTGAGCGACGTGCAGGACAGCGCGCGCCTGGCTTTCGAGATGATCGCCAGAGACATGCGCGTTGCGGGGCTTACCGGCTGTGAAAACAGCGGCCGCATCGCCAACGTGTTGAATAGCAACACCAGCAATTGGTACACGAACTGGAGCAACCCGATCTTCGGGTATACCGCCAGCCAGACCGATAGCGCGGCATCCAGTCGCACGGCCAGCACCGAGTCGATCATGCTGCTGGGCGTGGAGGGTACCGGCGTGACGGTCAAGTCCAACGCCGAGCCGGCTGGTACCTTCACCATCAACGAGTCGAGCACCAATTTGCAGAAGGGCGACATCGTGGTGGTCTGCGACCTCGATCACGCCGCCATCGTGCAGCTCTCCGCCGTGAGTGGCACCACGCTGACCCATGCCACGACCGGTACGCCCGGCAACTGCACGCTTGACCTGAGTTTCCCCACGGTGTGCAGCAGCACCAGCAGCTACGTGTTTTCGCCCAACGCACAAATCGCCCGTCTGACGGCCGCCGATTGGTACGTAAGCAGCAACAGCGACGGCGGAACATCGCTGTACCGCGCGTCGATTTCGGTGAGCAGCACCAGTGGAGCGGCGAGCGTGGTGCGCAACGAAATGGTGCGGGACGTCACTGGGCTCACCCTGGCCTATCACCAAAGCGGGGCCACCAGTTTCGTCGCTGCCGACAGTGTTACCGCGTGGCCCACGGTGGATGCCGTGCAGATCACGCTGACCATGATCAGCGTGGATCGCCGTGCCGGCGCCGATAGCAAGCCGGTGTCGCGCACCTTCACCTCGACCGTCACGCTTCGCAACCGGGTGGCCTGACATGACGCACTCTCATACCAAGCGCCAACGTCGCGCGGCCCCGCAACACCAGCGTGGCGTAGCGCTGGCGGTAGCGCTCATTCTTCTCCTGGTCATCACGCTGGTGGGTTTTGCGGCCGTGCACGGCACGTTGATGCAGCAGAAGATGTCGGCCAATCTCTATGACCGGCAACTGGCGTTTCAGAATGCCGAGGCAGCCATGCGCACGGCGCAGCAACGCATTGCCAGCAACCCCAACGATATCGCGCGAAATTGCCAGGCCGGTGGCGTGGTATGTCCCGCCAACCCCTTCAACGATCCCAACTTGTCCACCGACAAGATCATCAAGGTGGATAGCAGTCTTTTCACCACCAGCAGCACGACGGTGGGCACGCCCGAGTATGTCATCGAGAACATGGGCGTGTGGCAGGACCCCAACTCCAGCACGGGATCGAGTCAGAACGCCGGCTCGCACAACTATGGCGCGCAAGGCCTGTCCACCACGGTCAACTACTACCGAATTACGGCGCGCAGCGGCAACCCCAAGGATGTGGGTACCCGCGCCATCGTGACGTTGCAGGCCATGGTGAAGCAGGGCTGATCGCTTCATCCATTTCACCCACACACAATCGTTGAATTCACCCGGGGGCTTCACCGCCATGAATACGCTCACCCGAATGCGCGAGACGCTGGCCACTTTTCTCGGCCGCCTCGCGTTCACGAGCCTGCTGGTTTGCGGCCTGGGTATCCTCAGCGAGCCGGTGGCCGCCGCGGGAACGGCTGTCACCGTCGATACCTCACCGCTGATTGTCCAGCCCACGCTGCCGCCCAACATCATGCTGATGCTCGACGACTCGGGCTCCATGGCGTGGGATTTCATGCCAGACGCGCAGTACCTGTCCGGCGCCACCACCGACAGCAGCGGCAATACCCTGGTTGATCTGGACGCTTTGCGTTACGCAGGCAACAACGGTACCTACTACGATCCCTCGGTGACTTATACGCCGCCGCTCAAGGCCAACGGCACGTCGTCCTATGCCACGCCGACGGGTATCGGTGCTGCCTTCAACGATGGCTTCCTCGATACGTCCACGGTGGATGTCACCCAATACGCATCGGATAGTTTTTGCGACTACAACAACATCTCGTCGCGCAGCTGCGTCAGCGGCGGTAGCACGTCCTATCATTACTTCAAGTTCTATACCTCGTTCCCGATCACCACGTCGCAAACGTCCACCTATGCGGCGACTGCCCGGTGCAGTTCCGGCACACTGGTGACGGACGGCTCCGCCAACAACGGCTTGTGCAAGGTCACCTCGGGTGGCAAGACCACCTATAGCACCCCCTCCAGCACGGGGTGCGGCACGGATACGTACCTGCCCGCCACGCTGCAATGTCAAAAGACCACTCAGGTCACCAACACGTATTGGCTGTTCACCTATACCGTCGCCAACGGCAGCGGTGGCTATACGCGCAAATATGTCGGCAAGACCGGCGATTGCGCAAAGGCGAACCTGAGCACTTCGGTGTGCGATGACAGCACCACCGTGCAGCAGAACGTAGCGAACTGGTTCTCCTACTATCGCACACGCATCATGATGGCCAAGAGCGGCCTCATGACGGCGTTCTCGTCGCTGGACAAGACCTATCGCGTTGGTTTTGGCTCGATCAACAACAACAACTCCAGCGATATCGACAACACCGGCTACAGCAACAGCAGCTACAACAGCAAGGATCTGGCGGAAGTCCGAGCGTTCGGTGACGGCTCCAGCTCCACCCAGAAGGCCGCCTTCTGGACTTGGGCCCAGAACATCACGCCGAGCGGCGGCACGCCGTTGCGCGTGGCGTTGGATGCCATTGGTCAGTATTACCAGAATGAGCAGCAGCCCTGGCAGACCGATCCCACGGCGAGCAGCACCGGCACCGGTTCGGATGAACTCGCGTGCCGCGCGTCCTACGCCATTCTCACGACCGATGGCTTCTGGAACGAGTCCAACAGCTTGCTCAGCGGCGTCAATGAGCAGGACGGCGCCACAGGGCCCACCATCTCAGGCCCCACGTCGCAGACCTATACGTATCAGCCGGTGCAGCCCTTCGCGGACACCAGCCAGATACCGGTCACCACCACCACCACGTATGCACCCACGAGCTGGAGTTGTCCCACCGGCTATACCTTGAGCGGCGGCCAGTGCGTGAAGGGCAGCAGGACCACCTCGCCCACCGCCGTGTGCGGCAAGGGTGGCTCGTACGATTCGAGCAGCAAGATGTGCGTTGTCACATCGACCACGCCGGGCACGACCTATACCAATACGTTGGCCGACGTGGCGATGAAGTATTGGGTGAACGATTTGCGGGCGGCGTCCAACGAAGTGCCGACCAATGCATCCGATCGCGCCTTCTGGCAGCACATGACGACGTTCACGATGGGTCTCGGCTTCCTGCCCAAGGACGCCAACGGCAACGTGATTCCGATGGACCAGGTCGCCAAGTGGGCGAATGGCGATACCACTCAGGCGATCAGCAATTTCGCGTGGCCCAAGCCGTCCAACTCCAACGGTGGCTCCATCAACAACATCGCCGACTTGGCGCATGCGGGCATCAACGGACACGGTGGCTTCTACTCGGCCACGAGCCCCCAGGCGTTCGCGGCGGGGTTGAAAGACGCACTCAATCGCGCTTCCGAGCGCGTGGGCAGTGGCGCGAGTCTTGCGGCCAACTCCACGCAGTTGCAGAACGGCACCGTGGCCTACCAGGCGAGTTACTACACCGTGAAATGGACGGGCGACCTGGTGGCGCTGTCGATCAATTCGAGTTCGGGTGCCATCGCCACCACGCCGAGCTGGAACGCTGCGAGCAAGCTGCCGACCGCGGCCAATCGCAATATCTATACCTATAACCCCAGCAGCGCCACCTACCTGGCCTTCAAGATGTCGGGAACGACGTTGCCCGCTTTGAGTGGTAGCCAATTGACCGCGCTCGGTGCCAACGCGACGGCGCAGGGGAACATGATCAACTACCTGCGTGGCGACAGCTCCAATGAGTTGTCCAATGGCGGCACGTACCGCAACCGTACGACGGCGCTGGGCGACATTATCGACTCGCAGCCGGTGTACGTTGGTGCCCCCCTGAGCAGCCAGTTCCTCAACCAGACCTTTACCGGGTCCAGCAGCTATGCGCAGTTCGCCAGCGACAAGAGCTCGCGCACCGGCGTGATCTACGTGGCGGCCAACGACGGCATGCTGCATGGCTTCAACGCCAGTACGGGTGCCGAGGTGTACGCCTACCTTCCCGGTGCTGTCATGGCGGGTGGAAGCACCAATGGCATCCAGGATCTTTCTAACGCTGACTACGGCGTTTCGCTCTCGGTGCCGCATCAGTATTTCAACGATGGCGAGCTCACCGTCGCGGATGTCTACATGGGCAGCGCCTGGAAGACGGTGCTGGTGGGCACCACCGGCAGAGGGTTGTCCAAGGCGGTGTATGCGCTCGATGTCACCGATCCTTCCAACGTGAAGTTCCTGTGGGAGCGCTCGGCGGGTGACGGAAACACCTCGGACAAGAACAGCGGCTACATTGGCCAGATGACCGGCAAGCCGGTGATTGCGCAGACCTCCACCACCTCTTGGTCGGTGCTGATGGGCAACGGCTACAACAGCGCTGCGGGTGTGTCGGCACTGCTGCAGTTCAACCTGTCCGATGGCTCGCTGAGTGTGCACAAGACGACCGATACCACCGGCCTGGCGGCGCCTGCCGTGTGGATGGACAACGGCACCTCAGGCATCAGCAACATGGCTTACGCCGGTGACTTGAACGGCAATGTGTGGTCGTTTGCGCTCAATGACGGCAGCAGCAGCTTTACGCCCAGCCCGAGCAGCGACGGCACCTTGCTTTTCACTGCAACGGACAGTAGCGGCACGGTGCAGCCCATCACCTCGGGCATGCTGGTGGGCAAGAATTCGCAGACGGGTGACGTCTGGGTGTTCTTTGGCACCGGCAAGTACCTGACATCCGGCGACTTGAGCAACACCAGCACGCAAAGCTGGTACGGCGTGATCGTGACCAAGGGGGCTACCAGTAGTTACAAGAACATCGGCAGCCAGACCAATCAAAACCGTAAGTCGCTGGTGCAGCGTTACATCACGGCGGAAACCTCGGGCTCCTCGACCAGTGCACCCGCGCGCACCGTCACCACGACCACCCAGGCGACATCGATGAGTGGCAAGTCCGGCTGGTATATGGATTTGCTGCAACCCTCTGCGCCTGACACCAATGGCACGGTGACGTATACCAAGCAAGGCGAGCGCATGGTCACGCCCAATCAGTTCCAGGGAAATCTGTTGCTGGGTACCACGCGCATTCCCAAGGCGACCGACCTGTGCAATCCCTCCGGCACGGGTTGGGTGATGGCGATCGATCCGTTTACCGGCACGAGCCCGCAATCGGACTTCTTCGACATCAACGGCGACGGCAAGGTGAACTCGTCCGACCGCGTGGGCAGCACGCCGGCGGCAGGCATGGGCTTTTCCTCCCTGCCGAACAACCCGATCTTCGTGGGCAGTCAGATGCTGATCAACTTCCAGAACAATCAGAACAAGAACGTCGCTACGTCGGGCGGCGGCAACAAGTTCACGCGCGTGTCATGGCGCGAACTGATCAGCCAGTAAAGGGGCGATACATGGATCGGCATACGACATACCAGCGGCACACCGTTCCCAGTCGGGTGCAGGAGCATCGCCCGACGTGGGGCAAGCTACGTCAGCAAGGTTTCACCCTGATCGAGGTGATGGTGGTGGTGTTGATCATCGGCATCCTCACCGCTGTGGCCTATCCGTCCTATATGAACCATACGATCAAGGCCAAGCGCGTGGCGGCCGAAGCCTGCCTGTCGCAGTACGCAAGCTATATGGAGCGCTACTACACGACGTATCTGCGCTACGACAAAACCGACAGCACCTCGTCCGCCACGGCGAATACGCTGCCCACGCTCGACTGCAGCAAGGCGACGCAGGACAGCTACAGCTACGGCTTCGACAGCACCCAGCTTGCCGCGACCACGTACGTTCTGAAGGCGACGCCCCTGGGCAACCAGCTCAACCGGGATGGCAAGTGCGGCACGCTTCTGCTGGATCAATCGGGCTCGCGAGGCATCAGCAATACCAGCACCGACGTCTCTCAGTGCTGGTAAGCACAAGCGCCTGAGATGTCTCAGGCGTCGGTGCTGGGCGGTGAGCTGTAGGCAAGGGCTTGGGCAAGTCCCGATTGGCGTCGGCATCGATTGCCAAGGCTCCACGTTACGCTGTTCACCGGAGCGAGCAGGCTGAACCAGCGTCGTGCTCGGGTGATGCCTGTGTAAAGCAGCTCGCGGGTCATCACCGGGCTGGTTTCCTCGGGGAGCAGCAACGCCGCATGGTCGAACTCGGACCCTTGCGACTTGTGCACGGTCATGGCGAATACCGTTTCAAGTTCGCCTAGCCGTGCCGGCTGTACAAAGCGCAGGCGTGTGGCGTCGCCGCCTGCCTGGCCGGCCACTTCAAAGGCTACCCGCAATTGCAGTTTGCCGTGTTCATCCGGCACACGCAGCACGACGCCAACGTCACCGTTCATCAGGCCCAGGTTGTAGTCATTACGGGTGACTAGCACGGGGCGGCCTTCGTACCATTCCTTGCTGGCATCGATCAGCGAGGCGCGGTGGAGAATGCCTGCGATCTGTCGATTGAGTTCGTCGGTGCCGTAGCTACCTTTGCGTAGCGCACAGAGCAACTGAAAGCGGCCGAAGGCATGCAGTACGCCGCGCGCCCAGGCTTCGTAGGCTGCATGGTCGGGCGTACCGACAGGACGCGTTTGCTGCATGAATTCCAGGTAATGACGAAAGCCGCGGGGCGGTTGTTGGTCGGCAGCGGCATCGAAGAGTGCGCTGGCGCCATCGAGCACGAGCGCGGAGAGTGGGGCATGGCCGGCGGTTGCCCGTGTCCAGGCGATGTCGGCGCGCGGTCGATCGAACAGGGCGCTAACGCCGGAGAAGTCACCATCGTTTACGCGTTGCGCGAGTTGGCCGATACCGCTGTCGGCACCAAAGCGATGACTCTGGCGCAACATGGCTACCTGCTGATCCAATGCCCGTCCATCCTCGCGCGTCCAGGCGTCAATGCGATCACCCGTGACGTCGGTGAGCCAGTGGGCGGTGTCCCGGCTGTAGTGGCCGGCCTCTGCGCGCTGGCACAGATCGCCCAGCACGGCGCCAGCTTCCACGGAGGATAACTGGTCTTTGTCGCCGAGCAAGATCAGCCGCGCGTCGTCGGGCAGCGCCGCCAACACGGCGGACATCATTTCCAGGTCGATCATCGACGCTTCATCGATGACCAGCACATCCAGATGCAGCGGGTGGCTGCGGTCATGACGGAAGCGGCGTGTATCGGGGCGTGCACCAAGCAAGCGGTGCAAGGTATCCACCTGGTGCGGGATGCTCGCCCGCACGGGCTCATCCACATCCAGTCGGGCGATCTGCATGCTGATGGAGGCTTGCAAGCGCGCAGCGGCCTTGCCAGTGGGAGCCGCCAGGCGAATGCGCAGCGGACGCGCGACTTCGCGTTGATGCAGCGTCTGCAATAAGCCGAGCAAGCGAACGACGGTGGTGGTTTTGCCGGTGCCTGGTCCACCGGTAATCACCGTAAACGCACCGCGCGCAGCCAGCGCACAGGCGACGCGCTGCCAATCGGGAGTGTCGCCCTGGTGGTCCGGAAACAACCTCGCCAGTTGCGGGCCAAGGTCCGGGGGTGCCGATGGTGTACGGGCCAAGCGCTGCACGATAGCCTGGGCGATGCGCTGTTCGTGATTCCAGTAGCGCCGTAGATAGACACGTGAGCCGTCGAGCACCAAAGGGGAGCCCGTTTGCTGCGGATCGGCCGCCGCCTGCAGCAGAACTGAGTGCATCGCGCGTGTCGGGTCGGCGGCGATCATGGCCAGTTGTCGTTGCCAGGCCGCCGGCCAAGCCGATTCCTCTGCAAGCGATGCCCAGTCGGCGAGGTCCAGGCACAGGTGCCCATCGGCCTGCTGCCGGCTGAGGATGGCGCCCAGCAGCGGTAGTGCCGGGGGAGCCTGTGGGTCTTCGGTGGCGAGAAAGCGACCGAAGGCGATGTCCAGGGGGCGCAGCCATGTGCTTGCTTCGCCGAGTTGAAGGAGATCGTGCAGGGCTTCATGCGACATGCGCGGACGCTCCAACGGCGAACAGCCGATCCATAGCATCGATCAGGGAAAACGGCAACCGCTCCTGGTGTACGCCGTGGCCGCTGCTGTCGATGCCGCGCAGGTAAAGATAGGCCACGCCACCCATATGCCTTTCGTAGTTGTAGCCGGGCAGGCGCGCGCGCAACTGCCGGTGCAGGGCCAGGGTGTAGAGGGCGTATTGCAGGTCGTAGCGTTCGCGCAGGATCGATGCGCGCATGGCGTCGGTCGTGTAGGCGCTGGCATCGATGCCCAGCTTGTTCGATTTGTAGTCGATCACGTAATAGCGCCCCTGCCATTCGACCACCAGGTCGATAAAGCCCTTGAGCAATCCGTGCATACGCTCGGGCTCCAGCGGGGGGCGTGCAAGGCCATCGAGTGTGTGCTTGGTCACCAGCGCATCGAGGGCGAGCGTGTCGACCCGGTGCGCCTCGAACCAGAACTCCATTTCCGCGTAATAGCCGCCCAGCTCGGCCAGGCTCACCCGAACGTCATGGGCCAAGGGAAGCGGCGTATTCAGCAGGGCGGGGAACCATTGCGAGAGCAGGTTGATGTCGGCCTGCCATCCGCGACGCTGGCATCGCCGCGCGATTTCCTTTTCCAAGTCACCCGGCATGGCGGCGACCTGGGCGAATCCCTCGGCTGCGCACCATTCGAACAGGTCGTGCAGGAACGTGCCTGCTTCCGCGCCTGCGTGAAACGCGTGCATGCCCTGCGCGACTGCGGTTTGCACCGGCGATGGCGTGGACTGCTCGCCCAGCGCTTCGGAGCGCACATCCTGTGCATGCGTGTCCGGTACCGCCATCGGCGCTTCGGCGTAACGTAGCGCGCTATAACTGGTGACGCGCCAGCGTTCGGCGGCGGGTCCCGTGTATAGGCGGGCTTGCCCAAGCGATACGATGTCCGCACTCGGCGTCGCGAGCGGGTGTTCGTCCGCCGCCTGCAGGCGCTCGATGTGCACGCCAGGGTGCTCGCCTCGAAGCGCCCGTACGCGTGGCATCAACTGTTGCGCCTGGATGGGCTGGCCGCCGGAAAGTACATGTCCAAATGCGGACTTGTGCAGGCTGGGCGTGCGACTGTTGCCGATCTTGCAGCAAGCGATGCCGAGCCAACTGGCGTGGCGGGCGCGGGTGAGGCCGACGTAGAGCAGGCGTAGATCTTCCTGCAGGCGCTCGCGGTCGGCCTGGACGCGGGCGGCTTCGTCGGCGCGCAGGTCCAGGCGCGAATAGCCTTGCGCATCGTGCCAGGTGAATGGGTCGTCAGCCTTCACTTCACGCGCGGAGCACACGAAAGGCAGCAGCACCAGGGGATATTCGAGGCCCTTGGATTTATGGATGGTGATGACCTTGATCAGCGCCTCTTCGCTTTCCAGGCGCACGATCTGTTCGTCGGCGGTTTCCGCCTGTGGATCGTGGGCCGTGGCGATCTGCATGGCCAGGTAGCGGATGAGCGCATGTTCGCCATCCAGGGTAGTGGCGGCGTGTTGCAGCAGCTCGGCCAGATGCAGCAGGTTGGTCAGTGCGCGCTCGCCATCGACACGGGCCAGCAGGCGTGCAGGCAGATCGAACGCATGCAGCAGGTTGTGCAGCATGGCCAGAACGCCATGATCGCGCCAATCGAGATGCAATTGACGGAAACGTTCGCCGCAAGCCTCCCAGTAGTGTTCGTCCAGGTTGAGGCGATCCAGTTCCGCATGGCTTTGGCCAAGCGTGGGGGTGGCCAGGGCGGCGCGCATGGTGCGGTCGGAACCGGGTGTGGCGCAGGCCTGCAGCCAGCGCAATAGGTCACCGGCCTCGGCCGAGGCATAGACCGAATCCCGATCGGAGAGATAAACGCTCTTGAGCCCACGGCGCTGCATGTGGGCGCGAATCTTGGCCGCCTCGGTTCCGCTGCGTACGAGCACGGCGATATGGCCGGGCTGCAGCGGGATCAGCGTGCCGTCTGCTTGGCGGAAACCGCAGCGACCGTGTTGGGCTGCGGAGAGCAAGCGCACCAGATAAGCCGCGGCATGCGCCGCCATCAGGTTGACGTAGCTGCCGCCGCTGATGGGTTCGGCAGCATCCTCCACAGCCAGATGCAGTGGCGGCAACGGTTCGCCGTCGAGCACCAGTTGCTCGTCACGGCCCTGCGCCTGGACCGGATGGAACGGTAGGGCATGCGCACCGTGCCCGAATGCGAACGCACCCTCCGGGTGAGTGTCGGCATACTCAAAAACGCGATTTACCGCACTTACCAATGCCTTGGTGGAGCGGTAGTTGGTATCCAGCGTCCAGGTGGGTTGGTGCGCGCTGTCGCGGGCGCGCAGGTAGGTGTGGATATCCGCGCCACGAAAACCGTAGATGGCCTGCTTGGGATCGCCGATGAGTAACAGGCCCGTATGAGGGCGATCGCCATAGACGCGTTTGAAGATGCGCCATTGCAGCGGGTCCGTATCCTGAAATTCATCGATCAGTGCGACGGGGTATTGGCGCGCGATGGTGTCGGCCAGGCGCGGTCCGGTATCACTGTGCAGTGCGTTGTCGAGGCGACGCAACATGTCGTCGAAGCCCAGTTGCGCGCGCCGTTGCTTGGTCTGCTCCAGGCGTTGGGCCACCCATACGGTGGCGTGGGCCAGCACATGGGCCTGCAAGGGTTCCAGTGGCGCTCGTGCCTCGATGCAGGCCCCGATGGCGTCGAACGCCGGGTGCAGCAGAGAGGCGGCGCTCTTGTTCTTGGCCTCGATCAGATAGGTTTGGGTATAGCGTTCGAGGTTGGCGGGTGCATCCGCACCGCCCTCAGCCCAGGCGCGCAGTTCGGCGAGATCCGCCAGCACACGTTCGCGGCGCATCTTGGTGCCATTGAGTGCACCGGCCTGCAGCGCTTGTGCAAACGACGCCTCGATCTGGTCGATGTCGGCCAACCATGCTTGCCGCGCGCTGCGGTCGGCGGCCTGTGCGGCGTCGATGCGTTGCTGGAAACGATCGAGCGCGTCGGCGTCGCCCAAGGGGCGGCCATCGAGGCGAAGCGTTTCCATGGGTTGGCGCAACAGGGGCCGCAGTGCCTTCTGCAGGGCCGAGGGATCGGGCCACCAATCCACCACCTGCGCGGCGCCGGCGCGATCGAGCATGAAGAAATGGCTGCGCCAGTAGTCGCGAACCGTCTCGGCCAGCAGCTCGCTTTCATCAGCGTTCGTGTCCTGCACGAACGCGTGACCACTCTCGAAGGCATGCTGCGCGAGCATGCGCTGGCACCAGGCGTGAATGGTGTGGATGGCCGCCTCGTCCATCCATTGCGCAGCCAGTTCCAACAGGCGCGCGGCGCGGGCACGTTCGTCGTCGGTGTGATACACCGCGATCAGGTCGCGTAGAAAGGCATCGGGCTCGTGGCGGCCACGAAAAGCCTCGGCAGCGCCCGCCAGTCGCTCGCGAATGCGTTCGCGCAATTCGGCGGTGGCGGCCTTGGTGAAGGTGAGCACCAGGATCTGCCCAGGCAGCAGGGGCATGCCGTTAGGCGCCCCATGACCCAGCACCAGCCGGAGGTAAAGCGCGGCAATGGTCCAGGTCTTGCCGGTGCCTGCGCTGGCTTCGATCAGCTGGATGTTTTCGAGCGGAAGGTGCAGCGGTTGCAGCGTGCGCGGCGTGTTCATGCCTCACCCTCCAGCGTGGCGATTTCCACCAGCGGGCGGTAGAGCGCAAGCCATGGTTCAAAGCCAGCCTGCATCAGGGCATCGAAATGTGGCCACGCCCGTGCCAGATATGGGTCTTCGTCGACCTCGCCGCGTGCCGGTCCGAAGCCGTTGCCTTCATAGGCTGCAAGCGCCTGCTTGCGCGCTTTCTCTTCATCGTCCGCGTGTTGCAGCCAGGCGAAGGCGGCCTTGCGGGCGAGCGGAAGCGGCGTTTGCATGCCATGGCATAAGGCGTCCGCCAACGAACGCAGGTGTTGTTCCGCCGCTGCACGATCGAGCGGGTGCAGCACCACGTGTGCATCGACAGCGATAAGCCGCGTTTGCATGGACAGGCCTTGCGCGTGCGCGAGCAGATGCACGATCCACGCGCCCAGCATCTTGTCATGGCGCAGGCCACTGGGTTTCTGCCGGAGCTTGCCGGCGACTAGCTCCAGGCGCACAAGAGGGGAGCTGTCACCTTGTCGCACATCGGTAAGCCAGTCCTCCACACGCAGCTGGGGTGAGGCCCATTGCAGCTCGATTTTCTCGTCTACCTGTGGCCAGCGGGCGCAGGCGGCATGCCAGGCCGCGGCCAGCTCGCGTCCCTCCCGGGCTAAGGTGTCGCGACTGAGTTCACCAAAGCCACCCGGTGGCAATGCGCCTTGCTGGGCAAGTCGCAGCGTGGCTTCTTCCACGCCGTTCGCGCCATGACCCGCATGTATGGCGCTACGTGCAACCAGGGTGCCGGCAAGGTGCCGCTCCAACGCATTCAGCGCAAAAGGCTCGTCGTTCAGTGCCTCTTCGTCCAATTCCCCAAAGTGCACCTTCAGGCGATGGTTGAAGAAGTAGCGCACTGGGCGGGCAAGGAACGCATGCAGTGCGGTGATGCCCAGGGAGGCGTCGGCAGTCCACTCCGGCAAGGCTTGCGAAGCGGTTGCCGTATCTTCGTCGCGATGGGCCATGCGCCATTCGCTGGCATAGGTGAAGAGGCGCGGGTCGGTGTCCGCGTGGAAGTAGCGCCTGCTGAAGGCTTGCAACGGATGCACGGTGGTGAGCGCATCCAGCAGGCGTTGGCCAGCGTTGCTGTCGTTCGCATCGTCGCCCTCGCGGTGCCAGCCGGCAGCGAGATAATCGCGCAGTTGACCGAGCAATACCGACGGCGGCAACGGCGTGTTGTCGCGTACGTGGCGGCCAACCCAGCTCAGGTATAGCGAGTCGCGGGCGGAGACAAGGGCTTCCAGGAACAGATAGCGGTCATCCTCGCGGCGGGAGCGGTCGCCCGGTCGTGCGCGCCCGGGTTGGGCCATCAGGTCAAAATCTGCAGGTGCTTGTTGGCGCGGGTATTCGCCATCGTTCATG
Source organism: Frateuria sp. sgz306004 (assembly GCF_057750885.1). NCBI lineage: Bacteria > Pseudomonadati > Pseudomonadota > Gammaproteobacteria > Lysobacterales > Rhodanobacteraceae > Frateuria > Frateuria sp. sgz306004. Next base: position 510,946 of record NZ_JBYLFE010000001.1, read on the forward strand.
CCCAGCAGGCAGACCACGCGAAACGGAATGGCGCGCATGGGCATGAGCGTGCAGAAACTCACGGCACCCGCCATGAAGCGTTGCGACAGCCGACTTTCGTCCATGGCTTTGAGCCAGTGCTCACGCACGATGTTCAGCGGCAACGGGAGTTCAAACCCGGCTTGATCGCACGCTTCGCGCCATTCATCGAGTACGTCGCCAAGCCGCGCCAGGCGATCGCCGTCACCAGGGTCGGTGGGGTTGAAGAAGTCCCGCAGCAACGCCTGCAGACGCTGTTGCCATTGCGCTGGTGTGGCTCGCTCGCGCAACCACTGCCAGTAGTGTTCCAGGCGATCGAGCAGCGCGGCCAGGGGGCCGACCATGGCGGCATCCAGCCCACCGACTTCGTCATAAGGCGCAATGCCTTGCCAGGTGTCGCCGTCGCCGACGGCATAGCCGAGCAACATGCGACGCAAACCCCAGCGCCAACTGTTCTGGGCGAGCGCTGGCAGTTCCAGGCTCGCCTTTTGCGTGGCGTCCAGGCCCCAGCGAATGCCGGCGCCTTCGATCCAGCGGCGCAGCACCGGCAGCCCGGCCTCATCCATGCCAAAGTGCGAGCGCAACGCGGGTACATCGAGCAGATCGAGCAGATCGCTCACCGCAAAGCGTGACTCGGGCAACGCCAGCAAATGCTCCAGGGCTACCATCAGCGGCACCGCGCCGCGCGAGGGCTGGTCGGCCACGGTGTAGGGCAGGTAGCGCGGATCATGGCTGGGCAGCCGGCCGAACACGGCGCGCACATGCGGGGCGTAGGTCTGGATGTCGGGGACCATCACGATGACATCGCGCGGCGACAACGGTCGCCCTTCTTGGGCGGCGCGCTCGAACATGGACAGCAATTGGTCGTGGAGTATCTCCACTTCGCGTTGCGGGCTGTGGGCCACCTGGAAGCACAGAGACGTGTCGTTCTTGCGCCACGGCTTGCGTGCGGAGGGCTCCGCCGGCAAGGGTTCCAGATCGAGAATGGCCTGCTGCACTTGGCTGAGCAGCGTGTGGCTATCGGTATCGACGAACAGGTCGATGCTGCGATTCCAACTGGCGAAGCGCTGGCGGTAGGCGGCGGGATGGTCCACCGCATCGAGCAGGCGGATGTAGTCGCGGCCTTGGCGGCCCCACGCGGCGAGCAGTGGATGGGCATGCAGATGCAAGTCTTCGTAGCGCGGCTCGGTTGGTAGGCCAGCCTTGCCAGCGTGGCGGCGCTGGGCAGCCTTGAGCAGTTCGCGGTCTTCGATGATGTCGGCCCAGTAATGCCGGCATGGGTTGGCGACCAACAAGAGCACCTGGCTGAAACGGGCCAGCGCGGTGAGCGCTTCCAGCGTCTGTTGAGGCAGCGAGGAGATGCCGAACACCACGATACGGCGTGGCAGGCCGGTGGGTCGGCGATCCAGCCGCGCCATACGTTCGAGAAATGCCTGGTGCACGGCGGCGCGATGGTTATGACGTTCTTCGCCCACGTCATCCAGCAGCAGTTGCCACAACCGTGCCTGCCAACGTTGGTCGTCGGCCAGCGGCACCTGTTCGCCGCGAAGGTCGTCGCGCAGCCGGTCGTGCCCATGTTCCCAATCGGTTAGCCAGTCGGCGCGATAGACCTGGTACTGGTCGAAGAGGTCGGCGACACGCTCGGCCAGTTGGTAGCGTTTGCGTTCGTCGGGGTCGTCGCGCAGAAAATCACGCAACGGGGCAAACACCGGCTCATGCAGGTGCTGTGGCAACAGCCTCAACAGGCGCCAGCTCAGGCGCGATTTGTCGAACGGCGAGGTGGTGGGCACGGCCTCGCGCCCAAGCACGCTGCGGTAGGCCATCCAGAGGAAGCGACCGGGTAGCTGCACATCGATGGCTGCGCTGATGCCCAGCCCACCCTCGTCAAGGGGACGGGCCAAGGCCCACTTCAACCACTGCGCGATGCCGTTGCTCTGCACCAGCATCAATTCGTCTTCGAGCGGCTTGAGCGGGGCGCGCGCCAGCCATGCGGTCAGCAGGTCGCGCAGGTCTTCCATGCGGTTGCCATGGATCACCATGAGGCCCGGTTCGATCGGGCCCTCCAGGGGCAGGTCCAGGCTGTGGCTCACGGCAGGCGGGGGTGGATAGGGCTCATGCGGGCATTCTCGCCGAGAGGGCGGAGGATGTCGCGCATCCTGCCTCTAAGCCGTCGCAGGATGCGCGACGGCTTAGAGCCTGTTCACGACCTCCGCGCAACCCTTCGGCCCGGTGCGGGCTACGCGGAGATCGTCATCATGCTCTTAGGGCAGCCCATCAGAACGTGTAGCGCACCCTGCCGTACCAGTAGGCGCCATTGCTGCCGATGGGCGACAACACGTCGTAGGGGAAATTGCCGCCGTAGTTGATGTCGCTGTTGGAGCGCGTGGGGTACTGGTTGGTGATGTTGTCGCCGCCGAGGGCCAGGCTCAGTTGCGAGGTGACGCGGTATTCCACCTCGGCGTCGAGCTGGAAGCGTGGCACGTAGGTCTGGGTGGGTACGTAGCCGTCGCCGAAGTCGAACACGCGCGTGGTGGCGCCCTGGCGGGTGACGCGGCCAAGCAGGCTCCAGCGCGCGTTGTCCCACTTGGCGGTAAAGCTGCCGCGCTGGCGCGGAGCGGCATCGGTGAGCGTGTTGCGCGCCTCCACGCCGAACAGCACGTTGTCCGCGCCCGCCGCGATGAGCTGGGGCGGCGTCGCCTCCACGCTGCGGATCTGCGTGTTGTTGTGGCTGTAGGCCAGGGTGAGCAGGAGGTTGCCGCTGGCCACGGTGGTGCGGTAGTTGCCCACCAGTTCGGCGCCTCGGGTGATGGTGTTCACCGCATTGGTGAAGAACTGCACGCTCTGCACGCCGGCGATGCCGAACTGCTGCTGGATGTACGCCCCCAGCCCATCGTTGTCGATGGTCTCGGAGAGCGTGACGCGGTGATCGATGGCGATCTGGTACACGTCCAGCGAGAAGTCGAAGGCGCTGCCCAACTGCCCGGTAAGGCCCAGGCTGATGTTGCGCGACTTCTCCGGCTTCAGCGGCTGCGCACCCAGGCCCTGCGCCAAGGGATTATTCACCGACAGGATGCGCCCGGTGACCAGACGGCCGTCCGCGCCGTAGCCGGTGGTGGTGGCTTCGTAGCCGATCTGGCTGAGCGAGGGAGCGCGCAGGTTGTTGGAGACCGCACCGCGCAGGGCGAAGCCAGGCGTGAACTCCCAGCGTGCGCTCAGCTTGCCGCTCCAGTTGCCGCCGAAGTCGCTGTAATGCTCATAGCGTCCTGCCGCATCGGCGAAGAAGGTGTCGGTGATGTCGCTGGACAGCTCCACGTAGGCCGCCTGTACGTTGCGCGACAGGTTGGCGACGTCCTGCGGTTGCAGCCCGCCGCCGGCCTGCGCGCCGGCCGGGGCATCGATGGGTCCCACAGCGTAGGACGCCGGATCGCCCGCTCCCGTGCGGAAGTTCTCGTGGCGGTATTCCGCGCCCACGGCCAGGGTGGCGGTGCGCCCGGCCCAATCCAGCGAGCGGTTGGCATCGAAGTTGGCGGTGGCCTGGTCGAAGGCATAGCTGCCGATGTGGAAGCTGGTGGGACTGGCGGCGCCCAGCGAGGCGTTGAGCGAGTTGCGCAGGTCGTAGCTGAAGTCGTTGCGTCCCCAGTTGAGGCTGCCGTCATAGCTCCAATCGCCAGCGGTGCCACGGATGCCGGCGGCAGTCTGCGCGTCGCGGTTGTGGCCGATCGATTGCGGCAGGTAGCCGTTGGGATAAATGGAGGTGACGTTGGCGCTGCTGTCGGGGTAGCGGAAGTAGTTGTCGCCGATGGTGTGGCGCTGCGTGTACGTGCCGAACCAGTACAGGCGGGCGTTCTCGTTGATAGGCAGCTCGCTGTTGAGCCAGCCGTTGTAGCTCTCGTTGGGCGGATCGCCCGCGGCATAGTTGCGCTTGCCTTGCAGAGCGAGGTTGGCGGGCGTCGGGTCGGCGATGAAGTCGGGCACGGTGTCGTAGCCGGCACGGTTGGTGCCGGCGTGGTGGCTGGTTTCCACGCCAGCGTGGAAAAACCCGCCGCCACCCAGCGTGCTTCCGAAATCGGCGCTGGCGTAACCACCCTGGCCGTCGGTGATCTCGCGGTCGGTGGGGCTGAAGTGCGTGTGGTAGGCACCGTAGGTGGCGTTGACTTCGCCGCCCGTGGGGCTGTCTTTGAGGATGATGTTGATCACGCCGGCAATGGCGTCGGAGCCGTATTGCGCGCCCGCACCGTCACGCAGCACCTCCACGCGCTTGATGGCGCTGATCGGGATGGCGTTGAAATCCACCGGCGTGGTGCCGTTGCCGATCTTGGTGTCGGTGTTGACCAGGGCCGAGGTGTGGAAGCGCTTGCCGTTCACCAGCACTAGAACCTGATCCGGCGACAGGCCGCGCAACTGGGCCGAACGCACGTGGTCGGAGCCGCCCGAATTGGACTGGCGCGGGAAATTGAACGAGGGCAGCAGTACCGCCAGTGCGGCGCCGAGCTCGCCATTCACGGCGCCGGCATTGCGTAGATCTTGCGCCGTCAGCACGTCCACGGGCACCGGCGAATCGAGCGAGGTGCGGGTGCTGGCGCGCACGCCGGTAACCACCACCTGGTCGAGCGTGCGCGCAGCGCCATCGGTCGGCGCCGATTGCGCATGCGCGAGTGGCGCGGTGAGCGCGGTGGTGATGAGGGTGGCAAGCAGCCGTGGACGGGGCAGGGTGATGAAACGAAGCGGCATGACGGTTTCCTGGGAATGCGGCGATCCATGCGCCGATTCGTAGAGCCGGCACGGTGGTGTGGAGCAAGGGCGATGGGGCGGGCGGGGTGCCTGGGGGCTTAGCGCATGCGACATCGCCGCATGGACAGGCCATGCGGCGCGTGCAGGGTTCCAGTTGGGTTGAACTTGCGATCCGACACGCCTGGTCCCCAAGGTGAAGCTGGCAGTGGGCCCGGTACGACGGATGTCGCCCCGGAAGTTATTTGTTGCATTGCGCAAGTTCTGTTGTCAATACTTTGCAACCATCTTCGGTCCGTTTGTCGGTTTATCCGTTTGGACGGCCAAAAGCGACATAAGGAAATAACCATGAGTCATATGCGTTTTTCGGCGATCATCCTGTCGGCTGCGTTGTTTTCAGGTTGCGTGGCGAGCGCGCCGAGCGCGCCGTCCACCTTGCAGGGCGACGCTGCGCATCCCGCGCAGACGCAGGGCTGGGTGGAAACGCGCCTGTTCTTTGGCCTGGGCCTGGTGGGCGAGGCCGGCCATGGCGTCAGCGAGCAGGGCTGGCGCGATTTCCTCGATGCGGAGGTGACGCCGCGCTTTCCCGATGGCCTGAGCGTGGTGGACGTGTACGGCCAGTGGCAGGGCAAGGGCCAGCCCGCGCCTGAGCGGCTGCGCTCGAAGATGCTGATCGTTGATTACCCCGACTCAGCCGCCAACCGGGCCAAGGTCGAGGCGATTCGCACAGCCTGGAAACAGCGCACCGGCGATCAGTCGGTGCTGCGCGTCACGCAGCCGGCCGAGGTGTCGTTCTGACCATGGGTGCTGTCACTTCCCCGCGATGGCTTGGGCCTGGCGACCTCAATGGCTTTCTCGGCCTGGTGGTCGACAACCTGTCGATCATGGCCTTCCTCGCCACCGCCCTTATCGGCATATTCGGCTTCCCCGCCGATATCGTGTTTCTGCACATGTTTCCCGGCACTACGTTGGGCGTGCTGCTGGGCAACCTTGCGTATACCTGGATGGCGCGCAGTCTCGCCCGCCGCAGTGGTCGCGAGGATGTCACGGCGATGCCGCTCGGCCTGGATGCGCCCACCAGCATCGGCATGGCTTTGCTGGTGCTCGGTCCGGCCTTTCTCGGTTTCAAGCAGGCCGGCCTGGACGAGCACGCCGCCGGCGTGGCTACCTGGCAGTTGGGCATGGCGGCCCTGGTGATCATGGGCGTGCTGAAGTTCGTGCTGTCGTTCTTTGGCGGCTGGGTGCAGCGGCATGTGCCGCGCGCGGGTCTTCTGGGCTCGATTGCCGGCATTGCGCTGGTGTTGATGGGTTTCCTGCCGCTGGTGGAAATCCTCAAGGTGCCGGTGGTCGGTTTTGCCGGCTTGGGCGTGGTGCTGTACGCGCTGGTGGCGCGAGGGCGCATGCCGTGGCGGCTGCCCGGCGTGCTGGTGGCCTTCGTGGTGTCGGTGGCGCTCTATTACGTACTGGGTCCACTGGGCTGGCTGGGCGAGGGTTATCGCGCGCCGGTGGCGTGGCAATGGCGGTTCGCCTTGCCGTTGCCCACGCTGGAGTGGGTGCAGGGGCTGCACGCCGCCGTGCCTTACCTGCCGTTGATCCTGCCGTTTGGTTTGCTGATGGTGGTGGGTGGCATCAACGTTACCGAGAGTGCGCGTGCCGCAGGCGACGATTACCGCACGCGCGACATCCTGTTGGTGGAGGCCCTGGCGACCCTGGTGGCGGGGTTCTGTGGCGGTGTGGCGCAAACCACGCCCTATATCGGCCAGCCCTCGTACAAGGCCATGGGTGCGCGTAGCGGATACACCTTGCTGACTGGCGTGGTGATCGGCCTGGGCGGCATCTTCGGCTACCTGTCCAACCTGGTGGAGTTGCTGCCGCTGTCGGTGCTGGCGCCGATCCTGGTGTTCGTGGCGGTGGGCATCACGGTGCAGGCGTTCGAGGCAACCCCGCCTCGGTATGCGGCGGCGGTGGTGTTCAGTTTCTTCCCGGCCATTGCGCGCATGGTCACCATCAAGTTGAGCGACCCCACCTATGTGCCGCCCGAACGCGTGGCGGCGCTATTTGCCGATCGCGCCCACGGCATTTCCGAACTGGCGGTGATCACCGTGCTCGGCAACGGCTTCATCATCACCTCGATGGTGTGGGCCAGCTTTCTGGTGGCGTTGATCGATGGCAAGCCCTTGCGCGGGGCGTGGATCTTGCTGCTGGGCAGTGTGCTCAGCTTGGTCGGCATCATCCACTCGGTGGAGCTGAGCGGTGGTATCTATTTGCCATGGATGCTGGATGCGTCCTCGCAATTCCTTGTGTGGCAGTTCGCTGGTGCATACGCCGTGCTGGGTTGTGTGCTGGTGCTGCTTTCCTTTGCGACGGGGCCCACATCATCCGGGCGTGCTTGAGCGCGCCCGTCGAACTGAGAGTCGCCGCAAGGACGCTGTGACGACGCGCTTCCACAATCCGCCCGCTTCGTCGCGGGGATGGCAGGCGCCGTCTAGGCGCGGCGCGCCGTCACCCCGCGGCGGGGCGCCCCGTCATGGTGCGCGCGAGGCTGCGCTGCCGAGCCAGCCTCAACCGGGCAGGGCAACGCCGACTGCACCCGCGACGGCCGATGGCGCGGAGGCTTTGCGCATGGCGCGCTCGGCACGCTCCAGTGCGTGGCAGGCGGACTCGGCGGCGTAGCGCATCAGGTACGCCAGGTGCGCGCGGTATTGCGAGCCAATGCCATGTGCGCGAATCATGCTGGCCGCGTCAGCCAGGCACTCCAGGTCAGTATAGGCGCGATCGAGGTCCGCGCTGCTGGCGCACTGCACCAACGCCTGGGTGCGGTTGGTGTCACGGGTGCGCGCGCTGACCAGATCCTCCACCAGGCGGGCCGCCTGGCGCGCGGCAAACACCAGCACATCGGCCGCCGCATGGGACAGCTCGCTGTCGGACATGGTGCGATCGGTCAGTTCGACCAAACCCCTCGTCACCACAAGCAATTGGATGACCGGATGACCGGTCAGGTCGCCTTGACTCATGCTTGCCTCCCCCTAGACAAATTTTTGACGCGCATTCTCCACGGTATGGGGGCGCTTGGGTATCGGAAATTTGGGTGGCGCGTCGCAGCAGGCAGCGGCCGGGGGCGGACATCCGTCATCCGGCGCTCAGGTGCGATGGGTGGAGGCCACCGAGCAAGTCGGCGCCGCCATCGGGTGGCCTAGGGAGGCCAGTTCGCGTTGCGCCTGACGGATCTGTAGCTCCCCGCCAGGATGGCGTCGAAGCTGGGCCCGCAGCAGATGCACTTCCTGCTGCAGCCGGTCGTTCTCCTGTCGAGCCGCTTCGAGCGCCTGAATCAAACTGTCCCTGTTCCGTTTGGACGTCATGGCGTTGTGCTCCTGCTCCGCTGTCCTTCGGGCTTGGGGAATGCCCGGTGCGCAAAGGGTAGGCGGTGAATTTGACGGTCCGGGGTCACCGCCATATCCGAATGACTGCAGCTATCCGACATGCAGGCCGCCTACTGATTGGATGACGGGTAATTCCTACTTTGACTCGAATTCTTTCAGCATTGTCCGATATTCCTATTTCGGTGTCCGCCCTAGCCTTGAGCACCTGAGTTATTGAATCAGCACGCCTGACTGCCTCCATGAGGGCAGGCCTGCTCAACCCGGCAGAGGCGACTTTCCGTGCAGTACCCGTTCCCCACCAACGAAGCGAGTGCCGGCTGGAACGCCCAGGCATCCACCCGGCAGCGGGTGGACCTTTGCGACGGCCACCTCACGGTGGTCGGGTCGGGTCTGCCGGCGCACTACGCGCCCGTGCAGCTCGTGCTGGGGCCGGCCTCCTTGAACATGCGGGAGGAAGAGGCCATCGCGCTGGCGCGGGCATTGATCGATGCGGTGCGGTCGCGCCGACATGCTTTTGGTGCCCCCGTGACTTGCCTGCCTGAGATGGCGTCTTCCTCCCCCTGAAGCAGTCTCACGCGCACACCCGCACTCCGACGTCGCCTGCATGGTCTTGATGCAGAAAGTGACGTGGCATAGATGCGTCATAGGGTGGTGCGCACATATCGAGTAGTGAATGTATGACCACCCGAATCATTCTTGCGGACGATCATCCGGTCGTTTCTCTGGGCACCCGCATGGTGCTCGAAAGCGACGGCCTTACCAGCGTGGTTGCTACGGCGACCTCGCCGGACGAATTGCTGCGTCTGCTTGGCACCACTGCCTGCGATGCGGTGGTTACCGACTACATCATGCCTTCGGGCCAGTCGATGGATGGCTTGGGCCTGCTGGGGCAGCTCCAGCGGCGTTGGCCGCGCATGCCCGTACTGGTGATGACGGCGCTGAGCAATCCCGCGATTCTGCTATCCATTCACGCATTCGGCGTGCGAGCCTTGGTGCACAAGGCGGACGTGCAAGAAGAGCTGACCTTTGCCGTACGTGCGGTGTTGCGCGGCAAGGTGTACCTCAGCGAGAGCGTGCGTGCGCGCATGAGCAGCAATGTCATGGCCGACCCGTCAGCCAAGCCCGAGAGCATGCTGTCGCCCAAGGAGGCTGAAGTGCTGCGCTTGTTCGCATCCGGTCGCACGGTATCGGTGATTGCCGGTCAATTGCATCGCAGCGTAAAGACCATCAGCGGGCAGAAGAACCGCGCCATGGCCAAGCTGGGCCTGCGCAGCGATGTGGATATCTATACGTATGCCCGAGAGAACGGCCTGATCGCGTAAGCGGTCACGGCTGTCGCCGGCGTGTCTGGCGACCTCATGCGACAGTGTGCACCGTGCCGTCGCCCGATAACGAAAAAGGCCACTCCCATGGAGCGGCCTTTTTGCTGATTTCTCAGAAATATCGGTGGTGGGCGATGCAAGGATCGAACTTGCGACACCTGCCGTGTGAAGGCAGTGCTCTACCGCTGAGCTAATCGCCCGCCGAGAGCGCGCAAATATACGGGGTCGTGGCGGGTCGGTCAAGCTTTTGTGACAAAAAAATTGTCGCGCTCGGCAGTTCATTGAAAGGTGGACAGGTAAAATGCCCTGTTTTCCTTTGACGGGCCCGGCACATGGACTTTCTGCAGCACGAACTCGCTCACATTCTCGGGGCCCTGCATCACTTCGAGTTCACCCCCTGGAAGATGGTGGGCTACCTGGGGTCGGTGATGTTTACCAGCCGCTGGTTCGTGCAGCTCTACTACACGCGCAAGCTCAAGCGTGTCGTGATGCCTTTGTCGTTCTGGTGGCTGTCGGTGGTGGGCAGTGCCTTACTGCTGTCTTACTTCATCTTTGGCAAGAACGACTCGGTCGGCATCCTGTCCAATTTCTTCCCGGCGTTCGTGTCGATCTACAACCTGGTCGTGCACATGCGCGAGGTGAGGCGTCGCTCGCTGGTGGAAAGCGAAGTGTGAGCACTCTGGCCGGCGCTGATCGCCGGCCTTTGGTGCCCCGGTGACGGGGATCACTCGGGGTCGTAGTCGAGGTTCGGAGCCAGCCAGCGCTCGGCCGTTTCGCGTGTCCAGCCCTTGCGCTTGGCGTAGTCGTCCACCTGTTCGCGGGTGAGCCGGCCTACGACAAAGTATTGGCTGTCCGGGTGGGCGAAGTACCAGCCCGATACGGCGGCGGTGGGGTACATGGCGAAGCTGTCGGTCAGTTCGATGCCCGCATTGCGGGTGGCATCGAGCAGCGCGAACAGCGTGCCCTTCTCGGTGTGGTCCGGGCAGGCAGGGTAACCGGGCGCCGGGCGGATGCCGCGATACTGTTCGGCGATCAAGCCCGCGTTGTCGAGCGATTCCTCGGGCGCATAGCCCCAGAACTCTCGTCGTACGCGCTCATGCATGCGTTCGGCGAAGGCCTCGGCGAGGCGGTCGGCCAGGGCCTTCAGCAAGATGGCCGAGTAGTCGTCATGCTCCGCTTCGAAGCGGGCGACATGCGCATCGATGCCCACGCCCGCCGTGACGGCGAAGCCGCCGATCCAGTCCTGCTTGCCTGCGCTCTTGGGGGCAATGAAGTCGGAGAGACAGAAGTCGGGGCGTTCCACCGGCTTGTCGACTTGCTGGCGCAAGTGATGGAGCACGGTGGTTTCGCCATGCTCGCGCTGCACCCGGATATCGTCACCCACGCTTGCCGCCGGCCAGAATCCGATGACGCCGTTGGCCTGCAGCCATCGCTCCGCGATCAGCGTATCCAGCATCGCCTGCGCGTCGTTGTACAGCTCGGTGGCCTGCTTCCCGACCACCTCGTCGGTGAGGATGGCGGGGAAGTGACCGGCCAGCTCCCAGGCATTGAAGAACGGCATCCAGTCAATGTAGTTGCGCAGTTCGGCGAGGTCGTAATTCTCGAGCACGGTAATGCCGGGCTTGCGCGGTTGCGGCGGGTCGTAGTTGGCCCAGTCGGTGGTGAAGCGTTGTGCGCGTGCCCGGTCCAGCGGGGCGAGAGGCTTGCCGGTGCCGCGATTGCGGTGGCGTTCGCGCACCTCGGCGTAATCGGCCTTTACCTTGGCCATGAAGTTGTCGACCAACTCCTTGCTCACCAGCGACTGCGCCACGCCCACGGCGCGCGAAGCGTCCTTCACCCATACGGTGGGCGACTTGTAGTGCGGCTCGATCTTGAGTGCGGTGTGTGCGCGAGACGTGGTGGCGCCGCCGATCAGCAAGGGGATGGTGAGGTTCTGGCGCTGCATTTCGCGCGCCACGTGGCTCATTTCTTCCAGCGAGGGCGTAATGAGCCCGGAGAGGCCAATGATGTCGGCGTTCTCGGCCAAGGCGGTGTCGAGGATCTTCTGCGCCGGCACCATCACGCCGAGGTCGATCACCTCGAAGTTGTTGCAACGAAGCACCACGCCCACGATGTTCTTGCCAATGTCGTGCACGTCGCCCTTGACCGTGGCCATCACGATCTTGCCGTTGGATTTGCCCGCATCGCCGGTGCGCGCCTTTTCCTCTTCGATGAAGGGGATGAGGTGGGCCACGGCCTTCTTCATGACGCGTGCGGATTTCACCACCTGCGGCAGGAACATCTTGCCGGCGCCGAACAGGTCGCCGACCACGTTCATGCCGTCCATCAGCGGGCCTTCGATCACATCCAGCGGACGCGAGGATTCCAGGCGCACGGCTTCGGTGTCTTCCACCACGAACTGGTCGATGCCGTGCACCAGGGCGTGGCTCAGGCGCTCGCGCACGGGCTTGTCGCGCCATGCGAGGTTCTCGACGACGGCTTCGCCCTTTTTCGCCTTGTAGTTGTCGGCGATTTCCAGGAGGCGCTCGGTGGCGTCGGGGCGGCGATTGAGCACCACGTCTTCGACGCGCTCGCGCAACTCGGCGGGCACGTCGTCGTAGATCATCAATGCACCGGCGTTGACGATACCCATGTCCATGCCCGCCTTGATGGCGTGGTACAGGAACACCGAGTGGATCGCCTCGCGCACGGTGTTGTTGCCGCGGAAGGAGAACGACACATTGGAGACGCCGCCGGAGACGTGCGTATCGGGGAAGCGCCGCTTCAGCTCGCGCGTGGCCTCGATAAAGTCCACCGCGTAGTTGTTGTGCTCCTCGATGCCGGTGGCAATGGCAAAGATGTTGGGGTCGAAGATGATGTCTTCGGGTGGGAAATCTAGCTGCGTGGTGAGCAGCTCGAACGCACGCGAACAGATCTCCACCTTGCGTGCGCAGGTGTCGGCCTGGCCCTGCTCATCAAAGGCCATCACCACCACGGCGGCGCCGTATTGCTGCACCTTGCGGGCATGCTCCAGGAACTGTGCTTCGCCTTCCTTCATGGAGATGGAGTTGACGATGCCCTTGCCCTGCAGGCAGCGCAGGCCGGCTTCGATCACGCTCCACTTGGAGGAATCCACCATCACCGGCACGCGGGCGATATCCGGCTCGGCGGCAATCAAGTTCAGGAAGCGCGTCATCGCCGCTTCCGAATCGATCAGGCCCTCGTCCATGTTCACGTCGATGATCTGTGCACCGCTGGCCACCTGCTGGCGCGCCACGTCCACGGCTTCCTCGTAGCGCTCTTCCTTGATGAGCTTGCGGAACTGCGCGGAGCCGGTGACGTTGGTGCGTTCGCCCACGTTGACGAACAGCAGGTCGGGCGTGATGACCAGCGGTTCCAGACCGGAGAGACGTGTGTGACGGGACATCATTGCAGCTCAGGCGGCCTTGGCGTTGTCGAGATCAGAGGGGAGTGCGCGCGGCGCGATATCGCGCACCGCGTCGGCAATGGCCTGGATGTGGGCGGGCGTGGTGCCGCAGCAGCCACCGACCAGGTTGACCAGGCCATCGCGGGCAAAGCCGGCGATCACCGAGGCCATCTGCTCGGGGGTTTCGTCGTACTCGCCAAACGCGTTAGGCAGGCCGGCGTTGGGGTGGGTGCTGACGAAGCACTGGGCGGCATCGGACAGCACCTGCACATGCGGCCTCAGGTCCGCCGCACCCAGCGCGCAGTTGAGGCCCACCGACAGCGGGCGCGCATGGTTCACCGAGTAATAGAAGGCCTCGGCGGTCTGGCCCGAGAGCGTGCGGCCCGAGCGGTCGGTGATGGTGCCGGAGATCATCACCGGCAGGCGCTTGCCCAGCGCGTGGAACAGCTCGCTCAACGCGAACAGCGCAGCCTTGGCGTTGAGCGTGTCGAAGATGGTCTCGACCATGATGAGGTCGGCGCCGCCATCGATCAGGCCGCGCGCGGCTTCGGTGTAGTTGAGCACCAGCTCTTCGAAGGTGACGTTGCGAAAGCCCGGGTCGTTCACGTCGGGAGACAGCGACGCCGTGCGGCTGGTGGGGCCGAGCACGCCAATCACGAAGCGTGGCTGGTCCGGTGTCTTCGCCTCCGCCGCGTCGCAGGCCGCGCGGGCAAGGCGCGCGCCTTCCAGGTTCAACTCGTAGGCCAGGTGTTCGAGATGGTAGTCGGCCTGGCTGATGCGGGTGGAGTTGAAGGTGTTGGTTTCAATCAAATCGGCACCTGCCGCGAGGTACGCCTCGTGCACGCCGCGAATCACATCGGGCTTGGTGAGCGTGAGCAGGTCGTTGTTGCCCTTGAGGTCGCAGCCGCCCGGATGATCGTGCGCCTGGGCGCTGTCGTGGCCGTGAGCGAAGCGCTCGCCGCGAAAGCCGGCCTCGTCCAGCTGATGTCCCTGCAGCATGGTGCCCATGCCGCCGTCGATGATGAGAATGCGCTTGCGCAGCTGGGCTTGCAGCAGCGCCACGCGTTCGGGGTGAAGCCAGGGCAGGGTACTCATGGCGGGGCTCCGTGGGCTCAGGGCTTGCGAGCGAGCAGGCTGATCACTTCAAAGTGCGGTGCCTTGCGTTCGCGGCTCAGCCGCGTACAGCTCAGCACGTCCAGGCCGGCTGCCGTGGCGAAGCCGCTCAGGTCGTTGGCGGCAAAACCGAGGTTGCGGTGGTCGAAGGGCTCCACCACCGCGCGGTGATCGTGCTTGCCCAGCGTCACGGCGAGCAGGCGACCGCCGCTGCGCAGCAGGCGGGCGGCTTCGGCCACGGCCTGGGCCGGCTGTTCGGCATAGGTGAGGGCGTGCAGCATCAGCACCAGGTCGAAGCGACGCTCGCCCAGTGCGAGGGCATGCATGTCGCCCTGGCAGACTTCCACGTTGGTGAACGGCTTGAGCCGCTGCGCGGCGGCCTCGACCACGCGTTCGCTGCTGTCCACGCACAGGATGGAGCGCGCATGCGGCGCCAGCAGTTCGGCGGTGATGCCATCGCCCGAGGCGATATCCAGCACGTCGCCGGTTTCCAGCAGCTGCAGCAGGGAGCGCGCGAGGGTTTCCCAGGTGCGGCCCGGGGAGTAGTGACGCTCCATGTCGCCAGCGACCGTGTCGGCCCAGCCTTCTTCGCGGGCGCGCTGCGCCAGCACGCTGGGCAGGCGGTCGGCGTCTTCGCGAAGCAGGGCGTCGTCGATGCTTTCGCGCAGGGATTTGAGCAGCGCTTGCTGGCGCTCGTCGGTTTCGCTGTTGGCGCGGTAGTAGGCGGAGACGCCGGCGCGACGGTCGCGCACGAGGTCCGCTTCCTTGAGCTTGGCCAGGTGGGTGGACACGCGTGGTTGGGCCAGGTGAAGGACCGAGGCGAGCTCCGCCACGGTCAATTCCTCGCGCTCCAGCAGGGCCAGCAGGCGTACGCGCGTAGGATCTGCCAGCAGCCGGAGCACGCTAGAGGCGGTTGCCAGATCCATTGATTATCCTTATATCGCGATACAGAGATGCGAAGGCTAGGCCGCGTAGCCTGTCGCGTCAAGCGCTGCGCCGCAGCGGCAGATTTTGTGTGATGGCAAGTGGCTGAAAACCCAGGCGTTGGTCGGCAGGCCCGGAAGGCCGGCGTGCTGCGACCGCACAAGGGCTGTCGTCGCAGACAGGCTAAAATCGCCGGCTCTCTCGTGTCCCCTTGGAGCCCTTCATGGATTTCCGCTTTACCGACGACCAGTTGTCCATCCAGGCCATTGCCCGCGATTTCGCGCAAAAGCGCATCGTGCCGGTGGCGGCGGAGCTGGACGAGAAGGGGGAATTCCCGCTCGACAATATTCGCGAGATGGGCCAGCTGGGCCTGATGGGCATCGAAGTGCCGACCGAGTACGGCGGCGCGGGCATGGACCCGATCGCCTACGTGCTGGCCATGATCGAGATCGCCTCGGCCGATGCGGCCACGGCCACCGTCATGTCCGTCAACAACTCGCTGTTCTGCACCGGCATCCTCAAGCACGGCACCGAGGAGCAGAAGCAAAAGTACGTGCGCGCCATCGCCCAGGGCGAGGCCATCGGTGCCTATGCGCTGACCGAGCCGCAATCCGGCTCCGATGCCTCGGCCATGCACACCCGTGCCACCAAGAACGCCAACGGCGACTGGGTGATCAATGGCAAGAAGAGCTGGATCACTTCCGGCATGGTGGCGCGCTACATCATCCTGTTCGCCATCACCACGCCGGGCATCGGCGCCAAGGGCGTGTCCGCCTTCATCATCGATACCCAGCTGCCGGGCTTCCATGCCGGCAAGAGCGAGCCCAAGCTGGGCATCCGCGCGTCGGCCACCTGCGAAATCGAGTTCAGCGATTACGTGTGCCCCAAGGAGAATCTGCTGGGCGAAGAGGGCAAGGGCTTTGCCATGGGCATGAGCCTGCTCGATGCCGGCCGCATCGGCATCGCCTCGCAGGCGGTGGGCATTGCGCGTGCGGCTTACGAGGCGTCCTTGCAGTGGTCGCGTGACCGCAAGGCCTTCGGCCAGCCCATCGGCACGTTCCAGATGACCCAGGCCAAGATTGCCGACATGAAGTGCAAGCTCGACGCGGCCATGCTGCTGACTCTGCGCGCCGCCTGGGCCAAGGGGGAGGCGGAGAAGAACGGTGGTCGCTTCGGCACCGAGGCCTCCATCGCCAAGCTCACCGCATCCGAGGCGGCCATGTGGATCTCCCACCAGGCCGTGCAGATCCACGGCGGCATGGGCTACTCCAAGGAGATGCCGCTGGAGCGCTACTTCCGCGACGCCAAGATCACCGAGATCTACGAGGGCACCAGCGAAATCCAGCGCATCGTAATCGCCCGTGCCGAGACCGGGCTGCGCTGAGCACTGCCTAGCCCAGAGATCGCTTGAACCATGCCCGGCCGACGTGTTCGGCCGGGTATTTTTTTGGCTGCGGCATGTTGGTGAATTGACCTGGCCCCTCATTTCGCAAATACTTGCGATCAACCACGGAACCAGGTCCCTCGCGCCACGGATGGCGCTACCTTTCTTTTCTGCGCATTGGCGCTTCCCCTTACTCGATATCCACCTGGGCTAAACGACGGGTGCGGGCAGACTGCATTCAGGGCAAGGCGATCCAGCGTTGCGAATAACAAAAAGCCCCGGTCTTGCGACCGGGGCTTTTGTCTTGCAGGGCAAGCTTTGTTCGATCAGGCGCCGCGACGCGGGTCCGAATCGAACGGCTGCATGCCGCTGGGCAGGTTGCCACCCGGGGGCAGCGAGCCACCCTGCGGCGGCTGGCCGTGTCCGCCCGCACCACCGCCATGACCCTGGCGGATGGAGTGGGAGGTCTCGTCCATCTTGTCGCCGAGCAGGCGGCGCACCACCACGTAGAACACTGGGATCAACAGCAGACCCAGGAAGGTGGCGAACAGCATGCCGCCGATCACGCCCGTGCCGATGGCGTGACGCGCGTTGGCGCCGGCACCGGTGGAGATGAACAGCGGCAACACACCCAGGATGAACGCCATCGAGGTCATCAGGATGGGGCGCAGTCGCAGACGAGCTGCCTGGACGACACCTTCGCGCAACGTCTTGCCTTCCTGCTGCTGCTCCACGGCGAACTCCACGATCAGGATGGCGTTCTTCGCCGCCAGGCCGATCACGGTGATCATGCCGATCTTGAAGTAGATGTCGTTGGGCAAGCCGCGCAGCATGGTGAACACCACTGCGCCCAGCACGCCCAGCGGCACCACGAGCAGCACCGACACCGGGATGGACCAGCTTTCGTACAGTGCGGCAAGGCACAGGAACACGATGAAGATGGACAGCACCATCAGCAGCGTGGCGGCGTTGCCGGCCAGGATTTCCTGGTACGACTGGCCGGTCCAGTCATAGCCGAAGCCTTTGGGCAGGTTGTCGTTGATGATGCCTTCGAGCACGCCCATGGCTTGGCCGGTGGAGTAGCCCGGGCCTTCATTACCCACGATTTCCACGGCCGAGTAACCGTTGTAGCGAGTGAGCGCTGGCGCCGCCATGCTCCACTGCGCCTTCACCACGCTGGCCAACGGAATCATGTTGTTGCTGGTCGGCGAGGTGCTGGTGGTGGCCAGCGAGCTGGGCGTGTAGATGTGCTGCAGGGCTTCCGGGCCCATGCGGTAGGGCGCATCGGCCTGCACCATCACGCGCTTCACGCGGCCGCCGTAGGAGAAGTCGTTGACATACACCGGCGCCAGCATTAGCTGGATCGCGCTGTAGATGTCGCTGACCGACAGGCCCATGGCCTGCGCCTGTACGCGGTCCACGCTCAGGTTGATCTGCGGCGCGCTTTCCAGCGTGTTCGGACGCACACCCACCAGGGCCGGGCTTTGTGCCGCCTTGCCCAGGAGAATGTTGCGCGCGTCGGTTAGCTCGTCACGCGACTGGCCGGCACGTGCCTGCAGGTACATGTCGATGCCGCCGAACTGGCTGAGGCCGCGAATGGTGGGCAGGTTGACCACGAAGATCTGCGCATCGCGAATGCCGTGCAGCTTCATGTTCGCCTGCTGGATGAACTGCGACGCGGTGACGTCGCGGGCGCTCCAGTCCTTCAGGCGGATGAAGTTCATGCCGGTGTTTTCACCCTGGCCCACAAAGCTGAAGCCGGAGATCTGGAACACGCCGTCGACGGCCGGGTCCTTCTTCAGCACCTCGCGGATTTCGCCCATCACGTGCTGCGTGCGCTGCAGGCTGGCGCCGGGAGGCAGCGAGACGATGGCCAGTGCATAGCCCTGGTCTTCGTCGGGCACGAAGCTGGTCGGAAGCCTGGTGAACAGGAATCCGCAGAGCAGCGTCACCAGCACGAACACCACCATCCAGCGCGGTGCATGCTTGATGGCACCGCCGATGTGGCCGGTGTAGGTGTGCGTGACCCAGTCGAAGAGGTCGTTGAACTTGCGGTAGACGACGTTCTTCTTTTCGTGGTGGGTGGGCTTGAGGATGGTGGCGCACAAGGCTGGGGTGAACGACAGCGCGAGGAACGCGGAGAAGCCCATCGACACGGCGATGGTCAGCGCGAACTGCTTGTAGATCACGCCCGACGCGCCTGGCTGCAGCGCGGACGGCACGAACACCGCCGCCAGCACCACGGTAATGGCCACCACCGCGCCGGTGATCTGGCCCATTGCCTTGCGTGTGGCTTCCTTCGGCGAGAGCTGCTCCTCGGTCATGATGCGTTCGACGTTCTCGATCACCACGATCGCGTCGTCCACCACGATACCGATGGCCAGCACCATGCCGAACAACGTGAGCTGGTTGACCGTGAAGCCCAACGGCAGCAGGCCAAGGAAAGTACCGAGCAAGGCCACCGGAATAACCAGGGTGGGGATGATGGTGGCGCGGAAGTTCTGCAGGAACAGCAGCATCACCAGGAACACCAGCACCACCGCTTCGATCAGCGTATGCACCACTTCTTCGATGGAGATCTTCACGAAGGTGGTGGAGTCATACGGGGCGAACCAGGTCACGCCCTCGGGGAAGCTCTTGGCGAGGTCGGCCATCTTGGCGCGCACGGCGGTGGCCACGTCCAGCGCGTTGGCGCCGGGCAGCAGCTGCACACCGAACGAGCCGGTGGATACGCCGTTCCATGTTGCGGCAAAGCCGTAGCTCTGCGGGCCGAAATCGATGCGGGCCACATCGCTGAGCTTCACCACGGTGCCGTCGGGATTGGCACGCAGAATGATGTTGTTGAACTCGCTCGGGTTGGAGAAGCGACCTTCGGCCGACACTGTCGCGCTGAAGCCCTGGCCATTCACGGCGGGGTCCGAGCCCAGCGAACCGGCGGCGAACTGCACGTTCTGCGTCTGCAGGGCGCTCAGTACTTGGGTGGCGGACAGCCCATAACCCTGGAGCTTGTCCGGGTTGAGCCACACGCGCATGGCGTACTCGGCACCGAGCTGGCGGGTGCTGCCCACGCCCGGGATACGGGCGATCTGGTCGAGCACCTGCGAGGACACGATGTCGGTGAGCTTGTCGCCGTCGATATCCGGATTGCTCGAGGTCAGCGCCACGAACATCAGGAAGTCCGGGTTGCTCTTGGCGACGACCACGCCTTGCTGAGTCACTTCGGTCGGCAGACGCGGTGTGGCCAGCGACACCTTGTTCTGCACCTGCACCTGAGCAATATCAGGGTCGGTACCGGTTTCAAAGGTGAGGGTGATGCTCGCCGAGCCGCTGGAGCTGGACGAGGAGCTGAAGTACAGCAGGTGATCGATGCCGGTGAGCTGCTGCTCGATCACCTGAGTGACGGTTTTTTCGGTGGTGTCAGCGCTGGCGCCGGGGTAGGTGGCATTCACCGTGACCTGCGGCGGGGCGATGTTCGGGTACGACTCGATACCCATGTTCAGCACCGCAATGGTGCCGCACAGGGAGATCAGAATCGCCACCACCCACGCGAAAATGGGGCGGTCGATAAAGAAACTGGGCATGGTCTACTCCCTTACTTGCCGCCGGCCGGCTTGCCGCCAGCCGCACCCGGCATGCCCGCGCCACCGGGCGCGGCCTGCTGGTCGGGCTGCCAGGGCGAGGCCTTGGCCGGGGCGCCTTCCTTGACGCGCTGCAGACCGGACACCACGACCTGGTCGCCTGCCTGCAGGCCCTTGGTCACGATCCAGTTGCTGCCGCTGGTGTCGTTGGCGGTGACGTTCTTGCGCACCACGTTGCCGTCCGCGCCCACCACCATGGTGTAGGCACCGGCGGTGTCGCGCAGCAGAGCGGCCTGGGGCACCAGGAACACGTTGTGCTGCTCGCCGAGGTTGGCGCTGATGGTCACGTACTGGCCGGGCAACAGGGTGCGGTCGGGGTTGGGCAGCAGGGCGCGCAGGTTCACCGCACCGGTGGCCGGATTGACCGTGGTGTCGGAGAAGTCGAGCGTGCCGGACTCGCCGTAGGCCGAGCCATCAGGCAGGGTCACCGTCACGGTGGCCTTGTTCTGCTGCTGCAGCGTCACGTTGCCGGAGGCCTGCGCGCGACGGAGCTGGTCCAGATCGGACACGCTCATGGTGAAGTTCACATAGAGCGGGTCGAGCTGATCCACCGTGGTGAGCAGGGTGGCGTTGGCACCGGTATCGGCGGTGCTGCTGCCGACGATTGCGCCCTCCGTCACCTGCTGCTGGCCGGCGCGGCCGTCGATCGGCGCGGTGACGTTGGTGTAGCTCAGGTTGACGCGGGCGGTGGTCACCGCCGCCTCGGCCTGCTGCACACCGGCTGCCGCCGAGCGCTCGGCCGCTTCATCGGCATCGAGCTGAGCGCGCGAGATATAGCCCTTGGGCACCAGCGAACGATCGCGCTCGGCTACCACGTGGGCATTGGTGTAGGTGGCCTTGGCCGAGGCCAGGGCCGCCTGCGCCGAGTTCAGCGCAGCCTGGTAGGGCGCCGGGTCGATCTGGAACAGCAACTGACCGGCCTTGACGTCGGTGCCTTCGGTATAGACGCGCTTGGTGACCACGCCCGACACGCGGGCGCGCACATCGGCGCTGCGATACGGCGAGAGACGGCCCACCAGGCTCTTGCGCAGCGGTTCATTCTGCGGCTGCACCTTCACCACACCCACTTCCGGCGGGGGCATCTGCGGCGGACCTTGCTCCTTGCCTTTGCCGCAGGCGGCCAGTGAGAGCAAGCCAAGGCACAACAAGGGTGTGCGCAGTGACGTGGACTTCATGTGGGCTCCATTCTCATTTTAATGTGGTCGGGGATGCAGCTTGTTGCCGCCATTCCAGGCGACAACCGAAGTTCGTTAGGCATCGAGCACACGACCGCCCCGCCTGCCATAGGGCCCGAACCAAGGGGCGAAAGGCGGGGCGGGGTGCTGTCATGGCCCAACACAAAAAGCAGCCGAGCGTGGACTATACCGTACAGTTTACAATTTGTAGAGCTGTTGACTAAGCCGGATATGGCTGCACAACCGCAGCGGTCCGGGTGTCGCAAAGCAATGCTGTACCCCTAGGCGAATCCACTACGGGCAATTTTGGCCTAGTACCGTGAAGGAAGGGTGTCGGTGTTTTCGCGGTCATGCGGTGGCGATAGGTGCCGATAGTGCCAGCGCGCAGGCGTATGGGCCTGTGCCGATGGTCTGCTTGCGCCCGCCGCGCAGTGGTGCACAAAGCAAGCAAGCATGCCTGCGCTTGATGACACACACGTACACCGAATCATGTGCGTTCGCGGATGCCAGCTGAACAGCGCGATGTGTTGCGTTGCAGCGACACCGGCGAGATGCCATACCCACATACGCATCGGTACTGAGCAGCGTCGCCGACGCGTATTCCCGTGTGAAACGCCGGCAACTTCATGAGGCCTTCACCTTTTTCCTTGGAAAGCGTCACGTGTAACGCGTATCGAGAAGGGTTGGCGATGGCGAATAAGTGCCAAAGCAGGTCTTTGCTGCAAGGGCGTCATACCTGACGTGGGCTGAAACTGCCACCGCAAGAAGGTGGATTAGGCATCACGCCGGGCGTATCCTTTCAAGGCTTTTTTTCCCTATTCCGTTTCCCCAAACCAGTAGATGCCATGAACGCGATTCGTGCGGCTAGCAACAGCTCCTTCCCCACTGTTGTTTTCGAAGAACTGAAGCAGAGCGGATTCCCCACCCAGCGCCTTGATGAGGCGCAATTTTTTATCAGCGCCTTTTTTGCGCGCATTGCCGATGGTGACCTCGAACTGCACACCACGGCCGAATGGGCCGCGCTGGTGGGCGACCTGTTGAACTTCATGCAGCAGCGCCAGGCGGGCCGCGCCTCGGTGCGCGTGGTGAACCCGACCACGGGCCACGCGGGCCGCAGCTATGTCCAGGTCGTCACCGACGACATGCCGTTCCTGGTGGACACCGTCACCATGGTGGCTGCCGAGCACTTGCAGATCCATGCCGTCATTCACCCGGTGGTGAACGTGACCCGCGACGCGTCGGGCAAGCTGGTCAAGCTCGGCGCCGAAGACGCGCAGCCCGAGTCGGTGATGCACTTTGAGGTGGATCGCCTGGCCGATGCCGAGGCGCAAGCCAAGCTCACCGCGCAGCTCGAAGGCGCCCTGGACGATGTGCGCACCGCTGTCAACGATTGGCCGAAGATGCGCGACAAGGCGCTGGCCATCGCCGCCGACCTGCCGACGCGCCAACTGCCGATCGAAGGCGCCGCGGTGAAGGAAGCCGCTGAATTCCTGCGCTGGCTGGCTGATGACAACTTCACCTTCCTCGGTTACCGCGAATACGAAGTGACCGAAGCCGACGGCGAGGAAGTACTGCGCGCGGTGGAAACCTCCGGCCTGGGCATCCTGCACAAGAGCGAGCGCTCGCTGGCGCCGCGTTCGCTGCGTACGCTGGTGGCGCACGATCTTCCGCAGTCGGGCTCCACCGACGCCATCATCCTCACTAAGACCAACGCGCGCTCGCATGCGCACCGTTCGGGCTACATGGATTACGTGGGCGTGCTCAAGTTCGACGCCAACGGAAAGCCGGTGGCCGAGCAGCGTTTCCTGGGCCTGTTCACCTCCAACGCTTACATGGCGCGCCCGCAGGACGTGCCGCTGGTGCGCCAGAAGTACGAATACGTGATGGACCGCTCGGGCCTCAAGCGCGACTCGCACTCGGGCAAGGCGCTGCGCCACATCCTCGAAACCCTGCCGCGCGACGAGCTGTTCCAGGCCGCCGACGAAGAGTTGTTCGGCAACGCCATGGGCACCCTGGAACTGCGCCAGCGCGCACGCACTCGCCTGTTCGTGCGTCGCGACCGTTACGGCCGTTTCGTGAGCTGCCTGGTCTACGTGCCGCGCGACCGTTTCAACACCACGGTGCGCGAACGCATCGAGGCGCTGTTGCGCAACGCCATGCGCGGTGAATACCTCGACTCCTCGGTGCTGATGGGCGAGGCCGCCCTGGTGCGCCTGTACGTGGTGGTGCGCCCGAAGATCGGCGACCAGGTGCCGTTCGATGTGGCCGAGCTGGAGAAGGGCGTGGCCGCCATTGTGCGCAACTGGCAGGACGACCTGCGCGATGCGCTGGTGGCCAAGCTGGGCGACCACGACGGCGTGGTGCTCGCTAACCGTTTCGCCAAGGCGCTGCCGGCCGGCTACGTGGAAGACGTGTCGCCGACCTCCGCCGCCGAGGACGTGCGCCAGCTGTCGTTGCTCAAGGGCGACGATGCGGTGCGCATGTCGTTCTATCACCCCGAGGCCCGCCCGGAAGAGCTGCGCTTCAAGATCTACCGCAGCGGTGGCGACATCGCCCTGTCCGAAGTGCTGCCGCAGCTGGAGAACCTCGGCCTGCGCGTGCTCACCGAGCATCTGTACGACGTGCATGTGGATGGCGCCCAGCTGCACATCCAGGATTTCGAAGTGCAGACCGCTGGCAGCCTCGCCTTCGGCGTGGAGCAGGTTGGTTCGCTGTTCGAGGATGCCTTTGAACAGATCTGGCGCGGCAACGCGGAGAACGACGGCTTCAACCGCCTCGTGCTCGGCGCCAAGCTGAGCTGGCGCCAGATCGCCATGCTGCGCGGCTACTGCAAGTACTTGCTGCAGACCGGCGTGACCTTCTCGCAGAGCTACATGGAAGATGCCTTCAACCGCTACCCGGCCATTGCCGGCCTGCTGGTGGAGCTGTTCCTGGCCAAGTTCGATCCGCGTCGGGAAACGCTGAGCGCCGAAGAGCTCAAGCGCGCCGGCGAGCTGCTGCGTGGCGAAATGCAGGCATTGATCCCCGAGTCGGTGCGCAACGCGCATCCGGGCCTGATCGACGGCCTGGTGGGTGCACTCTCCAAGCCGCGCGCCGAGCAGATCGCCGCGGTGGAGGAGGCCATCGGCACCTTGCTGGAAACCGTGTCCAGCCTGGACGACGACCGCATCCTGCGCAGCTTCATGTCGCTGATCCGTTCCACCCTGCGTACCAGCTTCTTCCAGCAGTGGAATGGCCAGTACCGCAGCTACATCAGCTACAAGTTCGACTCGCACCGCGTGCCCGAACTGCCCAAGCCGGTGCCGTACCGCGAAATCTTCGTGTGCGCGCCGCGCGTGGAAGGTATCCACCTGCGCTTTGGCGCGGTGGCGCGCGGCGGCCTGCGCTGGTCCGACCGTCGCGAAGACTTCCGCACGGAAGTGCTGGGCCTGGTCAAGGCGCAGATGGTGAAGAACACCGTGATCGTGCCGGTGGGCTCCAAGGGCGGCTTCTTCGTCAAGCGTCCGCCGCTGAACGGCGACCGCGACGCGCAGCTTGCCGAGGGTATCGCCTGCTATCGCATGTTCATCAGCGGCCTGCTCGACATCACCGACAACCTGGTGGACGGCAAGGTCGTGGCCCCGCACGAGGTGGTGCGCCATGATCAGGACGATCCGTACCTGGTGGTGGCGGCGGATAAGGGCACGGCCACGTTCTCCGATATTGCTAACGCCATTTCGGTGGAGCACGGCTTCTGGCTGGGCGATGCGTTCGCTTCTGGCGGCTCCAACGGCTACGACCACAAGGGCATGGGCATTACCGCCAAGGGCGCGTGGGAGTCGGTCAAGCGCCACTTCCGTGCGCTGGGCCGCGACAGCCAGAGCCAGGACTTCACCTGCGTGGGCATCGGCGACATGTCCGGCGACGTGTTCGGCAACGGCATGCTGTTGTCGCGCCACATTCGCTTGGTGGCCGCGTTCGATCACCGCCATGTATTCCTCGACCCGAACCCGGATGCCACTCGTTCCTTTGCGGAACGCGAGCGCATGTTCAAGGTGCCGCGTTCGAGTTGGGAGGATTACGACAAGTCCCTCATCTCGCAGGGTGGCGGCGTCTATTCGCGCACGCTCAAGGCCATCCCGATCTCGCCGGAAGTGCGCGCCGTGCTCGGCCTGCGTGGCGATGTGACCCAGATGGCGCCTAACGACTTGCTCAGCGCCATCCTCAAGGCGCCGGTGGATCTGCTGTGGAACGGCGGCATCGGTACCTACGTGAAGGCCGCCAGTGAAACGCATGCCGAAGTGGGCGACCGCGCCAACAACGGCCTGCGCATCAACGGTGGCGAGCTGCGCTGCAAGGTGGTGGGCGAGGGCGGCAACCTGGGCTTCACCCAGAAGGGCCGCATCGAGGCCGCCCAGCACGGCGTGCTGCTCAATACCGACTTCATCGACAACTCCGCCGGCGTGGATACCTCCGACCACGAGGTGAACATCAAGATCCTGCTCGGCGATGCCGTGCAGCGCGGCGAGCTCACGCTGGAGCAGCGCAACACGCTGCTGGCCAGCATGACCGACGAAGTGGGCCAGTTGGTGCTGTGGGACAACTACCGCCAGAACCAGGCCATCACCTTGATGGAGCACCAGTCGGTGCAGCGCATCGGCTCGATGGCGCACTTCATTCGCATGCTGGAAGGCGAGGGCCTGCTCGATCGCCAGGTGGAGAACCTGCCGAGCGAAGCCGAGCTGACCGAGCGCAAGACGCGCGGCATCGGCATGACCCGCCCGGAACTGTCGGTGCTGCTGTCCTACGACAAGATCAAGCTGTACCAGCAGTTGCTCGACTCGGACGTGCCGGAAGACGCCTACCTCTCCAAGGAGCTGGTGCGCTACTTCCCCGAACCGCTGCACACCAAATACGCCGATCACATGCAGCGCCACCGCCTGAAGCGCGAAATCATCGCCACGGCCGTGACCAACTCCACCATTAACCGCATGGGCGCCACCTTCATGATGCGCATGCAGGAGGATACCGGGCAGGGTCCTGCGGCCATCGCCAAGGCCTATACGGCCGCGCGCGAGATCCTGGGTGCGCGTGAGCTGTGGTCCGAGGTCGAGGCGCTGGACAGCAAGGTGGCCGAGAACACGCAGATCGACGCGATCCTGCAGATCTGGTCGCTGCTGCGTCACATGACCCGCTGGCTGCTCAATCGTCCGGGCGGCACGCTGGACATCAATGCCAACGTGGATCGCTACCAGTCGGGCGTGATGGAGCTGTGGGCAGCCCTGCCGAATGCGCTGACCGAAACCGGCAAGGCCGATTTCGCCACCAGCCAGGAGAAGTGGGAAGGCCTGGGCCTGCCGGCCGAACTGTCGCTGCGCCTGGCGCGCATCCCCGAGCTGCGTGCCATGCTGGACATCGTCGAGGTAGCACAGCAGAGCAGTCAGCCGATCGCCAAGGTCGCCGGTGTGTTCTACGAACTGGGCGAGTCGCTGGACCTGGAATGGCTGCGTAGCCAGATCGAGGCCCTGCCGGTGGAAGGTGCATGGCACGCTCAGGCCCGCGGTTCGCTGCTGGACGAGCTGAACCACCAGCATCGCGCCCTGGCTCTGCAGGTGCTGTCGATGACCGGCAGCAGCAAGGACATCTCGCCGGTGCAGGCGTGGTTGCAGCGTGACGACGCCACGCTCAAGTACACCCGCAACATGCTGGCGGAAATCCTCACCCAGAACGCGGACTACCCGATCGCTTCGGTCGCGGTGCGCCGCCTGGCCCAGCTGGCGCAGGTGCCGGTGAACCAGTAATCGGTCAGTCATCCGGCGCGCCCCTTGGGCCGCCAGATGACCTTCCGATGGCAAGGCATTGCCTTTCGAAGGGCGCAGGCCGACGACGGTCTTGCGCCCTTCGTGCTTTCTAAGTTCAACTGGGCGCCTTGTTTCCCGACCGCTGACAAGCCCCATGCGCTTCGCTTTCGTCGCCAGCGATACCAACGTCGCCCAACAGGCCCGCCGCAAACTCGTCGAGCGCTACGGCGACGTCGAGCCCGAGCAGGCCGATGTGATCATTGCCCTGGGTGGCGACGGTTTCATGTTGCGCACACTGCACGCCTATCACGCGTTGCCGGCACCGGTGTACGGCATGAAGCTGGGGCGCGTCGGCTTCCTGATGAACAAGCATCGGCTGGACGATCTGGAAGACCGCATTTCGCTCGCGCACGCGGCGGTGCTCTATCCGCTGGAGATGCGCACCGTGGACGCCTCGGGCGAGGTGCGCCACGCGCTGGCCTTCAATGAAGTCTCGTTGTTGCGCCAGAGCAACCAGGCCGCGCACTTGGAAGTGCGGCTCAACGATACGGTGAAGCTCGCCACCCTGGTGTGCGACGGCATTCTGGTCTCCACCCCGGCCGGTTCCACTGCCTACAACCTCTCTGCGCACGGCCCGATCCTGCCGCTGGACGCAAACGTGCTGGCACTCACGCCGATCAGCCCCTTCCGCCCGCGTCGCTGGCGTGGCGCCATCCTACCGCACCGCACCTTGGTGACCTTGCGTGTGCTCGACACGAGCAAGCGCCCGGTGAGCGCCACGGCCGATTACCACGAAGTGCGCGATATCCGCGAAGTGGAGATTCGCCAATCGGCGGGGCAGGGCGTGAAACTGCTGTTCGATCCGGAGCACAACCTGGAGCAGCGCATTCTGGACGAGCAGTTCGCGCAGGATTGAGGGCAGTGAGCATCGCTGAAGGCGTTGGTTGGCCAGCCCTCCGGCTGTGGAAACGTACTTCCTGCCTACGCGGGGATGACGGTAAGGGGGCCACGCCCGGCGCTTTAACCTGATGCTTCTGTCTGAAAATCGCATATCGTCAGCGATGCAAGCGCCGCCCTTGCTCGTCATCCCCGCGTAGGCGGGAGGTGCTTTTCAACAGCCGGAGGGCTGGTCATCCAGCGTCTTTGTTGCGAAAGTCTCTGGCTCTCTGCGAACCCGATGTCGTCATGCGAGGGCATGCGTACTTCCTTCATCTTCACCCGGGACATCATGCGCGCGTGGCGCATACCGCTGATTTCGCTACTCGGCAGTGCTCGACGTTCGGATGACCGCGTCTTTTGCTAGATTGGCGCCATGAAGTCTTCCAAAGCTGACGCCCACGATCCCACCGCGGCCGGTGACAACCGGTTGGTAGTCGCCATTTCCTCGCGTGCCTTGTTCGACCTTGGCGACAGTCATGCGCTGTTCGAGCGAGACGGCTTGGATGCTTATCGCGAATTCCAGATCGACCACGAAAACGACATTCTCAAGCCGGGCGTGGCGTTTCCCCTGGTGCAGAAGCTGCTGGATCTGAACAAGCTGGCCGGCGACGTGCCGCCGGTGGAAGTGATCCTGCTGTCGCGCAATTCGGGCGATACCGGGCTGCGCATCTTCAACGCCATCCAGCATTACGGTCTGGCGATTAGCCGCGCCGCCTTTACCAGTGGCGCGCCCACCTCCGATTACATCGCACCGTTCAAGGCTGACCTGTTCCTCTCCGCCAATGCGGAAGACGTAGGCCGCGCGTTGGCCGCCGGCGTGGCGGCCGCCACCATCCTGCCTTCCACGGCGCCGCCGCGCGCGACCGAGCAGTTGCGCATCGCTTTCGACGGCGATGCGGTGATCTTTGGCGACGAAGGCGAGCGCGTGTCGCGGGAAGAGGGCTTGGAGGCGTTCCATCGCAGCGAGCATGAACTCGCGGCCGAACCGCTGTCGGTAGGGCCCTTCCGCGGCTTCCTGACGGCGGTGCATCGCCTGCAAGCGGCCTTTCCTGCCGAGGATTCTCCGATTCGCACGGCCCTGGTGACGGCGCGTTCCGCACCCGCGCACAAGCGCGTGATTCTCACGCTGCGCCGTTGGGGTGTGCGTATCGACGAAGCGCTGTTCCTCGGCGGCCGCGACAAGGGGCCGTTTCTGGAAGCCTTTGGCGCGGATATTTTCTTCGACGATTCACCGGCCAACGTGGAGTCCGCCCGCAAGCACGTAGCGACGGGCCACGTACCGCACGGCGTGAGCAACCGCTGATCAGGGCACGGGATGGCCCTTGCTGGCCGTCCAGATGGCGTACCAATCTTCCGCATCCAACGCTACTTCCAGCGCGGACACGGCCTCGCGCAGGCCGTCGATGCGGCCCGTGCCGGTGATCGGGTGCGGGCGCGAGGGGTGGCGCAGTACCCACGCGAAGGCCAGCGTGGCCAGGCTGACGCCGTAGCGCGCCGCCATCGGTTCCATTTCGGCACGCACGCGTTCGGTCTGTGCATCGGTGGCGCCGAACAGGCGGCCACCCGCCAGCGGCGACCAGATCATCGGCCGTGCACCCAGCATTTGGGCCTGGTCCAGCGTGCCGTCGTCCAGCGCGTCCATCTGCAAGGGCGACAGTTCGACTTGATGGGTCACCAGCGGGTGATGCTGGTTGAGCAGGGCGAACTGGCTGGCCGAGTGATTGGAAACACCCCAGTGCGCCACCTTGCCTTCGCGCGTGAGCGTGGCAAACGTGTCGGCGAGCGCGGCGGCATCCATCAGGTAATCGGGGCGATGGATCAGCACCAGATCCAGCTGCTCGGTGTGCAGGTTGCGCAGCGACTTTTCCACCTGCGCGCGCACGTAGGCAGCCGAGGTGTCGTAGTGATTGATGCGGTACGGCAGGTGGGCCGAGCGCAGGCGGATACCGCACTTGGTCACCAATTGCATGCGCTGGCGCAACGCGGGCCCCGCTTTCAGCGCCTCGCCAAACAAGGCTTCGGCCTGGTAGTCGCCGTAGATATCCGCGTGATCGAACGAGGTGATACCCAGGTTCAGCGCCTGCTCGATCCAGCGCACGCGCTCGTTCACGCTGAGATTCCAATCACCTATACGCCACAGGCCAGCGACGATGGGGGATAGCGCAAAGGCGGGCTGTGGCATGGGGCAACACCGGAACGAGGGGCCGGCAGTGTGCCAAGCCCAGCCGGCGGGCGCCAGCGTCAGGCGGAGCCTGCGTTCGCTAGACGATGCGCGCGCGCTTCCACCAGCCGGTGACCTTTTCCTCGCGGACCAAGGTGAACAGTCCTGAGCCGAGGATCAGCACGATACCGATCAGCATCGGCCAATCCAGGTGATCGCCAAACAACCAGTAACCGAAGAAAATGGCCCACAGCATCTGGCTGTACTGCGTTGGCGCCACGCGATTGGCAGGGGCGTGATGCGTGGCGAGCATCAACAGCACGCCGGCCAGCCCCGCCAGCAGGCCGTAGCCGGCGAGCAGCCACCATTGATGCAGGCTGGGCCAGACAAAGGCAGGCAGCATCAGTAGACCGCCACTCACCAGCGGGCCGATCACCCCCGCGCCATAGAGGCTGATGCGTTTTTCGTGCGGGCCGGCCATGCGTAGCGCCACTACCGATACCGCGCCGGAAAGCCCGCAGGTCATGGCGGCCAAGTGGCCCGCGCCCAGCACGCGAAAACCCGGGCGCAGCACCACCAGCACGCCGATAAAGCCGACGATTACGGCCGACCAACGCCGCCAACCGACGTGCTCCTTCAGGAACACCACAGAAAGCAGCGTTACGAAGATCGGCAGCAAGAAGATCAACGCAAACGCCTCGGCCATCGGTAGCGCCGTGAAGGCAATGACGGCGGATATATTGCAAATGGCGCCGGTGATGGCGCGTATCCACCACAGGCGCGGCTTGCGCGCGTGGAACACGTCCAGGTAGCGATCGCCCGGTTTGCGGATGAAGGGCAAGGCGCTGAGCATCAGCACCGCGCCGAAAAACACCGCCTCGTAGGCCGGCAAGCTGCCGTGCAGCGATTTGACGAAGGCATCGCTGATTGCGTACGCGGCGTAGCAAGCGAAACCGAGGAGAACACCTTTCAACATGGACGATCCGGCAGCGTACGGAGCCGTCAGCCTGGCGCAGGGTGCGCATGGCGCTGGCGCGGGGTTGGCGGGGAACCGGGAGCGCGCATGGTCCCACAGGCCGTGCTGCGCGCCTACCCCTGGCCCTGTTGCAGCCCGCCATGACCCGCCCGCCAAGGCCCGCTAGAATGGCGTTTTGCCCCCGTCACGGAACACACGCATGTCCGCTCGCCTGAATCCCCTCGATCTGTACGACGTCCGTTCGCTGCTTTCCGACGAAGAGCGCATGGTGCAAGACTCCGTCGGCCGTTTTGTCGACGAGAAAGTTCTGCCGATCATCGGCGACGCGTTCGACCAGGGGCGTTTCCCCAAGGAGCTGGTTCCCGAGATCGCCAATCTTGGCCTGCTCGGTGCCACCATCCCCGAAAAGTACGGCTGCGCCGGCATGAACGGCGTGAGCTACGGCTTGATCTGCCAGGAGCTGGAGCGTGGCGACTCGGGCCTGCGCAGCTTCGCCTCGGTGCAGAGCTCGCTGTGCATGTACCCCATTTACGCCTACGGCACCGAAGAGCAGAAGATGCACTACCTGCCCAAGATGGCCGCGGGTGAAATCATCGGTTGCTTCGGCCTCACCGAACCGCACGGCGGTTCCGACCCGGCCAACATGAAAACCCACGCCAAGAAGGACGGCGGCGACTGGGTCATCAATGGCGCCAAGATGTGGATCACCAACGGCAACCTCGCGCACATCGCCATCGTGTGGGCGCAGACCGAGGACGGCATCCAGGGCTTTATCGTGCCGACCAACACGCCGGGCTTCACCGCGCAGGAAGTGCACAAGAAGATGAGCCTGCGCGCCTCGGTCACCTCCGCGCTGTTCTTCGACAACGTGCGCGTGCCCGACGCCAATCGCCTGCCCAACGTGAAGGGTCTGAAGGGCCCGCTGGGCTGCCTCACGCAGGCCCGCTACGGCATCACCTGGGGCCCGATCGGCGCCGCGCAGGCCTGCTTGAAGGAAGTGCTCGATTACACGCAGGAGCGCATCCTGTTCGGCCGTCCGCTCGCTTCCAACCAGGCCATCCAGATCAAGATGGCCGAGATGGCTCGCCGCATCACTATGGCGCAGCTGCTGTCGCTGCAGCTTGGCCGCCTCAAGGATGCCGGCACCATGCAGCCCACGCAGGTGTCGCTGGCGAAGTGGAACAACTGCCGCATGGCGATCGACATCGCGCGCGAATGCCGCGACATCCTCGGTGGCGCCGGCATCACCACCGAGCACGTGGCGATTCGCCATGCGCTCAATCTGGAATCGGTCATCACCTACGAAGGCACCGAGACGGTGCACCAGTTGGTGGTCGGCCGCGAGCTGACGGGCATCAACGCCTTCTGAGGAGCATCAGCTCCTCTCGACAGGTGAGCGAACGTCATCCCGGTACATGCCGGGATGACGTCGCGCCAAGCAGGTCGTAACGCAAAGGCACGCCACGCGATGAACTGGCAAGAGATCCGCATCGAAACCGAACGCCTCCTCCTGCGCCCGCCGCAGGCAGAGGATTTCGATGCGTGGGCGGCGAACATGGCCGATGCCGAATCGGCACGCTTCATTGGTGGCGTGCAGCCGCGCGCGGTCGCATGGCGCGGCTTTATCGCCATGGCGGGCGCCTGGGCAGTGCAGGGCTTTGGCATGTTCTCGGTGATCGAAAAGGCCACCGGCCAGTGGGTGGGCCGCATGGGGCCCTGGTATCCCGAGGGCTGGCCTGGCCGGGAAGTGGGTTGGGGCCTGGCGCGACCGGCCTGGGGCAAAGGCTATGCCCTGGAAGGCGCCACCGCCTGCATGGATTTCGCGTTCGACCGCCTCGGCTGGGAGGATGTGATCCACAACATCGACCCGGCCAACACACCTTCGCAGGCGCTGGCACGCCGGCTGGGCTCCACGCTGCGAGGCCCGGGGCGCTTGCCCGAGCCGTTCGAGAGCGCGCCGATCGAGCTGTGGGGACAGACGCGCGCGCAATGGCGGAGCCGCCGCGCATGAGTCATGTCACGCCCGCGCTGTACGCCACCCTGGCGGAAATCGTGCCGGAGCTGCACGTGCATTGCCTGGCGCCCTGGTGCGTCATCGGCAGCGCCGCGGCCTTGCTGATGGGCGCCGAGGTGAGCGTGGCCGATGTGGATGTGTTCACCTCGCGCGAGGACGCCGAACGCTTGCGCGTACTGTGGGCCGACCGCCGCGAAGCCACGCACGAGCCGGCGGGCGCGGAGCGCTTTCGCTCGCACTTTGCACGCTTTCGTTTCCCCGGCCTGCCGGTGGAGGTGATGGGCGGGCTGGAACTCAACCGGGGTGATGGCTGGACGCCGGTGTCCGCCGGTCGGCTCACCCTGGTCGGCCTCAACGGCCTGGCCGTGCCGGTGCCGTCGCTGGAAGATCAGATCCGCATTCTCGACAGCTTCGGCCGCGAAAAAGACCACGCGCGCGCTTATGCGCTCCGCCTGCTCGCGGCCACACCATTGCCCACCAAACCTCTTTCCCCTTTTCCCTAAGTTGGCCGCCGCCGCGGCTGTTCGTTGACGAGACATCATGACTGCCATCCCGTATTCCCTCACGGCGCGCCACAAGGGTTTCAATCGTGCCGAGATCGTCGATCAGAACTTCATCGAGTTCGTGCAGCTGTGGCAGGGCGATGTGCATAGCCCGCATGGCGACCGCTCGCCGGTGTTGCCGGGCAGCACGCTCGACGCGCGCGGTTTCTGCGAGCTGCTCGAATCGCAACTGATCAGCCGCCATCTCGACCTGATGGCGCGCGTGCTGCGCGTGCAGAACAAGGTGTTCTACACCATTGGCTCCAGCGGGCACGAAGGCAACGCCATGGTGGCGCGCCTCACCCGTCATACCGATCCGGCTTTCCTGCATTACCGCTCCGGCGGCTTCATGGCCGAGCGCTTCCGCAAGTTGCCGGGCATGGACCCGGTGATGGATTCGGCGCTGTCCTTTGCCGCCAGCATGGAAGACCCCGCCTCCGGAGGCCGCCACAAGGTGTGGGGCAGCAAGCCGTTGTGGGTATTGCCGCAAACCTCCACCATCGCCTCGCACCTGCCCAAGGCGCTGGGCACCGCCGTGGCCATCGAGCAGGCGCGTCGCATCGGTCACAAGCTGCCGATTCCCGACGACAGCATCGCCATCTGCTCCTTCGGCGATGCCTCGTCCAACCACGCCACCGCGCAGACGGCGTTCAATGCCGCCGCCTGGACGGCGTACCAGAAGCTGCCGGCACCCGTGCTGTTCGTGTGCGAGGACAACGGCATCGGCATTTCGGTGAAGACGCCCAACGGCTGGGTGGCCAACAACTTCCGCCATCGCGCCGACCTGGACTACTACTACGCCGACGGCCTGGACCTCGCCAACGGCTACGCCCAGGTGCAGGAGGCGGTGGAGCACTGCCGCCATACGCGTCGCCCGACGTTCCTGCACCTGCGCACCACGCGCGTGATGGGCCACGCCGGCACCGATTTCGAAATCGAATGGCGCACCGTGGAGGAGTTGTTCCAGGTGGAAGCCAGCGACCCGCTGCTGCGTTCGGCGGAAATCGCGCTCGCCTCGGGCCTGTACACCAAGGAATCGTTGCTGGCCCTGTACGAAGCCACGCGCAAGCGTTGTTTCGACGCAGCCGAAGACGCCGATCGCCGGCCGCGCCTGACCTCGCTGGACGAAGTGATGAAGCCGCTGGCGCCGTATACCCCGGCGGCGGTCAAGGCCGAGGCCGAGCGTGCCGACTACGCGGAGCGCCGCCTGGCAGCCTTCGGCAGCGAAGAGAAGCTGCCGGAAAACCAGCCGCCCCGCCATCTGGCCATCCAGATCGGCCAGGCCTTGCACGACATCATGGCCAAGTACCCCGAGTCGCTGCTGTTCGGCGAGGACGTGGCGCAGAAGGGCGGCGTCTATACCGTCACCAAGGGCCTGTTCAAAACCTTCAAGGGCAGCCGTGTGTTCAACACGCTGCTGGACGAAACCATCATCCTTGGCCTGGCCCAGGGTTACGCCAACATGGGCATGCTGCCCATGCCCGAGATCCAGTACCTGGCGTACTTCCACAACGCCTGCGACCAGATTCGCGGTGAGGCGGCGTCGTTGCAGTTCTTCTCCAACGACCAGTACCGCAACCCCATCGTGATGCGCGTGGCCAGCCTGGGCTACCAGAAGGGCTTTGGCGGCCACTTCCACAACGACAACTCGATTGCCGCACTGCGCGACATCCCGGGTCTGGTGGTGGGTTGCCCCAGCCGTGGCGACGACGCGGCGACCATGCTGCGCACGCTCACCGCGCTCGCCAAGGTGGATGGCCGCGTGTGCGCCTTCCTCGAACCCATTGCGCTGTACATGACCAAGGACCTGTACGACGCAGGCGACGGCCAATGGCAATTCACCTACCCCGCGCCGGGCGAAGCCATGGTGCTGGGCGAAGGCCGCGTCTATCACGAGGACGCCAACGACCTCGTGGTATTCACCTTCGGCAATGGCGTGCCGATGGCCTTGCGCGCCGCGCGCACCATCGAGGCGGAGCTTGGCTGGAAGGTGCGCGTGGTGGATCTGCGCTGGCTGGCACCGCTCAACGATGCGTTCATCGCCGCGCAGGCCAGGAACGCCAAGCGCATCCTCGTGCTGGATGAAGGCCGTCGCAGCGCCGGTGTGGGCGAGGGCATCATCACAGCCATCGTGGAAGGCGGCAGCGGCGCCACGCCGTTGCAGCGCGTGGTGGGCGCCGACACCTACACCCCGCTTGCAGGGGCAGCCCTGTTGGTGCTGCCGGGCGAGGCCGACGTAGTGGCGGCGGCACGCAAGCTCGCCTGAGTTTGATCGTCATCCCGGCGCTCCCCGGAAGGGGCCAGCGCTGGGATGACGTGCCTGTCGACGCGTGAGCGTCAGCGCAAGACCCGCCTGACAGCCGTTGCAACATGCCCGCGAAGTTCGCCGGCAAGACGGGCACGATGTCGTCACAGTGTCGCTTGCCGAATCGGCTCAGCTCACAAAGCGGGTACTCGCACCGAAGTGTGCTTATTGGTGCGTGCGCATGGCGAGCGCCATCAGCGCTGTCTGCGCCGATGGCCCCCAGTGTTCGCCAGGGTGACGGTTACCTCGCGCTACACGACGCGTGGAATGACTGGCGGTCTTCAAGTAGGCGAGCGCAATGCCGCCCACTCGCTCAGCGGCGCATTCCGCGCAGGCGCCACGCTTCGGCGGCCAGCAGGCAAACCAGTAACCACACCGCGCCACTGACATAGCCAGCGATCACGTCGCTGAAGTAGTGCACCTGCAACACGATGCGGCTCAGTCCGATGATGGTCACCATGGCGACGGCCAGTGCAATCACCCAGCGATGCCACGCGCGTGGCGTCACACGCAGCAACACATAGGCGAGCATGCCGTAGAACACCATGGCGCCGAAGGCGTGACCGCTGGGAAAGCTCCAACCGTGCTCCACGATAAAACCGTGGTTGTGCAGCGGGCGAGGGCGCTGAAACCACGCCTTGAGCGCGCTGTTGAGCGGCACGATGCCCGCGACGGCAAGCGTCCACACCGTGGCGAGCCGAAGCTGTCCGCGCCATAGCAACAGGGTGAGTACGGCAACGGAGATGGCTGCCACCGTCCACAGGTCGCCCAGGTGCGATACCGCGGCGACCGCCGCAAGCACGCCCGGTTGCATGTGGGCACGAAGATCCTCTGCGAGCCCGGTGTCGAACTGGGTGAGCGCATCCTGTGTTTCCGCGCCAATGGCCAGCGCCATGGCGAGAAACAGAAAACAGCCACTCACCAGCAATAGCGTCGCCGTGCGACCGCGTAGTACGACGGGTAGGTGGCCGCGTGCGAGCGCCGCATCGTGGTGGCGGCGATTCCACTGCCAGGCGAGGTCGCCGCTCAGCAAGGCCAATATCAGCAGCCCACTCCAAACAGGCAGTGCGTGTGCGGCAACCCAATCGACCATCGCATTCATCAAAGACCGGCTCCTGTGTAGACGGCCCATGATCTCCGGCATGGCTCATCGCGTCGAGCTGAATGGCGTATCGCCACGCATCACGGTTACCGCGCGCGCGGGCTGACGAAGTGCACACGCGCGCTTGTGCGTTGAATTGGCCGGCGCTCCGCCTTGCTCCGCTCCATCGCGACGGAGATCTATAGGCAACTCAAAACGCAAGACTTTTTGCCTCGGAGTGGTTTGGGAATCGTCCCATATTTCGTGTAGGCGTGCGCCGATAAATTGTCCTCACTGGCCGGGCAAGCAGCAGCCAGCGGGACTCGGAAAGTGGCGGTTTCAAGAGGTTGAAGCGTGAGCGGTCACGCCACCTCGAAAGCCTCCCGGGTCGCCAGACAGGGCCATGACGGTCAACCACTTTTCAACGCATTTCTCTCTCTCCCATTTAAGGAAACGACATCATGAAGAAGCACATTGCCTCCGCTTTCGCCATCGCCGGTCTGATCGCTGCCGCCTCGGCCGCCCACGCCGCTGACGGTGTCATCACTGTCAAGGGCAACATCATCGCCAACACCTGCACCATCAATGGCGGCGGCGCCGGTGATTTCACCGTGAACATGCCGGCCGTGTCGGCTTCGGCCCTGCAGGCCTCCGGCGCCACCGCTGGCCGTACGCCCTTCCAGATCGAGCTGAGCGGTTGCTCGTCGGATCAGAAGGTTCAGACGATGTTCGAGGCAGGCCCGAGCGTGAACACCACCACCGGTCGCCTGCTGGTCGACACCGGCGCGGGCGCCGCCACCAAGGTGGAGCTGGGTCTCCTGAATGACACGTTCGGCAAGATCCGCGCCGGTGCGGCGGCGAACGCGCAGAACTCGCAGCAGGTGCAGATCGCGGGTGGCAACGCCACGATGAACTACTACGTGCAGTACGAGTCGCTGGGTGGCACCACCGCCGGCGCCGCGAACTCCAGCGTGCAGTACACCCTGGTCTACCAGTAAGCAGTGCAACTTTGGCGGTCATGGCGCATCATGACCGCCAAAGTCTTTGGTGAATGAGAGCCGCCTACCCGCGGCACCGGTTGTTCCGAAAGTACGTGATCATCGACTTCTGGAAGCCTTTCCCATGAAACGAGTCATCTGCCATTGGCTTACAGCCGCCCTGATTGCCGCCGGTACGTTGGCAAGCCAGGTCCACGCCAGCGTCGTCGTTGCAGGCACTCGCGTGATTTACCCCTCACAGGAACGTGAGGTTTCGGTGAAGCTCAACAACAACGGCTCAACGCCGGCCTTGGTCCAGGTATGGATGGACGATGGTGATATGAATAAAGCGCCGGAGCACATCCGGGTACCTTTTGCGGTGACGCCCGCGCTGTTTCGCCTGGACTCGAACAAGGCGCAGACGCTGCGGGTGACGTACACCAAAGAGCCGCTGCCCGCGGACAAAGAAAGCCTGTACTGGCTGAATGTGCTCGAAGTGCCACCCAAGGCTGATCGCGGTGCCGATGCCAATGTGGTGCAGCTCGCATTTCGCACACGCATCAAGCTGATCTTTCGCCCGCAAGGGTTGCCCGGCAAGGTCGAAGAAGCGCCCACCAAGGTGACGTGGCAGCTTACCAAGGCAGCCGATGGCGACGGTTATGTATTGAAGGCGGTCAACCCGACGCCGTATGTGGTCAACCTGGGCTCCGTCACGCTCAACGCGGGCGGCAAGGCGTTCGACGCGGGCGCTGGTTTCATCAAGCCTGGAGAATCGGCGCTATTCCCGGTGAAGCAGTTGTCGTCCCCGCCGACGTCCGGTGGTGAGGTCGAGTTCTCCGCCATCAACGACTGGGGCGGAAACATGCCAGGCAAACACCCGCTTGGCGGGAGCACTCCGTAAAAACCAGCGGCCCGTCGGGGCCGCTTTTTTTCGCCGCCGGATGAGCGTCGGGCGGCGGGTCGTCGCGCTACCAGCGCCACGCCGATCCGGTCGCCGGAAAGCCCAATGGGGCGACCGGGCACCCTGGCGTTGACGATCCTTCACGCCTTCTACGCGCGGCGTTAACACGCGCACACGCGACGCATCGGCGTCCGTGTCTCTCAGGTACTGGGACGATCGTACGTACGGCTTTTACGCGCCTACGGCGTGCTTTTAAGCCTTGTCAGATATGTCTCACGAGCGTGAATCCTTAGCCTACTTCTATCGGAAGCAGGGCTCCATTTCTTCGTGCCACTCGCTTCCTTCCCTTTCTTGAAGACCTTATTTGGGAGTCGACGACGTGACGACGAAGCACACTGAGCAAACCCGCCTCCAACGACCGCTGCTGCGCCTGAACGCGCTCGCTGCCGTGCTGGTGGCCGCCCTGGGTGTGCAGGCACACGCCAGCGCCGGCGCCCCGGTGGAGTTCGCCGGCGGCTTCATCAAGCCCAACGCGAGCGGCCAGATCGATCTCTCGCGTTACGAGACCGGCAATGTGCTGAGCCCGGGCGTGTACAGCGTCGATGTGACGGCCAACGAACAGCGTGTGGGCCGCATGGACGTCCGTTTCTCCCGCGTGAACGACAGCACCGACGCGCAGGCGTGCCTGGACCAGGCCCTGCTGCAGCGCATCGGCGTGGATACGACCAAGGTGACGGCCGAGGCGTCGGCGCGCTTGGCCGACGGCGGCTGCCTGCCGATCGAACAGATCGTGGACGGGGCCGTGGCCTCTTACGACTTCGGCGACCAGGCGCTGGCGCTGAGCGTTCCGCAGATTGCGATGAAGCGCTCGGCGCGTGGCTACGTCAGCCCGGAGCTGTGGGAAACGGGCATCAACGCCGCCACGCTCGGCTACAACGTCAACCTGTATCGCAGCAACAGCGGTGGTGCGGGCGCGGCCAACACGCGCGGCTATGTGGGCCTGAACGGCGGCCTCAACCTGGGCAACTGGCGCCTGCGCAGCGAAGGCTCGTACCACTTCGACTCGCAGGGCCATCACAGCTACCAGAACACCGCCACCTACGCCCAGCGCGACCTGTCGTCCATGGCCGCGCAGCTGACCATCGGCGAGACCTACACGAGCGGCGACCTGTTTGAATCCACGTCGTTCCGCGGTGTGCGCGTGGCGACCGACGACCGCATGCTGCCCGACTCGCTGCGCGGCTACGCGCCGACCGTGCGCGGTGTGGCCAACAGCAATGCGCGCGTGACCATTCGCCAGAACAACGCCATCGTCTACGAAACCACCGTGGCGCCGGGCGCATTCGAGATCAACGACCTCTACGCCACCGGTTACGGCGGCGACCTGCAGGTGTCGGTGGAAGAGGCCGATGGTCGCGTGTCGACCTTCGAGGTGCCCTATGCCGCCGTGCCGCAGTCGCTGCGCCCGGGCGTGAACCGCTTCAGCGCGGTGGCCGGCCAGGTCCGCAACGAGCAGCTGACCAGTGCCCCGGCATTCGCGCAGGGCACCTGGCAGCGCGGCATGACCAACATGCTCACCGGCTACACCGGCGTGACGGCGGCGCAGGGCTATGCGTCGATCCTCGGTGGCGCGGCCCTCAACACCCAGCTGGGCGCGTTCGGTGTGGACCTGACCCAGTCGCGGCTGCAGGCGGCCGGCACGACCTACAACGGCAGCAGTGCCCGCGTGAGCTACGCCAAGTTGCTTTCGGCCACCGGCACCAACATGACCGTGGCGGCCCATCGTTACTCCACGGGTGGCTTCTTCGGCCTCAACGATGCGATGACGGCTCGTCATGGCGTCGGCGCCTCGCAGGGCGCGGAGATCCAGCGTCAGCGTAACCATGCGTCGCTGTCGGTGAGCCAGCAGCTGGGTAGCCGCGGCGGTCAGCTGCACGCTACCGGTTCGTCGGTGAATTACTGGAACCGCCCGGGCGCGGACCTCAACTACTCGTTGGGCTACAGCAACAATTACAAGGGCGTCAGCTTCAACTTCTCCACCAACCGCCAGCGCAACGCACAGGGCATGATCGATACGCAGTACTACGCGAGCGTAAACATCCCCCTGGGCAAGGATCGTTCGGCCATGGCCTCGGCCCAAGTGTCGCGTGACAGCGCCGGTCGCTCTCAGGCGCAGGGCATGGTGACCGGCGTGGCAGGTGCGGACAACGCCATCTCCTACGGCGTGGCCGCCAGCTACAGCAACGGCGCCCACGGCGGCACCAGTGGTAGCGCCAACGCGGGCTACCGCAGCCCGATCGGCGAATTCACCGGCAGCATCGCCAACGGCCAGGGCTATAGCCAGGGTTCGTTCGGCATGCGCGGCGCGGTGGTGGCGCATCGCGGTGGGGTGATGCTGGCGCCGTCGCTGTCGGAGACCATCGGCATTGTCGAGGCCAAGGATGCGGTGGGTGCGAAGGTCGTGGGTGCGGCGGGCGTGCAAGTGAACAGCCGCGGCTACGCGGTGGTGCCCAATCTGACGCCGTACAGCCTCAACACCATCGACCTGGACCCCAAGGGCACCTCGATGGACGTGGAGTTCAAGGCGACCAGCCAGCAGGTGGTGCCGCGCGCCGGTTCGGTGTCGCTGCTGAAGTACGAGACGGTCTCGGGCCGCACCGCGATCATCGACGTGCAGGGCCACAACGGCGAACCGCTGCCGTTCGGTGCCCCGGTGGTCAATGGCAAGGGTGAGGAAGTGGGCCTGGTGGGCCAGGCGGGCCGCATCATGGCGCGCGGCCTGGAGCCGCAGGGCCAGTTGTCGGTGGCCATCGATGCGGAGCAGGGCACCTCCTGCCAGATCGACTACGTGCTGCCGGAGCGCCAGAAGGGCAGCGAGGGCGAGGCCCAGCTGATCCAGGCGAGCTGCAAGGCGAGCTGAGGCAACGGGCTTCAAGCGAGCGTCACGCGCCAAGGGGGTGGACTTCGGTCCATCCCCTTTTTTGTGCGCTGGA
Source organism: Frateuria sp. sgz306004 (assembly GCF_057750885.1). Lineage (NCBI taxonomy): Bacteria > Pseudomonadati > Pseudomonadota > Gammaproteobacteria > Lysobacterales > Rhodanobacteraceae > Frateuria > Frateuria sp. sgz306004. Next base: position 552,703 of record NZ_JBYLFE010000001.1, read on the forward strand.
TCCCGCGAGATCGATTTGCTCGCGGGCGGGTCCGGACATAGGGATCGGTCATGACTTTCAGTGCTGGCCTCACGGTGCAAATGGCCCGATAGTTGGGGCTCTTTGAAACCGTGGAGTTGCTTGATGTCCCTGCGTCCCTTGTCCCTGCGCCTGATGACTTGCGGCGTGCTCATGGCCCTGGCTACGCCGCTTTGGGCGCAGGACGCCACGTCACCGACCTCCATCGCCGCCGAGCACAGCGCCCCCGCGCCGGCGCTGCCCGCGCAACTGTCGGACTTTACGGCCTACGTGGACAGCGTGCGCAAGCAGTTCGATGTGCCGGGCATCGCCGTGGCCATCGTCAAGGACGGTCAGGTAGTGCTGGAGCAAGGCTACGGCCAGCGCGAGCTGGGCAAGCCGGAAGCCGTGGACGCACGCACCTTGTTCGCCATCGCCTCCAACACCAAGGCATTCACGGCGGCCTCGCTGCAGATGCTGGCCGAGGAAGGCAAGTTGGACATGGATGGCCGGGTGATCGATTACCTCCCGTGGTTCCAGATGTCCGACCCTTACGTCACGCGCGAAATGCGCGTGCGCGACCTGCTGGCACACCGCAGCGGCCTGGGTCTGGGCGCGGGTGATCTGCTGTACTGGCCGCCCACGTCCTACTCCACCAAGGAGGTGGTGCAGCGTCTGCGCGACGTGCCACTCGCCACCAGCTTCCGCAGCGCTTATGCCTACGACAACATCCTCTATGCCGTTGCCACGTTGGTGATCGAGCAGGTGTCAGGCCAGAGCTACGCGGATTTCCTGCGCACGCGCATCTTCCAGCCGGTGGGCATGAACGATGCACTGGTGGACATGACAGCACTCAAGCCGGGCATGGACGTGGCGATGGGTCACGCCAAGTTCAACTTCACCGAGCTCAAGCCGGTGCCGCCCATGGCGTGGTCCAACAACCCCGGCGCGGGCGGCATCTACGCCAGCGTGCACGACCTGGCCAAGTGGATGAACGTACAACTGGCCGGCGGCAAGCTGCCGGACGGCAAGGCGCTGTTCTCCGAGGGTAGCCAGAAGCAGATGTGGTCCATGCTTACGCCGATGAAGATCAGCGAACCGCCGGTGCCCGAACTGCGCGCGGTGCGCCCCAATTTTGCCGGCTACGGTGAAGGTTGGAACCTCACCGACTATCAGGGGCAGCGCCTGGTGTGGCACACCGGCGGCTGGCCCGGCATGGTATCCCGCCTCACCCTCGTGCCCGAGTTGAAGCTGGGCGTGGTGGTGTTGACCAACCAGGAATCGGGCGCCGCCTTCAACGCGGTGACGCTGCGCGTGCTCGATGCCTACCTGGGCAAAGACAAGAAAGACTGGGTGGCCGCTTATGCCGCCGCCGTAAAGAAGTCCGAAGGCCATGCCGACGACAGTTGGAAGCAGCATCTCGCCGCGCGCGACAAAAACAGCAAGCCCTCGCTGCCGCTGGCCGGTTACGCTGGCACCTTCCGCGACCCTTGGTATGGCGACATCGTGGTGAGCCAGCAGGGCGGCAAGCTACGTCTGAGCTTCTCCAAGACGGCGCAGCTACAGGGCACCATGGAGCGATGGCAGCACGACACCTTCATCGTGCGTTGGGATGATCGTTCGCTCAATGCCGACGCGTTCGTCAGCTATGCACTGGATGCCGATGGCAAGGTGCGCGAAGTGCGCATGCAGCCCATTTCACCGCTCACGGATTTCAGCTTCGACTTTCAGGATCTGCGGCTTGCGCCGGTAAAGAGCGCCAAGGCGGACTGAATCCGTCTAGCCGTCCATAAGGCCATGGGCTCCCCGCGCCGGGAGCCCGTTCAAAAGGGGAGGGTGCCATGTCGTCGTATCGTTGGACGTTTGCCGTTCTGTTCGGTCTTGCCGCGTCGGTACTAGCGGGGTGTTCGCACGAATCCGCTAGCGGGTCTCCGCGCTTTCACGTGGAATTGGCGGCCGCGCAGGCCCCGGCATCCGGCCGCTTGCTGGTGTTTGCCCAGTCGGCTGCGCAAGCGGAAGCCGCGGGCAAGGACGGCAAGGTGAGCGAAGTAGATGTGAACCCGCTCGCCCCCAATGACGTGAGCGTCGTGGCGCGGGAGGTGTCGCGCATCGAGCCCGGTAAAAGCGTGGATCTGGATGCGGACGCGCAAGCCTACCCGGAAGTGTTCTCCAAGCTGCCGCCGGGCGACTACTACGTGCAGGCCGTGCTCGATACCAATCACAGTTACAACTACAGCGGGCGTGGTGCAGGCGACCTGGTCAGCCAAGTGGTGAAGATGCATTTGCCATCGAGCGACACGCCGCGTTTGACGCTGGCGGAGGCCGTTCCCGCTGCCACGTTGTGGCAGCTTCCACCGGCCGCGCCCAAGCCTGCGCAGGACGCATTGGCGGAAGTGCACCAGCACACGGCCGACCTGGATTTCGTCAGCCCCGCGCTGTCGGCGTTCTGGGGCCGCCCGATACATATGCGCGGTTTCATGCTCACGCCACCGGGCTACGACCCCAAGGCGGCGGATACCTATCCGGTGGTGTACTTCACGCATGGATTCGGTGGCGGCCTTGCGCATTTCGTGCCGGTCATCGCCGATACCTGGCGGGCGATGAGCAAGGGCGACATGCCGCCGATGATCTGGGTGTACCTGGACGAGTCGAGCCCGACCGGCACGCACGAATTCGCCGACTCGGTGAACAACGGCCCGTGGGGCCAGGCGCTGACCGAGGAGCTCATTCCTTACCTCGAATCCAACTACCACATGGATGGCGGCGCCAACGGTCGCTTCCTCAACGGCCACTCGTCGGGCGGCTGGGCCACGCTGTGGTTGCAGACGCGCTATCCCAAGGTATTCGGCGGCACATGGTCGACCTCGCCAGACCCGAGCGACTTCCACGATTTCGTCGGCGTAGACCTGTACTCACCCGATGCCAACGTCTACCGCAAGGCCGATGGCGAGGCGTATCCGTTGATGCGCGACAAGGGCAAGGTGCTCGCCAGCTTCCAGCAGTTCGCGCAACTGGAGGAGGTGCTCGGCAGCTACGGTGGCCAGATGGCTTCGTTCGACTGGGTATTCTCGCCACGCGGCGAAGATGGCCGCCCGCAGCCCATGTTCGATCGCGACACCGGCAAGGTCGATCCCGTGGTGGTGGCGTACTGGCGCGATCACTACGACATCGCGCAGCGCTTGCGTAGCAACTGGGCCACGCTCCAGCCCGACCTGGATGGCAAGATCCATCTGATCGTAGGCACTGCCGATACCTTCTACCTCGACGGTGCCGCCCATCGCCTCAAGGCCACGCTGGATGAGCTGCATGCGCAGGCGGATATCCGCTTTCTGCCCGATAAGACGCATTTTGATCTCTACACCGTGGGTGGCGACCGGCGTGCGTTGCTCAAACAGATCGCCTGGGAAATGTACGCGGTGGCGCGCCCGCAGTCGGCGCTCAAGCCCAAGGTTGCCGCTCCCTGAGCGGCGAGGCGATGACGCCCGCAAGGCGTCATCGCCAAAACCAAACCTACGTTCAACGCAATAACTTGCAGTCGCCGTTACACCTTTCCTGCGATCGACTTCACCCATCACACTCCGCGCCGCGTCGCATGATGACGCGGTCGCATCATCCCTATCGAGCGGTAGGGCGACATGCAAAAGCGGAGAGAGCATCCATGAAGAAATCCCTGTTAGCCCTGGCCCTGGTCGGCGCAACCGCGTGTTACAGCGTGGCGGTATCGGCGGCGCCGTTCCAATACGATGATCGTCAGGATCATTACGATCAGGACCATGATCGCGGGCACGATCATGGACGCGACCACGATCAGGATCGCGGCCACGATCATGACGACGGGCGCGGCTACGATCGCGACCGCGATCATCGAGACTATGACCGGGACCGCCGCGATGACCACGACCGCGACCGCGACCGGCGCGACTATGTGATCGTTCACGACCGCGGCATGCACGAAGGCTGGTATCGCCGTGGCGGCTATGTGCCGGTGGAATATCGCGATCGCCGCTACGTGGTGGACGACTGGCGCGCCTATCGCCTCGCACCGCCCCCGCCGGACCACCAGTGGGTGCGCAGCGACAACGGAGAATTCCTGCTGGTGGCGATCTCCACCGGCATCATCGCGGACATCATTTTGAACAGCCATTGAGGTCGTTGCCGCATCGCATGAAATTGCGATGCGGCACTTTTCCGTTGCGTGCCGCCATCGGCGTCGCGTCGCATCGCAACTTGTTACGAGCGCGGCCGCACGGCAGTTAAATGCGTTCACGCGCTGCCTCTTGCGGGACCGTCATCCACTTGGTGCATAGTCATCAACACAAGCGCAGTTGGCTTGTGGGCGTTGTGCCATGAAGGCTTGGTTTTCACGGCATGGCGAAAGAGGGAGCACGCACGCCAGAGGCGTCGGCGTCTCCATGGGAACGATGAGTTTGCGCCGGAGGGATGAAAGATGAAATCGATGGGTTTGATCGCAGTCTTGCTTGCAGGTGTTCTGGCTGGCCCCGCGGTCTATGCGCAGGAGGCGTCTGCCCCTGCCGGTTCCACCGGTCAGTGCAAGGATGGCTCGTACACCAATCACGCGACCAAAAAAGGCGCGTGCTCCGGCCACCAGGGCGTGAAGGAGTGGTACACCGCGCCGACCGCGGCTGCCGCCGCAGCTCCTGCCGCTGCCGCCGCGCCCGCCGCTGCCCCGGCCGCGCAGGCCGCTCCCAGCATGACGCCCAAGACCTCCGCCCCGATTCCGGGCAGCAAGGCCGCCCATGAGCCGCCGGCTGCCGCGGCGCCGGGTGGCGGCCCGGGCATGGTGTGGGTGAACTCCAGCAGCAAGGTTTATCACTGCCCGGGCGACAAGTGGTACGGCAAGACCAAGGCAGGCTCGTACATGAGCGAAGCCGATGCCAAGGCCAAGGGCTTCCATGCCGATCATGGCAAGGCCTGTACGCCCTAATCGTTCCCGATAGCGATCCACGAAAAAGGCCGGCACTTGCCGGCCTTTTTCATGCGAAAAACGCTTGTGGACGCGCTCAATCCAGTCGTTTGTGGAACAGCCGTATCGACAGCGTCAGCATCACCGCGATAAAGGCGAGCAGGGCGACGGCGTCCTGCCATAGGTCCGCAAAGTCGGCACCGCGCAGCATGATGCCGCGAATCAGTCGCAGAAAGTGCGTGAGCGGCAGCACCTCCGAAATCCATTGCGCGGGCGCGGGCATGCCGGCATAGGGAAACATGAAACCCGACAGCAGGATCGATGGCAGAAACACGAAGAACGTCATCTGCATCGCCTGGAACTGCGACTTGGCGCGCGTGGAGATGAGCAGCCCCAGCGACAGGTTGGCGAGAATCAGCAGACTCGCCGCCAGGTAGATATCCCACAGGCTGCCGCGCACCGGCACGCGGAACAGCCACACACCCAGCGTCAGTATCACCGTGGTCTGCACCAGGCCGATGCCGGCATACGGCAGCACCTTGCCGATCATCAGTTCCGTGCGGCTGACTGGCGTGGTGATGAGCATTTCCATATTGCCGCGCTCGGTCTCGCGCACGATCGCCACGGCGGTGAACAACACCATCGTCATGGTAAGGATCACGCCGACCAGCCCCGGTACGATATTCACCGGCGAGCGGCGCTCGGGGTTGTAGAAGCTCACCACGCTGATCGGCGTAACGGTGCGCGCGTGGAAATTGTCGGGTTGGTTAAGCGGGTATTGCGCGAGCTGCGCCGCCGCCGACTGCACCACGTTGTCGCTGCCGTCGACCATCACCTGCAAGGCTTCGCGCCCGTCCAGCTTGCGCCGCTCGAAATCCGGCGGCACGGCGATGCCCACGCTGATGTGTCCCTCGCGCAGCAGGTCGATCAGTTGCTCGGGCGTCTGTGCGCTGGCGACGATATCGATAACACCGCTGGCGACCATGTCCTGGATGGCCGTGCGCGAGCCCGTGGTGTGCGCCTGGTCGGCCACCGCGGCGGGCAGGTGTCGCAGGTTGAGGTTGATGGCGTAGCCGAACAGCATGAGCTGCAGGATCGGCATGCCCATGATCATCGCCAGCGTGACGCTATCGCGTCGAAGCTGACGAAGCTCTTTGATCAGGATCGCCCACAGGCGGCGCAGGTTCACGCGGGCTGCTCCTGTTGGTGCGCGTGTCGGCGTGTGGCCACCACGAACACGTCTTCGAGGTTGGGTTCGACCGGCTGCACATCCACGTCGTTGCCCGCATCGCCCAGCAGACGGCGCAAGGAGTCGGCATCGTGCCGGGCGTCATTCATCAGCACGCGCAGCTCGTTGCCGATCTGCGCCACGCTGAGCACGCCTGGTTGTTGGTCCAGTGCCTGCTTGGCCTGGCGTGGCGAGGTGGCGCGAATGAGAAACGTGCGACCCGCCAACTTGCGGGTGAGGTCGCGCGGCGTGCCGTCGGCCACCAGGTTGCCGGTATCCAGGATCGCCAATCGATGACAGCGCTCGGCCTCGTCCATGTAGTGCGAGGACACCAGAATGGTGGTGCCCTCATCGGCCAGTTCGAACAGCTTCTCCCAGAAATCGCGGCGCGACTCGGGATCGACCGCGCTGGTGGGTTCGTCCAGAAACAGCAATTCCGGTTGGTGCACCACCGCGCCCGCCAGCGCCAGGCGCTGCTTCTGGCCGCCGCTGAGCGTGCCGGCCAGTTGCGGCTGGCGATCGTCCAGTCGGTAGCGACGCAGCAGTTCGTCCACGCGTGTGCGTGTGTCGTGGCGCGACAGCCCTTGCACCGTGGCGAGAAATTCTAGGTTCTGGCGCACCGATAGGTCGTCGAACAACGAGAACTTCTGCGTCATGTAACCGATGCGACGCTTGAGCTGTTCGGCCTCGCGCGGAATGGACAGGCCGAGAACCTCGATGCTGCCCTCGCTGGGTGTGAGCAAGCCGCACAGCATGCGGATCGTCGTGGATTTGCCCGAGCCATTGGGGCCGAGGAAGCCATACACATTGGCCCGCGGCACCGTGAGGTTTACGCCGTTCACCGCCACCAGTGCGCCAAAGCGCTTGGTGAGGCCGCGCGCCTGGATGGCCGGCTCAGTCATGGTGCGTGGCCGTATCGAAACGAGCACTCACCGGGAAACCTTGCGGCAGTTCACGGGCATCCTGGCCCAGAACGATCTCGGCGATGTAGCTCAATCGATTGGCGTCCTCACCGGTGAGCGCGTAGTAGGGCGTAAACGACGGTTCGCTGCGGATCAGGCGCACCACGCCATGGAAGCTGCGTTGGCCGTTATTGAGCACCACCTCCGCGGCGTCGCCCACCTTCACTGACGGACGCAACGCGGCCGGCACGTAGACACGCGCATACGGTGTATCGCTGGCCAGCAGGATCACCAGCGGCGTGCCGGGCTGGGCTTGGTCACCGAGTTTGTAGGGCAGGCTATCCACGCGTACGTCGCGCGGCGCGGTGAGGTCGAGCTTTTCCAGATCCACCGCGCGCGAGGCCGCCGTGGCTTCCGCGGCGGCGAGGGTGGCGCGCGCCTGCGCGATATCCTCGGCGCGCGAACCATTGAGCAGCAGATCCAGCGCGGCGCGGTCGGCAGCCACGGCGGCTTCGGCATTGCCGGCGGAGGCTTTGGCGCGATCCAGGTCGGCGGCGGAAACGAACTGCTGACGGGCCAGTGCGGAGAGGCGCTGATAGTAGGCGCTGGCATCGCGCGCCTGCGCCTGGGCGCCAGTAAGGTTGGAACGCGCCTGGCGAATCTGCTCCTCGCGCGGGCCGCGCTCCAGCTCCAGCAACGCCTGTTGTTGCTGGCGCACGTCGGCGCGCGCGGTATCCAGCGCCGCCTGTGTGCGCGTGGTTTCCAACTGCATGATGCGTTGGCCCTTGGGTACGTATTGCCCCTCGCGCGCGTCGATCTTCACGATGATCTCGGCGGCGGGCGCGGGCAGGGTGATGCGGTCGAACTCCACCGTGCCCAGCACTTGCGGCGCTTGCGGTTGGCAGCCGGCCAGCAGGGTGACGGTGAGTAGCGCGGCCGCGCGGCGCAGGCTGCGTGTGACAAAGCGGCGATCAGGGCGCATGGGGTGCCTCCATACCGTGGCCGAGCAGGGCGAGGGCGTGTCGGGCGAGTGCGTCGGTGCCCAGGTCGGCCTGAAACATCTGACGCCACAGCGGCGCGCTGGCCGCGGGAAACATGGTCAAGCCCATCAACGACACCACCAGCAGGCGCGGGTCCAACCCTGGATTGAGGTTGCCTTGCTGTTGCGCCTGCGCAAAGCGGCTGGCGAGCCACTGCGGCAGTTGGGGGCCGATGCGAGAGAGCAGCATCTCGCGCAGCGCTCCGCCATCGCACAACACTTCGCGCACCCACAGGGAAGGTAGCCAGGGCGCGCGCTCCACCGCGGCGAACACGCCCTTCACGAACTCACGCGCCAGCGCTTGCGGATCGTCGCCGGCAGCCATCACATGCTCACGCAGCGACGCGATGGCCGGCATCAGGCGCTCCTCAAAGATGGCATCGCGCAGCGCCTGTTTGCTGCCGAAGTAATAGTTCAGCAGCGCGGGCGTAACACCCGCACAGGCGGCGATGCCGCGCAAAGACGTGGCTGCGATGCCATTGCGCACGAAGCACGTCAGCGCGGCATCGATCAGGTGAGGGCGCAGTTCCGGGCTGTCCGGGCCGGGGCGGCCAGGGGCGCGGCGCATCGAGCGGGGTTTGGTGGCGGTCATGGCGACAAATTAATCGTCTGTATAATTCATCGCAAGTGGCTGCCATGCGGGCGCTTTGCCGCAGCAAAAAGGGCCGGCTTGGCGGCCGGCCCTTGGGTTTGCGTGCGCTGGCTTGCGGGATCAGCCGTTGGGTACGACCGGCAGGCTGATGGAGCTGGCCGTGCCCGGGGCGTGCCACACGCGCTGGGTAGCCTTTTGGTAATCCGCTGGCTTGGCGTTGAAGATGTTCGGCACAAAGGTCTGCGGGTTGCGGTCGTACAGCGGGAACAGGCTGGACTGCACCTGCACCATGATGCGGTGGCCCGGCTGGAACACGTGGTTGGTGGTGGGCAGGCCAAAGCTGTAGAGCAGCGGCTGGTTGGGCGTGATGGCGGCGGGGTGCTCGAAGCTGGTGCGGTAGCGGCCGCGGAAGATGTCCAGCGACACGGCCAGTTCATAGCCGCCCATCTCCGGGTTGGACGGCACGGTGTCGGGGTACACGTCGATCAGCTTCACCACCCAGTCGCTGTCGCTGCCGCTGGTGGAGGCATACAGGTTTACCTGCGGGGCGCCGCCGATGTGCACCGGCGCGGTGAGCGGCTCGCTCACGTAGGTGAGCACGTCTGGACGTCCATCCGCGAAACGCTGGTCGTTCACCAGCCAGCGCGTCCACGCGTCGTGGTCGGCGAAATGCACCGGGCGCGGCTGGTAGGGCACCGGCTTGGCGGGGTCGGACACATACTCATCGAACTTGGGCGCATCCGCCGCCGGTGCCTTGAACGAGAGGCTGCCGTTGCTGCCCAGGTAGAGCGCCTTGGGCTGGTGCGCGCAGCCCTTGTCGCAGCTCAGCGGCCAGGACTTGTAGCGATCCCAGCGGTTCTCGCCGGTGTTGTAGATCAGCACCGGCGGCGTGTTCGCCTTGGGCGCGCCATCCACCAGGTACTGGTCGAAGAACGGCTTGAGCACGTCGCGGCGGAACTGCAGCGCGGTGTCGCCATCCCACTGCAACGGGCCCAGCGAGCGGCCGTCGTAGTTCACCTGGCTGTGCCGCCACGGGCCCATCACCAGGAAGTTCTTGTCGTTGCCCTTGTCCTTGGGCTCGGTCGCCGCGTAGCTGTGGATGGCGCCCCACATGTCTTCCTGGTCCCACAGACCTTGCAGCCACATGGTCGGCACGCTGAGCGGCTGCTCGGCCATGATCTTGTCCAGCGCCTGATTCTGCCAGAACGCATCGTAGGCTGGGTGTTCCTCCAGCTTGCGCCAGAAGGGCAACTGCTCGAAGCCGTTGGCGCGCGCATAGTCGCCGGCCGAGCCTGCGTTGAGGAAATTGCTGTAATCGTCATAGCCCGCGCGCGGCACGCCACCGCCCTTGCCCTTCTGCGCGGTCTGGCCGTAGATGTAGTCGAAGTTGGTCTGGCGGTAGGCGCCGTAGTGGAACCAGTCGTCGCCCATCCAGCCATCCACCATCGGGCTTTCCGGCGCGGCGACCTTGAGCGCGGGGTGCGGATGGATCAGCGCCATCACCACGGTGAAGCCCTCGTACGAGGAGCCGAGCATGCCGACCTTGCCGTTGGACTCGGGCAGGTTCTTCACCAGCCAGTCGATGGTGTCGTAGGCATCGGTGGCGTGATCCACTTCGCTGCTGTTGAGCGGCCCGCGCAGCGGGCGCGTCATCACGTAGTCGCCTTCCGAGCCGTACTTGCCGCGCACGTCCTGGAACACGCGGATATAGCCGCCCTTGACGAACACCTCGTCACCTTGCGGCAGCGTGGCGTCCATGTGCGGCGATTCGAAACGCGCCGCGCGGCCGCTCGCGTTGTAGGGCGTACGCGTGAGCAGGATGGGCGCATGTTTGGCCCCCTTGGGTATCACGATCACCGTGTGCAGCTTTACGCCGTCGCGCATGGGGATCATCACTTCGCGCTTGACGTAATCGTTGGCCGTCGTGGTCGGTGTGAACTCGGTCTTGGGGACATCGGGTGTTAGCGGTGCGGTTTGCGCGTGTGCGAAACCGGCGGAGAGGGCGATGAGCGTGGCAGCGGCGAGCAAAGTGAGGCGGATGCGCATGGGTGCTCCGGGCGGGTCAGGCGCCAGGTGGGCGACTGGTGGGTGGGTAAGCGATAACGCGAGGTGCTGTCGACTTTAAGCGAGCTGTCACAAAGCGCCCACCATGACTTTTTGCCTATGGGGCGAGGTGGCGTGGGGCTGATCTCGGGTGTTGCGGTTGGGTGCATTGGTGGTTCTGGTGGAAGGTCGGTTGATCCACCTCACGCGCCCTTACAGCGTCGCTTCAGCGAACGCCGCCAAGCACACCTCAGTCGCGCCCACGCCCCACTGAACATCGCGAACGAGCCAACGGCGCGACAGACACCCTCACGCCCACGGGTCATAACTCCCAAACGACCACACATGCCCTTCCAGATCGCGGCAGCTATACCCCGCACCCCCATATTCCTTCTCCGAATACTCATCCTCGATCACCGCCCCTGCCGCTTTCGCCTGCTCGTAATGCGCGCGGCAATCCTTCACCACCACATAGACACTCTGCGTGCTGCGCCCCCCGGTTTCGTCCGGTTGCGCCAGGTGCTTGCCATGGGCGTCGTCGCGCACCGAGCCGAGCATCACCATGCCGGTGCCGTGTGTGAGTTGGGCATGGGCCACGCCGCCTTGATCATCGTCGTAGACGGCGTGAGCGGTGAACCCGAAGGCTTTGCACAGCCACTCGATGGCGGCGTGGGCGTTGCGGTAGCGCATGCCGGGGATAACGGTACTGCCAGTGGCGGGGCTCATGGTGGCCGCTCCGAGAGTGAGGGTGGCTCCAGCTTAGCCAGGCGGTTGACGTTGTCTTGTAGAAAATCCGAGTGGCGGCTTCAACGGCGCCGCACGCTGTCCACCGCGCGGGGCCAGGATGACCGCGTGACCGTTTCCAGGCTTTCCTCTAGCCTTGCGCGATTGCGGCCGGCAAGCTTGGCGCGGTACATGGCGTGGTCGGAGCGTTCGACCAGGGTGTCCACGCTATCGTCGGGCAGGCGCATGGCCACGCCGATGCTCACCGTGAGCACCAGGCCGTCGTTGTTCACGGGAATTTCCAGGCGGTGTACGCGACGGCACAGGCGCGTGGCCACCTGCACGGCCTGCGCTTGCTCCACGCCGTAGAGCATGGCGACGAATTCTTCGCCGCCGTAGCGGCCCAGCAGGTCATGCGGACGCAGTTCGTGGCGCAGGGCATCGGCCACGGCAATCAGTGCGCGGTCGCCGGCGGCGTGGCCGTGGCGGTCGTTGAGCGTCTTGAAGTGGTCCAGATCCAGGAACAGCAGCGCGACCGGCTGCATGGCGCCGGCCGAGAGCACTTTGGCCACGCACTCGCTCCACGCACGGCGGTTGAGCACGTTGGTGAGGGCATCGGTATCGGCCAGCTCCTGCACCAGGTTGCGGTCGTGGCGCATGCTCAGCGCGCGGTCGGCCAGGCCCAGCGAAAGCACGATGGCCTCAAACGCGCCAGCCGCCAGGCAGGCGTCGCTGAGCCAGGGCATATCGGCCAGGCTGCCATTGGCCTGGCGATTGAACAAGGCCATGAGCGCGAGCAGCGGGGTCCAGCCGGCGAGGAAGAACCATGCCGGCCGCGCACCGCGCGCGGCGGCGATCACGGCGGCGACGAACAACAGCAATGTGCCGATGACCAGCATCGGCCCGATCAGCACCTGCGCCATGTCCTGCAGCACCGGCACCGGGCCGCTGCGCAGCAGGGCGATCAATGGCATGCCTACGGCCAGCACCTGGGCCGGCGTATGCAGCATGGGCACGTAGCGGGGCAATTCGCAGAAGCGAGCGACGAACATGGCGGCGAACGCCAGCGACAACGCGATCGAGCAGGCGGAAAGCATCGGCGCCGAGCCCGTCAGCCAGGTCTGCTCCAGGGGGTGGAACAGGTACCCCGTCTGCAGCCCCTGGATCAGCGCGTAACAGAGGATGTAACCGGCGTACCAGGCGAAAAGGGTGTCGCGCAGCATGATGGCGAGGCACAGGGCCATCAGGGCCATGGCCAGCATGACTGCCAGGCAGGCGCTGGCGAAGGCCAGCCAGTGGGCATCTTGTTGCAGATATTCGTTCCATGCCTGCAGGCGAAAACTCACGGGCGTGGCACGTCCGGGCGCGGGCTGAAACTTGAGCAGGATGGGGGCGGATGCCGGCACCTCTTCGCCGAGGCGATAGGCCAGCCGGCCGTTGCCATGCGCGGCGCTGACAAAGTCGTCCAGCGACTGGGTCACCGTGCGGCCATTGGCAAAGAACAGCGTGACCGCGCCCGATGGTGGCGGGTAGATGGAGAGCACGCGTTGCTCGTCGGTCAGGGGCGACTGTGGTTGGAGCACCACCCACGTACCTTGGCCTTTCGTGGTGAACCGTTGCAGCAGGGCCGGATCGAAGGTCAGCCAGCCGCCATGGCGGTAATCATCGAGCACATTCTGCGGTGTGTCGCCGGGTAGCACTTCGCGGGCGGCGCCCTGCAGGGCGGTGTGGGCATGCAGGGGCAAGGCGCAAAGCAGCAGGGCGAGCGTGCCGAGCACGCGCCACAAGCCTTCTCGCGCTGTCTTACGTCCCTGCCTCTCCACTGGCGGCCCCCTATGCCGATGCGCCTCTCCTACCAGGGAATGCGTATTTCGATGCCCGTTTCCGTCATGCCGGTGTCAAGCCTCCCGCTCTGGCCGGCTGGAATCGGACAAGCCGCTCCCCGCAGCCCGACATGTTGGGCTGCGGACGGCGGGATGGCTTTACCCCAGAAGGCATAGAAAAGGCATAGAGCCAATGCCCGAACGCTCACGAGGGGTTAACCGCCCCGCCTGCCATGCTCGGCGGACCTGTAACCATTCCCCTTCAACGGAGTAGTTCGAGCATGAGCAAGATCAACGTCGCCGTCTTGGTCGGCAGCCTGCGCAAGGATTCCTTCAACCGCCACCTGGCGCGCGCCGTGGAGCGGCTGGCCCCGGCGGATTTCCAGTTCGACCACGTGCGCATCGACCATTTGCCCCTGTACAGCCAGGATTTCGATGGTGCTTACCCCGCCGACTGCCAGGCGCTGAAAAAGCAGATCGAGGCGGCGGACGCGCTGTTGTTCGTCACGCCCGAGTACAACCGCTCCATCCCCGGCGTGCTCAAGAACGCCATCGATATCGCCTCGCGGCCCTGGGGCACCAATTCCTTCGCCGGCAAGCCGGGTGCGGTGATCGGCGTTTCCGTGGGCGCCACCGGTACGGCGCTGGCGCAGCAGCACCTGCGCAATGTCATGGCCTACTTGGATATCCCCACGCTGGGGCAACCGGAGGTGTTCATCCAGAACAAGGAGGGCCTATTCGATGCAGAGGGCCACATTGGCAACGAAGGCACCCAGAAGTTCTTGCAGGGCTTCGTGGATCGCTACGTGGCTTGGGTAAAGCGGCACGCGCACAAGTGAGCGCGTGCGCGGACATGCCGGCTGCGCGCCGGCATGTCCGACGCTTGCATCAAGCGTCGGTGGCCGCGCCGGAGCCGCAGAGCTTCTCCAGCAACTGCACCTGCACATTGCGCACGGGCTGGTTGCTGCTGGCCTTGGCGCGCACATAGCGGCCATCGGGCTGCAGTAGCCAGGCACTGGCATTGTCGGAAAGATACAGCTCCAGTTCCTTCTTGAGGCGCGCCTGCAGCTTCTTGCCTTCCACCGGGAAGCCGGTTTCCACACGGCGATCCAGGTTGCGTTCCATCAGGTCGGCGCTTGCCAGGTAGAACTGCTCCTCGCCGTTGTTGAGGAACCAGTACACGCGACTGTGTTCCAGGAAGCGGCCCACGATGGAGCGCACGCGAATGTTGTGCGACACACCGGGCACGCCCGGGCGCAGGCAGCACATGCCGCGCACGATCAGGTCGATCTTCACGCCCGCGATGCTGGCCTTGTATAGGGCGCGGATCACCTTGGCATCGGTCACCGCGTTGACCTTGATGATGATCTGCGCCGGCCGGCCCGCCGCGGCGTGCGCGGTTTCGCGTGCGATCAGTTCGAGCAAGGTCTTCTTGAGCGTAAACGGTGCGTGCAGCAGCTTCTTCATCTGCAGCAGCTTGCCCATGCCGGTGAGCTGGCTGAACAGTTTGTGCACGTCTTCGCACAGTGCCTGGTCGGAGGTGAGCAGGCTGTAGTCGGTGTACAGGCGTGCGTTGCCGGTGTGGTAGTTGCCGGTGCCGAGGTGTGCGTACCGCACCAGTTCGTCGCCCTCGCGACGCTGGATGAGCATGAGCTTGGCGTGCGTTTTCACGCCCACCACGCCGTAGATCACCATGGCACCGGCCAATTGCAGGCGCGAGGCGAGAGAGAGGTTGGATTCTTCATCGAAGCGTGCGCGCAGCTCGATCACCACGGTGACTTCCTTGCCTGCGCGCGCGGCGTCCACCAGTGCGTCGACGATCTCGGAGTTGGCACCGCTGCGATACAGCGTTTGCTTGATCGCCAACACGCTCGGATCTTTGGCGGCCTGGTGCAGCAGATCCACCACGGGCGCGAAGGATTCGTACGGGTGCAGCAGCAGTACGTCCTGACGGCCGATCACCTGGAACAGGTCCTCGGCTTTCTTCAGCGACTTGGGAATGGATGGCGTGAACGAGGGGTATTGCAACTCGGGCCGCAGGGTCTTGGTGATCAGGCCGAACAGGCGAGCCAGGTTCACCGGGCCATTCACTTCGTACATTTCGGCAGCGGTTAGGCCGAACTGGCGCAGCAGGTAATCGGTGAGCTCGGGCGGGCAGTTGTCGGCCACCTCCAGGCGCACCGCATCGCCGAAGCGGCGCGAGTAGAGTTCGCCGCGCAGTGCGCGGGCGAGGTCTTCCACGTCTTCGGGGTCGATGGTGAGGTCGGCGTTGCGGGTCAGGCGGAACTGGTAGCAACCGCGCACCGACATGCCGGGAAACAACTCCTCGGCGTGCGCGTGGATGATGGAGGAGAGCAACACAAAGTTCTCGCCACCTTCGCTCACCTCATCCGGCAGGCGGATCAGGCGCGGCAGCACGCGCGGCGCTGGCACGATAGCCAGGCCGGAGTCGCGGCCGAACGCATCGGTGCCCTCCAACTGCACGATAAAGTTGAGGCTCTTGTTCACCAGCAGCGGAAACGGATGCGTCGGGTCCAAGCCGATGGGCGTCACCAGGGGCGCCACTTCATGGCGGAAATAGCGACGCACCCACTGCTTTTGCTTGGCCGACCACTCGTTGCGGCGCACGATGCGAATGCCGTTGCGCGCCAGCTCGGGCAGTATGCGGTCGTTGAGGATGCTGTATTGGCGCTCGATCTGCTTGTGCGTGATCTCGCTGATTTCGGCCAACGCCCTGCGCGGGGCGATGCCATCGGAGCCGACGATTTCATGGTCGAAGGCGATCTGGCTCTTGAGGCCCGCCACGCGGATCTCGAAGAACTCGTCCATGTTGCTGGAGAAAATCAGCAAGAACTTGAGCCGCTCCAGAATCGGCTTGCTTTCGTCCAGCGCCTGGTCCAGCACGCGAATGTTGAACTGCAATTGCGACAGTTCGCGATGGATATACAGGCTGGGGTCGCTCAGGTCCGGGGGCGTCGGCGTGGCCGGCGGGGGCACCGCGGGGGCGGACGGCTTGCGGCTGGTTTGGCCAAGCTCCGCGTCGGCCATTGCACTGGGACGAACCACATCGTTACTCATCGGCTCACCGTTGTAAGTGCGGCGCGCGTGTTCGCGCTGGGCCGCCAAATTCCATAGTACGGCGCCGATCAAGACCGGGCCATGGCAGTGCAGCACGACTCTCGCACTGTCACGCGACAGACATATTGCCCCGCGTGTCTGACATCTCCGTGACATTGCCGCCCGCAGTGTTAGCGGATCGTGATGCCTCCTTCACTCCGACGGCGTAGCCAGATAACGCGTGGGCGGCGCCCCCAGCACGCGGCGAAACGCGGCCGTGAACGCGCTGGGGTTGCCATAGCCCAGATCCACCGCTACTTGGGTGATGGACTGGCCATGCGCCAGGCGCGTGAGCGCGGCCAGCAGACAGGCCTGTTGGCGCCAGGCGCTGAAGCTCATGCCGGTTTCTTCGCGAAAGGTGCGCGTGAAATGTCGGCGGCTCATGCCTGCGCGTTGGGCCATGTCGTCGATCTTTACCTCCTGCGAGGGGTGCAGGAGCAAGTCGCGGCATAGCGCCGCCAGGCGCTTTTCGCTCGGTAGCGGCGCGCTGAGCGGCAGGGTGGGCATGCGCCGTATTTCATCCAGTAGCAGGGCCATGACGTGGCCGTCGCGCCCGTCGAGGTCGTACTCGACGGGCAAATCCACCGCCTCATGCAACAGCTCGTGCAGTAGCGGCGACACCGCCATCACCTGGCAGTGGGCCGGCAGGCCGACGGCGACGGCCGTCTCGGCTTTTACATAAGCACTGCGGGTAGAGACCGGGCCACCCATGTGCACCTCATGGGAAACCCCCGGCGGAATCCACAGAGCCCGGCGCGGCGGTACCACCCAGCTCCCTTCGCTAGTGATGGTGGTGAGCACGCCGGTGGAGGCGTACAAAAGCTGTCCACGACGATGCGAATGGGCCGGCAGCACGTAGTAGGGCGGATAGTCGTTGCCCGTGGCGATGACATCGCGTGGGGTGTTTTCGTAGGCGTCGGCGCGGGTGTTTCGCACAGGATGGCCCAAATTCGATGAAAATTGACCCGTTAACACATGCGGGCCGCACGCCGCCACTTTAAGGTGACGCACCTGGCGCAGCAAGCCGCGACGCCATGTCACCAGCCACGAGTCCCCCGATCCCCATGCAGACGCGCGTTCAAGACGTACCCGTGCCGGCCAGCGCCGCGCCGGCCAAGCACGACACCGAATTCAGGATCATCGGCGCCATCAGCTTCTCGCACCTGCTGAACGACATGATCCAGTCGCTGATTCTGGCGATCTACCCGATCCTCAAGAGCGGCTTCGACCTCAGCTTCGCCCAGATCGGCACCATCACGCTGACCTACCAGATCACCGCCTCCCTGCTGCAGCCGGCGGTGGGCATGATCACCGACAAGAAACCCATGCCGTACTCGCTGCCGGTGGGCATGGGCTTCACCCTGTGTGGCCTGCTGCTGCTCGCCACCGCGCCGAACTTTGCCATGCTGCTGGTGGCTGCTGCGTTGGTGGGCACTGGCTCGTCGGTGTTCCACCCCGAATCCTCGCGCGTGGCACGCATGGCCTCCGGTGGCCGTCACGGCCTGGCGCAATCGCTGTTCCAGGTGGGCGGCAATGCGGGTTCCTCGCTGGGGCCGCTGCTGGCCGCGTGGGTCATCGTGCCGCACGGTCGCGGCAGCGTGGCCTGGTTTTCGCTGGCGGCGTTGCTGGCCATCGTGGTGCTGCTGCAGGTGAGTCGCTGGTATCGCGATCATCATGCGGTGCGCGGCAAGGCCAAGGCGCGCCACGCCTCGCTGGTGCCGCTGTCGCGCGGCAAGGTGGCGTGGTCCATCCTCATCCTGGGCTTGCTGATCTTCTCCAAGTATTTCTACCTGGCCAGCATCAGCAGCTATTACACGTTCTACCTGATGCACAAGTTCAACGTGTCGGTGCCCAACGCGCAGACGCACCTGTTTGTGTTCCTGTTTGCCGTGGCGGCAGGCTCGCTCATCGGCGGCCCCATCGGCGACCGCATTGGCCGCAAGTGGGTGATCTGGGTATCGATCCTCGGCGTGGCGCCCTTCACCTTGCTGTTGCCGCACGCCAACCTGTTCTGGACCGGCGTGCTCACGGTGATCATCGGCCTGATCCTGGCCTCGGCGTTCTCGGCCATCCTGGTCTATGCGCAGGAGCTGATTCCGGGCCGCGTGGGCATGGTCTCGGGCCTGTTCTTCGGCTTCGCCTTCGGCATGGGCGGCATCGGCGCGGCCGTGCTGGGCCACATCGCCGATGCACGCGGCATCGAGTACGTGTACGGGCTGTGCGCCTATCTGCCGCTGCTGGGCATTATCACGGCGTTCCTGCCGAACTTGGAGCGCAAGGCGGCTTGAGGGTGGCTTGGTGGCGCAAAGCTAGCGGTTGCGGAGGAAGCGCGGTTCGAGCGTAGAGCGAACGTCACTGGGTGACCAGCCCTCCGGCTGTTGAAAAGCGCCTCCTGCGTTCGCAGGGACGACGGTGAGGGGACGACGGTGAGGGGATGTCGCGGTGGCCGAGGAAGTGACCACCGCGTCTTTCAGGTTCGTCGCCCCTACGAAAGCCGGAGGCGCTTTTCAACCGCCGAAGGGTTGGTCATCCAGCATGCTTGCAGGCGCCTGGCGAAAGCCGCGGTATCCGCGCATTCGCCAGGCCATGCAAGGTCACACCACCACCGGCTCCGGCTCCAGGCGCACGCCAAAGGTGGCCTGCACGGTGGTGATCACGTGCTGCGCAAACGTCCACAGCTGCTCGCCGGTGGCCTGGCCGTGGTTCACCAGCACCAGGGCGTGGCGGTTGGAAATGCCGGCGTCGCCTTCGCGGGCGCCCTTGAGGCCGCTGGCTTCGATCAACCAGGCCGCGGACAGCTTCCAGCGTCCGTCGGCGCCCACCCAGCTCACCAGCTCCGGGTGCGCGCGCTTGAGCGCTTCGCCGGTGGCGGCGTCCACAATGGGGTTCTTGAAGAAGCTGCCGGCGTTGCCGATCACCGCCGGGTCCGGCAGCTTGCGGGTGCGCAGGTGCACCACGGCCTCGGCCACGTGGAAGGGCGCGGGCTTGGCCACACCCATGCGCGCCAGCTCCTCGCGGATGCCGGCGTAGTCCAGGCGTAATGCACGCGAACGGGGCAGGGCAAAGCGCACGGCGGTGACGATGTAGCGCCCCGGCTCATGCTTGAACACCGAGTCGCGATAGGCGAAGGCGCAGGCTGCGCGATCGAGCGTCGCCACGCGTTGCTCCTTGGTATCCCACGCCTCCACGCTTTCGATGAACTCGGCCACTTCGGTGCCGTAGGCGCCGATGTTCTGGATGGGCGCAGCGCCCACCGTGCCGGGAATAAGAATGAGGTTTTCCAAACCCGCAAAACCCTGGCCCAGCGTCCAGCGCACAAAATCGTCCCAGCGCTCGCCCGCGGCCACCGCAATGCGGGCCACCTCGCCATCCTGTTCCACCTGCACGCCGCGCGTGGCCATGGCCAGCACGGTGCCTTGGAAATCACCGGTGAACAGCATGTTGCTGCCTTCGCCCAGCACCAGCAGCTTGCTCTGGCGCACCGCGGGAAAGTTCAGCAGCTCCGTCAGCTTGGAGGCGTCATGCACCAAGGCCAGCAATTTGGCCTTGGCGTTGACGCGCAGCGTATTGCGCTGGGCCAGCGAGGCGTTTTCGATCAGCGTGTAACCGCCCATATCCACGCGCTCAGCCACCGTGGTTGCCCTCGCGCTGGCGGCGGATTTCATCCACGCATTCGCCAATCAGTGCCGGGCCGCGATAGACCATGCCCGAATAGATCTGCACCAGCGAGGCGCCGGCCTGCATCTTCTCCGCGGCATCGCTGCCATCGAGAATGCCGCCCACGCCCACGATGCCCAGGCGATCGCCCACGCGCTGGCGCATGCCGCGCAGCACTGCGGTGGAGCGGGCAAACAACGGTTTGCCCGAGAGCCCGCCCACTTCGTTGCCGTGCGGGTCGCTGGCCACCGACGAATGGTCGATGGTGGTGTTGGTGCAGATCACGCCATCCACCTTGGCGGCGAGCAGCACGTCGGCAATGGCGTCCAGCTCGGTCTCGCTCAAGTCGGGGGCGATCTTGAGCAGCATCGGCTTGCGGGTGCCGGTTTGCGAGCCCAGGCGCTCCTGCGCCTCACGCAGGGTGTCGATAAAGCGGCGCAATGTTTCCTCTTCCTGCAGGTCGCGCAGGCCCTGGGTGTTGGGCGAGGAGATGTTCACCGTGATGTAGCTGGCCAGCGCGTACACGCGCTCCAGGCAGAACAGGTAATCGTCCACCGCCTTTTCGTTGGGGGTGTCCTTGTTTTTGCCGATGTTGATGCCGAGCACACCGCGATAGCTCGATTGCTGCACGTTGCGCACCAGCGCATCCACGCCGGCATTGTTGAAGCCCAGGCGATTGATCACCGCCTCGTGGCGCGGCAGTCGGAACATGCGCGGCTTGTCGTTGCCCGGCTGGGGGCGCGGCGTGGTCGTGCCCACCTCCACGAACCCGAAGCCCAGTGCGCCGAGTGCGTCCAGGTGGTCGGCATTCTTGTCCAGGCCGGCGGCCAAACCTACGGGGTTGGGAAAGCGAATGCCAAACGCCTCGGTCGGCAACTCGGCCGGCGGCTTGGCAATCAGGTGGATGAAGTTGCTGCGCTTGGCCACGTCCAGCCCGTACAGACTGACACGGTGGGCGGTTTCCGCATCCAGCGCAAAAAGAAGAGGGCGAATAAGGTCGTACATAGTCAGGGCACCTTGCCCACGTAGATGACAGTGTCGTAATCGAAACTCACGCGGCCGTTCACCTGGCAGCGATCGAACAGTTCGCGCAGCGCATGCAGCATCGGCTCATGCGAGGGATGCCCCTGGCGCGGCGCGTAAGAAGAGGAAAGCAGGCGCCCGCGTACGCCGTCGAAATCCAGCCACTGGCCATGATCGAAGCGACCCATGCCCAGGTAGCCAGCACCGAACCAGGCGCGCATGCGCGGCTCGTCGCCATAACGCTCGGCCACGCTGGTGTAGTCGGTGCCATAGGTTTGCAGCAGCGCCTCGTAACCCTCGAGGAAGGGCGTGCCCACCAGGCGGCGCGCGTTCCACACCACCGCGACCAGCCCGTTGGGCGAAAGAATGCGCTGAAACTCGCGACGTGCGGCGGCCTGGTCGAACCAGTGGAACGCCTGCGCCACCAGCACCAGGTCCACACTGCGCTCGTCCAGCCCGGTGGCGGTGGCCTGGCCGTCGATAACGCGAAACCGTGGGTTGTCGCCCAGCCACTGCTCGGCCGCGTGGCGCATCGGCTCGTTTGGCTCCACCGCGATCACGCGATAGCCGCCGTCCAGAAAGAGCTTGCTGGAAATGCCCGTGCCGGCGCCGATGTCGGCCACCCAGCCATGCGGGTTCACGCCGTACGCGCGCTCCAGCCACTCGCGCATGGCGACCGGGTAGTCCGGCCGATAGCGCACGTAGTCGGCGACGCGGTCGCTGAAACGCTCGGTGGGTTTGAGGTCGCTCATGCGGTTTACCCCGTCAGCAGCTGGCCGCCGTCCACGCACAAGGTCTGGCCGGTGATCCATTGAGCATAGGGCGAAGCAAGAAACAGTGCCGCGTGGGCGATGTCCTCCGGCTTGCCGAAGCGGCCGAACGGGATCTTGGCGAGCGTGCGCTGGTAAAGCTCCGGCGCTTCGGTTTTGCGGCGATCCCACAGGCCATCGTCAAACTCGATGGAGCCCGGCGCAATGGCATTCACGCGGATGCGATGTTCGGCCAGGGTAAGCGCCTGCGAGGTGGTGTACTGGTTCAGTGCCGCCTTCACCGCCGCATACGCCGGCCCGCGCACACCCGGGTGAAACGCGGCGATGGACGAGGTATGCAGGATGCAGCCGTGCGCCGACACCTTGAGGTAGGGCAGCGCGTGGCGCGAGGCGCGCACGGCGGCCATCAGGTCCACGCGAAACCCAGCCTCCCAGCCTTCGTCGTCATCGGCAAAGCCGTAGCCGCTGGCGTTGTTCACCAGCACGTCGATGCCGTCCAGCACCTCCGCCGCCTCGCGGATATACGCGGCGATGGATTCACCATCGCCCAGGTCGCAGCGCTGCGTGTGCGCGGTAACGCCATGCGCGGCGATGGCGTGGCGTACCTCGTTCAATGCATCCGCGCCGCGCGCGCATACCGACACGGCAGCCCCCGCCTCGGCGAAACCCAGTGCGATGCTGCGGCCGATGCCCTTGCTGCCACCGGCCACCACCACGCGATAGCCGCGAAAGTCGAAGGGAGTGGGGCGTGCGTGCGTCGGGTTCCGCGACTCGGTCATGGTTACTGCCAGTGAAGAAAATGCGCGCCCAGGCCCAGCCCGAACATCATCACGGCGATAACGAACAGGAACGCCAGCGCAATGCACGCCAATTGCATGTAGCCAAGCACCAAACCGACCACGGCCAGTGCATCGCCTTCCACCGAACCCGGCGGGGCCCGGCGAATTTCACCGCGTGCCAGGTGCCCGCACACAATGGCCACCAGGGCGCCCACCAGCGGCAGCATGCACCACGACAACATGCCGAACACCAGGCTCACGATGGCCAGTGCGTTGGTGGTGCGGGTCGCTGGCTGGTAGCTCATGGCAATGCACGTCCTGCGCAAAGTGGGGGCGGAAAGCACGACCGGCGCAGGTGCGCCGGTCGTGGGAGGGTCTTACAGGTCGAACTTGATGCCCTGGGCCAGCGGCAACGAGTTGGAGTAGTTGATGGTGTTGGTCTGGCGGCGCATGTAGACCTTCCATGCATCCGAACCCGACTCACGACCGCCGCCGGTTTCCTTCTCGCCGCCGAACGCACCACCGATCTCGGCGCCGGAGGTGCCGATGTTCACGTTGGCGATGCCGCAATCGGAACCTGCCGCCGAGAGGAACTGCTCGGCCGACTTGAGGTTCTGCGTGAAGATGGCGGAGGACAGGCCCTGCGGCACGCTGTTCTGCAGATCGATGGCCTCGTCCAGCGTCTTGAACGGCATCACGTAGAGAATCGGCGCAAAGGTTTCCGTCTGCACCACCTCGTCGCTGTTCTTGAGGCCGGTCACGATGGTCGGCAGCACAAAATTGCCCGGGCGATCGCTGAGCGCGGCGCCGCCAGTGCGCACGTTGCCGCCGGCCGCCTTGGCGTTTTCCACCGCGGTGAGGTAAGCCTGCACGGCTTCCTTGCTGTTGAGCGGGCCCATCAGCGTGGTGGCGAGCGTCGGGTCGCCGATCTTGCCTTCCACCTGCTTATAGGCGGCGACCAGCTTGTCGGTCACCTCGGTCACCAGCGACTCGTGCACGAACAGGCGGCGCGTGGTGGTGCAGCGCTGGCCGGCCGTGCCGACGGCGCCGAACACAATGGCCGGGATCGCCAGCTTAAGGTCCGCGCTTTCGTCCAGGATGATCGCGTTGTTGCCGCCCAGCTCCAGCAGCGAGCGACCCATGCGCTTGGCCACGCGCTCACCCACATGGCGACCCACCTTGGTGGAGCCGGTAAAGCTGATCAGCGGAATGCGGTGATCGTCGACGAACTTCTGCGACAGCTCCACGCCCGCATCGTTGAACAGGAAGAAGATGTCCGGGAAACCGGCTTCCTTCAGCGCCTCGTTGCAGATCTTCATGCTGGCAATGGCCGAGAGCGGGGTCTTCGGCGAGGGCTTCCAGATGCAGATATCGCCGCAGATGGCCGCCAGGAACGCATTCCACGCCCACACCGCCACCGGGAAGTTGAACGCACTGATGATGCCCACCAGGCCCAGCGGCTGGTACTGCTCATACATGCGGTGGCCGGAGCGCTCCGAGTGCATGGTGTAGCCATAGAGCATGCGGCTCTGGCCCACCGCGAAGTCGGCGATGTCGATCATCTCCTGTACTTCGCCGTCACCCTCGGGCTTGATCTTGCCCATCTCCAGCGCCACCAGCGAACCCAGGGCGTCCTTGTGCTTGCGCAGCGCTTCGCCGCACAGGCGAATGGCCTCGCCACGACGCGGTGCCGGCGTGGTGCGCCACACCTTGAAGGCTTCCTGCGCGCGCTTGACGATGATCTCGTAGTCCGCCGCGCTGGAGGCATGCACCGAGGCAATCACCTCGTTGGTGGCCGGGTTGACCGGCTGCAGGGTGCCGGCGTCGGTGGTCTTGGACCACTCGCCATGACCCAGGTACGTGCCCGAATGCGTGTTACCGAGACCGAGTGCGGTGAGGATTTCGTGGGACATGCCAACTCCTGGACCGGGGCGCGGGGAAGGGCGCCGGGATGAAAACGGCCATTCTAGCAGGCGGCCCTGGGCCCGGATCGCACTGTCGGGCGATCCATGCCAGAATTCAGGGGTTGCCCCCGTAGCTCAGTTGGATAGAGCGTCCCCCTCCTAAGGGGAAGGTCGTACGTTCGAATCGTATCGGGGGCACCATCTTTGTAGCGGTTGTTATTCACAGTTTTTTTTGAAAGTCCCCTTCGCCGCATGTGAGTTGACTTAAGGTCCTCATGCGGTCAGTTGCTCGACGCATGTCTCTCACTTGGCGTCCTTGGAATGGCAAGCGCATTCAGTCTTCGCGCAGCTGTCGCTCATATCAATCTTGCTTCAGGGGTGAAGGTACGCCTGATGCGTCGCTGTCGTAGATTCGGCAATCTGGCAAAGCGCGATCCGGTGCGGCCGTGACTATGGAAGGCGGGCCAAGGCAATCGTCAGCCCGGCCTTTGTTGTGTCCGGTAGTGAGCGCGACGGGGAAGTCAGGGTCAGGTCGCGAAAGCCTACGTAATAATGAATGTTCGACTGACGTATGACTGGCAGTATTCGGAAGTATTTTCGTCAAATTGTTCAGGAAGCATTCACAGCAACCATGTCGTGACATATAATGTGAGGTAGCCATCACATTCGGCCGGAGTGCCGAGCTGTCAGGGACAGGGGGAGCGGTTGTGCTGCAGGAACGATTGGATATGAATGCACTGACGGATTTTGAGTCTAAGGTGTCGCCCATTGATGCAATTGGACCTGGAGGGGCGCGCACCGTTATGTCCACCCCCTTGGGGCTCAAGATTGGGTCCATGTCGGTGTCAATGACCGCAATGGCAGGAAATCGCGCTTCAGTCTTTCTCAACTTCGCCGCGGGGTTGCAGGCAGGGCTGCACTTATCCCTGCATGCCTCGGCGGACGAGATGCGCAACCTGGCTTGCGAAATCTTGCGGTATGCGGAAGCAGCTGAGCGCGCGCAGGGGACGTCTGAAACTAAGGCCGGCGTCGTTGCTTGATCCGTAACGGGTACTCCGCTTAGCGGTGCCCGCACGCGTCGACTTATGTAGAGGCTCGCTGGCAGCCAGCGAGTCGAGGCGATGGCTTGCGTGACGCCCTAAGGGTGCTCCGACTTTGATCGTCATCCCAGCGAACCTCGAAAACCGGGCAAGCGCTGGAGGCGCCTTTCAACAGCCGAAGGGCTGGTCAATCGACGTTTGTAAGTGCTGGAACGTAAAGGCATAAGATTCCTGCTCTCGCTTCCCTTTTTGAGGTTCGCGGGAATGACGAACAAAATGTCGCTTAATCAGACCTTCCCTTAGGTCATCGGGGCAAATTATTCCAAGCCCAAGCGATCAACCGCATTAGCGACCTCGCAGCTTCGCGTTCAATGGCCGACAGGTTGAAAACTTCTGCGTGTCAGCGGCAGGTTGGTACAACCGCCTCTATCGTCGCCGTGGGCTAGCTCAACGCCCTGGTTTATCGCGCTGCACACGCAGCTCGCGCTATCACCGCAAACCACCTAGTGCGCGCATGCCTTAGTTCACGGGCGTTCCACAATTTCTCGGCTTTAATCGCGCAACGTTGGGTGTGCGCAGCCTGCGTATTCGTCGTGGCTGCATGGTTCCCATGCGTTCTCAGGATGGTTGCGCCCATGCGCGATCCATCTCTGTGCAGCCTCGCGGAATCCAGCGCGGCTGGGTGGGTTGCAGGGGCCCCACCTGTGGAAACTCAAGACAGGAGTGTCTTCATGCGGCAATTGCGCACCGTCGATGCATCGCGCCGATTGATCAAGAAGGGGCTGCCCCATTTGTTGGTTGCGTGCGGGGCGGCCCTCGCGACGCCCACCACCTTCGCGCAAAGCACCGACACCAACAGCGACCTCAAAGCCCAAGTCGCCCAAATGCGCCAGCAGATGCAAGCGCAGCAAGCGGTCATGGAAAAGATGCAAAAGCGCCTGGACGAGTTGGAAGCCAAGGAGGCCGCGCAGTCCCGGGCCGTGGCGTCGCCGCCACCCAGCGTACCCACGGCGCCGGCATCGCCTACGCCCTTGGTGGCCGCTACCGCCACGTCGAACGACAGCACGCCGCCACCGTATCGCCCGCCCTCGGCGCCCGCCGGTGTGAGCGAGCCGCTGCCCGAGGGTTACGTGCGCCTGGGCGACACGGGCAACCTGCTCAAGCTGGATCTGGTCGCCCAGTTGGACACCATGATCGACAACACGCACATGGGTTCCAAAGACCTGTTCGTGCCTTCCTCCATTCCGGTGCGCGGGCAACCGTTTTACGGTTCGGGCTGGAACACCAACCTGAGCGCGCGGCAGAGCATCTTCCGCATGGATTTCCGCCGCGATACGGATTACGGCCTGCTCAAGGTGGTCTACAAGAACAACTTCTTCGGCAGCGGCACCGGCGACATGCCGTACAACCTGCAGTTCTTCTACGGCGAATTGCAGAACGAGTGGTACAGCCTGCTGGTGGGCTACAACATTTCCGCTTTCACCGATATCGACGTGTTCCCCAACACGCTCGATTACGAAGGCCCCAATTCCTTCAACTTCAAATACGGGCCGCAATTGCGCTTTGTGCCGGTGTTGCACAAGTGGGGCGACAACACGCTCACCATGCCGATGTCGATGGAAAAGCCCAATGCCGACATCACCGCCATCGGCAACTACACGCCGTACTCGCGCCTGGCCGATTTCACCTGGGGCTTGCGCTGGGAAACGCCGAACTGGCACGTGCAGTGGTCCAACCTCTATCGCGACCTGGGCATGGAGGATGCCACCACCGGCAAAACCCAGCGCACCAACGCGTTCGCCACCCAGCTCACCGGCAGCGCCAAGTTGTTCAAATACGACAGCGTGCAAGGTTGGTACAGCAACGGCCATGGCTTTGCCAATTTCCTGCAGGACATTTCCGGGCTGGGCCTGGATGCCGCCTTTACCAAGCAGGGCGACCTGCGCGCCATTCGGGCGCGCGGCTGGGGCGTGGGCTACACGCATGGGTGGAGCGAATCGCTGAGCTCCAGCGCCGCCTATGGCTACCTGCGTATCAGCCCCTCGGCCAATATGCTGATCAGTGACGAGCTACCCAAGAGCACCAAGTTCGCGTCGTTGAACCTGGCGTGGCAATTCAGTCAGCGCGCCATGCTCGGCATTGAATACTTGTGGGGCCAGAACATCGAGCTGACCGACATGCGCGGGCAAGGCCAGCGTGTGCAAACCACCTTGCGGTACGACCTGAACCCGTAAGCGACCACATGGCCGTGGCGACGGCAAGCACTAGCCATGTCGGGCGAGCTATGCACGCCAATTCACCAGAGCGTGATGGCGGCGCACGTTGCCATTCGGCGAGTAAATGCCCGCGCGGGCGTGCCCTCGCTTATGCAGCCACAACGGCGCGTTTTGCAGGTGCCGCCGCAATACCACACAAGGAAACACCATGTCCGCCACGCCGGTGAAGAAGATGGGCCTGCTCGGGGCGTCCTCCCTCGTCGTGGCCAACATGGTTGGCACGGGCTTGTTCCTGCTGCCCTCCAGCCTCGCCAACATTGGCAGCATCTCGTTGTTCGGGTGGATCGTGGCGGCTATCGGCGCGAGTGCATTGGGGCTGGTGTTCGCGCACCTTGGCATGGTGGAGCCGCAAGCGGGCGGGCCGTACGCATACGCGCGCGATCACCTGGGGCCGTTTGCCGCCTTCCAGACCAACTTTCTTTATTGGGGCGCCAATGTTATCGGCAACGTCGCTATTGCTGTTTCCGTAACGGGCTATCTGGCGGTGTTCTTTCCCGCGCTGAAAAGCCCTTGGTTCGCCAATGCGTGCACGGCCAGCGTCATCTGGTTGTTCATCTGGCTCAACACGCGCGGCGCGAACGTGGTGGGGCACTTTACAACGGTGAGCACCGTGGCGGGCATCTTGCCGATTGCCTTTGTGGGTCTGCTGGGTTGGTACTGGTTTCGTGCCGATGTGTTCATGGCCGGCTGGAACCCGCAGGAGCTTCCCCTTGGCTCGGCCGTTACGCGTAGCGCCTCCATCGCGCTATGGGCATTTCTCGGCGTGGAAAGCGCGGCCGTTTCCGCCGGTGTTATCGACAACCCCAAACGCAACGTGCCGCTGGCCACCGTGATCGGCCTCATCGTTTCCACGGTGATCTACGTCGTGTGCTGCACCGTCATGATGGGTTTGCTACCCAACGCGCAACTGCGTGGCTCCGGCGCACCCTTTGCCGAAGCCGCGCGCGTCATGTTGGGCAACTGGGCGGCCGTGGTGATTTCGCTGGCGGCCATACTCAAAGCGGCGGGCGCGCTGGTCGGCTGGATACTCATCGTGGCGCAGTCGGCCCAAGCCGCCGCGAAGGACGGCATGTTCACTCGCAGCTTCGCGCTCACCAACGAGCACGGCATGCCTGCGCGCAACCTCATCATTACCGGCGTGCTGATGACCTTGCTGCTCGCCCTTACCACCTCGCCGGATATCGCCACCCAGTTCGCCACCATTACCAGCGCCACTGTCGTGTTGATGGCGCTGCCTTATATCTACTCGGTAGTGGCCATGTGGCGCCTCAATCGCACGTTGGGTCTAACGCCATTCAAGCGACAATGTTTGGTAATGGTGGGCTTGCTCGCCTGCGCGTATTGCGTGGGTGTGGTGTTGGGGCAGTCCGCTCAGCTCAATCGGCAGGCCTTGGTGGTAATGCTGGTGTCCACGCCGCTCTTCGCCTTGGTAAAAGTGCAGCGTACGGTGGTGGGCCGGGGCAGGGCCGTAAAGCACGTACGCTTGTCAGCCGCAAAGAAACCAACCGATTCTCTGCGCTAGGGAAACTCTGATTAATCGACTTTTTGTTCGTCATTCCTGCGGACCCCAAGAAGGGGGCAAGAGCAGCAGGTGCTTTCTAACAGCCGAAGGGCTGGTCATCCAGCGCCTTTACGTTCAAAGATTTATAGGCACTGGATGACCAGCCCTTCGGCTGTTGAAAGGCGCTTCCAGCATTCGCTGGGATGACGATCAAAATCAGAGCATCCCTAGGGAAGGTGTGATTGAACGCCATTTGGTGCGTCATTCCTGCGAACCCCACAAAGGGGCAAGAGCAAGAATCCAGTGCGCTTACGCCCAATGCATTTGCAGACACTGGATGACCAGCCCTTCGGCTGTTGAAAGGTGCCTCCAACTCTTGCCCCTTTGCGGGGCTCGCCGGGATGACGATCAAAATCAGCGCCTGTCTAGAGGCGATCTCGTTCTTCTCGGCACTCCAGGTTTGGCTTGAGGATGACGATCAAAAGCGCGGAATCTCTAGCGGCTCGCCGGTCAGCCATCAGCCTGTGCTCCAGGGTGGCCATTCGTCGCTATCGACCCCATCGGTGTAGACGCGCTTGCCAAACGCGCTTTCAGTGGCGGGAAGGAGCAATCTGCCCTGAGTGCAAAAACGCGCTAAACACAGGCATCGCTTGGCATGGGGTTCGCTGCGGCTCTAGAGGCATTGACGTATGGCGCTGACAGCCGATGCCGCGTCACCCACACGCCAAGTCCGCATGCGCGCCTGCGCTTTCGCCTTACAAGGGCCGCCGCGGGGCTCTGCTACTTTGCTTCTCGTTGCGCGTGGAGTGTCTGAATCCGCGCTGCGCGCAACCGTGGCCCTTGGGCCGCGAGGCGCGGGCCGTGCGAGTTGCCGCTCACACGACCCGCTAACCATCACCAACTAACAGGAAGTTGATCATGGCTACCCACGATCATACGGCACGCGCACGCCCGTCTTTCCCACCAGAGGCTACGCACGCGACCTCCGCCGACACGCTGGCTCCCCCAGCTGAGGTTGGGGACGCAGAGCAGCGGTTGTTAACGCTGATCGGTATTGCCCGCTCCGCAGACGCCTTGTTGGGTCTGCTGATGGATAGCGAGGAGGCTTTCCTCGCCCCGTCGCGCCGAGGTTCCCGCCCAGTACGCCGGCTTCCCCTAACCCCGTTGGAATCTGCGGGTTTATCGGCGGCCGTGCATTACCTGCACACCTACGCACGCTTGTTGGGCCAAACACCCACCGCCAGCACCTGACCCGTCCGTTGATCGCCCCGCGGCGCACCGGGCGTGTTGCCGGTGTGCCGCACCCTGGCGATTGCTTACGTTTGATTTGGTGCTTTGCCTACACCTATCGCTGCGTCAACGCCGGCGCGTTTGAGCGTGCGCGCACAACATAGAAGGACAGTGATGAGTCGGATTCCCCTCTCACCGCGCATGTACGTCAGCCGTGTGCTGGCCGTGCGCTCACCCGCGCAGGTACTGCTGCACGATTACATGCTGCCGGATGACCTCACCTTTGCGCAGACGGCGCGGCGCATTGGCATCACCAGCGCGCAGTTAAAGGATTGGATGATGAATGGAAAGCCGATGACGGTGGACCTGGCGAACATGTTTGCGCGCGCGTTCGACACCACGGCGTTGTACTGGATGGTGCTGCAGGCGCGACTGGAGCTGGAGGATGAGCCTTTCTCAACAGGCCGCCCGCCTCAAAGCAGCACCACGAAATAGCGTTGCCACCCGATTTCAAGGCGCACCGCGCAAACACTCCGCTTGCCGTCAGGGGGCAATGGCTGGCGCCCAAGCGAGGCGAGCTGTGCGCAAAAGAAGGGCGTGATCACATATACGCTCGCGATAAAATCCACAAGAGGGGTTATCTGAAATTTGCTGAACTGTGATGCGGCTGGACGAGCGAGAAGTTTGAGGCATTGCCGCTCCACACAACTACAGGGTCGCTGACAGAAACGGTACATGCGCAGGCGTAGGGTAGGGCGAATTGCCACTACGCAGAGACCCGCATGCCTCGTGACTTCTTCGTACCCGTTTGTCGTTTCCGCTCCCTATGGCGTGGCGCTGGCCGGGTAGCGGCTGTGGCGTACAGCATCATCGAGAAAGAGGGCGCCCAGGTAGTAAGAATCGACAGCGAAGGCAACGTGTTCATCACGCCCGCCAAGCACGCCTTTAGCCAAAAGCTGCTTAGAACCCACACCAACAGCATCGTCGGCCAATACAACGCCAAAGCTAAGGTGGAAAACATCCGCTCCGACATCATCGCAACGGCGGCCTGCATCAAGCGGTGAGATGAGCGCATCGGCAGGCTGCTGGGCGCCTGGGTGTGACGGGCGCCTCGCGCGATATGGCTGCAAGTGGCGCTCGAAGGGGGTGCTATGCGGCGATCTGCCACCGAAGCGCTTTTTTTCCTTGGGCGTGCTTTGCCAAAGGCGCGAGTCGCCACACATGGGCGGTGGCGCTGCTTGGGATAGTGTCGATTTGCTATCGCGGGCTTCCCGATACAGCTTGCAGCGCCGATACTGGCGAAGCAAGCCGTTGGTGTTTTCGTTCGTGCCACGCTGCCAGGACGAATACGGGTCAGCGAAGTAGCTTTTTGCATCGAGCGCGATATCGATGAGCGCGTGCTCGGCGAATTCGCTGCCGTTGTCCCAGGTGAGGGTGTGCACACGCTGGCGCAGCGCGTACAGCGCCTGCAGGATCGCTCGCAGGGTAGGTTCGGCCTCGCCACTGGCCACGCGGCGCAGGCGAAGCAAGCCGGATTTTCGCTCCACCAGCGTGACGATGCGGGTTAGGCCTTTGCCAACGATCGTGTCGCCCTCCCAGTCTCCGACGCGCTGGCGTGTATCGACCACGGCGGGGCGCTCGCTGATCCGGCGCCCGCCAAAGCGCTGGCGTTGTCGTGGCGTACCGCAGCGATGCCGTCGCCGCTTGCGACGCCGCAGGTGCGTCCACAGGGTACCGCCGCGCTGCCGATCATCGGCGATATGTTGGTAAATGCGCTCATGGCTGATCGCGATGTCACCCTGGCCGGCGATCTGCTCGGGACTCCAGCCATCGGCCAGAGAGGCCTCCACGATCGGCCATTGGTCAGCGCGGATGCGGGGCCGGGCACTCGCCTGATGACGGCGTTGCATGCTTTGCCGTTGCGCCGACCTGGCCTCGTAGCGATCACCCGCATGGCGCCGAAGTTCGCGGCTGATCGTGCTTGCATCGCGTGCCAGCCGCCGCCCCATCTCGCGCGATGAAAAGCCACCTCGATGCAGACATTGAATCTGATAACGTTCGTCCTGGCTCAGGTGCGTGTAGCTCATGTGCAGTTCCACTTGGCGGTGAAGCTTCGCAGGCTACCGCACCTGGGTCGCGTCACCGTATGGGGCGCTGCACTTCAGAATTGAATTCGCCACCCCTGTTTTGCCCCGTTGTCAGTCAAGCCGCTTTCAATGTCGTAATACTGGCCGGGTTATCGCTTGCTGCCACAGCGCCAGTGATTGATCGTGGACATCACTCTCTTGTCCAATTGTTCCAGTGCAGCCGGCGACATATTTTCCGAGCGGAACGAATACTCCAGTGCGTAGTCGCTGGCGAGCACCGCGCGGCGGCATTTCAGGCCCGCTGGCCACGATTTGTCGCCAGGCAGCGGATCGCTTTCTGCCAAGCAACTAGCTTGTAAAACATCGCTATCTGCAAGTCGTGGCGCGTCCTGCTTCTGACTGCCATCGGCTGTATGGCTCCATACATCCCATCGCTTATCGCGACGAACTATGAGAACGCCATTACTCTCAGATTGGGTCTTAGCAGCCGAAGGGGAAAGAGTTCCTAACTTTAGTGTCGATTTGGCACCGAAGTCGGCCCACTTCTGTGAGCGAAATGCCGACCGCTCTTCGACAACGCCACCGCTGATGGAGGCTGGGAACGGACACTGATCCGCCTCTGCTCCAGTCAGGCCCTCGCAACCGGCAAATGCAAATCCCTTAGGAGTGCCAGGAGCCTCGTCAGGAGCCCACGGCACATTCGGAATTTTTTGGGAGTCTGGAATGCAGAAATCGCTAGCCGCACCGGCAAGCTCATAGCGGGGAGTATCTGATCGCACGCCTCACAGCGTCACGGTCACCGGAGTGAATCGCCCAGCCAATTCGCAGGGGGCGATAGCAAACATCAACGCGTCCTGTGTCCGCCAAGATAGTTCTCCATAAGTCAGTCGGCATTGATGCGCCGTCGCTATAGCCCATCTACCGCCAGGTACTAGGTGCGTCAAACCGCATAGGGTTGCCCCCGGTAGAGTACGGTGTAAGTCACCACTTGGCGCCGCTCGATGTAGGTAGTTGCATCAGAAGAGGAGGTCACGCCGCGCGTTAGGTGAGTGTGCTTAGAGCTATTTGACCCTCAACCGCGCTTGAATTTGATCGGTAAAACCTTGGCGCCGGCACGCAGACCGTCCAGATAGTTTGCCCAGGATTGCATCATGCGCTTACGCTCGTCGAGATATTGCGCTGCGTGCGTGTAGGCTTCGCGGACCTTGTTGGACTCTGCATGTGCGAGCTGGCGTTCGATCGCATCGGCGTTCCAGTCCATTTCGTTGAGCCTAGTGGCGGCCATGCTTCGGAATCCGTGGCCCGTCATCTCGTCTGTGCCATATCCCAGTCGACGAAGTGCGGCATTGATGGTGTTTTCCGACATAGGTCGGCTGGCACTACGGACACCTGGGAATACATAGTGGCCATGCCCCGTCAGACCATGCAGTTCTCGTAGTACTTTGACTGCCTGCGTCGACAGGGGGACGAGGTGGGCTGCCTTCATCTTCATGCGCTCTGCTGGGATGCGCCACATTGCGCCGTCGAGATCGAACTCTAACCAGGCTGCCTTGCGCAGCTCGCCCGGGCGAACGAACAGGAGTGGCGCCAGCTTGAGGGCCGCGAGGGTTACGAACTGCCCCGTGAAGCCATCAATCGCGCGCAGAAGCTCTCCGATCTGCTTGGGATCGGTAAGGGCAGCTCGATGGGTCGGCTTGGGTGTGGTGAACAGGCCGCGCAGACTGGCGGTGATGTCGCTATGCGTGCGTCCCTCAAGAACAGCCCAGCGGAACACCTGGCCGGCATTGATCTTCACTCGGCTAGCGGTCTCTCGCTTGCCTGCTTCCTCCGCTTGCTTCAAGACGTCTCGTAGCTCGAGCGGTGTGATCTCAGCGATTGGGCGTTGACCGATAAAGGGGAATAGATACGACTCAAGGCGCCAGCGATCTTTATTTGCCGTGGCCTCTGCCGTGTCGCCCTTGGCTTCGCGCCACGCCATCCAGTCACGTGCCACGCGCTCGAAGGTCTCTGAAGCTATGGCCTCCGCCTGAGCTCGCGCGGCCTTTTCTGACTTCCGTACTTCTCCAGGGTCCTGACCCGACACCAGCAGCCGGCGCGCGTCCTCGCACCGTTGGCGAGCGTCCTGCAGAGATACCGTGGGGTAGGGGCCGAGCGCGAGCAATTTCTCTCTGCCAGCGAAGCGATACTTCCAGCGCCAAAGCTTCGAGCCGATAGGATTGACGAGTAGATAGAGGCCTTTGCCCGCAGCGATCTTGTAGGGCTTGTCCTGGGGCCTGGCCTTGCGCAGAGCAACGTCGGTGATCGTCGGCATCTGGGGGTATCCCGCTTTCGTAGGTAGGGGGATTTGACCCCTATACCCCTAGATATACCCCCAAATACCCCCGGATTCCAGTAGGTCCCGTTGGACGTGGCTGGATCATTCGGGCATAAAAAAACCCTCAAAACTGAGGGTTTTCCTTGGTTCCTTGGACTCCGCTGGACATCCTTGGACTACTACTTGGTACCGGTGATAGGACTCGAACCTACACTCTATCGCTAGAAGCGGATTTTGAGTCCGCCGCGTCTACCATTCCGCCACACCGGCATTGCAGCGGGCCATTATGCCCGGTTCAATGCACCGGGTCGAGCCCCAGTTGGCGGTCGGTGCGCTGGTACTGGTGGTTGTGGCCCAGGGGCTGGAAAACGGCGCAGTGGGTCATCTGGCCGGAGTAGATGTGCAGGCTCACGGCCACCGCGTCGCCGCTGGGGTTGCGGATGGTGTGGTACTCGTGGGGCGGGATCAGGCTGCCGGCGGAGCCGGGGCCGGCCTGGATGGAGCCCACGGGCTGGAAGCGGTAGTTGCCGTCTTCGTCGGCCAGGCGCTCGTACTGCACCACTTCAAGCGCGCCGCTCCATACGCCCTCCACGCACCACATGCCGCAATGGTCGTGGATGGGGGTGCCCTGGCCGGGCCCCCAGGTCATGGCGACCACGCAGTAGCCGTGCTCCTCGCTGCGGTACAGCTCGCGGCGGGCGTAACGGCCTTCGGCGGTTTCGAACACGCAGTCGGGCAGGGTCACCTTTTGGCCGCGAATGAGGTCGCACAGGCTGTTGCGCAGGCTGTCGGTGACGGCGCGCGTACAGTCGTGGGCCACGGCGGCATCGATGGCGTCGATGAGTTGGCGGGAACCGGGGAAGTCCAGGGTCAGCATGTCATTCTCGGGTGCAGTGCTACCGGGCCATCTTAGCAGCGAGGGGCCGGCGGCGCAGACGGGCCGTTCAGAGTCGGCCGAGAAAGCCGCCGATGGCGCGGCTGTAGTTGGGAATATCCACCAGGAAGGCGTCGTGGCCCTGCGGCGAGTTGAGCGCCACAAAGTCCACCTCGGCGCCGGCGGCGCGCAGGCCATCGGCAATCTGCTCCTGCTGCTCCAGCGGAAACAGGATGTCGGTGCTAACGCCGATCACCATGGCGCGCTCCAGGTGGATGCGCTTGAGGCCGGCCATGACGTCGCCATCGCCGTATTCGCTGATGTCGAACCAGTCGCTGGCGCGCGAAAGGTAAAGGTAGCTGTTGGGGTCGAAGGTGTGCACGAAGCGGCGGGCGTGGCCTTCCAGGTACGACTCCACTTCGAATTCGAGGCCGAAGGGGTTGTCGTCGCGTTGTTCGGCATCCAGGCGGATGCGGGCGAAGCGGCCGTTCCATTCCATGGCGGAGCGGTAGGTGATCACACCCAGTTTGCGGGCGATGCTCATGCCCGTTTCGGGGTAGTGCGCGTCGTCGTACTGGCCGTTGTTCCACTGCGGATCAAGGCGAATGGCCTCGCGTTGCAGCGAGCGGATGGCAATGGCGAACGGCTGCGCCTGCGGGGCGGTGTCCACGCTGATGTGCGCGCGCACGCTGCCCGGGTGCAGCACCATGTACGCCAGCGCGCTCATGCCGCCCATGGAGCAGCCGATGAGGCAGGCGAGCTGGTCGATGCCCAGGCTCTGTACCGCCTGGTGGGCGGCGTTGGCGACGTCTTCCAGCGAGAGCTCGGGGAAATCCAGCCGATACGGCGCGCCCGTGGCCGGGTTGATGGAGGCCGCGCAGGTGGAGCCCTTGTCGCTGCCCAGCGAGTTCACGCAGATCACATACCAACGCGTGGTGTCGATGGCTTTGCCGGGGCCGATCATGGCCTCCCACCAGCCAGGCGTGGGGTCTTGGGCGTTGGAGGCGGCGTGTGCGCTGGGCGAGAGGCCGGTGAGAATGAGCACGGCGTTGTCGCGCGTAGCGCTGAGGGTGCCCCAGGTTTCGTACGCCACCTGCGCGCCATGCAGTTCGCCGCCGCGCTTCATGGCGAACGGCGTGGAAAGGGCGGCGTAGCGGCGTGCGTCGTGACTCATCAATGAACCTTGTCGATGGTGATGTGGATGGGCGTGTGTGTGCTCACGTCCACCACGCCGGCGTCGCCTTCCAGGTCGCCGGCTTGGGCCAGGGCCTGGCCGCTCTTGCTGATGCGGGCGCCCACGAACACCCGAGCGGCCGAGGATAGTTTGAGTTGCGGTGTCATGCCCATGGCGTCGGTAAGCGTGACGCTGGCTGGCATGGCGGTGGCATCGAGTCGGGCGACGGCCAGCGGCATGGGCGGGCCGTTTTCGGCGCGGGCGTAGACGAACAGCGTGTCGCCAGGGGTGAGCTTGTTCTTGAGCTCAGGCGCCAGCGACACCTGCACCTGCAGGGCGGGGCCTTGGTTGGCCTGTGTGGCGGGTGTTTCCGGGCTGGCTTTGCCGTCGCCGTTGGCGCGCGCATCGGCCACGGCAATTTGCTCGGTCACGGCCTTGGCGACGGTGGAGCCGGGTTCCAGTTGAGGCTGCAACTGGCGCCAGGTGGCGGCGGCTTCGCGGTAGTGGTCGTGCTGGAACTGGCTGATGCCGAGCAGCCACAGGCCGCGCTGGCTTTGCGGGTCGAGCTTGACGGCGCGCTCCAGCAGTTCAGCGGCGCGGCCTTCGATGCGGTGATCGTCGCGAAGCAGCGAATCCGCCTCGGCCCAGCCGACCATGGCGATGCTGTTGTTGGGGTCGATGCGCAGCGCCTGCTCGTACGCGCTGCGCGCGTCGGCGGGGCGGCGCATCACGCCGTAAGTTTGCGCCAGCAGCATCCAGCCTTGTTGGTCATCGGGCTGTTGCTTGAGGTGGCTTTGCAGCTCCGCCACCGCCTGGTCGATGTTCATGCTCGACGGTTGCTGCGCCACGCCGTTGAGCGTGGCGGGCGTGCCCACGGCAAGGTAAAGGCCCACGGCCGCGATCGGCAGCGCAAAGGCGATGACCATGGCCAGCGCAAACACCCCGCGCGAACGGCCCTGGCGGCGCCCCTGGCGCAGCAGGGGCCACAACAACAGCAGCAACGCCGCGGCGATCATCACCGCCGCGATCAGAAAGAAAGCCAGCCTCACCAGTCGTCCCCTTCGTCACTGGGTGGGTTGTTCATGGCGGCGGCCGGCTCGGTGCGTTGGCGGCGCCGCACGGTGATCACCACCACCATGGCGCCGGCCAGCAGAATCGCCAGCGGCCCGAACCAAAGCAGCAGCGTGCTCGACTTCACCGGCGGGTCGTACAGCACGAAGTCGGAGTAGCGATCCACCAGGTATTGCTTGATCTCCTCGTCGCTCTTGCCTTGCTGCATCAACTGGAACACTTCGCGGCGCAGGTCGCGCGCAAGGTCGGCGTTGGAGTCGGCGAGGTTTTCGTTCTGGCACACCAGGCAGCGCAGTTCGCGGGTGAGCTTTTGAAAGCGCACCTCTTGCGCGTGGTCCTTGAACGGCAGGGGATCGATGGCCTGTGCGGCAACGCCACCCACGGCGACCAGCGCGGCCAGCGCGATGGCGCGGAGCAGCGTGCGCATCACGGCGCCTCCTTGCTCAGCGCGGCGATGGCCGGCTTGAGTTCTTTTTCGATCGCTTCAGGTGTGAGCGGGCCGATGCGCTTGTAGCGAATCACGCCCTTGCCATCCACGAGAAAGCTTTCCGGTGCGCCGTACACGCCAAAGTCGATGGCGGTGCGGCCCTCCTGATCGACGATGACCATGTCGTACGGGTTGCCATGCTGGGCCAGCCACGCCTTGGCGTCGTCCGGGGCATCTTTGTAGTTGTAGCCCACGATGGGCACGCCGATGGCTTTGCCCTGGGCCATCAGCACCGGGTGCTCCTCGCCGCAGGCCACGCACCAACTGGCAAATACGTTGATGAGGTAGGGCTTGCCCAGCAGGGCATCGCGGCTCACGGTTTGCGTGGGGTCGTCCAGGCGCGGCAGCACGAAGGCGGGAGCGGGCTTATTGATCAACGGTGACGGTACTTCGCGCTGGTCGTGCTGGGTGTTCCACCAGATGCCAAAGCCGAACAGCGTCACCAGCAGCAGAAAGCCGATGAAGGGAAGCAGGCGACTCATGCGCGCGACTCCTGCAGCACGGGCGCAGCCACCGGGCTGGCCTCGGCCACGCGCTTGGCGCGGAAGCGGCGATCCGCCGCGGCGAAAAAGCCGCCCAGCATCATCAACAGGCCGCCCGCCCAGATCCAGCGCACGAAGGGTTTGTCGTAGAGGCGCAATGCCCAGGCGCCTTCGGGGTGCTCATGATCCATCGGCTCGCCCAGCGCCACATAAAGCTCGCGGAACAGGCCCGGCGCAATGGCCGATTCGGTCTGCACCTGGCCGCGCGTGTACGTGCGCTTTTGCGGATGCATCACGGCGACCTCGCTGCCGTTGCGCACCACGGTGACGGTGCCTTGGTCGCCCTGCCAGTTGGGGCCAGTGGTTTCCTGCACGCCATCGAAGCGGAACGTGTAGCCGCCAATGGTTTCGGATTGGCCGGGTGCCATGCGCACGTCGCGCTCCACGCTCAGCGCGTTGGTGAGCATCACGCCTGCCAGAAACACGCCCACGCCCAGGTGCGCCAGCAGCATGCCGGCCATTTCCGCCGGATAGCGGCGACCGGCGGGCATCTCGCGCCAGCGCTTGAACACGTAGAGCAAGGTGCCAAAGCCGCACCACACGGCGGCCGCCGTGCCGGCCATGGCCTTGCTCTCGCCGTCGGTCACCAGCGCGGCAACGATGGCGAGCGCCACGCTCGCCAGGCCGGCTTGCCACAGCACGCGCTTGAGCTGCGGCATGTCGCTCTTGCCCCAGCGCAGAAACGGGCCGAACGGCAGCAGCACCACCACCGGCAACATCAACAGCGTGAACAGGAAACCGAAGTAGGGCGGCCCCACCGAAATCTTGCCGAGGTTGAGCGCATCGCCGATCAGCGGGAACAGCGTACCCAGCAGCACCATCGCCGCCGCCACGGTGAGCATGAGGTTGCCGATGAGGATGGCCGTTTCACGCGACACCACGCTGAACGGCTTGCCGCCGGCCACCTTGGGCGCACGCAATCCATAGAGCAGCAGCGAGCCACCCACCACCACGGTGAGGAAGCAGAGGATGAACAGGCCGCGCCTGGGGTCGGAGGCAAACGCGTGCACGGATGTGAGCACGCCCGAGCGCACCAGGAAGGTGCCCAGCAGCGACAGCGAGAACGCGAAGATGGAGAGCAGGATGGTCCACGCGCGCAAGCCGCCGCGCTTTTCCGTCACCGCCTGCGCGTGGATCAGCGCGGCGCCCACCAGCCACGGCATGAAGCTGGCGTTTTCCACCGGGTCCCAGAACCACCAGCCACCCCAGCCAAGCTCGGCGTAAGCCCACCAGCTGCCCGCGACAATGCCAGCGGAAAGAAAGCCCCACGCCACATTGGTCCACGGACGCGCCCAGCGCACCCAGGCCTGTTCCAGTTCACCGCCCAGCAGCGCCGCGATGGAGAACGCAAAGGCCACCGAAAAGCCCACATAGCCCATGTAGAGCACGGGTGGATGGAAGGTCATGCCCGGATCTTGCAGCACCGGGTTGAGGTCGCCGCCATCGGCCGGCATGGGCAGCAGGCGCAGGAAAGGGTTGGAGGTAAAAATGATGAAGGCCAGAAAGCCCACCGCCACCAGGCCAAGCACGCCCAGCACACGCGCGGCGAACACCTCCGGCAGGTCGCGGCTCAATGCCGCCAGCGCGAGCGTCCACAGGTTGAGGATGAAGATCCACAACAGCAGCGAGCCCTCGTGTGCGCCCCACACCGCGGCAACGCGGTAATACCAGGGCAGCGCGAGGTTGGAGTTGTCGGCCACGTACTGCACGGAGAAATCGAAACGCAGGAACGACCACACCAGCAGGCCGAAAGCCAGAATGACAAACGCAGCCTGGCCCGCGGCGGCGGGTCGCGCCACCGCCATCAGTGCGCGGTTGTTGCGCCAGGCGCCGAGCAGCGGCAAGACGCCCTGCGCGAGCGCCAGCAGCAGGGCGAGGATAAGTGCGAGCTGGCCCAGTTCCGGCGTCATTGCGGCTGATCCTGGCCGGCGGCCTCGTTAACCTTCTTGCCTTCATGCGCCTTGGCCATGGCGTCCTTGAGTTCTTTAGGCATGTAGGTCTCGTCGTGCTTGGCCAGCACTTCGGCGGCGATAAAGCGGGCGTTGTCCATGTGGCCGGTGGCGATGACCGATTGGTTGTCGCGGAACAGGTCCGGCAGGATGCCGGTGTATTCCACCGGCATGGAGCCGTTGGCATCCACCACGGTAAAGGTGACCTTGAGCGAATCCTTGCTGCGCTGGATGGAGCCGGCCTTGACCATGCCGCCGAGGCGAAAGGTTTTGTAACTGGTGGCCGCGCCCGATTGCACCTGGCTCGGGGTGAAGAGGTAATTCATGTTCTGCTGCAAGGCGAACACGATGAGCCCGCCCGCCACCACCGCGGCGGCGATCACGAGGAGGGCGATGGTGAGCCTGCGCTTGCGGGTGGGGTTCATGAAGGACTCGCGTCTCCGTCGCTTACGGCGTGGTGGTTTGGCGCGCCTGTCGCGCGCTTTGCCGCGCAAGGCGGGTGCGCAGTTCGCGCAACTGGCGTTTGCGGCGCAGGCCAGGGCTGAGGTAGTCGGCCAGCAGCACCAGGAAGAACACCCCGAAGGCCGGCCACACGTACGCCGCATAACCGCCCATGGCGAAAAAGTGCTGCCAGGAGAACGGCGTCATCGTGCACCTTCCTGTTCGGCGATCTGGCGCACCCAATCCTTGCCGCTTTCCAGCGCCAGCAGATCGGTGCGTACGCGGCCGAAGAGGCTGGCCACGTAATAGAACTTGGTGGCGACCATCATGGTGAGCAGCGGCCACAGCATGTCGCTGCTGATGTGCGAGGGGCCCAGGATGCGCACGGTGGAACCCTGGTGCAGCGTATTCCACCAGTTCACCGAGAAATGCACGATCGGCACATTGATGATGCCGATGATGGCGAGGAACGCCGCGGCGCGTGCGCCCTGGCGGCGATCTTCAAAGGAGTGATACAGCCCGATAACGCCCAGGTACAGAAACAGCAGCACCAGTTCGGAGGTGAGGCGTGCATCCCAGGTCCACCAGGTGCCCCACATGGGCTTGCCCCACAGCGAACCGGTAACCAGCGTGATGAAGGTAAAGGCCGCGCCGATGGGCGCCGATTCCATCGCCACCACTTCGGCCAGCTTGATGCGCCATACCAGCGAGATGAAGGCGGCCACCGCCATGAGCCCGTAGATGAACAGGCTCATCCAGGCGCTGGGCACGTGGATGAAAATGATGCGGTAGGCGTCGCCCTGTTGGTAATCGGCCGGGGCCAGCACCAGCCCGCCGTACAGCGCCACCGCGCCGAGCAGCAGCGCAAGGGCAAGGGCCCACGGACGCACCACACCGGCAAAGCGGTAGAAGTTAGGCGGTGAGCTGAGCTTGTGTACCCACAACGGGATCCAGTTGGCCATCTCAAGCATCCAAGGCAATGCGAAGCGCGGCGGCACAGGCCAGCGGCGCCAGCACCAGGGCCATGACCAACGCGGCCCCCAGCCAGGCGATGGGCGCGAGCCACGGCAGCCCCTGTTGCGCCGCGGCAACGGCGCCGGCGGCAAAAATAACTACTGGTACGCAGAGCGGCAGCAGCATCAACGCCAGGAGCATACCAGAGCGTCGCGTGCCGGCTGTGAGGGCCACCAGCACGGCGCCGAGCAGACTCAGCAGGGGCGTGGCAAGCGCCAACGCATACACCAGCACAGGCATCACCGCGGTAGGCAGATGCAGCATGCCGGCCAGCAGTGGCGCAATGACGATGAGTGGCAGCGCGGTGGTGATCCAGTGCGCGAGGATCTTCATGCCCAGCATGAGCGCCAGCGGTTGCGGCGACAGCATGAGCTGCTCCAGCGAACCGTCCTCGATGTCGCTGCGGAACATGGCATCGAGTGCGAGCAGCATGGCGAGCAACACGGTGACCAGCACCACGCCGCTGGCGATGCGCTGCAGCAGGGCGTCCTCCGGCCCGAGCGCGAAGGGGAACAAGGTGATCACGATGATGGCGTAGAGCACCGGCATGGCGATGTCGCCGCGACGGCGCCAGGCCAGGGTGAGGTCGCGTCGCAACACAGCGGCGCAGGCGGCGGCAAGCGAGGGGTGACTCATGCGTGCATGCGTACCCGTTTGGGTTCGCCATCGAGAAAGCTCACCGCACCATGGCTAGTGACCAGGGCGGCGCCGCCACGCGCGGCGTGCCGAGCCAGCAGGCGGTTCACCAGCTCGATGCCGGTGCGATCCAAGTTGGCGTAAGGCTCATCGAGCAGCCACAGCGTGGCGGGCAGCAATAGCAATCGCGCCAGCGCGGCGCGCTTTTTCTGGCCAGCGGACAGGCGACGCACGGGTTCGTCCTCGTAGCCGGCCAGCCCGACGTCGAGCAACACCTGCTCGATGCGGTGCCCGTCGCGTATGCCGTACAGCCCGGCGGCCACCGCGAGGTTTTCGCGCGCGCTGAGATCGGCCTTCAGGCCCAGGTGATGCCCCAGGAAGACCGTGTCGCCCAGGTGCTCGACCCGGCGCCACGGGCCGCCGCGCCAGCGCAGCTCGCCTTCGTCCAGGTGCAGCAAACCGGCAAGGACGCGCAGCAAGGTGGTTTTGCCGCTGCCGTTGTCACCTTCCACCAAGGCCACTTCACCGGCGTGCAGGCTGAAATCCAGCGGTCCGAACACGGGTTCGTCCTGGCGATAGAAGGCGATCGCCCGTGCTTCCAGCAAGGCGTGTGGTGTGGCCGTGGCGTTGGCGGTCGGCGCAGTCATCGGTCGATTGTCCGCAAAGGCTGGCGCGCTTGTCCATGCGGCGAGCTGCCGCCGGTGCAGGACGAGGAAACGGGGGCCGGAAACGTGCCAGAGAGGCGCCTCAAAGGCCGGCTGTCCAGCGCAGTTGCGCGGCCGAGGGGCCCCGGCCGTGGACATAGGCATGCTGGGCGAAAATGTGGGCGAGCCGGTCAAGCGCAGTGATGTCCAGGCCCACCACGAACAGGCTGGGTTCGCGCCAGGCGCCATGCTGGGCGACGCCGACACCGGCGCGCAGCACGACGGTCCGCGGCAATGTCCGGAGCTGTCGCAACAGTGCGCGCTGCGCCGCGCGGTTCACGTGGCGCGGCTGTGGCTGGGAGCGCGGGTTCCACGCGGTGATGAATCCCCACGGTTGATCCGCGACACAGGTGGCCAGCGCAGCGGGCAACGGCTGATCGATGCGTATGCTGGCCCAGCCGCCCGTCGCGAGCCGCACCCGGTAATCGGTGGCGCGGTACGCGGCGAGCAGGGCCTCATCCATGCCGTAGATCGGGTAGCGGCGGCAGGGTGGCTTTCAGGGTGCCCACGGCGGCGGCGAGGTCCACGGCACCCACGTCGGTGGAGCCGCGCAGCAGCTGATCCAGCAACGTGTCCTGCGCCCGGCCACGCTCATAGGCGTACGCATAGGGCAGGTGGGTAAAGGTGACCATGCGATAGCGCGCCATGAAATGCGCCGGCGCCTGCGTGGCCAACAGTGCGCCCAGCTCGCGCTTGGCGAGGTAATACGGGTCGGCCACCGAGTCGCGCATCTCGATGTAGTTCTCCAGCGCCATGGCGGCGATGGCGTCGCTGTTGGGCTGGCGGATGCGCTGGAACTCGGCGAACACCTCGTCGGTATCGTCCGGTGCTTCGCCGAGCAGCGCGGCCAGCACCACGGTG
The DNA here is from genome assembly GCF_057750885.1 of Frateuria sp. sgz306004. NCBI lineage: Bacteria > Pseudomonadati > Pseudomonadota > Gammaproteobacteria > Lysobacterales > Rhodanobacteraceae > Frateuria > Frateuria sp. sgz306004. The sequence continues at coordinate 597,425 of NZ_JBYLFE010000001.1, forward strand.
TCTTCAAAGCCGCAATTCATACCCTGGCCGTGGAACGGCACGATGGCGTGTGCCGCATCGCCCACCAGCAGCGCGCGGCCGCCCAGGTGCCAGCGTTGCAGGTACAGGGTGGACAGCGTGCCGACCGGGTGGCCGTCGTAGTCGTTGTCGAAATCGGGGATCAGTGGCAGCAGATCCGGGAAATCGTGCTGATAGAAGGCGCGCGCTGCCTGCGCATCGGCCAGCGTGGCGAAGCTCGGGTGCGGGCCCTGCGCGGGCAGGAACAGCGTGACGGTGAAGCTGCCTTCGGTATTGGGCAAGGCGATGCACATGTAGCCACCGCGCGGCCAGATGTGCAGCGCGTGAGGCTCCAGCGCGAACTGGTCGTGCCCGCCGCTGCGGCCCACCAGCTCCGCGGGCAAGGTGCCGGCGGGAGGAATCTCCAGCTCCTTGTAGGCGTGGCCAAGCGCATCGACGCGCTCACCCAGGGGGCTGTGCGCATTCATCGCCGCGCGCAGCGCCGAGCCCGCGCCGTCGGCACCGATGACCACGGGCGCATCGATGTCACGCTCCGTGCCAGCCTCGTCGGCGAGGCGAATGCGCCCGGCATCGAAATCCGCCGACACCAACGACTGGCCGAAATGGAAGCGCACGCCGGCCGCTTCCGCCGCATCGAGCAGCAGCATGTTGAGCGCGCCACGCGACACCGACCAGATGACTTCGCTGTCGTCCACGCCGTAACGCTGCAGGCCCGAGCGACCGTCGCGCGTATGCACCATGCGTCCGCGCATCATCACGGCGCGCTGCAGCACATCGTCGGCAAGGCCGGCTTCGCGCAGTGCCTGCAGGCCGCGCTCGGCCAGGGCGAGGTTGATGGAGCGGCCACCGACGAAGCCCGCGATGCGCGGGTCGGGGCGTTTTTCGAAGACATCCACCTTGAAGCCGCGACCGGCCAATTGCTGCGCCAACAGCGCGCCGACCAGGCCGCCGCCGATAAGGGTGATGTGCTTCGCCATGGATTCCCTGAGTAGGCAGCCGCGATGGCCGCCAAGAGTAGCCGGTTGGCGCGACGCAGGCGATGTGCGCGATCAGAAGCTCATGAAGTAGCCGCCGTTCACCGGCAGGTTGGCGCCGGTGATGTAGCCGGCGTCATCGGCGGTGAGGAAGCTGACCGCGCGGGCGATGTCGGCCGGCGCGCCCAGGCGGCCCACCGGAATATCGGCAATGATCTGGGCGCGGATGTCGTCGGGCACGGCGGCCACCAGCGCGGTATCGCAGTAGCCCGGCGACACCGTGTTGACGGTGACGCCCTTGCGCGCCGTTTCGCGCGCCAGCGCCATGCCGAAGCCATGCACGCCAGCCTTGGCGGCGGAATAGTTGGTCTGCCCGAACTGGCCCGTCTGGCCGTTGACCGAGCTCAGGTTGACGATGCGCCCGAAGCCGCGCGTGCTCATGCCTTCGACCACGTTGCGGCACATGTTGAACACGCCATCGAGGTTCACGCGCATCAGCTCGTGCCATTGCTGCGGCGTCATCTTGCGCAGGCTGGTGTCGCGGGTGATGCCGGCGGCATTGACCAGGATGTCCACGGCGCCGTGTTGGGCTTCCACGCGGCCGATCAGCTCGGCGCAGCTTTCGAACTGGCTGACGTCGCCGGGTTCGAAACGCACGGCGCCATCGAGGTCGGCCAGTTCGCGCTGGAAAGCGTGCAGGCGATCCTCACGAGCCGGCAGATCCACGGCAATCACCTGACGCCCGGCCTGGGCAAGGTGGCGGCAGATTTCGGTACCCAGGCCGCCGATGCCTCCGGTCACAAGGGCGACGCGCGGGGTCGGGGCAGTAGGGTTCATGTGAAAGACTCGTGCACATGCCGCACGGCAGCACATGTTGTGCTGCAACGGCTGAGAGTGAGAAGGGAAATCGGCCGCGCCCGCATTGGCGGGCGCATGCGCGGAGAGAGAATTACGGCTTCTTGGTGGTGCGCGGCGTCTGTGCCTGCGTGGCGGCATCGAGCAGGCCGCGCTGCATGTTGCGCCAAGCATCCATGTTGCGCTCGGTCAGCTCGTTGAGCATCGACCAGGGGGTCTGGCCCAGCAGGCTGTTGAGCTGCGTGCGGAATTGCTGCTGCTGGTCCAGGAAGACCTGCAGGCTGCGCTCCAGGTAAGGGCCCATGAAGCCCTGCAGCGAGTCGCCGTAGAAGCGGATGATCTGGCTGAGCAACTGGGGCGACAGCATGGGCTGTCCCTTTTCCTCGTGCTCAGAGATGATCTGCAGCAGCACCGAGCGGGTGAGATCCTCCCCGCTCTTGGCGTCGCGAACTTCGAACGTTTCGCCGTCCATCACCAGCTGTCGGACCTCTTCCAGCGTGATGTAGCTGGAGATCTCCGTGTCGTAGAGCCGGCGATTCGGATACTTCTTGATGATGCGGATCGTTTGTGCCATGCGGCACAAACTAACAGAAGGTATTGCGCCGCACCAGTCGCCCCTGACTAAGGTCATGCTGCACCCAAGGGTGCAGCAATTGTTAAAAAATCAGTGACCTACCGCGCCGCCGGCGGAGCCGAAGGGCGGCTTTGCCAGCCAGATCACGGGGATTAGCAGCACGAAGAGCACCGCGCAGCCGAGGAAGATATCGTTCACCGCCAGGGTGAGCGCCTCCCGGTTGACCAGGTTGTCGGTGATGCCCAGGGCCTGCATCTGTCCCAGCCCGCCATGGGTGAGCCCCTGCAGCACCTGGGTCGCGGCTGGGTTGGCTGCCGTGACGTTCTCGCTGAGGTTGGCGTGATGGAGGATGCCGCGGTGCTGCCACAGGGTGACCGTGACCGCCGTGGACACGCTCGAGCCCAGCGTGCGGAAGAAGTTGGCCAGGCCGCTGGCGCTGGCAATTTCCTCCGCCGGCAGGCCGGCCAGGTAGATCTGGTTGAGCGGGATAAAGAAGCAGGGGATGGCAATGCCCATGACGAAACGCGGGAGCACCAGCGAATCGAACGAGGCTGAGCTGTCGAAGGTGGAGAACCAGTACGAGGTGGCGGCGAACACGATGAAAGCGAACGTCACCACCGCGCGCAACTCCAGCCGGTGCATGTTGCGGCCGATTAGCGGCGACAACAGAAAGGCCAGGATGCCCACGGGTGCGGTGGCCAGGCCAGCCCAGGTGGCGGTGTAGCTCAGGGTGGTCTGCAGCCACAGCGGGAACACCACGTTGATGCCGAAGAAGGCAAACATGCCCAGCGACAACGCCGTGACGCCCGCGGTGAAGTTGCGTTTTCGGAACAGCCCCAGATCCACCACCGGGTGTTTGGCGTGCAGCTCCCACACCACCAGGAAGGTAAGGCTGATCAGCGCGACCAGGCCCAGCGAGGTGATCAGCGGCGAGGCGAACCAGTCATGGTCGTTGCCGTTGTCCAGCATGAACTGCAGGCAGCCCACGCCACCTACCAGCAGCACCAGGCCGATCATGTCGATCGGCGTCTTGAACGTCTTGGTTTCACGCTTGCGCAGCAGCGACCAGGTGATCACGCCGGCAAGAATGCCCACGGGCAGGTTGATGTAGAAAATCCACGGCCAGGAGAAGTTGTCGGTGAGCCAGCCGCCAAGGATGGGGCCGAAGATCGGCGCCACCACCACGGTCATGGCCCATAGCGCCAACGCGATGCCTTGCTTGGCCTTGGGGTAGCTGGCCAGCAGCAAGGTAAGCGAGAGCGCCACCATCGGGCCGGAGCCGGCACCCTGCATGAGGCGGGCGAACACCAGCATCGGCATGGAGGTGGCCAGGCCGCAAAGCATGGAAAACACGACGAACAGGAACACCGAGAAGACGAAGGTCTTCACTTCGCCGAAGCGTCGCGCGATCCAGCCGGTGAGGGGCTGCATGATGGCGCTGGCCAGCGAGTAGGAGCTGATCGTCCAGGTGCCCTCGCTGGAGCTTACGCCCAGGCTGCCGGCGATGTGCGGCACGGCAACGTTGACGATGGTCATGTCCAGCACCTCCATGAAGGTGCTGAACGCGACGGCGATGGTGAGCAGAACCAGCGCCGTGCCGTGCAAGGGCGGCAACGGCTTGGCGTCTTCGGGAGTGGTGGCCATGGGGGAGGGGCTCGGCTCGCTCGTCAGTTGGCGTTGCGCTGGCTCAGGTTGGCCTGAATGATCTTCTCAGCCTCGTCGTCGGCCTTGCTCGCCATCTGCTCATACACGCTGGTCTGCGCGATGGGCTGGCCGTTGCCGGCGGGCGCCATCATCGGGCCCTTGTCGTCGGTGATGTCCACGGTGACATCGGTGGAAAGGCCCACACGCAGCGGATGCTGGTCGAGCTCCTTGTCGTCCAGCGCAATGCGCACCGGTACGCGCTGTACCACCTTGATCCAGTTGCCGGTGGCGTTCTGCGCGGGCAACAGGGAGAACACGCTGCCGGTACCGGCGCCAAGGCCGATGACCTTGCCGTGGAACTCCACGCTGCCGCCGTACACGTCGGCCTCGATCTTGGCGGGCTGGCCGACGCGGATGTGGCGCAGCTGGTTTTCCTTGAAGTTGGCGTCCACCCACAGGTCGTGCAGCGGCACCACGGTCATCAGCTGCTGACCCGGCTGCACGCTGTTGCCGAGTTGCACGCTGCGCTGGGCGACATAGCCGCTCACCGGCGCGTAGATGGCATTGCGGTTGGCAGCGATCCAGGCAGCGCGGAAGTTGGCGCGTGCCTGTTCCACGGTCGGGTTGTTGGCGACCTGGGTGCCTTCGATGGCGGCATGCGCGGCCTGGGCCTGGGCCTGGGCGGCATCCAGTGCGGCCTGTGCCTGGTCTACGCCGTCGCGCAGGTGCTGCACGACTTCCGGGGCTTCCGCTTGTGCGGCGACCAACGGCATGCGGCGGGCAAGATCGGCCTGGGCCTTCTTGAGATCCACGCGGGCCTTGGCGACCTGCGCATCGGCGCCCGTGGCCGAGTCGGTCTGCTGGCGCACCTGGCGCACGGCCTGGGCGAGCGCGCTGCTTGCTTGCTGCAGGCGCACGTCGGCATCGGTGCTGTCGAGCTTCACCAGCACCTGGCCGGCTTCCACGCGCTGCGTGTCGTCGGCGAGGATCGCCACCACCGTGCCGGGCACCTGCGCCGAAATGGCGACCTGATTACCGCCCACGTAGGCGTTGTCGGTCTTCTCGCGAGTGGAGAACACAAACGTCCACAGCAACCACCAGATCACGCCCGCGAGGATGAACACGGTGGCGACGATGAGCAGGGCGCGCCGACGCTTGGCCGGGTCCTTGGCGGCCATGCCGCTGTCGTTGTCCTGCGAGCGGACGTTGGAATCAGTGGCGCTCATGCGTGGCGTCTCCGGAAAGGTTCGTCGGGGAAGTGGGGGCTTGGTCGCTGGAAACCTGGTCGGGCGAGCTGGCGCGATAGCCGCCGCCCAAGGCCTTGATTAGCGAGATGTTGGTGGAGAGGGCCTGGGCGTGCAGGCTCGTGCGGTCGTCCTGCTGTTGCAACAACTGCGCTTGCGCGGCGAGTGCCTCGCGCTGGTCGCTCACGCCGCGATGTACGCGGGCCTGCGCGTTGGCGAGCAGTTGCTCGTTGGCGGTGACTTCGCGGTCCTGCTCGGCGCGGCGCAATTCCAACTGTTTGGCGGTGAGGCTTTGCGTGGCCACGTCGCGCGCGGCGCTCAGCACGGTGCTGTTGTATTGCGCGACGGCGCCGTCGAGCTGCGCTTTGCTTACACCGTAATTGGCCTCAAGCAGACCGCCGGTAAAAATGGGCAGGTGCAGGGCCGGTGTGAGTGCGAACACGCGACTGCCTGCGCTGAACAGTTTGTCCAGGTCGACGCTGGATAGGCCGGCCATCGCGCTGATGCTGATGTCAGGATAGAACTGCGCACGGGCGACATCGGTCTGGCGCAGCGCTGACTCCACTTGCCAGCGACTGGCGGCAATGTCGGCGCGGCGAGCGATGAGGTCTACACCCACGTTGTCGGGCAGGCCGCCGGTTGCATCAGGAAGCGGGCGCGCTTGCAGGGCGGGCAGTTGCGCCGGCGCGACACCCACCAGGCTTGCCAGTGCCGCGAGGCGAATGCGTGCTGAGCTTTCGATCGCAACACGCATCTGTTCAGTGGCGGCGAGCTGTGCCTTGGCGGACTGAAGCGTGTCCGGGCGATCCACGCCCTGCCGCACGCGCAGCTCGGCGATACGCAGCAACTGTTGCTGCGCTGCCACGGCTTGCCTGGCGATATCGATACGCGCCTCATCGGCCAGCCAGCCCATGTAGGTATCAGCCACCGTGCTCTGGATGGCGAGCGCTGCGGCGCTCTGTTGAGCCTCGGCGACGTGGGCCTGGTCCACCGCTGCTTCGATGGTGTTGCGCTTCTTGCCCCACCAGTCGAAGTCGTACTGTGCCTGCACGCCCAGGTCGCCTTGGTTGTACCAGGTGAAACCGAGGAACTTGGGCGGAATCAAACCCGTTTCGCTCAGGCGTTGACGTTGGACCTGGGCGCTGCCACCCACCGAAAGTCCGGCCTGCGCGGTCGCTGCGCGAATGGATTGCTGCGCCGAATCGATGCGCGAACGTGCCTGGACAAGATCGGGCGAGCCTTGCATGGCCATCGCGATCAGTTGATCCAGTTGTGGGTCTTGATACTGACGCCACCATTCGGCGTCGGGCCAGCCGGCGCGATGGCCGGCTTCGATGCCGGCGAGCGGTACATCATCGCGCAGCGTGGGCTGGTGAAGCTTGGCGGGAATCGAGCAGCCGGCCAGGGCGACAGCCACGGCACAGGCGAGCAACATGCGCTGGCCGAATCCGCGGCGAAGCGAAAAGTCTGGGGTCATGGACGAGGGTCCGGATGGGTGAGCGAATCGATGTTCATCGCCACCTGTCGCAGCAGGCGGTCGAGCGTTCGTTTGTCGCTGGCGCTCAGCGACGAGAACACGCCAAGCACGCGGGGTGCCAGTGGCGGAAGAATCTTGCGCACCAAGCGCTTGCCGGCGGCGGTGATGCTGAGCACGACGCGGCGGCGGTCTTCGGCACTGCTGGTGCGCGTCACCAGCCCGGCCTTGACCAGTACGTTAGCGATGCGCGTCATATTGGTGGCGCCTTGCTGCGCGTATTCGCACAGTTCGCTCGGGTTCGCGCTGCCGGTGGGGCTGCTGTAGATCATCATCAACGTGCGGAAATCGCTGTCGTTGAGGTCGTAGGGCTTGAGATGGCGTTCCAGCTCGGTCTGCAGCGAGCTACCCACCAGCATAAGCAGGCGCGTCAGCACCACCTCATGCACGGGGTAGCCTGGCATGTTCTCGCCGACGCGAGCAATGCCCTCGTCCATATGAGCGAGACATTCGGTGATGCACTTCATTTCATTGGAGGATAGTTCACCGGTGAAGTAATTAGGCTAGCACCGGCCGGCGAAGGGAGGCAAGTGCTCAGAAGCCAAACAGTCGCCGCGCGTTCTCCGTGGTGGCGCGGGCGACCTGTGCTTCGCTTTCACCACGCAGTTCCGCCACGACGCGCAGGATGTCGGTGAGGTGGGCGGGTTCATGGCGCTCGCCGCGATGACATGCGCCGGGTTGATCGGGGGCATCCGTTTCGAGCAGCAGGTGTTCCAGCGGCATGTTGGCCACGATGCCGCGAAGGCGTTGTGCACGCTCGTAGGTGGCTGGGCCGCCGATGCCCAGATAGAAGCCTAGCTCCCATAGCCGTTCGGCCTGCTGCAAGCTCCCGGAAAAGCTATGCACGACACCGCGCAGGCCGCCGATGCGGCGCAGCGTGGAAGTGACTTCATCCATGGCGCGTCGCGCGTGCACGATCGCGGGCAGGTCGAAGTCGCGGGCAATGCGTAGTTGCGCCTGGAAATACTCGCGCTGCCGTTCGACATTCAGCTCCGGGAGGAAGTAATCCAGGCCGATCTCGCCCACGGCCACGCTGCGCTCGTTCTTCAGTTGGATCACCAGGGCATCCAGGTGCTCCGGGCGATGCCGGTCGATATAGATCGGGTGCATGCCATAAGCCGGAAGCGCTTGCGGGTGTACATTGCAAATGGCCGCAATGCGCGGCCAGGATTCGTGGTCGATGGCGGGCACCACCATGTGCTGCACGCCGTGCTCGCGTGCGCGGGCAAACATCGCCTCTCGGTCGCCGTCGAAGCTGGCATCGTCGATATGAGCGTGACTGTCGGTGAGTTCGAGCACAGTTTTTGGGTTTCCTGTCTAGAAAAATGCCTGACCCGATCTAAGCGAGTATTCAGTAAAACACGAGTTCAATTGAACCACTCGGGATCGTTCGAGGCGGATGCGGGGTGCTCCGCCGGTCCAGACAGGAGAGCATTATGAACAAGATGGTAATGACGGCGTTGCACGTGGGTGTGAGCGCTGCTTTGGTGTTGAGCCTTTCGGCGTGCAACCGCGATGCGAATGCGGATGGCGGCGTGGGTGCCATGTCGCAGCAGGGTGGCCAGGACAGCGCCAAGTACGCGCGCGTGGTAAGCGTGACACCGGTGCGCGAACAGGCGTCCGCGCCGCAGCAGGTGTGTCATGACGAAGTGGTGACGGTGCACAAGCCGGTGCAGGACACGCACCAGATCGCGGGTACGGCCATTGGTGCGGTGGCTGGCGGCCTGCTGGGCAATCAGGTGGGTGGCGGCAAGGGCCGCACGCTGGCGACGGTGGCGGGCGCGGTTGGCGGCGGTTACGCCGGCCATGAAATTCAGGCCAATCATCAGGCCAATGCGACCCAGCAGGTGACTCAGCGCCGCTGCAATACGGTGCCTGGCAATGGTGGCGACAAGGTGGTGGCGTACGACGTGAGTTACGAGTACAACGGCGTGACGCGCACTGTACGCATGGATCACGACCCGGGTGACAGGCTGCAGGTGCAACAAGGAGTAGTAGCAGTTTCCGACGCTCACTGAGGAATCACGTCATGCACACACTGTTTAGACATTTGGCTGTCGTGGGTTTGGCCTGTTCGATGGCGCTGTTGTCGGCCTGCGTGCCGCCACCACCGCAGCGACAGGTGGTTTACAGCGGAGCTTCCAATCGTTGCGAGCAGTGTGGTGTGGTGAGTGATGTGCGTCAGATCCAGACCCAGAAGGGCGCGTCGCCGCTGGGTATGGTGATTGGCGGCATCGCCGGTGGCGTGCTTGGCAACCAGGTGGGCGGCGGCAGTGGCCGCACGCTCGCCACGGTGGCAGGCGCGGTAGCGGGTGGTGCGATCGGTAACGAGGTAGGCAAGAACAACGGCGGGCCCGATATTGCTTGGCAGGTCACCATCAAGATGGATGACGGGCGCTATGCAACGGTGACGCAAGCGGCTGATCCGCAGGTTCGCCCCGGCGACTATGTGCAGATTCGCAATAACCTCGTCTATCGACTCTGACGATTTCGACGTTTAGACGTCCAAATAAAAAGGCCCTCTTTCGAGGGCCTTTTTTTGTGCATTGGGGTTGGGGTTAGTTGACGGCGTAGAACGCGTGATCGCCGATGGTCTTGACGATGCGGTGCGTCGACCATGTCGGAGATACTGCGAGCGTGGCGAAATGGTCGGCCTGTGGCACGTAAACCGTTCGCTCGCCCTTGGGCAGGCTCCAGTTGCTGATGGAGTCGCCGGCGATCTTCCACGCCTTGGTCCACGAGTTGAGGTCGGTGACCTCGAAACTGCTTGCTGTCGTCGTCAGCGCAAACTGGCGCGGGGAAGTAACGACCTCGCAAACGTTATCGCCCCAGGTGCCGCGATCGCGACGTCGAAGGGCTACCTCGGCCACCGCGTATTGCCCGATGGTCGACTCACTGCGTGCCTCGAGATAAACCGTCGTGGCCAGGCAGGTCTGGTCCGCGAGGGGTTGGGGTAGCACGGACGCCAGCCACAACAGCATGGAAAGTTTCATTGTCTGCCTCCAGCGTGCTGTACGCGCGAAGCCGGTACTGCTGACTTCACACGCCGTTGCGGTGGACGGGCGGGCAGGCCGTTCCACCTGGATTGAACACTGCGACCGAAACTTGTGGTCGCCAGCGGTTTGCCACGGGATTGTGGCCAGTCGAGCGGCTGATCCGGTGCCACTCACAACTTGTCGTGCTGCAAAGGCATTGCTCGGGTACTAACGACCACGTTGCCTGCAACTCCTCCGCACTAACGGAGGTTATGTACGCCGACATCACTGCCGGGTCGCGCTGATCCGGACCCCTCCGGTTCGTCGCGTATATCGACACCCGTGGGCTGGGGTGTCTATCGATTTGGTTGGCGGAGCCTAGTGGCGGGATTTCGATCTGGCAAGTGCCCGTTCGTTCAGGTTCACGTCGCACTCACAATCGCAAGACGCGTTCGCGAATCCTTGCGCGGACATGTTCATCACGCTTCCCAACTCGCCATGATGCGCAACGAAACACCATCATCGAAGGTCATCGATGCGCCATTTTCAAGTTGATTGGCGATGTCATCGTCGATCACGGCCAGTGATTGGACGTCCGTTTGCGTCACGGCGACATCGAGTAATTGCGCCACCCCTTTTCCGTCCATGCGCAAAACGGTGCCCCCTGTCAAGGGCTGCGACAATACGACGCAATGCATATGTCGCTTGTGGCCGCCGCGATAGTGGAGTCGGGCCACGATCTCTTGCCCCGGGTAGCAGCCCTTGTCGAAGGCGACAGCCTGAAGGCGCTCCAGCGAGAGTGCCGGCGGCAGCAACTGGCCAAGGGTTTCGCTGGGCAACCAAGGCCAGCCCGCATGAATCTGCGGCAGGCGCCAATCGTTGTCGCCCGACGCCGCTCCCATGACAAGGCTATGCGTGCCGCAGCCCCATAGATAGGCGTCGCCTTCACGATGGAGGGCGTAACTGTCCAGTGCGGGGGCCGTACCGAGGGTCTGGGGAGGCGGCACCACCAGGGTCACCTTGGAGCGGAAGACGAATCGCTGCAGTTGCTGCGCCATGCCTGCGGCGTCCCCGCCGCGTAGCAAGGCGAGCAGGGTGTTTTCGGCGGGGCGACCGAGGTGGAACAGGGCGAGTACCCGGCCCTGCGCATCCAGCCATGCACTGAATTGCCACTGGCCGACTTGTAGCGCGCGAACGTTGCTGGAGAATTGCGCGTGTGCGAACGCGATGGCGTCGGCGCCTTCGAGTTGCAGGATATGTGCGGTATGGGAATGCGTCATAGCTTGGCGAGGTAGGGGCGGGGCGCCTTACATACAAGTGCGAGTGAGCGGTCTGTCAGACATGCGTCGCAACGTCAAGGTTGTGCTGCATTTACGCAAGTATTACGCTTTTACAGTTTTCAAATACCATGTCCGATACGTCCTCCCAACCAAAGTCGAAGCCGGCCTCCGTTCCCACGGAACCGTCGACCGTGCCCGCCGTTCCGGCGACGGACAAGACCGCGGTGGAGCGGCCGGCCCCAGATCCCACGCGCTACGGCGATTGGGAAAAGAACGGGCGCTGTATCGACTTCTGATCCGCCGCGCCGGCTCATTGCGCCGGCGTGTCGGAGATAGGGAAGGGCGGTAAAGGGCATCAGCGATTCCACCCAGGATAGCCGCCATGGCAGACACGCAACGACCTCTCTCCCCTCACATGGGCATATATAAGTGGCAAGTGCAGATGGCGACATCCATCGTGCACCGCGCTACCGGCATCGCCCTCTCCGTCGGAACCTTGATCGTGCTGTGGGGGGTGTTCTCCCTCGCTCGTGGCGAAGAAAGCTACAACCAGTTCAAGACCTGCATCGGCAGCCCGATTGGCCTGATCCTGTTGTTCGGTTGGACTTGGGCCCTGTTCTATCACCTGTGCAACGGCATCCGTCACCTGTTCCAGGATGGCGGTATGGGTTACGCCATTCCCCAGTTCGTTCGCTCCAGCTGGCTCTCCATCGTCGGCAGCGTCGTGCTTACCGTGATCGTGTGGGCCTATGTGCTCACTTCCGGAGGTGCGGCATGAGCGCCAACGGTCAGCAGCATGATGTGCGCAAGCAGTTGCGCAACCCCCTCAAGCGCGCTCGCGGCCTGGGCTCGGCCCAGTCCGGCGTTGGCCATTGGTGGACGCAGCGCGTCACCGCGGCGGCGCTGGTGTTTCTCGCCCTGTGGTTTGTCGTGACGGTGCTGGGTGCACTGCACGCCGATTACGCCACGGCCCGTTCGATCGTCGCCAAGCCCTGGAACGCCGTGCTACTGGTCGCCTTTGTGCTGACCGTGTGCTGGCACGCCGTGCTGGGCCTGCAGATCGTAATCGAGGACTACGTGCATACGCGCTGGAAGGAGGTCGCCCTCCTGGTGCTGGTGAAGTTCATTGCAGTGCTCGGCACGCTGGCCACCCTGATGGCCGTGCTGCGCGTGGCGCTGGGAGCCTGATTCCATGGAAAGCTACAAGATCCAACAACATAAGTACGACGTGATCGTGGTCGGCGCCGGTGGCGCGGGCCTGCGCGCCACCTTCGGCCTGGCCGAGAAGGGCCTCAAGGCCGCCTGCATCACCAAGGTGTTCCCGACCCGCTCGCACACCGTGGCGGCGCAGGGCGGCATCTCGGCCGCGCTCGGCAACATGGGCGAGGACGATTGGCGCTTCCACTTCTACGACACCATCAAGGGTTCGGACTGGCTGGGCGACCAGGACGCCATCGAGTACATGTGCCGTGAAGCGATTCCGGCCATCATCGAGCTGGAACACTACGGCGTGCCGTTCTCGCGTACCGAGGAAGGCAAGATCTACCAGCGTCCGTTCGGCGGCATGACCACCCACTACGGCAAGGGCACCGCGCAGCGCACCTGCGCCGCGGCCGACCGTACCGGTCACGCCATCCTGCACACGCTGTACCAGCAGGCGCTGGCGCATGACGCCACGTTCTTCATCGAATACTTCGCCATCGACCTCATCTTCGACGAAGAGGGTGTGTGCCGCGGCGTGCTCGCGCTGGACATGAACGAAGGTACGCTGCACTTCTTCCGCGGCCACGCGGTGGTGCTGGCGACCGGCGGTTACGGTCGCGCCTACTTCAGCGCCACCTCGGCGCATACCTGCACCGGCGACGGTGGCGGCATGGTGCTGCGCGCGGGGCTCGCGCTGCAGGACATGGAGTTCGTGCAGTTCCACCCGACCGGCATCTACGGTTCGGGCTGCCTGATCACCGAGGGCGTGCGTGGCGAGGGCGGTTACCTCACCAACTCCAACGGCGAGCGTTTCATGGAACGCTATGCGCCCAACGCCAAGGATCTCGCTTCGCGTGACGTGGTCAGCCGCGCCATGACGATGGAAATCCGCGAAGGCCGTGGCGTGGGCGAGCACAAGGACCATATCCACATCAACCTGATGCACCTGGGTGCGGACGTGATCCACGAGCGCCTGCCGGGCATCGCCGAGTCGGCGCGCATCTTTGCCGGTGTGGACGTGACCAAGGAGCCGATCCCGGTCATCCCCACCGTGCACTACAACATGGGCGGCATCCCCACCAACTATCACGGCGAAGTCGTGCAGAAGCGCGGCGACGACGTGGATGCCGTGGTGCCGGGCCTGTTCGCCATCGGCGAGGCGGCTTGCGTGTCGGTGCATGGCGCCAACCGCCTGGGCTCCAACTCGCTGCTCGACCTGGTTGTGTTCGGCCGTGCCGTGTCGCACCGCTGCGCCGAGATCATCAAGCCGGAAACGCCGCACAAGGACCTGCCGGCCAACGTGCTGGACAAGGCGCTCACCCGTTTCGACGGCCTGCGCAATGCCAAGGGCAGCCTGCCGACCGCGAAGATCCGCGCGGAAATGCAGCGCACCATGCAGTCCGACGCGGCCGTGTTCCGTACCGGCGAGTCGCTCAAGGAGGGTTGCGACAAGATCTCCAAGGTGCGCGATTCGTTCAAGGACGTGGGCATCAGCGATCGTTCGCTGGTGTGGAACTCCGACCTGATCGAAACGCTGGAGCTGGCCAACCTGCTGGATCAGGCCGTGGCCACCATGTACTCGGCCGAGCAGCGCCACGAAAGCCGCGGCGCGCATGCTCGCGAGGACTTCCCGGACCGCGACGACGTCACCTGGCAGAAGCACACCATGGTGTCCGTCGACGAGAACGGCAAGGCCAACTTCGACTTCCGTCCGGTGCACATGTACACCATGACGAAGGACGTCGACGTCGTGCCGCCCAAGAAGCGCACTTACTGATACCCGGACTGGAGAGCCACTGTGGCTGAGTTTTCGCTACCCAAAAATTCCAAGGTCCAGCCGGGCAAGCACTTTCCGGCCAAGGACGCGAAGAAGCCGCGGACGTTCCGCATCTATCGCTGGTCCCCGGACGATGGTCAGAACCCCCGCATCGACACGTATGAAGTCGACATGGCTTCGTGCGGCCCGATGGTTCTGGACGCCCTGCTGAAGATCAAGAACGAGATCGATTCGACGCTGACCCTGCGCCGCTCGTGCCGTGAAGGCATCTGCGGTTCGTGCGCGATGAACATCGACGGCACCAACACGCTCGCCTGCACCAAGGCCATCGAGGATTGCGGTTCGGGCGACGTGAAGATCTACCCGCTGCCGCACATGCCGGTGGTGAAGGATCTGGTGCCCGACCTCACGCACTTCTACGCGCAGTTCGCCTCGATCAAGCCCTGGCTGCGCACGCAGAGCCCGGCCCCGGCCGATAAGGAGCGCCTGCAGTCGCCGGAAGACCGCAAGAAGCTCGACGGCCTGTACGAGTGCATCCTGTGCGCATGCTGCTCCACCAGCTGCCCGAGCTACTGGTGGAACGGTGACCGTTACCTCGGCCCGGCGATCCTGTTGCAGGCTTACCGCTGGATCGTGGACAGCCGCGACGAGGATACCGGTGCTCGCCTTGACGACCTGGAAGATCCGTTCAAGCTGTACCGCTGCCACACGATCATGAATTGCGCCCGCACCTGCCCGAAGGGTCTGAACCCTGCCAAGGCCATTGCGGAGATCAAGAAGCTGATCGTCGAGCGTCGTACCTGATGCTCTTGTTCCCACTCCCCTGCAGGGGAGTGGGCTGAGGGTGAAGGGTGCTCGCGGCAAGGTTGGCATTCGCCGTATCGAGGCAGCATCGCCCCTCATTTCCATCCTCTCCCCTGTGGGGGAGGGGACGCGACCCAGGAGCCACTTCGCGCAATGGACGAAGCCCGCATCAAGCGCCTGCGTTGGCGCACCCGTCGCGGCACCCGCGAGCTGGACGCCCTGTTCGGCGGCTGGCTGGACGAGCGCTTTGCCCAGGCCGACGAGGCCACGCGCCAGGCGTTCGATGAATTGCTGGATGTTCAAGACCCGGACCTGTGGGACTGGGTGATGGGACACGCCCAGGCGTCGCGCCCGGACTGGCAGGCCATCATCAATGACATCCGCTCCCGCCATCGGCTTTGAGTATCGGCCCTCGCGCTGGCCGGGGCGGGCCGTATGGCTCGTCACCGCGCTGGCCATGGCCTCGCTGTGGCTGAGCAACTTGTCGCCCTGGCTGGTCGTGCCACTCAATGTCGTGCTGCTCGGCGTGCTGGTTTCGCGCAGGCGAGCTTGGGAGCGCAGCCCCTTATCCGCGGCGGGCTGGGGGCGTGATCAGGTATGGAGCCTGCGGCTTTGCGACGGCTCGGACTGCACCGCTGCATTGGTTTCCCACCGCGTGCTCGGCGAGGCCCTGATCTGGCTGGCCCTGCGCGACACGGACGGGCGGGCGTACCCGCTGCTGCTGGCGCCTGACAATGCCGATGCCGACACGCGCCGCCGCCTGCGCATGCGCCTACAGGTGATGCGAGCCCAGCAGGCGTCGGCGGAGCATGGCACTCTTTCCGTTCAACGCGGTCCTAGGGCGTAGCCGCATCTCAGGCGATAATCCCGCCACCCGGGCGGCCAGCCCCCACGAACCCCACAAGCGACCCGCCTAATGTTTCGACCGTTAGAGCTTTTTATCGGCTTGCGCTACACCCGCGCCAAGCGTCGCAATCAGTTCATATCCTTTATTTCCACCGTTTCCATCGTGTGCATTGCCATCAGCGTGACCGCGCTGATCACGGTAATGTCGGTGATGAACGGCTTCGATAACGAGCTGCGCTCCCGCATCCTCGGTGCGATTTCGCATGCGACGGTGTCGGGCATGCCGGGGCAATCCGTGCAGGAATGGCCGCGCGCGGTAAAGATTGCCGAGGCCAACAAGCACGTGCAGGGCGCTGCGCCCTATGTGGAATCGGAGGCTTTCCTCCAGGCCCGCCGTTCTACCGGCGGCCTGCTGCGAGGTGTGGTGCCGTCCGAAGAGCCCAAGGTGTCCGACATCGGACAGCACATGGTCGAAGGCACGCTCGCCTCGCTAACGCCAGGCAGTTGGAACGTCGTGCTAGGCCGAGAGCTGGCCATGCAGCTCGGCGTGGCGGTGGGCGACAAAGTGATCGTGGCGGTGCCCTCGTTCCAGTCCTCGCCGATCACCGGCAGCGTGCCCAGCCTGCGCACGTTCACGGTGTCGGGTGTGTTCGAGGTGGGCATGCAGGAGTTCGACTCCGGCCTTGCGCTGATCAATATGACCGACGCCGAGCGCCTCAATCGCCTCGACGGCCCCACCGGCATCCGCCTGCGCCTGGACGACATGTTCAACGCGCGCTCCGTGGCCAGCGAGCTGGCCAACCAATTGGGGCAGGTCTATCGCGTGGAAACCTGGATGGATAGCCATGCCAATTTCTTCTCCGCCATCTCGATGGAGAAGAAGGTCATGTTCATCATTCTTTCGCTGATCATCCTGGTCGCGGTGATCAACCTCATCTCGATGCTGATGATGCTGGTGACCGACAAGCAGGCCGACATCGCCATCCTGCGCACGCTCGGCTCCACGCCGCGCAGCATCATGGGCATGTTCATGGTGCAGGGCGTGCTGGTGGGCTTCGTGGGCATCGGTTTTGGCGTGGGCCTGGGTTCGCTGCTGTCGTGGAAGCTGCCGGCGATCGTCAAGTGGATCGAACATGTCACGGGCGTGACCTTCCTGTCGCCGGACGTCTATTACATCAGCGAATTGCCCAGCAAACTCCTGGCGAGCGATGTGGGCTGGGTGGCCTTGATCACCTTCCTGTTCTCCTTGCTGGCCACCCTTTACCCCGCGTGGCGCGCGTCGCGCACGCAGCCCGCGCAGGCGCTCCGCTATGAATAAACCGATGAGTCACACTAACGAGATCGTGCTGCGCGCCAGCGGCATCGCCAAGACCTACGAGGAAGGCGATCTCAAGACGGACGTGTTGTCCAACGTCAGCTTTACCGTCAAGCGCGGCGAGACGCTGGCCATCGTCGGTGCCTCGGGCTCGGGCAAGAGCACGCTGCTGCACATCATCGGCGGCCTGGATACGTTGACCGGTGGCGAGGTGGAAGTGGAAGGCCAGAACCTTTCGCGCCTGTCCGATGCCGATCGTGGTCGCGTGCGCAATCGCTCGATGGGTTTCATTTACCAGTTCCATCACTTGCTGCCGGAATTCACTGCGCTGGAAAACGTGTGCATGCCGTTGCTGATTCGCGGCGTGGCGATCAGCGAGGCATCGCGCCAGGCGGCCGACTTGTTGGGTCGGGTGGGGCTGGGCAAGCGCCTGGACCACAAGCCGGCGGAACTCTCCGGCGGCGAGCGCCAGCGCTGCGCGGTCGCGCGCGCGCTGGTGGCGCGTCCCGCTGTGGTGCTGGGTGATGAGCCCACCGGCAACCTGGACGAAGGCAATGCGGCCCAGGTGTACAACCTGATGTTGGAGCTCAACCGCGAGATCGGCACCAGCTTTATCCTGGTGACCCATGACAACCGCCTGGCCGCGCGCATGGATCGCACGCTGGAACTGCACAACGGCGTGATCATGGAGAAGGTGCGGGCTTGATGCCTTCGCCGGTGCGGGTGCCGCGCTTGCGGGCGCTGGCGCCTCGTACCGATACCCCTGGAAGGTATGCTGGCTGAGCATCGTTTCTTCGCCTGAAGGGACGATGCCGCCATGCGTGGACGCGGAGCGATAGGGCCTGGTTTGTGTTTGCTGGGCGGCGTGCTCGCCGTGCAGTGGTTGCCAGGCTTGCCTTCGCGCGGTTGGTGCGTTGCGTTGCTTGCGTCAGCGGTGTTATGGGCAGGTCTTGGGCGGCGCCACCGCTGGGCTGCGTGGCTGGTGTTCGGTGTGGGTTGGGCCTGTCTTCGCGGTGGCATCGCCCTGGATGCGCGTTTGCCGCATGAGTGGGAAGGCAAGGATTTCTGGGTAGAAGGACGGGTCGCTGCGCTTCCCTTGAGGCGCGACGACGCCACTGGCTTCTTGCTGTCAGTGGAGCAAGCCTCGCTGGATGACGAGCCAGTGCCTCTGGCTGGCCTGGTAAGGGTCAATTGGTACCGGACGGCTCCGCCCATCGCCGCATGCGAGCGCTGGCGCCTGCAATTGCGCCTCAAGCGGCCACGCGGCCTGATCAACCCCGGCGGTAGCGACAGCGAACGTAGCGCACTGGAGCGCGGCATCGTGGCGACAGGCTACGTGCGTGAGGCGGCCGGAAACCGGTCACTGACCAGGGCGCCCTTGTGCATCGACCGTGCGCGCGAAGCTGTTAGCCAGGGCATTGCGCGTCGGGTGCGGGATGCGCACGACGCGGCGCTCTTACAGGCTTTTTCGGTGGGCGACATTCGTGGGCTCAGTCAGCGCGACTGGGAGGTGGCGCGGGCCAATGGCATATCCCACCTGATTGCTATTTCGGGGTTTCACGTGGGCGTGGCGGCCTTGTTTGGCGCGTGGCTGATGCGTGGCCTGTACGCCTTGTGGCCAGCGCTGGCCCTGCGTTGGCCGCGCCCGCCCGCGTTGGCGGCTGGCGCCTTGGTGGTCGCGGCCGTGTATAGCGCCCTGGCGGGTTTCGGGTTGCCCACGGTTCGCACGCTGCTGATGATCGGCGTGGTGGCGCTAGGGCGCTGTCGGCGGCGTCAGCCGAGCGGGCCGGCGTCGCTGGCATTGGCTTTGGTGGTCGTGTTGCTGTTCGATCCGCTCTGCGTGTTGTCGGCCGGTTTCTGGCTGTCCTTCGTGGGTGTGGCTTTTCTCATGCTGTGCCTGGATGTGCAGGGCAAAGGCTTGCGGGGTTTCCTGCGCGAGCTGTCGGCAGGGCAGTTGGTGATGACGTTGTCGCTGATGCCTTTGACACTGTGGTTCTTCGGCGAAGCGTCCTTGGTCGGTGCGTTGTCCAACCTGATCGCGGTGCCTTTCGTCAGCTTCGTTATCGTGCCCTTCGCCTTGATGGGCATGGTGCTGTTGGCGGTGTGTCCGCCCTTGGCGAAGCCGGTACTTTGGTGCGCTGCCTGGTTCGCTCATGCCCAATGGTGGCTGCTGGAACGCATGGCTACCTGGCCGGGTGCGCATTGGTATTTGCCGACGGTGAGTCTGGCGGCTTTGCTGCTGGCTACATTCGGCGCGCTCTGGTTATTCATGCCGCGCGGAGTACCCCTGCGTTGGCTGGGTGTTGTGCTGTTCCTGCCCCTGGTGTGGCCCACGCGAACGCTGCCGCCGGCGGGCGGCTTCCAGGTGTGGATGCTGGATGTGGGGCAGGGGCTGTCGGTGTTGGTACGCACGCGCGAGCACTCGTTGCTCTACGACGCGGGTGCACGCTTTCCGTCCGAGTTCGATCTCGGCGAGGCCGCCGTGTTGCCATCGATGCGCGCGCTGGGCATCGACCGGCTGGATCTGCTGGTGGCCAGCCACGCGGACAACGACCACGCAGGTGGCATCCCCGCCGTGGCGGCGGCTTTTCCCGCGGCCGAGCGCTACGCGGGCGAGCCCGAGCGCATGGCCATCCCTATGGAGGCGTGCCCGGTGGGGCGTGGCTGGCAGTGGGATGGTGTCACGGTGCGTGTGTTGCCCTCAGGAAATCCCGGGGCGTCGGCCAATGATCGGTCGTGCGTGATCCTGGTGGAGGGTGCCTCAGGGCGAGTGCTATTGACGGGCGACATCAGCACGCGGGTCGAGCCCGTAGTGGCGGCCGCCTTGCCGCCGGGGGCACCGCTGGTGCTCAGCGTGCCCCATCATGGCAGTCGCACGTCATCTGGCCAGGATTTCCTGCAAGCCACTCAGCCGGCGCTGGCCTTGGTGTCCTCCGGCTGGCGCAACCGCTTTCGCCACCCCAATGCACAGGTCATGCAACGTTATGAACGGGCGGAGATCCCCTGGTTGAACACAGCGACCAGCGGCGCCATACAGGTGGATCTGATGCCTGGCCAGCCGCCCGTGGTGGTGGGCGCCTGGCGCCAGCGACAGTCTCGCTATTGGCGCGAATAGGTGGCCTTCACAACTGCCACCGGGGCCGCGGAACGGCCGGGCGAGACTGTTATGATGCGCTCTTCCTATCGATCGCGTTTCGCGGAGTCGTTGTGCTGGAAATCCTGATGGCTGGTGGCTGGGCTATGCTGCCCATCCTGATCTGTTCGGCGGTCGCACTGGCGATCGTGCTGGAGCGTTGCTGGACCCTGCGCCGCCGTTCGGTGCTGCCGCCCGGGTTGGGCGAGGAAGTGCGCAACTGGGCTCGTTCGGGCCAACTGGACAGCAATCACCTCAACGCGCTGGCCAACGGCTCGCCGCTGGGCGAACTGCTGGCGTCGGCGCTGGCCGTACGCAACCGTTCGCGCGACCTGATCAAGGAGCGCATCGAGGATACCGGCCGCCATGTGGTGCATCGCATGGAGCGCTATCTCAACACGCTGGGCACGATCGCACTGATCGGTCCACTGCTAGGCCTGCTCGGCACAGTGATCGGCCTGATTCGCATGTTCATGGACGTGATGAAGGGCGGCGTGGGAGACCCGATGAAGATGGCTGGTGGCATCGGCGAAGCGCTGATCTGCACGGCCAGCGGCCTGGTCGTGGCCATTCCGGCCTACGTGTTGCATCGCTATTTCCGTTCCAAGGTGGCGGGCTACTGCGTGGAAATGGAAAAGCAGGCCACGGAGCTCCTCGACGAACTCACGGTGAATCAGGCCGCGCCGACTCGCCCGCGCGCGAGCGGTCGCCCGACCACCGAGTCGAGCGCGAGCTGACGCATGCGTATCGGCAATGACCGCCGGCAGGACGATTTCGAGATCAACGTGATCTCGCTGATCGACGTGCTGCTTACCCTGCTGATGTTTTTCGTGCTCACCACCACGTTCATCCAGCACTCGCGCATGCAGGTGACGCTGCCCAAGGCCAGTGTGCAGGAGCGCGACATGCAGGCGCCCGCGCTCACCATCGTGGTGGACCGCGACGGGCATTTCTTTGTCGGCAGCGACGAAGTGCATGGCGAGGGCGTGGAACCGCTCAAGCAAGCGATCGCAGCTGTGGCGGGTGATGATCGCGAGCGCCAGGTGACCCTTCGCGCCGATGCCATGACCCCGCACCAGAACGTGGTCATGGCCATGGATGCGCTGGGTCAACTCGGCTTCACCAAGCTCTCCATCGCCACGACGCCCAGCCAGGCGGACGCGAGGCCATGAGCGAGGGCAAGAAGAAAGTAGCGTTGTGGGATGCAAAAAGCCGGCAGGTCTACAAGCGACTGCTCGGTTATTCCGCTCGCTACTGGCCGGTGATCCTTATTTCGGTCGTCGGCTTTGCCGTGGACGGCGGCGCGCTGGCCTACTTCACCAGCAAGCTGCAGCCGATCATGGACAAGCTGCTGGAGCAGAAAGACCCCTACCTGATCCGCTGGATGCCGTGGTGGATCATCGCCATCTTCGCGGTGCGCGGTGTGGCCATCCTTATCAGCAATTACGGCATGGGCTATGTGTCGCGCAACGTGGTGCAGTCCATGCAGCGCGACGTGTTCGCCGCGTACCTGCGACTGCCGGCGTCGTTCTTCGGTAGCGAGCACTCGGGCCACCAGATCTCGCGCATCACCTATACCAGCGAGCAAGTGGCCGGCGCTTCCACCGATGCCTTGAAGGTGGCGGTGACGGAGAGCATCACCGTCATCGGCATGTTCACGGTCATGCTCTACAAGAGCCTTTACCTCACCACCGCGTTGTTGGTGCTGGTGCCGGCCATCGTGTTGATCGCCTCGGCAGTGAGTCGTCGCTATCGCGTGGTCAGCCGGCGCATCCAGGGCATGATGGGTTCGGTCACCGGCACGGTGGAAGAGATGATCAAGGCGCATCGCGAGGTGCGCATCTATGGTGGCCAGAAGCAGGCGGACGAGCGCTTCAAGGAAGTGTCTGATCGCGCGCGCTACCTCAACCTCAAGATCATCGCGACCAGCGCCATCTCCGGCTCGTCCATCCAAACGGTGGCTTCGCTGGCGCTGGCGGGCATGGTGTTCCTGGCGTCCCGGCCGTCGCAGATCGACCATATCACCCCGGGCGTGTTCATCGCCGTGCTCACCGCCATGGGCGGCATGCTGTCCTCGCTTAAGCGACTGACCAACGTGCAGTCGACCATGCAGACTGGCATCTCGGCGGCTGAGAACCTGTTCGAGATCATCGATATGGCGCCGGAAGTAGACCAAGGCACGCGTGTGCTGGAGCGCACCAAGGGCGACCTTCGTTTCGAGCAGGTGGGGCTGGTCTATCCGCGCGACGAGTTCCAGGCCCTGACCGACGTGGACCTGCACTGCGCCGCCGGCACCGTGACCGCACTGGTGGGGCGTTCGGGCAGCGGTAAAAGCAGCCTGGTGAGCCTGTTGCCGCGCTTCAACGAGCCGACCAGTGGGCGCATCCTGCTCGATGGCGAGGATTACGAGACCTACACGCTGACCTCCTTGCGCCACCAGATCGCCTGGGTGGGTCAGAACGTGGTGCTGTTCGATGGCACCGTGGCGGAAAACATCGCCTATGGCGAGCTGGTGGGCGCCAGCGAGCAGGACATCATCGCGGCGGCCGAGGCGGCGCACGCGATGGAATTCATCGAAAAGCTGCCCGAAGGCATCCACAGCCAGATCGGTGAGGGCGGTAACCGGCTTTCCGGCGGTCAGCGCCAGCGCATTGCCATTGCGCGCGCCATTCTCAAGAACGCACCGATCCTGGTGTTGGACGAAGCCACCAGCGCGCTGGATACCGAATCAGAGCGATTGATCCAGCAGGCGCTGCAACGCCTCATGCGCGACCGCACCACGCTGGTGATCGCGCATCGCCTCTCTACCATCGAGCACGCCGACCAGATCGCGGTGATGGATCAGGGTCGCATCGTCGAGCGCGGCACCCACGCGGAGCTGTTGGCACTGGGTGGCCAATACGCCGCCCTGCATCGCATGCAGTTCCACCAGCAGCCTGGGGATTGAGGCGCGCCCATGAGCATGGCCGCGCGCCTTGAATCGGCCTGGTATGGCGCCGCCCGCGCGCCCTGGTGGAGCTTGCCGCTGGCTGGGCTGTACGGCGCGCTGTCCGGCCTGCGCCGAGGCCTTTACCGGGTTGGCGTATTACGCAGTACGCGATTGCCGGTGCCGGTGATCGTTATCGGCAATATCACGGCAGGCGGCACGGGTAAGACCCCACTGACCATCGCCGTGGCCGAGGCCTTGCGCCGTCGCGGTTACACACCGGGCGTGGTGAGTCGCGGCTATGGCGGCACGCAGAGGGAGCCCTTACTGCTGGATGCCGCTCCCGACCCGGCGCAGGCGGGCGACGAACCATGCCTGATTCGGGCCTCCGGCGTAGCCGTGGCGGTGGGGCGTGATCGCCCGGCGGCGGCGCGCTTGTTGATCGACGCCGGCTGCGATGTGGTGATTGCCGACGACGGCCTGCAGCATTACGCGTTGGCTCGCGATATCGAGATCTGCGTGATCGACGGCGTTCGTCGCTTCGGCAATGGGAAGCTGTTGCCCGCGGGGCCGTTGCGTGAGCCAAGGTCACGGTTGCGCAAGGTGGATTTTCGTGTCTGCAACGGCGGCGCCTTTGCGCCCGACGATGTGCCGATGCATTTGCAGGGCACCCGGGCACGCGCATTGCTCGACGATCACAGTCGGCCTTTGTCCGATTTTGCCGGGCAGGCCGTTCATGCCGTGGCGGCCATTGGCCACCCGCAGCGCTTTTTCGCCAGCCTGCGTTCGCAAGGTTTGTTGGTGACTGAGCATGCCTTTCCCGACCACCACGCCTTCACCGCCGATGACCTGAATTTCGGCGACTGCAAGGCGGTGCTGATGACCGAGAAAGATGCGGTGAAATGCAGGGGTTTCGCCCAGCCGCACTGGTGGACCGTGCCGGTGCGTGCTGCTTTGCCGCAGGAATTTTTCGATCAGCTCGAAGCACGATTGCGAAGCCTGCCCCTGCATTGATCAACCACAAAAAAGCCGACCTTGCGGTCGGCTTTTTGCTGGAACCGGCGCAAACGTTACTGGATGCGCACGATGTTGCCCTGCGGGTCGATCTGCACCATGTCGCCCACGCGGATGGCGCTGGCGTCCGGCACGGTCACGTTGCTGTAGGCACCGTTGCCCATGCGAATGCGCAGGGTGTAGCTGGCGTTGGGGCGGCCGCTGTTGGCGCCGATGCGGTTGCCCGCAACGCCACCGCCTACGGCGCCGGCCACGGTGGCCAAGGTGTTGCCCTTGCCCTTGCCAACCTGGTTGCCTAGCACGCCACCGGCAATGCCGCCGATGATGGTGCCGGCCATGCTGTGGTCGTTGCCCTGGGAAATGTTCTGGTCGATCGCCTCCACCGTGCCGCACTGGTCGCAGCGCAGGTAGATGCCGTCACGCTGAACCAGCACGCCGTTGCGGCTGGACTGGGATGGGGACTGTGCATTGGCGGCAAACGAACTTACGGCCAGCAGGGCGGCCAGCGGCAGCAAGACAAAACGGGTGTTGAGCATGGATTTCTCTCCTTGAAGGTCGGGTGCGCTACCAGTCTAACCAAGCAGACTGAACGATGGTGCAAGACCACTTATGATGTGCGCTTTCCTGGCCGGTTGCCGTGACACACCCGTCATGGCGTCAAGGCCCTGTCCTTCGGAGTTTCCATGAGCCTTATCCAAGTACCGGTTTCCTACGGCGAGCTGATCGACAAGATCACCATCCTGGAGATCAAGTCCGCGCAGATCAGCGACCCGGCCAAGGTCGCCAATGTGCGCACCGAGCTGGACCTGCTCAACGCCACCTGGGCTGCCCATCCGGCATCGCACACCGATATCAGCGACGAGCGCGCACGCCTGCTGGCGGTGAACGAGGCGCTGTGGGATATCGAGGATCGTATCCGCCTGAAGGAAAAGGCCCAGGCGTTCGATGCGGAGTTCATCGAGCTGGCCCGCTCGGTCTATTTCCGCAACGACGAGCGCGCGGCGGTAAAGCGCGAGATCAACCTCAAGCTGGGTTCGCAGCTGGTGGAGGAGAAGTCCTACCAGGATTACCGCGCGCCGTAAGCCACACGGGGCCTGCCAGCCTCGCTGGCAGCATGCACCCCGCGAAGGTGCATTCCCGCCCCACGTTGGCGGGAATCCTCGGTTGGGGGCGCCCGGGGAGGCCGGCTTGCCAGGCGCGCCGGACACCGCTTCTGCGCGCCCTTGGCCTCATCCCAGGCCAAGATGCTGGGCGCAGGCCTCGAAGCGCTCGATGACCTCGTCCACGCCAATCAGTTCCATCACCCCGGGCTTCTCGATCTTGCTACCCCAGGGGATTTCGCTTGCCGGCTTGCCAAGGTAACGGCGCGAGGCGGCGTCGTACTTGTCCACGCACCAGCGCCGGTCAGAGTAGGGGCCAGAACGATTGGGGTTGCTGGCGGCATGCAGGCCCAGCACCTTGCAGCCCACCGCGTTGGCCATGTGCATGGGGCCGGAATCTGGCGTCAGGAGCACGGGCGCGCGCACCAGCATCGCCATCATTTTCTTGAGCGTGTCCTTGCCGGTGAGGTCGAGTGGTGTGTGGCGACACGCCGCCAGCACGGCGTCGGCCATGCGGCGCTCCAGCTCGGAGGGGCCACCCACCAGCACCACCCGCCAGCCCTTGGCGGCGGCGTGATCCATGACGGCGGCGTAGCGCTCGGGCATCCAGTTGCGTAGTTCATGGCTGGAGGTGGGGCTGACCAGCAGGGTAGGCGTGTCGCCGGGCAACTGCTCGGCGGCCCAGGCATGGGCCTCCTCCGGAATCGGGATGTCCCAGCGCACCCGGGTCTGCTTGAGCCCCAGCGGCTCGCAGAAGCTGCCCATCGCGTCGAGTACATGCTCGCCGGTGCGTGCGGGAATGCGCTCGCCGATCACCAGGCGATGGCCGTCCTTGGCGCGGGCGCGGTCGTAGCCGATACGGCGGCGCGCGCGCACGAACAGGCTGAGCAGGTTGGAGCGCAGCGCCACCTGCATCTGCAGCAGGGCGTCGAAGCGCTCGCCCTTGAGCGCCTCGCCCACGGCGCGCATGCCGGCGAGGCCAGCGGCCTTGTCGAAGGTGACGAACTCCACGCCGGGCAGGTCGCCGACCAGGCGACGTTCCAGCTTGCCGATGATCCAGGTGAGCCGAGTCTGGGGCCAGGCCGCCTGGAGCGTGCGTACGAGAGGAACGACATGGGTGACATCGCCAATGGCGGAAGTGCGCAGCAGGCAGATCGAGGCAGGAGCAGTCATTGGGCTAGAATCGCTGAACTTTGGACGAGGACGCGTCGGATACACCAGGCATGGCGATACAGGAACGAATCCGCGAAGACGACGCCGGAGCGATTCTGTTCGACGCCGCGGTGTCGCCACAAGTCGATGCCGATTGGTTCGACCCGGACGCCTGGCGCTCGCGAGGCGCCTTGCGCCAGCAGAGCGGCGGGCGGGGCGGGGTGGCCATCATCGATACGCCGGCTGGCGAATGCGTATTGCGCCATTACCGGCGCGGCGGCTTGGTAGCCCGAATCATGGGTGATCGTTACCTGTGGGAAGGCGCCGATCGTACCCGTTGCTTCACCGAGTTTCGCTTGCTGGGCAAGATTGCCGACCTTGGCTTGCCCGGGCCACACGCGGTGGCGTGTCGTTATCGGCGGTCTGGGCTGTTCTACTCGGCCGATCTCATCACCCGGCGCATTGCCGACTCGCGCACACTGGCGCAATGCCTGGCGGACGGCACGCTGGATGGCGAAATGGCTGAGCTGGTCGGTGCACTGGTGGCCCGTTTTCATCGGGCCGGCATTTGGCACGCCGATCTCAACGCGCACAATGTGCTGGTCACCGCCGAGCAGCTTTACCTGATCGATTTCGACCGGGGTCGCCAGCGCTCGCCAGCAGACGCCTGGCAGCAAGCCAATCTGCAGCGCCTGCGGCGATCCTTGCTCAAGCTGGGCGCGGCGGCGCAGGGCGAAGCAGCCTTTGACGAAGTGCTGTGGAAGCCCCTGGTTTACCGTTACGAGCGTACTCTTCGCGCATGAACTGGACTCTGCATTTCCTTGGAGTGGGCGCGGCGCACGCCGTGGAACTGGGCTCGTCGGCGGTGGTGCTGGAGCGCGATGGCGCGCCGGTGTTGCTGATCGACTGCGGCCCGGACACCTTGGATCGCTACCTCGCCGCCTACGGCGAGCCGCCGCGCGCGCTGTACATCACGCACACGCACATGGACCACATCGGTGGCATGGAGCGCCTGTTCTTTCGCCTGTGGTTCGATGAGAACTGGCGTGGTCGCACCAAGGTGTTCATCCATGCCGGGTTGATGACCTGGTTGCAGGCCCGCGTGGCCGATTACCCGAACGTACTGGCCGAAGGCGGCGCGAACTTCTGGGAGGCCTTCCACCTGGTGCCATGCACGCGCGGTTTCTGGCTGGACGGTGTGTGGTTCGACGTGTTCGCCACGCGCCATCACATGGCCGGCACTTCCTACGGCGTGGCGCTGCCGGGCAGCTTTGCCTATACCGGCGACACACGGCCGATTCCCGAGGTACTCGCGCGGGTGGCGGCGAGCAGCGAACTGATCGCCCATGACTGCGGCCTGGTCGGCAACCCCTCGCATACCGGCATCGACGATATCGAGCGCGAATATCCGGCGGAACTGCGTCCGCGCTTGCGCCTCTACCACTACGGCAGCGAAGCGGATGGCGCAGCGTTGGTGGCGCGCGGCTACGCCATCGCACGACCGGGTGAGCGCATTGTTTTGCCGGCTCCACAGCCCGTTCGGCCCGAGGCGGGCTGATCCCTATCGCCCTGAGTGCATTGG
Organism: Frateuria sp. sgz306004; assembly: GCF_057750885.1. NCBI lineage: Bacteria > Pseudomonadati > Pseudomonadota > Gammaproteobacteria > Lysobacterales > Rhodanobacteraceae > Frateuria > Frateuria sp. sgz306004. The sequence goes on from NZ_JBYLFE010000001.1 coordinate 625,375, forward strand.
CGCCATGAATCATCTGCAAAAGCTCTTGCACTACCGGGCCTGGGCCGATGGCCTGATCTATGCGGCCATCGGGGAGCTGCCCGACGGGGCTGCCGAAGCGCCGCGAGCCACCATTTTCGGCAACATGCTGCGCACGCTCAGCCACACTTGGGTGGTGGACGACATCTTTCAGGCACATCTGCAAGGGCGGGCACACGGCCACACCAGTCGCAACACGCCCGAGCCACTGCCGCTGGACGAGCTGTGGAGCCGCCAGCGGGTAATGAACGACTGGTACCTGGCCTATGCCGCCGGCCTCTCGCCCATACAGGCCCAGCAGATGGTGCATTTCCAGTTCGTTGGCGGTGGCGAGGGATGCATGTCGCGTGAGGACATGATCCTGCACGTGGTCAACCACGCCACCTATCACCGCGGTTTCGTCGCCGACATGTTCTACCAGGTGCCGGCGCGCCCACCGGCGACCGACTTGCCCGTATTCCTGCGGGATGCGTGGCCGGTCGTCGCGTGACTATCTTGTGTGAACCGCCGTGTGCCGCTATCCTTTCGCCTCTTTGCCGGGTCTGAGTACCCAGCGAGCGGTTTCACCATTGCGGAGAGGTGTCCGAGTGGTTGAAGGAGCACGCCTGGAAAGTGTGTATACGGCTTATCCCCGTATCGCGGGTTCGAATCCCGCCCTCTCCGCCAGTGAGTGAAGCCGAGCGACACCCTTGAGGGTTGGCGCTGAAGTAGGAAGTACTGAAAGAGAGGCTGGGTGAGAACCCGCTGTTCGACACATTCGCCAGGAGCGAATGTGGACAGCCAAAGGCTGGCCCCGAGCGAAAGCGAGGGGTGAGGCGCAGGACGAGCCGAACAGATCCCGCCCTCTCCGCCAGTGAGTGAAACCCAGCGACGGCTTTTTAGCCCTCGCACCAAGCACGTCTCTATGGTGGCCCTGTCGGTCCCCCCGCGACGATAGTTCGTAAACCCCGCCAGGCCCGGAAGGGAGCAACGGTAGCGAATGATTCGGGTGCCGGGGTGTGGCTGGCAGGGCCGCCGCCTTTTCCGGGGTCGGAAACGTGCGCGGCGGTCAATACTGACTTGCTCGCACCGACTTGGCACAATCGGGACTTGCCCCTACATCAGGCTACGCATGTCTTATCAGGTACTCGCGCGAAAATGGCGCCCCCGCAAGTTCGCTGAACTGGTCGGGCAGGAGCATGTCGTGCGCGCGCTCACCAACGCGCTCGACACCGGTCGCATGCACCACGCCTACCTGTTTACCGGCACGCGCGGCGTGGGCAAAACCACCATCGCGCGTATTTTCGCCAAGTCGCTCAACTGCGAGCGCGGCGAGTCGGCCGATCCGTGTGGCGAGTGCGCCGTCTGCACCGCGGTGGATGCGGGGCGCTTCGTCGACCTGCTGGAAATCGACGCCGCCAGCAATACGGGTGTAGACGATGTGCGCGAGGTGATTGAGAACGCGCAATACGCTCCGGCGCGCGGACGCTTCAAGGTGTACCTGGTGGACGAGGTGCACATGCTCTCCAAGCCGGCGTTCAATGCGCTGCTGAAGACGCTGGAAGAGCCGCCGCCGCACGTGAAATTCCTGCTGGCCACCACTGACCCGCAGAAGCTGCCAGTGACGGTGCTGTCGCGCTGTCTCAAGTTCAACCTCAAGCGCTTGTTGCCCGAGCAGATCTCCGGGCAGATGCGCCATATCCTGGGCGCGGAAAACATTCCGTACGAAGACGCGGCGATCGCCGAACTGGCGCGCGGCGCCGATGGCTCGTTGCGCGATGGTCTCTCGCTGCTAGACCAGGCCATTGCCTACGGTGGCGGCCAGCTGAAGGTGGACGACGTGCGCGCCATGCTGGGCAGCGTGGCGCGTGGTCAGGTGCTGGGCCTGTTGCAGGCACTGGCCGAAGGCAGTGGCGAAGCGCTGATGGCCGAATGCGCGCGCATCGCCTCCTTCTCGCCGGATTTTGGTGGCGTGCTGGATGATCTGGCCAGCGTGCTCCATCGCCTGCAGTTGATTCAGTTGATACCGGGCTATCGCCCCGAAGAGGGTGACGGCGACGCCGATGCACTGGTGGCATTGGCCGAAAAGCTCGCACCGGAAGACGTGCAGCTTTACTACCAGATCGCCACGGCGGGCCGCCGCGATCTGGCGCTGGCCCCGGATGCACGCACCGGCTTCGAGATGGCCTTGCTGCGGATGCTGGCTTTCCGCCCGGCGGAGGGCGGCGGTGCACCCGCACCGCATGCCGGCACACCGTCGGCGTCCCGCGCACCCGCTGCGCCGCCGCGCGCTGCGGCACCGGCGTCCAACGAACGCATGCACATGGCCAGCGTGACCGAGCCTTCGCCGCCGCGCCCGCCCGCGCCCGTGGCTGCGTCAGCGCCGGCCGCTCGCGCGCCCGTGGCGATGGATGCACGTGGTTTGCCGCATTGGGACAGCCTGATCGAGCAGGCCAATCTGCGCGGCCCGCTGGGCCAGCTGGCGCAGAACGCCGCCTTGCGCGACCGCGAAGGCAACACGCTGGTACTGGCGCTGCAACCGGCGCACATGCATCTGGCGGTGGAGCCGATGGTCACCCAGATGGAAGAGCGCATTAGCCAGGCCCTGGGCGAACGCGTGAAGCTGCGTTTTGTCGAACAACGCGGCGCGGCAAGCGAAACCCCGGCGGCGCGAGCCGCCAACGCGCGCGAGGCGGCCCAGTCGGCGGCCGAGCGTGCCATTGACGAAGATCCGCTGGTGCAGGCGCTCAAGCGCGAATTTGGCGCGCGCGTCGTGCCCCAGTCGATCAAGCCTATTGAGCATTGAACGAGCTAGTGGAGTAGTGCCATGAGAGGTCAAATCGGTCAGCTGATGCAGCAGGCCCAGCGCATGCAGGAAGAGATGAAGCGTGCGCAGGAAGAAATCGCCAAGCTGGAAGTGACCGGCAGTGCCGGTGGCGGCTTGGTGAGCGTGGTGATGAGCGGCACGCACGAAGTCCGCCGCGTGCAGATTGACCGCAAGCTGTTCGCGGACGATCCGGAGATGGCCGAAGACTTGGTGGCCGCTGCCGTCAACGACGCCGTGAACAAGGTGGCCGAGGTGAGCAAGAACCGCCTCGGCGGCGTAACGTCCGGGCTGAACCTGCCGCCCGGTTTCAAGATGCCGTTCTGATTGAACGCGCTCTTTATCGCTACCCGGGTTACACGTCTTAGTGGCGCTTAAGGGGCGCGATCGTTGGCATGAGCAAGCTTCTTTCCGACCTTATCGAGGCGCTGCGTTGCCTGCCCGGCGTGGGTGGCAAGAGTGCGCAGCGCATGGCGTTCCACTTGCTGGAGCGCGACCGCGAGCGTGGCGTGCGCCTGGCCCAGGTGTTGGGCCAGGCTATGCGCGAGATAGGCAACTGCGAGCGCTGCCGCAATTTCAGCGAAACGCCGGTGTGCGCGCTCTGTTCCAGCAGCAGTCGCGATCGCCAGGTGTTGTGCGTGGTGGAGTCGCCCACCGAGCTGGCGGCCATCGAGCAGGCTACCGGCTATCGCGGGCAGTACTTCGTGCTGCTCGGGCGCTTGTCGCCCCTGGATGGCCTGGGGCCGGCGGAGCTGGGCCTGGACCGGCTGGCGGAGCGTCTGGCTGAAGGCGAGATCGAGGAAATGATCATCGCCACCAACCCCACCGTGGAGGGCGAAGCCACCGCTCATTACCTGGCGCAACTGGCGCGAGCGGCCAACGTAAAGCCCTCGCGGTTGGCTCACGGTGTGCCGTTGGGCGGCGAACTGGAGTACGTGGATCGCGGCACGCTGGCGCATGCCTTCGGCAGCCGGCAGACGCTGGATTGAGCCCGATGCAAGTGGCGCACACGCGGGACGTTCCTGGCAGCGACGAGTACCGTGCATGGCGGGTGGCCGCTGGCCTGAGTGCCATGACCGCCGATGGAGCCGCGCACCGGCTCTACGAACCATTCGGATTCAAGCGGGTAGCGCCGGCATCGCACGGTATGCTGATGCGTCTGTAACTAAGGAGCACTCCATGGGCGACACCATCTTCGGCAAGATCATTCGGCGCGAAATCCCGGCGGACATCGTCTATGAGGACGATGAGGTGCTGGCATTCCGCGACCTCAATCCGCAGGCGCCGGTGCACGTGCTGTTCGTTCCGAAGAAGGCCATCGCCACGCTGGATGCGGCCGCACCAGGCGATGCGGCATTGCTCGGCAAGCTGTTGCTGGCGGCGGCAGCGTATGCGCGCAGCCTGGGCCTGGCCGAGCAGGGTTATCGCACCGTCATCAATTGCAACGAGCACGGCGGGCAAACGGTGTTTCACCTGCACGTGCATTTGTTGGCCGGGCGCGTCATGCACTGGCCGCCGGGCTGACGAAACGGTACGAAAAGACGGAAACAAAAACGCCGGCCCTGGGCCGGCGTTTTCGTTGGTGAAGTGCAATCAGCCGCGTGCGGGCGGCGGCGGCGGGCGAACCACCGGGCGCGGTACCACGATCACGCGCGACGGGTAGTAGCCACCCCACGGACCCCAATACGGACCCCACGGGTTGCCCCACGGACCCCAATACGGGCCCCAGAACGGGTCGTAATAGCCCGGCGGGTAATTGGTGACCACGCGCTTGGGCCACAGGTACACCACGTTGGCTTCCACGCGCGGATAGGCGTAGTTGTACTCGCCGACCTTCTCCGAGACCGTGCCATGCAGCACGCCGGTCACGGTAATGTCGCGGCCCGGGCTGAATACCTCAGGGTCGTAGAAACCGGCGCGACAGGCCACAAAGCGGCCCTGCGTTTCGCTGTTGGAGCTGGGGGCCTTCGGACGGGCTTCATCGTCCAGCGGACGCGAGAGCACGTAGAAGCAGGTCTGTTGTTCGCCTGGCGCGGTCTTGATGATCTGACCGCCCCAGCGAACCTGCGCGCCGCCGGCGCCACCTTGTTGTGCGGCGGCCGAGGTCACGTCGGTGAAGGTGCCTTGCAGCGGCTGCGGCACCGTTGCGCAGGCGGCCAACGTGGCAACCGCGGTCGCGAGAATCAACGGCTTGTACATGGACATGACGCTTTCTCCATCGTGTAGTGGATGCCAGGCATCCACGGTTCAATATCATTTGACCACGCGACGCGGTCGAAAGTCCCGCACGGCACGCTGAAAAGCCTTCAGCAGTTCAGGTGGCGGTACCTCGTGCGCATAACGCAGGTCCAGATACGTCCTCATCAATTGCTCCAATGGCGCGCGCTGGGTGGGGAGCGCCCGCGCGGCACGACTGAAGTAGTGTTGCGGTCCTTCACTGGGGCGGCGGGATAGGCCCACCGACGACAGCTTTCTTTCCAGCAGTTGCATCGCTGCTTGAGCCGCGTCGCCAGATGGGCGTTTCCACAGCGCCCACGACAAACCCAGCAGCGCGAACAGCGAACCTCCGACGGCCAGCAAGAGACCCAGTGTGCCCGCGTCGGTGTCCCTGACGCCAAAGGGTGTCAGCAAGCCGCGCTGCCGGAGTGTGTCAAAGCCGATAACGCCTTGGTTCCACCAGCGGTTGACGACATCCCAGCGATTGCGCACGCCGAGCCACCATTGATTGGGCAGCCAGTCGGATGCGCTTTCGGCGGCCGCGGCCGCGCCGCGACTCACGCGCTCAGGACGAACCGCGCCGGTGGGGTCCACACGCTGCCAACCTTGGCCTGGCAGCCATACTTCGCTCCAGGCATGCGCGTCGGCCTGGCGCACAAGCAGGTAGTTGCCGAGGGTATTCCAGTAGCCACCCTGGTAACCGGTGACCACGCGCGCGGGAATGCCGGCGTCGCGCATGAGTACGGTAAAGGCCGAGGCGTAATGCTCGCAAAAGCCCTGGCGGGTGGAGAACAAGAAATCGTCCACGGCGTCGCGCCCTAGTGGCGCGGGCAGCAGGGTGTAGCTGAAGCCGCCGTTGTGGAACAGGTCGAGCGCCGCCTTGACGATGGCGGCATCGTTGTTGCCGTAACGCGTGCGCCATTGCTGCGCCAGTTCCAGCGTGCGCGGATTGAAGCCAGGGGGAAGACGCAAGGCGCGCCGGCGCTGTTGATCATCCAACTCGGGCTGCAAGCGGTAACGCTGCGCCGAGCGGATTGTGTAGGTGCGGGCATCGTCGACCGTCTTGCCGCTCAGTACTTCGTGATCGGCGGCGAGCATGGCGTCGTCCGGCGCATCCAGTGGCATGTCCAGCGCAGGCAGAGCGCGCTGGTTGGAGGCCTCCAGGTTGACGGTATAGCGCACCACCCCCTGGTACTCGATGGGAGCAGGCCCGCGTGCGGTGTCAAAGCGCGTCCAGCGGCGTCCGTCGTAATTCCACATGACGTAGGCACGAAAGTAGCGCTCGCCTGCCGGTGGTGGCGCGCCCTCGAAGCTCACGCGCATGGCGGGGCGGTTATCGGTGAGCAATTCGGAGAACTCGCCGGGGGACATGTCCTCGCTGAGGCCAGTGCGGCCCTGTGCCGGGTTCGCTCCGCCCCATAGTGGCGAACCCAGGCGCGGCACCAGGACAAAGCCCAGCAAGGCCAGGGGCAGGGAGGCGGCGAGCAACTTCAGGGCGGGCAGCAATTCGCGTGGCAGGGTGGCTGCGGGCGCGGCGGGTTCGAGGGCGCGCAAGGTTGCCAGCGCTGGCAGCAGGCCCAGGGCCACGAGTGCGGTGGCGACCAGACCCTGGTCGAACAGCAGGGCCGCCATCAAGGCGAAGCAGCCAAAGGCCGCGCCCACTCGCGCATCGCGGGGGGTATCGGTTTCGAGCAGTTTCAGTACCAGCAGGCCCACGGCCAGCGCGGCGCCCGGTTCGCGGCCAAACAGGTTGCCGTAGTGGAAGATCACCGCGCCGGCCAGCAAGGCCACCAGGGGTAACTTGAGGTACGCGGGGGCACGCCCGCCATGTTGGCGACGCTGCCACCAGCGCAACCCCAGCGTGAGGGCGAGTCCAGCGCTCAGCCATAGGGGCAGGTGCGGCACGTGCACAGCCAGCACCACCGCTACCGTAAGACACAGCAGGTCGAAGGCGCGACCGTTGAGGGGCTGCGGTGGCTTGCGACGGAACAGGCGCAGACGAATCATGGCATGCGGGCCAGCGCCGTCATGCAGCGCGTGTAATGCACCGGGCCGTGACCCAGGCCGATGTCCTCGGTGGGCAGCCATAGGCTGGTCGGTCGACCAACCGCTTCGGCCTCGCTGAGCCAACGAGCCAGCCGTGCGATGCGCGCCTCCGGATCGGCCAGCGTTAACTGGCGCCAGTCGAGGTGCCACTCTTCCTGCGACTGGGGTTGCTCGAAATCCTTTACGAGCAAGTGCTCGTGCCGGGCGCTGCTTTTCCAGGCGATGTGCCGTTGCGGATCGCCCGCACGATAGTCACGCAGGGCGGCGATGTCTTCGCCGTGGTGCAATTGGCGTCGCCGGTCGTCATTGGCCGGCAGCTCGGGTGCCGGGCCACCGTTTTCGGGGCGCGGCCATACCAGCACTGGGTGCTCGGGGTGAATCCAGCTCCAGGCGTGGAACAGGCCCAGCGGCCAGTTGCTCCACAGCTTGATGCGCGGCAGCGGCTGCCAGCCGCGCCGTGTCGTGGGCAACTGTAGCGTCACTGATGTATCGCCGGAGCTTTGTGCCGCGAATACGACAGCGTCGCCGTCCCACTGTACGTGCACGGAAGGATGCGCATGGCCGCCACCGTCGAATATCAACTGGATGGCCAGTGCCTCGCCGGCAATCGCGTGCGATTGGCGCACCGCGTTCAGGCGAAGGCCGTTGAGGCTGCGAAAGGCCACCAGCATGCTCGCCGTGCCGGCCGACCCCAACAGGCAGGTCAACAACAAGGCCGCGTTATTGGAGTAATTGAGCGCCCCGGCCAGCATCACCAGCAGCAATACCGTAAAGGCCGCGCCAAAGCCGGTAGGGACGATGTAGATGCGCCGGCGATGCAGCACGATGGGCAAGCTTTCCAGGCGCTTGTAGCGCGTCAGTGCCGGCAATCGCCGCTCCGCCCAGCCCTGGACGCGACGAATGGTGGCGAACATCAACCCACCGCGACGTCGGCGAGCAGGCTGCGTGCCAGGCTTTCGCCGCTGGCACCACGGGTGGGAACCAGGCGGTGCGCCGCCAAGGGCACGAAGAGGGCTTGGATATCTTCCGGCAGTACATGCGTGCGACCACTGAGCAGTGCCCATGCACGCGAGGCGCCGAGCAGTGCCAGGCCGGCGCGAGGCGACAGGCCCACGCGCACGTCCGCGTGGCGACGGCTGGCGGCGAGCAGCGCCTGTAGATAGTCCAGCAGCGCCGGGCTCGCCGTAATGGCTTGTGCTTGACGACCCAGCTCGGCGAGGCCTGCCGCATCGAGCTGCGGCGTGAGCTGGGCCAGCAGGTCGCGACGATCACTGCCCGTGAGCAGGGCGCGTTCAGCGGCGGCATCGGGATAGTCGAGCGACACGCGCAGCATGAAGCGATCCAACTGGGAGTCTGGCAGCGGGAAGGTGCCGGCCAAATCCAGTGGGTTCTGCGTGGCGACCACGAAGAACGGCTGTGGCAGCAGGTGAGTCTGGCCGTCTACCGTGACTTGTCCTTCGGCCATGGCTTCGAGCAGCGCGCTCTGCGTTTTGGGCGTGGCACGGTTGATTTCGTCGGCCAGCAGCAAGCCGGTGAAGATCGGTCCGGCGTGAAAGCGGAACTGTCCGGTCTCGCGCTCGTACACGCTCACACCGATAATGTCCGATGGCAGCAGGTCGCTGGTGAACTGCACGCGCTGGAAATCCAGCGCAAAGCTGGCGGCGAGTGCGTGCGCCAGCGTGGTTTTGCCTACCCCGGGCACATCCTCCAGCAGCAGGTGTCCCCCGGCGATCAGGCAGGTGAAGGCCAACTTCACCTGGCGCGGCTTGCCCAACAGCACGCGATTGACCTGGGCCGTGGCGGCCTCCAGGCGTGCGCGCAGCGTTTCATCGTGCAGTGGAGTGATGGCGGACATGAGTGTGGGGCAATGGAATGGACAGGGCACAAGCGCGAGCTTGCGCGATGGGGTGAGTGTAGCCGTGGGCTTTGCGCAGTGGCGAGCCGCCTTTGTGATCTGTTTCGTGCTGCTGACCGTGGTCAAACTGATTCTCGCCGCCACGCTCTCGCCGTTTGGTGATGAGGCGTTCTACTGGCAGGAGAGCCGGCACCTTGCCTGGGGCTACAGCGACCTGCCGCCACTCACTGCCTGGTTGATCCGCCTGGGTGAATCCCTGGCGGGTCACAGCGTGCTCGGCATGCGTTGGCCGTTCTTGCTCATGGGTAGTGCGCTGCCTTGGCTGGTGCGCGCGCTGGCTCGCGAATGGTTCGATGAGCGGGCGGGCTGGCAGGCCGGCCTGCTGTGCATGGCGCTGCCGTTGGCTGGTTCGCTGGGCGTGCTGGCGCTACCCGATGCGCCGCTGACGGTGGCGATCACCTGGGCCCTGTATGCGTTGGTTCAGGCCATGGAGAGCAATCGTTGGCGTCACTGGTTGCTGCTCGGCGTGGCGCTGGATGTGTGCTGGCTCACGCACTATCGCGCGGCAATGCCCATGTTGGCTGGCCTGTTGCTGTTGGTGTTCACGGCACGCGGCCGCGGCCAGTGGCGGCGCGGGGGCTTTTGGCTGGCGATAGTGGTGGCGGCGCTGGGCTTGATTCCCCTGGTGATCTCCAATTGGCAGCAGCGCGGTGCGGGCGTGGCGTTCCAGTTGATGGAGCGCAATCCCTGGCAGTTCCATGCGGACGCCCTGGTTCAACCTTTGGAGCAGGCCATGGCCTGCACGCCCTTGCTCTATCTGCTGCTGTTGTGGGCGGCCTGGCGCTGCTGGCAACGCAGTCGACGGGAAGGGGCGCCGTGGGATGCGTTGGCGGTGGTGTCGCTGAGCTTCATTGTCTTGTATTTCGTGCTTGGCTTGTTTGCGGACGACCTGCGCTTTCGCGCGCACTGGCCGCTGCCGGGCTATTTGCCTTTGCTGGCTGCGCTGCCGGTGCTGTTGCGCCGGCCATCCGCCTGGCGGCCGTGGCTACTCAGGCTCACGTTTGCGCTCGCTGCGCTTGGGCAGGTGGCAGGCTTGGCTTATCTGGGGTTGGCCGCGAGCCCCGCGGGCGCCCAGGTGCTGGCGGGAGTCAAGGCCTTTCCCGCGCGCTTTGTTGGTTGGCGCGAGAGCGGGGCCGTTGCGGATCGGCTGCTCGACAGTGAGCCGCGTGTGCTGGTGGCCGACAACTTCATGCTGGCGGCGGAAATCGACTTTCAATTGAACGGGCGGGTGCCGGTGTATGCCTTGGACAACCCGCTTAATGTCAAACACGGCAGGGCGCCGCAACTCGCCGTTTGGCAGCGCGACGAATCCGCGTTACACGCAGGGCATGCGGGCGATGCGATGGTGCTGGCGGTCGATGAAACAGCCTTGCGCGCGCGCGAGCGGCCAGGCTGGCTGCGCACGCTCTGCGGGCGCATCGCGCAACCACGTTTGCTGGAGCGGCTGGATCTCTTCGAGGGTCGGCGTCGCATCGCCTTCTATGGGGGGCGTGTACCCTCGATGCCGACCTTGGCGCCGCCTGTCGACGATGGCTGCCTTATCTGGCTGCAGTCGCAACAGGCGACGCCGCTGAGCGACTAAGGGCCATCATCAGGGCAGCGCGATGCCCGCTTCGCGCAGCAGGCGCGCCAGGGCAATCAGCGGCAGCCCGATGAGCGCGCTGGGATCTTCGTTCTCGATGCGCTCGAACAGGCTGATGCCCAGGCCTTCGCATTTGAAGCTGCCGGCGCAATCCAGCGGTTGCTCGCGCTCGATGTAACGGTCGATTTCCTGCGCGTCGAGGCTGCGGAAGAAAACGCGTGTGTGATCCACATGCACGCGATCCTGGCCGGTGCGGGTGTCGTGCAGGCACAACGCGGTATGAAAGTGCACTTCATGCCCGGAACATGCCGAGAGCTGCGCATGGGCGCGCTCGGTGGTGCCTGGCTTGTCCAGTATGTGGCCGGCCAATTCGGCGACCTGGTCGGAGCCGATCACGAGCGCATCTTCCAGCCCTTCGGCGGCAGCCTGTGCCTTGGCGATGGCCAGGCGGCGAGCCCGGTCGCGCGGTGTCTCGTGGGCCAGCGGGGTTTCGTCGGTGCCGGGGGCGCGTTGTTCGAAGGTGGGGTAGAGGCGGCGCAGCAGCTCCGCGCGATAGCGCGAGGTGGAGCCGAGCACCAGGGTGGGAAGGGTCATGCGTCGTGCTCTCGTCGAAGGTGCTCGCGCATCGCGCTGTCCAGGTCGTGCTGGGCGCGGTCCAAGGCGCTCAGCAGGGGGCGCAGGCGCGCGCGGGTGTCGTTCATGGTGTTCACGGCCAGGTCCAGCTGTTGCTGGCTGGCGCGGGGGGCTTGGTCGCGAATCCAGATGCGCTGCTGCAGTAAGGAGCGCAAGCCGGCGTCGATGGCCTGGCGGGCTTCCTGCTCACCCTGGGCCGGTTGGTCGGGGTTGAGCGAGATCACCGCATGGGCCTGCGCCAGCCCGGCTCGGCAGGTCTTGAGATCGGCCTCCAGGCGGTCGGCCAGTTCAAGCAGTGCGCGGAGGCTGCTGGAGCGGCGATTGGCCCGGCGTCGATGGGTGAGGGCCAGTCCAAGCGATGCCGCCACCAACACCACCAGGGCGACCAGGCCGAGCGTCAGGTAAAGAGTCACGGGGCGTCAGGCTGGGCAGCGGAAACAGGCTCGCAGTCTGCCGTACCGGTGGCGTTCAGGCAAAATAGCCGATCTCCCCATTTGAGGGGTGCCTGACCCGTTGACTTCAACCTGTTGTAATCCTAAGATTTCGCGTCTATGTCCGTGACACTGCCAGAGTCCGTGGACGCTTGGCGCCTGGTCTCGGCGCGGCGTTCGTTCCAGGGGGTACTGCCCATAGCCGCCATGAAGCGGCTGGGCGAGGCCCTGGCCAGTACGGAAGGGACAGCGCAATACGAGCTGGATTTCGGTCGTGACGCGTTCGGTACGTCCTACCTGGACGTTCGCGTCGAGGCTCCGCTCATGCTGACTTGTCAGCGCACCCTGGAGCCTTTTGTGCTGCCGGTGGCGGTGGATAGTCGGCTCGGGTTGATCCGCTCCGAGCGCGAGGAGGCGGCTTTGCCACCAGGTTGCGAGCCCCTGCTCGTCGCCGAGGACGGCAAGCTGAGCCTGCTGGATGTGATCGAAGACGAATTGTTGTTGGCGTTGCCGCTGGTTCCCGTGAACCCCGACAGCGCTCTGCCAGAAGAAGTAACAGGCCCCGATCCCGAGGAATCCTCCGGCGAAGGGCGTTCCGATAACCCGTTCGCGATTTTGCGCGAACTCAAGAAACGTTGATTTAGCTGGAGATTCGCCATGGCCGTTGCCAAGAGCCGCAAGACCCCGTCCACCCGCGGCATGCGTCGTTCGCACGATGCGCTCAAGTCCGTGCAGCTGGCCACCGACCCGACCAGTGGCGAGGTGCACCTGCGCCACCACGTCACCAAGGATGGCTACTACCGCGGTAAGAAGGTCATCGACACCAACACCTCGGTGGTCGAAGAGGATTAATCGGTCCCGCAAGGGATACGGTTCCGCATGGCGGCGCGATTTCGCGCCGCTTTGCGTTTATGCGATCACCCACGTAACGTTGGCGGATTGGTAACCGGCTGCAGCGACATGACGCAGTCCGTTCGTCCGACCCTCCGCATGGAAAGTTAATGGCCCAGATCTACGCCCGCATCACCGGTACCGGCAGCGCGCTGCCCGAACGCGTGGTGACCAACGCCGATCTCGAGAAGATCGTCGAGACCAGCGACGAATGGATTCGCACTCGCACCGGCATCCAGCGGCGACACATCGCCGCGGAAGGCCAGACCACCGGCGATCTTGCCACCGAGGCAGCGCAGCGCGCGCTGGAGGCGGCAGGCGTCAAGGCGTCCGAGCTTGACCTGATCGTGCTGGGCACGACCACGCCCGACATCATTTTCCCGTCCACCGCCTGCCTCGTGCAGCACCGCCTGGGCGCTAACGGCTGCGCAGCGTTCGACGTGAATGCCGCCTGCTCGGGCTTCGTCTACGCGTTGGGCATTGCTGACAAGTTCATTCGCAGTGGCCAATCCAAGAAGGTGCTGGTGATCGGCGCGGAAACGCTGACCCGCATGATCGACTGGAAGGAGCGCGAGACCTGCGTGCTGTTCGGCGACGGCGCTGGTGCCGTGGTGCTCGAAGCCTCCGAAGAGCCGGGCATCTACGCCACACTGCTGCACGCCGATGGCGGGTTCAAGCATCTCTTGTACAACCCGGTGGGTGTCTCGGCGGGTTTCACGGACGAGCCGAACCACGGTGTGCGCATCAATATGTCCGGCCGCGAAGTGTTCAAGGTGGCCGTGAAAACGCTCGACTCCCTGGTCGATGAAACCCTGCAGGCGGCTGGCATGGAGGCCTCGCAGATCGACTGGCTCATCCCTCATCAGGCCAACCTGCGCATCATCGAAGCCACGGCCAAGCGCCTGAACATGCCGATGGATCAGGTGATCGTGACGGTGCAGGAGCACGCCAACACCTCGTCGGGTTCGGTGCCCTTGGCACTGGATTACGCGGTGCGCTCGGGCAAGGTGCAGCGTGGCCAGAACCTGTTGCTGGAGGCTTTTGGCGGCGGATTCACCTGGGCGTCGGCACTGCTGCGCTACTGATCCCTGCTGATTCTGATGACGAACCATGCCGCCTCCGGGCGGCATGGTTCGTTCTGGGGCTGTGTCACGCCTGCGGTGCCGTGAGCTGGCTCCCTGCGTTTCAGTCGACCTTGTGGCGGCCGGGGCGTAGCCCCGTCACGGTGGTTACGGTCGGTGCGCGCGTCCGCTCATGGCGCGCGATTTGCCCGAATACAGCTGCGTATGGCGCGCAATGCTGGCACCATTCCGTTTTTCGTTTTGGAACATCCATCCTCCATGACCCAGACTGTCGCTTCGCTCGCTTTCGTTTTTCCGGGCCAGGGCTCGCAATCGGTCGGCATGCTGGCTGAACTGGCCGCCGCCCATCCGGAGGTGAAGGCCACCTTCGACGAGGCGTCGCAGGGCGCTGGCGTCGACTTGTGGGCGCTGAGCCAGCAAGGTCCGGAGGAGGATCTCAATCGCACCGAAAACACGCAGCCGGCGCTGCTTGCTGCAAGCGTCGCGGTGTGGCGCGTATGGCAGAAGCTGGGCGGCGCACAGCCGGCGCAGTTCTCCGGTCACAGCCTGGGTGAATACAGTGCGCTCGTTTGCGCCCAAGCGCTTTCGCTGCACGACGCGGCGGCGCTGGTTACCGAGCGCGGTCGCCTGATGCAGGCGGCAGTGCCGTCGGGCGTGGGTGCCATGGCCGCCATCCTGGGTGGCGACGATGCCCAGATCGCCGCTGTGTGCGAGGAGGTTGCACAGGGTCAGGTGGTGTCGCCGGCCAACTTCAACTCGCCCGGCCAGCTGGTGATCGCCGGCAATGCCGAGGCCGTCGATCGTGCGCTGGCCAAGCTCGCCGAGCAGGGTGTGAAGAAGGCGATCAAGCTGGCCGTGTCGGTGCCTTCGCACTGCGCCCTGATGCGTGATGCTGCCGATCGCCTGGGTGAGCGCATGGCGTCCATCGCCTGGACACTGCCGCGTATTCCGGTGGTGCAGAACGCCGAGGCGCGCAGCTACGAGACGCTGGAGGACATCCGCGCCGCGCTGCAACGCCAGCTCTACCTGCCGGTGCGCTGGACGGAGTGCGTGCAGGCGCTGGTCGCCCATGGCGCCACGCGCGTGGCCGAGGCGGGCCCGGGCAAGGTGCTGGCGGGCCTGATCAAGCGCATCGACAAGAGCGTCGAGGCGCGTGCCATCGGGACGCCTGCCGAGCTGGATGCCACCCGCGCCGAGTGGGTCTAAGGCCGATCACCACATTCATGCGCATGGGCGGATCGACGTCCAGCCATCCAAAGGGAAATGACAGATGAGCAAGACTCTGCAAGGTGAAATTGCCCTGGTGACCGGCGCCAGTCGCGGCATCGGTGCGGCCATTGCCGACGAACTGGCGGCGCAGGGCGCCACGGTAATCGGCACCGCGACCAGCGAGAGCGGCGCGGCAGCGATTGGCGAGCGCCTGGCGGCGCACGGCGGTCACGGTCGCGTGCTCAACGTGACGGATGGCGCTTCGGTGGAGGCGCTTATCGACGGTATCGCCAAGGAGTTCGGCGCCGTGTCGATCCTAGTGAACAACGCCGGTATCACGCGCGACCAGCTGCTGATGCGCATGCGCGATGAAGACTGGCAGGCCATTCTCGATACCAACCTCACCTCGGTGTATCGCACGTCCAAGGCGGTCATGCGCGGCATGATGAAGGCGCGCAAGGGCCGCATCATTTCCATCGCCTCGGTGATCGGCCTCACCGGCAACCCCGGCCAGGCCAACTACGCCGCCGCCAAGGCCGGCATCATTGCCTTCTCCAAGTCGCTGGCGCGCGAGATCGGTTCGCGTGGCATCACGGTGAACGTGGTGGCCCCGGGCTTCATTGATACCGACATGACCCGCTCGCTGCCGGAAGAGTCCAAGCAGGCGCTGCTGGGTCAGATTGCGCTGGGTCGCCTGGGTGAGGCCGAGGATATCGCCAAGGCGGTGGGCTTCCTTGCCTCGCCGGCGGCGTCCTACATCACCGGCGAGACCCTTCACGTCAACGGCGGCATGTACATGCCCTGAGGCGTGAAGTAGTGGCGCCAAGCGCCGCTATACGCTGCATTGTTTGAAACAGCCGAGGCGCTTCCCGGGTATCCGGAGGGCGTATCGGCACGCCGGCACGGGCCGGCTTAACAAGGAGTTGTCGCAAGCGACCTCGTTTTAGGCGACAATTGCTTCTTTCGCGCCGGTCCCGTGGCCTGCGTTTCACCACGGTCAGCGGACCATGGCGGCCCCAGGGCTTAGCCACTACAATCCGCCGGCCAAAGGTTGGCCCTAAGGCCAGCCGTCGACAGGTAACTACTCCTTGGGAGGTATTGGCAACATGAGCACCATCGAAGAGCGCGTCAAGAAAATCGTCATCGAGCAGCTGGGCGTGAAGGAGGATGAAGTCACGGCGAACGCTTCGTTCGTGGACGATCTGGGCGCGGATTCGCTGGACACCGTCGAGCTGGTGATGGCTCTCGAGGAAGAGTTCGAGACCGAGATCCCGGACGAAGAAGCCGAGAAGATCACCACGGTGCAGCAGGCCGTCGATTACATCAAGGCCCACACCAAGGAGTGATCGCTCCGCCGTGGCAGGCGCCTGGCGACATGCGTCTGCCCGCCAGCGATACCGGAAGCTGCGCCACATTGGCGCAGTTTTCGTTTCTGCATTTTGCAACGTCCGATCCCGTATGGTGCGGCGTCCCGCACCGGCGGCCCGGACTACGTGGCCGCGCTAGCGCGCAATCGCAGCCGCTCTGAGCGGCGCCACGGAAACACAAGGGAAGATCAGCATGAGCAAACGACGTGTGGTTGTAACCGGCCTCGGCATTATTTCGCCGGTCGGCAACGATATCGCCAGCGCCTGGGACAACATTCTCAAGGGCGTGAGCGGCATCGGTTCGGTTACCCATTTCGACGCTACCGCCTATGCCACGCGCATCGCCGGTCAGGTAC
Source organism: Frateuria sp. sgz306004 (assembly GCF_057750885.1). Classification (NCBI taxonomy): domain Bacteria; kingdom Pseudomonadati; phylum Pseudomonadota; class Gammaproteobacteria; order Lysobacterales; family Rhodanobacteraceae; genus Frateuria; species Frateuria sp. sgz306004. Next base: position 641,925 of record NZ_JBYLFE010000001.1, read on the forward strand.
GTGATTTCGACCCGGCGCAGTGGATTGCCCCGAAAGAGATCAAGAAGATGGACCCGTTCATCCACTACGGCATCGCCGCGGGCACGCAAGCCCTGCGCGACTCCGGGCTGGAAGTGACGGAAGCCAACGCCGCCCGCATCGGCGTGGCGGTGGCCGCCGGTATTGGCGGTCTGCATACCATCGAGCACACCTCGATCGAGCTGCACGACAAGGGTCCGCGTCGCGTGTCCCCGTTCTTCGTGCCCAGCTCGATCATCAACATGGTGTCCGGCCACCTGTCGATCATGAACGGCCTCAAGGGCCCGAACATCGCCTGCGTCACGGCCTGCACCACCGGCACGCACAACATCGGCCTGGCCGCGCGCATGATCCAGTACGGCGACGCCGACGTGATGATCGCTGGCGGCGCCGAGTTCGCCACCACAGGTACCGCCATGGCGGGCTTCTGCTCGGCCAAGGCCATGTCCACCCGCAACGACGAGCCGACCAAGGCCAGCCGTCCGTGGGACAAGGATCGCGACGGCTTCGTGCTGTCCGACGGCGCCGGCGTGCTGGTGCTGGAAGAGTACGAGCACGCCAAGGCGCGCGGCGCGAAGATCTACGCCGAGCTGGTGGGCTTTGGCATGAGCGGCGACGCCTACCACATCACCGCGCCCAGCGAGGGCGGCGAGGGTGCGGCGCGCTGCATGGATAGCGCGCTGAAGGATGGCGGCATCAACCCGACCGAGGTGCAGTACGTCAACGCGCACGGTACCTCCACGCCGCTGGGCGACCTGGGTGAAGTGCTGGCGGCCAAGCGCGTGTTCGGCGACCACGCCTACAAGCTGGCGATGAGCTCCACCAAGTCGGTCACCGGCCATCTGCTGGGTGCGGCCGGCGGCGTGGAAGCGATCTTCACCATCCTGGCGCTGCGCGACCAGGTGCTGCCGCCCACCATCAACCTGGACGAGCCGGGCGAAGGCTGCGATCTGGACTTCGTGCCGCACACCGCGCGCGAAGCCAAGATCGACGTGGCCATCTCCAACTCGTTCGGCTTCGGTGGCACCAACGGCACGCTGGCGTTCCGTCGCGTTTGAACGAAGTGATAAGGGTGCTCTGACCGACTGACAAAGGTGGCATGATGTCCCGCTGGCGCGCTGGCTGGGCATCCCCCGAAGGGCCGCTTGTGTTTGCCCATCGCTGGGCGTCGCGCCATCTCGACAGGCATCCGGCCTGCCTTGGCTGACGCAACTCACCTCGGCGGGCAAACAGATACGGTGACATCCTTGTTCAATCGCCCCGAACAGCCCTTGTTCCATCGACGTACCCTGCACGGCCGGCGCGATCTGCTCGCGCCGGCCGCTGCATTTCCAGAGCGCTATCCAGGGCTGCTGCAAAGTGTCACCCATGGCTCGCCGCAGGCACGCTACGACCTGCTGTTTGCGTTTCCGCAGGAAAGCCTGACGCTCACCACGCAAGGCGTGGTGGTGGACGGGCAGGGCCGCGAACACGCCGGCCGCTTCCTCGATGCACTTGATGCCGCATGGCGCGCCGAGCGCGTGGCGCGCTCCGACGACGACCTGCCGTTTCATGGCGGCTGGTTGCTGCTGCTGACCTACGAGCTGGTGGGCGAGATCGAGCCGCGCCTGCGTTTGCGCGCGCCAGCGCCGCTGCCCGTTGCGCTGGCGCTGCGTTGCCCCGCGGCCATCGTGGTGGACCACCAGCGTGGTTGCACCGTGCTGGTCGCAGAGGCTGGTCACGAGGCGCTGCTCGACGCCATGGAGGCCGATCTGGCCACGGATGCGATGGCGGCCGAACTGTCAGCGCCCGATCGCTGGGAAGAAGACGAGCCCGCGCGTTTCCTCGACGGTGTGGCGCGTATTCACGAGCATCTGCACGCGGGCGATATCTTCCAGGTGAACCTCTCGCGGGCCTGGCGCGCGCATTTCGAGGACATGCCTGCGCCATCCGTGTTGTACAGCGCACTGCGTCGCGCCAATCCGGCGCCTTTCGCCGGCTTGTTGCAACAAGCTTCGTGGGCGGTGGTCAGTTCATCGCCTGAGCGCCTGGTGGAGGTGCGTGACGGCCTGGCGCAGACGCGGCCCATCGCCGGCACGCGACCGCGCACGCCGGGCGATGACGATGTGGCGCGCATCCGCGAGTTGAGCACGCACCCGAAGGAGCGCGCCGAGCATGTGATGTTGATCGACCTTGAGCGAAACGACCTGGGGCGCGTCTGCGTGCCGGGCACGGTCGAGGTCAACGAATTGATGGTGGTGGAAAGCTACGCCCACGTGCACCACATCGTGTCGAACGTGCGAGGGCGCGTGCGTGACAACGTGACGCCGGGGCAGGTGATTGCCGCGACGTTCCCGGGCGGCACCATCACCGGCTGCCCCAAGGTGCGTTGCATGGAGATCATCGCCGCCCTGGAGCAGGCGCCACGCGGCGCTTACACCGGCGCGCTGGGTTATCTCGATCGTAACGGCGACCTGGACCTCAACATCCTCATTCGCACGTTCACCATGACGGACCACGAAGTGAGCCTGCGCGCGGGCGCGGGCATCGTGGCCGACTCGGTGGCGGAGAAGGAGTTGGACGAAACGCGAGCCAAGGCGCGCGGGCTGCTGCGTGCGCTCGGAGTGCAGGGCTGATGTCCGCCTCTGCGCGCGTGCTGGTGAATGGCTCGGCAGATGCGCAGGTATCGGCGTTCGATCGCGGCCTGTCCTATGGCGATGGGTTGTTCGAAACCTTGCGCTTCGTCGAAGGGAGCGCCCCTTTGTGGGTGCGCCACATGCAGCGATTGCGCGAAAGTGGCGAGCGCCTGGGCCTGCCGACGCCGGAGCCGGACGAGCTGCTGGACGAAGCGCGTGTAGTGGCGTCGGGGCTGGCCCAGGCCGTCGTGCGGATCACCGTGACGCGTGGACTGGGTGAGCGCGGCTATGCGCCACCTGCCGCACCCAGCATCACGCGCATCGTGGCGGGTTTTGAAGCGCCCGTCATGGACAGCCCGGCTTATCGGGATGGCGTCCGGGTGCGCTGGTGCGCCACCCGCCTGGCGCGGCAACCCTTGCTGGCCGGCATGAAGCACCTCAATCGGCTGGAGCAGGTGATGGCTCGTGCGGAGTGGAGCGATCCCTCTGTTGCCGAAGGCTTGGTGTGCGATACCGAAGGGCAGTTGGTATCCGGCACCATGACCAATCTTTTCGCCGTGCTCGACGGCGTGCTGGTCACCCCGCGGCTGGACAACTGTGGCGTGGCAGGCGTGGGCCGTGCCGAAGTGCTGGCGACCTGGCCGGGTGCCAGGGTCATGCCCTTGACCCCCGCGGACCTCCACCAGGCCAGTGAGGTCTTCCTCAGCTCCAGTGTTCGCGGCATCCTGCCGGTTCAGGCCGTGGGCGATACGGTGTATGGTCCCGGGCCGGTCACCCGTGCCATGCAGGCGCATTGGCGCGGGTTGGGTTTCCCCTTGGAGCAGGCATGAAGCAATCGAAGATGCGGGGGCGCGCATGGTGGCGCGTTCTGATCGTGCTGGTGTTGCTGGCGGTGGCCGGCAGCCTGGTGTACGGCTGGATGGATTACCAGCGCTTTGTGCGCACCCCGCTGGCCGTATCGGCGCAGACCCCGAGCATGGATGTGAGCAAGGGCAGCAATCTGCGCGCCGTGGTAGGCCAACTGCGTGAGCAGCACGTCACGGCCACCGGGCCGCTGTACTGGCGCGTGCTGGCCGAACAGCTGCGCGTGGCCGGGCGCCTGCATGCCGGCGAATACGCGCTCACCGCCGGCATGACGCCGCGCGACCTCTTGCTCAACATGGCGGCCGGCAAGGTGCTCCAGCGCAATTTCACCATCGTCGATGGATGGAATTTTCGCGACCTGCGCCAAGCCCTGGCCAAGGCGGACCGGCTGCGTCAGGACGGGGCGAACCTGGATGACGCCACCTTGATGGCCAAGATCGGTGCGCCGGGCGAAATGCCGGAGGGGCGCTTTCTTCCGGAAACCTATGCCTATGTAAAGGGAGACAGCGACCTCGATATCTTGCGTCGTGCTCATCTGGCCATGACGAAGATGCTCGACACGCTTTGGCCGCAGCGCGACAAGGATCTCCCGCTGGCCACGCCTTACGATGCATTGATCCTGGCCTCCATCGTGGAAAAGGAAACCGGTCGCGCTGACGAGCGCGCGCGCATCGCGGGCGTGTTCATCCGTCGCCTGCAGACACACATGCTGCTGCAAACCGATCCCACGGTGATCTACGGCATGGGCGACGCCTATGCGGGCAACATCCATAAGTCGGATCTCACTACCGACACCCCCTACAACACCTATACCCGTCCCGGCTTACCGCCCACCCCTATTGCGATGCCGGGCAAGCCTGCTATTGAGGCGGCGCTGCATCCGGCAGCCGGCTCCGAACTCTATTTCGTTGCGCGTGGCGATGGCTCCCATGTGTTCTCCTCCACGTTGGAGGAACACAACCGCAACGTCGCGTGCTATCAGTTGAAGCGTTGCTCATGACATTACGAGGCAAATTTATATCGCTCGAAGGTGGCGAGGGTGCTGGCAAGAGCACCTTGCTCACCGGCTTGCAGCGGCATCTGGTGGCGCGTGGCGTCGACCTGGTGCAAACGCGCGAGCCGGGTGGCACGGCATTGGGTGAGGCGGTGCGCGCCATCGTGCTCAACCCGCAGCATCGCGACATGTGCGCGGAGGCCGAGCTGCTGCTGATGTTTGCCTCACGTGCGCAACTGGTGCGAGAGTGCATTGAGCCAGCGCTCGCGGCCGGTCGCTGGGTGTTGTGCGATCGCTTTACCGACGCCAGTTACGCCTATCAAGGCGGAGGGCGTGGCGTACCCGTCGAACGAATCGCCACCCTGGAAAACTGGGCGACCGAAGGCCTGGTGCCGGATCTTACGTTGCTGCTCGACCTGCCCGTAGCCACTGGTCGCGCGCGCGCCGCCGGCCGTGGCGAAGCGGACCGCATCGAGGTGGAGGAAGACGACTTCTTCGAACGCGTGCGTGCCGCTTACCGCGCGCGCGCGACGGCGGAGCCTGGGCGGTTCCGTTTGATCGATGCCAGCCTTAGCCCGGAACAGGTGCGGGACGCCGCCATCCACGCTACCGATCACCTCTTTGGAGTACATGCGTGAGCACGATGCCATGGCACGCCGAGCACTGGTCGCGATTGCAGGCGCGTCGCGCGCGTGATGCCATGCCGCACGCGCTGTTGCTGTGCGGCCCGGCAGGCCTGGGCAAGCGCGACTTCATGCATCGTTTTGCGCAGGGCCTTCTGTGCCAGCAGTCGAGCGATGGCGAACCGTGCGGGCAGTGTCGTAGCTGTCAATTGTTCGTGGCAGGAACGCATCCTGACTACGCAGTGCTGAGCTATGGCCTGCGCAAGGATGGCGTGCAGCGCAGCGAAATCGTGGTGGACCAGATTCGCGAGTTGTCCGCGCGCCTGGCCATGGCAAGTCAGTTCGGTGGATGGCAGATCGTGTGCATCGATCCTGCTGATGCCATGAACACACCGGCGGCGAATGCCTTGCTTAAGACGCTGGAAGAGCCTTCGCCCCAGACCTTGCTGCTTCTGGTGGCGGACGCGCCGTGGCGATTGCCGCAAACCATTCGTAGCCGCTGCCAGCGCATCGAGTTTCACTTGCCTGCGCGCGAAGAGGCCTTGGCATGGTTGCAACAGGCTGGCGTGAAAGACCCTGTGGCTGCACTTGATGCAGCGGGCGGCAATCCTGGCTTGGCGAAAGTCTGGGGCGAGCAGGGTGCTTTGGTCCGGCGGTTGGAGGTGCGCAAGGATTTGGCAGCGCTCGCGGCAGGCCGCGGTGAGGCCATGGATGTGACCAAGCGTTGGCTCGACGACGTGCCCGAGCAGCGCCTTTGGTTTGCCGCGCAAGCGGCGGCCGACGAGGCCAAGGCAAAAGCTTGTGGCGCCCAGGGTGTGCTCGCCAGCCAGCTCGATGCCGAAGCGCTGGATCACTGGTACATGCAAACCAATCGCACGCGCGATTCCTTGCGGGGGCCGTTGCGTGGTGATTTGCTGTTGCTCGAGTTGCTGTCGAGCTGGCGCTAAGCACGCGCCTGCGCTAGTAGACCAGAGCGGTCACGCCTAGATGCAGACCCGGAAGTGTCGAGGAGGTCAGTGCCCGGGGCACGACTACCAGGTCAGGCGACGAGATCGGATTTTCGGCTCTTGAGTGCGCCACTTCACTAGGCAGGGCGAAATTCGCTGACAGCCTACGGGACGCTTGTCGCTTAACTGACGCTGTCGTCAGGGCGTAGGCGGGCAAAGGGAAAGCCGGCTGACAGGCCTTTTTTTTAGGCTGTGCGCATGAAATCCCCCGTATCCCACCGCGTCCCCCTTTGGCCGTGGGTATCGCTGTTGCTGCTGCTGGTCCTGCGACTGGCTTGGTTGAATGCGTACCCCCTCAATTCCGATGAGTCGCAACACGCCCATGTCGCCTGGGCGTGGACCCAAGGTTTGCTGCCTTATCGGGATGTCTTCGACAATCACGGACCGCTGTTCGGCTGGCTGCACGCACCTTTGTTGGCGTTGATGGATGGCCGACCGGATGTACTGACCTGGCTGCGCATGGCGATGCAGGTCTGGTACCTGCTGGCCCTGGGCGCGGTTGGCTGGATCGCGCATCGCCTGTATGGCTGGCGCGCCGCTGTTCTGCTGACGCTGGTGGCCGGATTGGTTCCGCGCTTCTTCCTGGTTAGTGGCCAATTTCGCACCGATGACATGTGGGCGGCACTATGGCTCGTCGGCCTGGCCTTTGTGGTGGGATGCCCGCCGCGCTGGTGGCGTTACTTCGTGGCGGGGCTGATGTTCGGCGCGGCCTTGTCGGTATCCCAGAAGACCGTGGTGTTGCTGCTTACCTCCGGCGTAGCGGCGCTGGCCATTCGCTGGCTCGGTCCGGATCAGGCTGACCGCGGCGGATGGCGCTGCTGGTTGGCCGGGCTGGGTGGTTTGCTCGTGGTGCCGGTTATCTTCCTCGCCTGGTTCGCGGTGCATGGCGCGCTCGGCGATGTCTGGTATGGGTTGGTGAGCTACAACACGGGCGGGCAGGGCAGGCGGCATGTGGCGCAGCAAGCCCTCTGGTTTGTCATGCTTTCCGCCGTGCTGGTTGTCGTCACGCTATGGGGTATCCGCCGGCGCGCCCTGAGCGCATTCGATTGGCCGATGTTTCTGCTGCTGCAAGGTGGCCTGTTCGTTCTGCTGATCTGGTTTGTCTGGCCGCTGATTACCAGGCAGGATTTCCTGCCGGTGCTGCCTACCCTCGTGCTTGCTGGCGGCGGTTGGCTGTCCCAGCGCGCTTGGCTGAGCCGGCGGCCGCGCCTGCGGCTGGCGGGCGTGTTGTTGGTGCTGGGTGCCGAACTGGTCACCATCATCTGTTATGCCCCGCCCTGGCGCGATGCACTTGCCCGGCAGCGCGACGAGCTGGCCGTGGTGCTGCGCTACACGGACAAGAGCGATACCGTCATGGATGCCAAGGGCGACGCGATCTTTCGCCAGCGTCCCTATTACCCTGTGCTGGAAAGCTTGGCCATGCATCGCCTCCGTGTGGGCAGCATGACCGACACCATCCTGCAGGACATGGCCGAGCATCACACGATGATCGTGATGTTGCGTCGGTTTCCTCACGCAACGGCGCGCTTTGTCATGCTTAACTTCTTGCCGGCAGGCGGCAGCGTGGGTGTGGCCGGCCTTATGCTTCCCACTCATGATGCGGATCAGGGGATCGATGTGGCAGTACCGGGCGATTACGTGCTGACCGATGGCAATCGGCGTTTGCGCGCCAGCGTGGATGGGGCGCCGGTGGCCGATCACTGGGAGCTCACAGCTGGAACTCACCACTTCAAGGTGGAGGCGGGCCTGCCGCTTGCTTTGGTGTGGACTCAGGCCTTTGATCGCGGCTGGCGTCCGGTGCCGCGCGAATTGGTGGAATGGCGTTGATATGGCGTTGAGTTTGAACGCCAGCACGCGATTGCTGGTGGTGGCGCCCCACCCGGACGATGAATCCATCGCGACGGGCGAGCTGATCCAGCTCGTGCGTCGGTTCGGTGGCGAAGTATCGGTGGCCTTGCTCACCAATGGCGACAACAACCCCTGGCCGCAGCGTTGGGTGGAGCGTCGGCTGCGTATTGGCGACGACGAGCGCCGCCGCTGGGGCGAACGTCGTCGCGGCGAAGTGGCGCGCGCCCTGCAGCATCTAGGGGTGAACCCCGAGGCACTTCACGTGCTGGACTGGCCCGACATGGGGGTCACCGGCCGGTTGCGCGGTGCGCTCTCGGACAGCGTGACGAGATTGCGTGGGGTGTTCGACGCCTGTCGCCCCAATGTGATCGCGCTGCCAGCCTTGGGGGATCGCCATCCCGATCACAGTGCCGCTCATGTGCTCTGCCGGCTAGCGCTGGCCAAGTGGCCGGATGGCGAGCCCGAGCTGCTGGCCTTTTTAGTCCACGGACGTGAAGAGTCTGGTGCGGCACGGGTCAAATTGGACTCCTCGGTGGAGTTGCACGCCCAAAAGATGGCGGCCTTGGCCTGCCACGGGACTCAAATGGCGCTCAGCGGTGCTCGCATGCGACGCCTTGCCGATCGGGCCGAGCGCTACCAGCGCGTGGCCGCCTCCGGCTCGGCGGAGCTAACGGACGTGCTTCCCTGGCAGCCGCCGTTGGCGCTGACCCCGTGGCTGCACCTGACGGTCGTCGATGGGGAGGGGCTACGCAGTTGGCCATGGCGAGAGGCTCCGGTGACCCGGGATGGGTCGGGGCGATACGTGTTCCATGCGCGTGCGAAGGGTTCGCCAGGGCCGGCCTTTGCCAAGCTTCACATGAACCTGCCTTCGCCCTGGATATTCGATCGCTGGGGCTGGTGCGAGCTCTGATCGGGTCGTCATCGTCACATTCTGCCGCCCTGTCGCTTGTCCCTTGCCCCGGCCGCTCGCTACGATGCCGGGGAGGGGAATCGCCCTAAGCGATTCGCAGGAGCAACCATGAATCCGGCCATTGCCGCCCGCCAGGGCATTATTTCCTTGAAGATCAAGGACACGGCGGCGCTTTACAACGCCTATATGCCTTATCTGAAGAACGGCGGCCTGTTCGCGCCAACCGCCCAGCGATACGCACTGGGGGATGAGGTGGTGCTGCTGATCAACCTCACCGACGAGGGCGAGCGCTTGTCCGTCGCTGGCAAAGTGGTCTGGGTCACCCCGGTGGGGGCTCAAGGCAATCGCACTGCCGGCATCGGGGTGCAATTCAACGACTCCACGGACGGTGAACAGGCACGTTTGCGCATCGAAAACCTCCTGGCCGGCATGACCGCCTCCGAGCGCTCGACCCACACCATGTAAGACCTTGGTAGTAATTGCCTGCGCAGTATCGCCGTGAGGCGTACGTGAGTGCCTGCAAATTGCCTTCCAAATACCCGTCAAGGCTTGTTGTTGTTAAGCGCGCTGATACAATGTCGCGATTCCCGACTCTGATCGTGGAAAGTCGGACGTTCGTAGCCCCTAACGCAGCGATCGTGGCGTTGAGCCCATGGCCTTGATCGGCCTGCTGAATCCAGTTCCGGACCGTTCCCCCGACGGTCACTGATGCGCCAATGAAGGCGCGGAGGTACGTTTCACCGTGCTTGCCGAATACTGGCCCATTCTGCTCTTCATCGGCGTTGCCGCCGGCCTTGGCGTGGTCCTGCTGGTTATTGGCCTCCTGGCCGGCCCGCGTCGCCCCGAATCGGAAAAGCTCTCGCCTTACGAGTGCGGCTTCGAGGCCTTTGAAGACGCGCGCATGCGCTTTGACGTGCGCTATTACCTGCTGGCGATCCTGTTCATCATCTTCGACCTGGAAATCGCCTTCCTGTTCCCCTGGGCAGTGGTGTTCCAGAAGATCGGCCTGATCGCGCTGGTCGAAATGGCGTTGTTCCTGCTGCTCCTTGTCATTGGTTTTGCTTACGTGTGGAAGAAGGGAGCACTGGAATGGGAGTGATCTCGTCCCTTGACCGGGTGATGCACAACCCGCAGCCGTTGAACCTCGTGGACGACATCCTGCGTCCGGCCGAGGACAACCCCGTCATCCAGCGCGGCTTCGCCACCACCAGCGTCGATGCGCTGATGAATTGGGCGCGCACCGGCTCGATGTGGCCGATGACCTTCGGCCTGGCCTGCTGCGCCGTGGAAATGATGCACGCGGGTGCCGCGCGCCTGGACCTCGATCGCTACGGCGTGGTGTTCCGCCCGAGTCCGCGTCAGTCCGACGTGATGATCGTGGCCGGCACCCTGGTGAACAAGATGGCCCCGGCGTTGCGCAAGGTCTACGACCAGATGCCGGACCCCAAGTGGGTCATCTCCATGGGTAGCTGCGCCAATGGCGGCGGCTATTACCACTACTCGTATTCCGTGGTGCGCGGTTGCGACCGCATCGTGCCGGTGGACATCTACGTGCCGGGCTGCCCGCCCACGGCCGAAGCGCTGATCCACGGCATTCTGCAGTTGCAGAAGAAGATCCGTCGCACCAACACCATCGCGCGTTCCTGAGAAAGGCGCAGCTGAGCCATGACTGATACACCGATCAACTCGCTGGCCGAGCGCCTCACCGCGCGATTCGGCGACACGCTGACCATCAGCGTGGTACGCAACGAAGTCACCGCCGAAGTGGCCGCCGCCGACCTGCTCGCGGTGGCCGCCGCGTTGCGTGACGAGGCACCGTTCCGCTTCACCGTGCCGATCGACGTTTGTGGCGTCGACTACATGGGCTACGGCCAGACCGAGTGGGACACCCAGACCGTGTCCGGCACCGGCTTCTCGCGTGGCGTAGAAGGCGAGGCCATGGGGCGCTTCAAGTGGGCCGACCGTCCGCAGTCCGACAACCAGCCGCGCCGCTTTGCGTCCGTGGTGCACCTGCTGTCGCTGGACAACAACCAGCGCCTGCGTCTGCGCGTGTTCTGCGAAGACGACTCGCTGCCGGTGGTGCCCTCGCTGACCGGCATCTGGCCGGGCGTGAACTGGTTCGAGCGCGAGTCGTTCGACCTGTACGGCATCGTCTACGACGGCCACCCGGACCTGCGCCGCATCCTCACCGACTACGGCTTCGTGGGTCACCCGTTCCGCAAGGACTTCCCGCTCATCGGCAACGTCGAAGTGCGCTACGACCCCGAGCAGAAGCGCGTGGTGTACGAACCCGTGTCGATCGAGCCGCGCGTGCTCGTGCCGCGCGTCATCCGTGACGATGCCGACCTGCTGCAGGCCAAGGCCGAAGCGGCCGATAACTGGCGGAACAACTGATCATACAAGAGATCCGCAACTACACCATGAACTTCGGCCCGCAGCATCCCGCTGCGCACGGCGTGCTGCGCCTGGTGCTGGAGATGGATGGCGAAACCGTCGTCCGCGCCGATCCGCACGTGGGCCTGCTCCATCGCGGCACGGAAAAGCTGGCCGAGTCCAAGCCGTTCAACCAGTCGATCGGCTACATGGATCGCCTGGACTACGTGTCGATGATGTGCAACGAGCACGCCTACGTGCGCGCCATCGAAACCCTGATGGGTATCGAGGTGCCGGAGCGTGCGCAGTACATCCGCACCATGTTCGACGAAATCACCCGCATCTTGAACCACCTGATGTGGGTGGGCTCCAACGCGCTCGACCTGGGCGCGATGGCGGTGTTCCTGTACGCGTTCCGTGAGCGTGAGGAACTGATGGACGTCTACGAGGCGGTGTCGGGCGCGCGCATGCACGCGACCTACTACCGTCCGGGTGGCGTCTACCGCGATCTGCCCGATCACATGTCGCAGTACCGCGAGTCGCCCTGGCACAAGGGTAAGGACCTCAAGCGCCTCAATAGCTGGCGCGAAGGCTCCATGCTCGACTACCTCGAAGCGTTTACCAACGACTTCCCGACCAAGGTCGACGAGTACGAAGAGCTGCTGACCAACAACCGTATCTGGAAGCAGCGTACGGTCGGCATCGGCGTGATTCCCCCGGAAAAGGCCCAGGCCTGGGGCATGACCGGCGTGATGCTGCGCGGCTCGGGCATTGCCTGGGATCTGCGCAAGAAGCAGCCCTATGCCAAGTACGCCGAGATGGATTTCGACATCCCGGTGGGCGTGGGTGGCGACTGCTACGACCGTTACCTGGTTCGCGTCGAGGAGATGCGCCAGTCCAACCGCATCATCCAGCAGTGCGTGAAGTGGCTGAAGGCCAACCCCGGCCCGGTCATCGTGCAGAACTACAAGGTAGCTCCGCCTCATCGTGAAAACATGAAGGAGGACATGGAAGCGCTGATCCACCACTTCAAGCTCTTCACCGAGGGCTATGGCGTACCGGCCGGCGAAACCTACGCCGCCGTGGAAGCGCCGAAGGGCGAGTTCGGCTGCTACCTGGTCTCCGATGGCGCGAACAAGCCGTTCCGCGTGCATCTGCGCGCACCGGGTTTTGCCCATCTGTCGTCGATGGACGCCATCGTGCGTGGCCACATGCTGGCCGACGTGGTGGCGATGATCGGTACCTACGACCTCGTGTTCGGCGAAGTCGATCGCTGAGCGCACGGGAGCATTACTGATGAAAGCCACCGGAAATTACGAGCAGGTCAAGAACGTCGACCCGCTCGTCGTACTGAACGAGCACACCCGTCACCACATCGAAGAGTGGGTGGCGCGCTTTCCGCCTGACCGCAAGCGCTCGGCGCTGATCCAGTCGCTGTTCGCCGCGCAGGAGCAGAACCAGGGCTTCCTGACCGACGAGCTGATCACCGCCGTCGCCAAGTACCTGGAGCTGCCCGCGGTGTGGGCCTATGAAGTCGCCAGTTTCTACTCGATGCTGGAGACCAAGCCCGTCGGCCGCAACAACGTTGCCATCTGCACGAACATCTCGTGCTGGCTCAACGGCGCCGAGGACCTGGTCAAGCATTGCGAGCAGAAGCTGGGCATCAAGCTTGGCGAAAGCACCGCCGATGGCCGCGTGTATCTGAAGCGCGAAGAAGAATGCATCGCCGCTTGCGCCTCCGCGCCGGCGATGACCGTCAATGGTCACTACCACGAGCGTCTCTCGATCCAGAAGATCGACGAGATCCTCGACGGTCTCAAGTAAGGGCAGGGCGCAATGGCTTACGGACCCGCACCCAAAGAACACCAGGTCGTCTACACCACGCTGCATTTCGACAAGCCGTGGGCGATGGACAGCTATACCCAGGTTGGTGGTTATGAAGCGTGGAGGAAGATCCTCGCCGAAAAGCCCGACCCGAACGCTCTGATCGAAGAGATCAAGAAGAGCAACCTGCGCGGCCGTGGCGGCGCGGGCTTCCCGACCGGCCTGAAGTGGTCCTTCATGCCCAAGGGAGACATGCAGAAGTACATCCTCTGCAACTCGGACGAGTCCGAGCCGGGCACCTGCAAGGACCGCGACATCCTGCGCTTCAACCCGCATGCGGTGATCGAAGGCATGGCCATCGCGTGCTACTGCACCGGTTCGACCGCGGCCTATAACTACCTGCGCGGTGAGTTCCATCACGAGCCGTTCGAGCACTTCGAAGAGGCGCTCAAGGAAGCCTACGCGGCCGGCCTGCTGGGCAAGAACATCCAGGGCACCGGCATCAACGTGGACATCTACGGCGCGCTCGGCGCCGGCGCTTACATTTGCGGCGAAGAAACCGCGCTGATGGAGTCGCTTGAAGGCAAGAAGGGCCAGCCGCGCTTCAAGCCGCCGTTCCCGGCCAACTTCGGCCTGTACGGCAAGCCCAGCACCATCAACAACACCGAAACCTATGCCTCGGTGCCGGCCATCCTGCGCAAGGGCGCGGACTGGTTCCTGGCGCAGAGCAAGACCAAGAACGGTGGTCCGAAGATCTTCTCGGTCTCCGGTTGCGTGCAGAAGGGCGGCAACTTCGAAGTGCCGCTGGGCACCACCTTCGACGAACTGCTGGAGATGGCCGGTGGCCTGCGTCCGGGCCGCACCCTGAAGGGCGCGATCCCCGGCGGCGTGTCCATGCCGGTGCTGCGCGCCGAGCAGCTCAAGGGCCTGCCGTTCGATTACGACACCCTGCGTGACCTCAAGACGGGCCTGGGCTCGGGCGCCATCGTGGTGCTCGACGACACCGTCTGCACGGTCCGCTTCACCCGCCGCATCTCGCAGTTCTTCCACAAGGAAAGCTGCGGCCAGTGCACCCCGTGCCGTGAAGGCACCGGCTGGATGCACCGCGTGCTGGACCGCATCGTGGCCGGGCAGGGCACGATGGACGACCTGCATCGCCTCAAGGCCATTGCCGGCCAGATCGAAGGCCACACCATCTGCGCGTTCGGCGAAGCCGCCGCGTGGCCGGTGCAGGGCTTCCTGCGCCAGTTCTGGGATGAATTCGAGTACTACATCGTCAATGGTCGCTCCATTGTCGACGACAAGCTTGGAGCCGCCGCATGAGTGCGCAGCCCACTACGCCAAATCTTGACCTGCTGAACATCGAGATCGACGGCAAGCCCACGCAGATCCGCAAGGGCGCCATGATCATCGAGGCGGCCGACGCCATTGGCGTGTCGATCCCGCGTTTCTGCTATCACCGCAAGCTGCCCATCGCCGCCAACTGCCGCATGTGCCTGGTGGAAGTGGAAATGGGCGGCAAGCCCATGCCCAAGCCGCAGCCGGCCTGCGCCACCCCGGTGGCCGAAGGCATGAAGGTGAAGACCCGCACCGACGTCGCCCTGAAGTATCAGAAGGACGTCATGGAGTTCCTGCTGATCAACCACCCGCTGGATTGCCCGATCTGCGATCAGGGCGGCGAGTGCGAACTGCAGGACGTGGCGCTGGGTTATGGCCGCAGCGTGTCGCGCTACACCGAGCGCAAGCGCGTTGTGGCCGACGAGAACTTGGGCCCGCTGGTCGCCACCGAGATGACCCGCTGCATCCAGTGCACCCGTTGCGTGCGGTTCACCAGCGAGATCGCTGGCACCTACGAGCTGGGTGGCATGAGTCGCGGTGACAACCTGCAGATCGGCACCTATATCGGCAAGACGATCGAGACTGAGCTGTCGGGCAACATCATCGACGTGTGTCCGGTGGGTGCGCTTACCAACAAGCCGTTCCAGTTCCAGGCGCGCGCCTGGGAGCTGGTGGCCAAGCCGTCCGTGGCCTACCACGATGCGCTGGGTTCCAACCTGTGGCTGCATACGCGCCGCGGTGAGGTGCTGCGCACCGTGCCGCGCGACAACGAGTCGATCAACGAGTGCTGGCTGTCCGACCGTGACCGTTACAGCCACCAGGGCCTCTACGCCGCCGATCGCGTGAGCGCGCCGCAGGTGAAGCGTAACGGCCAGTGGCAGGCGACCACCTGGGACGACGCCCTGGGCGTTGCCGGCGAGTCCCTCAAGCAGGTTGCCGGCAGCGAGCTGGGCCTGCTGGTGCACCCGGCGACCACGAGCGAAGAGGGCGACCTGCTGGTGCGCCTGGCCCGTGGCCTGGGCAGCGCCCACATCGACCATCGCGTGCGTCAGCTCGATTTTGCCGACGCCGCAGCGGCGCTTGCCTTCGGCAAGCCGGTGGCGGAGCTGGACAAGGTGAAGGCCGCGCTGCTGGTCGGTTCGGACCTGCGCCACGAGATGCCGCTGGTCAATCACCGCATCCACCAGGCGGTGAAGAAGGGCGCCAAGGTCTACGCCGTCAATCCGGCGAGCTTCAACTTCAACTACAAGCTGGCCGGCGAAGCCATCGTCGCGCCGCAGGCCATGGCCGATGCGCTGCTGGCGCTGGCCAAGGCCGCCGTGGAAGCCGGTGCGGTCGCACCGTCCGTGCTGGCCGAGGCTATCAACGCCGCCGCCGCCGACCAGGGCGACAAGGACGCCATCGCCGATCTCAAGAGCGGCAATGCCGTGGTGATCCTGGGCGAAGCGGCCGTGACGCATCCGCAGGCCTCGTGGCTGCGTGCCGTGGCCCGCTTCATCGCGGAAGCCACCGGTGCCGGTTACAACGAGCTGCCGGTCGGCGCAAACGCCCTGGGCCTGGCTCGCGTGGGCGTGCTCCCGGGCAACGGCGGCCTCGACGCGCAGGCCATGCTGGCCCAGCCGCGCAAGGCGTACGTGCTGTACGGCGTGGAGCCGCAGGACGTGGCCGATGCCGCCACCCTGATCAAGGCGCTGCACGGTGCCGATCGCGTGGTCGTGTTCACCGCGTTCGCCAGCCCGCTGCTGCGCGACGTGGCCGACGTGATCCTGCCGATCGCGCTGCTGCCGGAAACGGAAGGCACGCTGGTCAACGTCGACGGTCTGGCCCAGAGCGTGGCGGCCGGTGCCAAGGCACCGGGCGATGCGCGCCCGGGCTGGAAGGTGCTGCGTGCCCTCGGTGGCGCGCTCAAGCTCGCCGGCTTCGAGTTCGACGACCTTGCGGGTCTGCGTGAGGGCATCAACGAGCACGCTCCGGCCCTGCGCGCTGGCCTGGCCTCGCGTCCGGCCTCGGTCGGCATCACTCGCCTGGCAACCTGGCCGATCTACCGCACCGACGCGGTGCTTCGTCGGGCGACGGCACTGAGCAAGCATCCGCTGAATCGCGCGCCGGCCGTGCGCGTGAACACGGAAGAAGCCCAGCGTCAGGGCCTGGGCGACGGTGCTGCCGTGCGCGTCGGCAACGTGGTGCTTCCGCTCGTGATCGATGCCAGCGTGCCCGATGGCACCGCCTGGATCGAGGCCGCACACGAAGACACCGTTACGCTGCCGCCCTACGGCGCAGCCCTCACCCTGAGCAAGGCGTAAGCACATGGGCGAACAGCTACTCAATCAGGTCCTGCTGCCGGTCCTGTACATCCTCGCCATCGTCCTGCCGCTGGTGATCACGGTGGCGCTGTATGTGTGGTGGGAGCGCAAGGTCCTTGGCTGGATGCACGTGCGCATGGGGCCCAACAAGATCGGTCCCTTCGGCCTGCTGCAGGCCTTCGCGGACGTCACCAAGCTGCTGCTGAAGGAAGTGATCCTTCCGACCAACGCGAACAAGGTGCTGTATTACCTGGCCCCGCTGATCGCGCTGGTCCCGGCACTGGCCGCCTGGGCCGTGATCCCCTTCGGCGACAAGCTGGTGCTGGCCAACGTCAATGCCGGCGTGCTGTACCTGCTGGCGATGACCTCGCTGGGCGTGTACGGCATCATCCTCGCCGGCTGGGCGTCCAACTCGCGTTATGCGTTGCTGGGTGCCATGCGTTCGGCGGCTCAGGTGATCTCCTACGAACTGGCCATGGGCTTGTGCCTGGTGTGCGTGCTGGTGCTCGCCGGCTCGCTCAACCTCGTCGACATCGTGCATGCCCAGGGCGGCGCCAAGGGTATCTTCGACTGGTTCATGTGGCCGCTGCTGCCGGTCTTCATCATCTACTTCATCTCGGGCGTGGCCGAAACCAATCGCGCACCGTTCGACGTGGCGGAAGGCGAGTCGGAAATCGTTGCCGGCTTCCACGTGGAGTACTCCGGTTCGGCCTTCGCGCTGTTCTTCCTGGCCGAATACGCCAACATGATCCTAGTGAGCTTCCTGGCCTCGATCCTGTTCATGGGTGGCTGGCTGTCGCCGCTGCCGGCCTCCTGGGGTTTCCTCGGCCAGTCCAGCATCCTGTGGCTGTTCGCCAAGGTCTTCGTGTTCGCATTCCTCTTCCTGTGGTTCCGCGCCAGTTTCCCGCGTTACCGCTATGACCAGATCATGCGTCTGGGCTGGAAGGTGTTCATTCCCATCACCATCGTCTGGGTCCTCGTCGCCGGCTGCATGAAGTACTTCGGCTGGGTCACTGTCGGCACGGGAGGCTGAAGAAAACCATGTCCCGCGTTACTCACTATTTCAAGAGCCTGCTGCTCATCGAGCTGTTCAAGGGCTTGGGCCTGACCATGCGTTACATGTTCAGCCCGAAGTACACGATGCGCTACCCGATGGAGCACATCCCCAAGTCCAACCGCTTCCGCGGCCTGCATGCCCTGCGTCGTTACCCCAACGGCGAAGAGCGTTGCATCGCGTGCAAGCTGTGCGAGGCGGTGTGCCCGGCGCTCGCCATCACCATCGACTCGGCGCCGCGCGAGAGCGATGGCCAGCGTCGCACGACGCGTTACGACATCGACCTGTTCAAGTGCATCTTCTGCGGTTTCTGCGAAGAGAGCTGCCCGGTGGACTCGATCGTCGAAACCCACATCCATGAGTACCACTTCGAGCAGCGTGGCGAGAACGTGGTGACCAAGCCGCAGCTGCTCGCCATCGGCGACCGCTTCGAAGCCGAGATCGCGGCCAACCGCGCTCAAGACGCCGCGTATCGCTGAGGACACACCCGATGATCGATCCGTCTGTGTTCCAACTCGTTTGCTTCTACGCCTTCGCCGCGGTGACCGTTGCCGCTGCCCTGGGCGTCATCACCCTGCGCAACACGGTGCACGCCGTGCTGTCGCTGGTGCTCACCTTCTTCAGCACCGCCTGCATCTGGCTGCTGGCCGAGGCCGAGTTCCTGGCTATCGCGCTCATCGTGGTCTACGTGGGCGCGGTGATGGTGCTGTTCCTGTTCGTGGTGATGATGCTGGACATCTCGCAGGAGAACGTCCGCGAAGGCTTCATCAAGTACCTGCCGGTAGGCATCGTGGTGGCCTTGGTCATGCTGGGCGAAATGCTCGCGCTGATCGGCGTGCGCGCCATGCACCAGCAGGTGATGGGCGCCAACCCGGCCGAAGCCGCTGGCATGTCCAACACCGAATGGCTGGGCCATGCGCTTTACACCCAGTTCCTGCTGCCGTTCGAAATCGCCGCGCTGATCCTCACCGTGGGCGTGGTGGCGGCCGTGGTACTGACCCTGCGCCAGCGCACCGGCGTGCGTCACCAGCAGGCCTCGCAGCAGGTTCGCGTCAATGCACGTGACCGCGTGCGCGTGGTGAAGATGGCGGCGGAAGTTCCCGCCGCGCCCCAGCACGATTCGGGCAAGGAGACCACCCCATGATCACGCTTTCGCACTTCATCGTGCTCGGCGCGGTGCTTTTCAGCATCGCCCTGGCCAGTCTCTTCATCAACCGCAAGAACGTGATCGTGCTGTTGATGTCGATCGAGTTGATGCTGCTCGCCGTGAACATCAACTTCGTTGCGTTCTCTCGTTTCATGGGCGACGTGGCGGGGCAGGTGTTCGTGTTCTTCATCCTTACCGTGGCTGCGGCGGAAACCGCCATCGGCCTGGCGATCCTGGTTCTGCTGTTCCGTAACCGCAGCACCATCAACGTCGCCGAAATCGACAGCATGAAGGGCTGAGTCGATGGAACTGTCTACCTCCATTTTGTTGACCATCGCCCTGGCGCCACTCGTCGGCTGCTTGCTGGCCGGCTTCCTTGGCAGCTTCATCGGTCGCGTCGGCTCGCACACGGCGACCATCCTCGGCGTGGCGGTGTCCTGCGGCCTGTCGTTCTACGTGCTGTACCAGCTCACCGCCGGAGGCGCGCCCGTCTACAACCACAACATCTACACGTGGTTCGAGATCGGTAACTACAGCGCCCACGTGGGCTTCCTGATCGATCGCCTCACCGCCATGATGATGGTGGTGGTGACCTTCGTGTCGCTGCTGGTGCACATCTACACCATTGGCTACATGCACGAAGATCCGGGCTACCAGCGCTTCTTCAGCTACATCTCGCTGTTCACCTTCTCGATGTTGATGCTCGTGATGAGCAACAACTTCATGCAGCTGTTCTTCGGCTGGGAAGCAGTGGGCCTGGTGTCCTACCTGCTGATCGGCTTCTGGTACAAGCGCCCGACGGCGATCTTCGCCAACCTCAAGGCGTTCCTGGTCAACCGCGTGGGTGACTTCGGCTTCCTGCTCGGCATCGCCGGCGTGCTGTATTTCCTGGGCACGATGGATTACGCCACCGCGTTCAACGCGGCGCCGACCCTGGTCGGCAAGACCCTGCAGATCACCCAGAACGTTCACTGGGATGCCGCCACGGTCATCTGCATCCTGTTGTTCATCGGCGCGATGGGCAAGTCGGCCCAGGTGCCGCTGCACGTGTGGCTGCCGGACTCCATGGAAGGCCCCACCCCGATCTCGGCACTGATCCACGCCGCGACGATGGTGACCGCCGGCATCTTCATGGTGGCCCGCATGTCGCCCATCTTCGAACTGTCGGAGACGGCGCTGAGCTTTGTGATGGTGATCGGTGCCACCGGTGCGCTGTTCACGGGCCTGATCGGCATCGTGCAGAACGACATCAAGCGCGTCGTCGCGTACTCCACGCTGTCGCAGCTGGGCTACATGACGGTGGCGCTGGGCGTCTCGGCCTACGCCGGTGCCGTGTTCCACCTGATGACCCATGCCTTCTTCAAGGCGCTGCTGTTCCTCGGTGCGGGCTCGGTGATCATCGCCATGCACCACGAGCAGGACATGCGCTACATGGGTGGCCTGCGCAAGTACATGCCGATCACCTGGATCACCATGTGGATCGGTTCGCTGGCCTTGTGCGGTGTGCCGTTCTTCGCCGGCTTCTACTCCAAGGACGCGATCATCGAGGCCGTGGGTGAATCGCATCGCTGGGGTTCGGGCTACGCCTACTTCTGCGTGCTGGCCGGTGCCTTCGTCACCGCGCTGTACACCTTCCGCCAGATGTACCTGACCTTCCATGGCAAGGAGCGCTTCACGGTGGTGCACGACCATGGTCATGGCCATCACGAGCACAAGGATGACCACGGCCACCACGAGCCGGGCATCATGCACGAGACTCCGCACGAGTCGCCGTGGGTGGTGACGCTGCCGCTGGTGCTGCTGGCCATTCCGTCGCTGATCGTGGGCTTCCTGGCCATCGGTCCGATGCTGTTCGGTGACTGGTTCGGCGGCGCCATCCACGTGAACGAGGCGAACAACGTGCTGGGCGAGCTCAGCAAGGAGTTCCATGGTTCCGTGGCGATGGCCCTGCATGGCTTTACGCAGTTGCCGTTCTTCCTGGTTCTGGCGGCATTCGCCATTACTACCTACATCTACCTGTTCAACCCGAGCCTGGCCGATCGCATCAAGAATGCGCTCAAGCCGATCTACAACGTGCTCAACCACAAATACTGGTTCGACGCGGTGTACTACATCGTCTTCGCCCGCGGTGGCATGGCCCTGGGCCGTGCGCTGTGGAAGGGCGGCGATGCAGCCGTGATCGACGGTACGCTGGTCAACGGTTCGGCGGGTCTGGTGCAACGTATTGCCAGCGGCTTGCGCCGCGCGCAGTCCGGTTATCTCTATCACTATGCCTTCGCGATGATTCTCGGCCTGATCCTGCTGCTTGGCGGGTATTGGCTGGTCGGGCAATAAGGGAACCTGCTCCATGTTCAATCATTTGCTCAGCCTGCTGATCTGGTTGCCCATCGTGGGCGCCATCCCGGTGCTGCTTGCCGGCTCCGGTCGACCCAACGGTGCACGCTGGATCGCACTGCTGGTCGCCATTGCCACCTTCGTGCTCAGCCTGTTCCTGCTGCCGCAGTTCAACGCGGCGGACGGAGCCAAGCAGCTGGTGGAAAGCCACGTGTGGATCGCCTCGCTCGGCGTCCACTACGGCCTCGCGGTCGACGGCATTTCCGTCGCGCTGATCCTGCTCACTACCTTCGTCGGCATTCTGGTGATCGTCGGCGCGTGGGAGGTGATCCAGACCAACCCGCACCAGTACATGGCTGCCATGCTGGTGCTCGAAGGCCTGATGATCGGCGTGTTCTGCGCCACCGACGCGTTGCTGTTCTACGTGTTCTTCGAGGCCATGCTGATCCCGATGTTCATCCTCATCGGTGTCTGGGGTGGTCCGCGTCGCGTCTACGCAACGCTGAAGTTCTTCATCTACACGTTCTTCGGCTCTATCTTCATGCTGGTCGGCCTGGTGTACCTGTACCTGAAGGCTGGCTCGTTCGACCTGGCCACGCTGGCCGCGCTGCCGCTCACCATGAAGGAGCAGAGCTGGCTGTTCTTCGCCTTCCTCATCGCCTTTGCGGTGAAGGTGCCGATGGTGCCGGTGCATACCTGGTTGCCGGATGCCCACGTGGAAGCGCCGACGGGTGGTTCGGTGGTGCTGGCCGCGGTGATGCTGAAGATCGGTGGCTACGGTTTCCTGCGCTTCTCGCTGCCCATTACCCCGGATGCTTCCGAAGCGTACGCCTGGCTGGTGATTGGTCTCAGTCTGGTGTCGGTGGTCTACATCGGCTACATCGCGCTGGTGCAGGAGGATATGAAGAAGCTGGTGGCGTACTCGTCCGTGGCACACATGGGCTTCGTCACCCTGGGCATCTTCATCGCCTTCATGCTGGTGCGTGGCGCCAACAACCTCGATGCCGCCAAGCTGGGCATGCAGGGTGCGATGGTGCAGATGATTTCGCACGGCTTCGTGTCGGGCGCGATGTTCTCCTGCATCGGCGTACTGTATGACCGCCTGCACACCCGCCAGATCAAGGATTACGGTGGCGTCATCAACGTGATGCCCTGGTTCGGCTTCTTCTACGTGCTGTTTGCCATGGCCAACAGCGGCCTGCCGGGTACCAGCGGTTTCGTGGGTGAGTTCCAGGTGGTGCTGGCCAGCTTCCAGGCCAACCCGTGGATCGCGTTCTTCGCCGCCTTCACCCTGATCATCGGTGCGGCCTACACGCTGTATATGGTCAAGCGCGTGCTGTGGGGCGACATCACCAACCCGCACGTGGCCGAGATGAAGGACATCAACGGTCGCGAGTGGTTCGTTCTCGGCGCCTTTGCCGCTGCCGTGCTGGCTTTGGGCATCTGGCCGCAGCCGTTGATCCATCTGATGGACGCTTCGGTGACGCAGCTGGTGACGCAGCTTGGCAATCACAAGATCTAAGCAGGACTGATCATGCCGAATCTCAATGACATTCTGATCCTGTTGCCGGAGCTGTATCTGGTAGTGGCAGCGTGCTTGCTGCTACTGCTGGACGCCTTCATGAAGGCCGAACAGCGTCCGTTGCTGCATTGGCTCTCCATTGCCGTTCTGCTGGTGGGCGTCTACCTCGTGGTGGAAGGCCAACCGAGCCAGGCGGTCACTGCCTTCAATGGCATGTTCGTGCGCGACGGCGTGGCCGAGATCCTCAAGGTCTTTGCCCTGGTGAGCACGGCGCTGGTGTTCGTCTACGCCAAGCCGTACCTGCAAGACCGCAAGCTATTCGTAGGTGAGTTCTACACGCTGACCATCTTCGCGGTGATCGGCATCATGCTGCTGGTGTCGGCCGGCAACCTGATCATGGTGTACCTGGGCCTGGAATTGCTGACGCTGTCCTCGTATGCGCTGGTGGCGCTGAATCGTGACTCCCGCCTGTCTTCCGAAGCGGCCATCAAGTACTTCGTGCTGGGTGCGCTGGCGTCGGGCATGCTGCTGTACGGTATGTCGATGGTGTATGGCGCCACGGGCACGCTGAGCCTGGCCCAGCTGCACGGCGCTGCCCTGCAGACCACCATGCCGCACCTGCTGGTGTTTGGCCTGATCTTCATGATCGTCGGCATTGGCTTCAAGTTGGGTGCCGCGCCGTTCCACATGTGGATTCCGGACGTCTACCAGGGTTCGCCCACCGCCGTGACGATCTTCATTGGTTCGGCTCCCAAGCTGGCGGCCTTCGGTATGGCGTATCGCCTGCTGGCTTCGGGCCTGGGCGACCTTTCGCAGCATTGGCAGCTCATGCTGGCCTGCCTGGCGGTGCTGTCGCTGGCGATCGGTAACCTCGTGGCGATCGTGCAGACCAATCTCAAGCGTCTGCTGGCGTACTCCACCATTTCGCACATGGGTTACCTGCTTCTGGGCCTGGTCAATGCCAGTCCGGAGGGTTATGCCGCTGCCTTGTTCTACGCCATTAGTTACGCGCTGATGGGCACCGCGGGCTTCGGCATCATCCTGGCCCTGGCTCGCGCCGGTTTCGAGTGCGAAGAGATCGACGACCTGAAGGGCCTGAACCAGCGTTCGCCGTGGGCGGCCTTCCTGATGATGCTGGTGATGTTCTCGCTGGCAGGCGTGCCGCCGCTGTTCGGCTTCTTCGCCAAGCTGCTGGTGTTCCAGGCTGCGGTGCATGCTGGCTTCATGTGGCTGGCGATCGTTGCCGCCGTGTTCGCCATCATCGGCCTGTACTACTACTTGCGCGTAGTGAAGGTGATGTACTTCGACAAGCCGGTAGAGGGCACCGAAGTGCGCTTGCAGGGTGACGTCTCGGTGCGCCTGGTACTGTCGCTCAATGTGTTGGCGTTGCTGGTGCTGGGCTTTGCCTGGGGCCCGCTGTTCGGGTGGTGCCAGCGCGTTTTCGTAGGTTGATGTTTCCGCGACAAGGCATGCCTTGTCGCGGCGTTGGTAAGATTTGTGAAATTTTTTAGCGAAAAGGCTTGCAAGAATTCGGCCATCTCGCTAATATTTCTGGACTCTGATGCGGGGTGGAGCAGTCTGGCAGCTCGTCGGGCTCATAACCCGAAGGTCGTAGGTTCGAATCCTACCCCCGCTACCAGATCTTTCTTAGAACAAGAAAGCCTCCTCGTGAGGCTTTTTTGTTGGGCGCAAGGATGCGTCGCACATGCTTTGTACGCCGCTTCACTGTCGGCTTCGCGAAGGTGCCCCGGGAAGAGTCTGTATGAGTCGGGACATCGGCGAGGGAAGGGAATGGGCCGCTTGAGCCCATTTTTTGTTTCTGGCGACTGGTAACGGTAGGCGAATGATGGATACGCAGGCACTGGCTCAACGTTTTTCCGAGGTTCTGGCCGATTTGGGGCTGGAATGCATCGGCGTGGAGTTCTCCCCGTCGCAAGGGCAGAGTACCCTTCGGGTTTATCTGGATACGGAAGGCCGCGAAGTCACCCTCGACGATTGCGAGTCGGCTAGTCGCGAGTTGTCGGCGATGCTGGACGTGGAAGACCCGATTCCTGGGCACTATGTGCTGGAAGTGTCTTCGCCGGGCATCGACCGCCCGCTGTTCACGGCCGCACAGTTCGCCAAGTTCACGGGTGGCGAGGTAAAGATTCTGCTCAAGGCGCCGCTTGAAGGGCGCCGCCGCCTGCGCGGCAAGGTGATCTCGGTGGAAGGCGAGCAAATCTCGCTGGAGGCCGAAGGCAAGACGTTCACGTTTGGCCACGACGCGGTGGAAAGCGCGCGCGTGGTGCCCGACTGGGTGGCGCTCGGTTACGTGCCGCAGCCCAAGCCGGGCAAGGCGCCCGGCAAGTCGCCGGGCAAGAAGTCTTCGAAGTAAATCAATCGAAACCGATACGGCGCCGGCGGCGTCTACGGAGTTGCTGCAATGAGCAAAGAACTTTTGCTGGTGGTTGACGCGGTTGCCAATGAAAAGGGCGTGCCGCGTGAAGTGATTTTCCAGGCGATGGAAGCGGCGCTCGCGTCCGCGGCCAAGAAGCGCTATCCGGATGAAGATCCGGATATCCGTGTGGTCATCGATCGTCACAGCGGCGACTACGAGACCTTCCGTCGCTGGGAAATCATCGCCGACGACGGCGAGATGGAGTCGCCGTTCCACCAGGTTCGCCTGATGGATGCCGTGGACGAGCGTGAAGGCGCCGAGGTTGGCGAATACATCGAGCAGCAGATCGAGAACGCCGAATTCGGCCGTATCGCCGCACAGGCCGCCAAGCAGGTGATCGTGCAGCGCGTGCGCGAAGCCGAGCGCATGCAGGTGGTCGATGCGTTCCGCGAGCGCGTGGGCGAGCTGGTCACCGGTATCGTCAAGCGCGTCGAGCGCGGCAATGTCTATCTGGACCTGGGCGGCAACGCCGAGGCCTTCATTCCGCGCGACCGGACCATTCCGCGCGAGTCGGCCCGCGTGGGTGACCGCGTGCGTGGCTACCTCTACGAAGTGCGCTCCGAAGCGCGTGGCCCGCAGCTGTTCGTATCGCGTGCGGCACCGGAGTTCATGATCGAGCTGTTCAAGCTCGAAGTGCCAGAGGTGGGTCAGGGCCTGGTCGAGATCAAGGGCTGCGCCCGCGACCCGGGTGACCGCGCCAAGATCGCCGTGGTCGCGCACGATTCGCGCACCGATCCCATCGGCGCCTGCATCGGCATGCGCGGTTCGCGCGTGCAGGCCGTGTCCAACGAGCTCAACGGTGAGCGCGTGGACATCATCCTGTGGCACGAAAACCAGGCCCAGTACGTCATCAATGCGATGGCGCCGGCGGAAGTGCAGTCCATCATCATGGACGAAGAAAAGCACTCCATGGACATCGCCGTGGCCGAGGACAAGCTGTCCCAGGCCATCGGGCGCGGTGGCCAGAACGTGCGCCTCGCCAGCAAGCTGACCGGTTGGCAGCTCAATGTGATGACGCAGGATCAGGTCGCCGCCAAGAGCGAGGCCGAGCAGGAATCCGCTCGCCAGCTGTTCATGGACAAGCTGGAAGTGGACCAGGAGATCGCCAATATCCTCGTGCAGGAAGGCTTCTCCAGCGTGGAAGAAATCGCCTATGTGCCCAGCGCCGAGCTGTTGGCCGTGGAAGGCTTCGACGAAGACATCGTCGAAGAACTCCGCGCCCGCGCCCGCGATGCGCTGCTCACTGAGGCGTTGGCCGTGGAAGAGAGCATCGACGAGCATGCGCCGTCCGATGAACTCCTGCACTTGCCGGGTATGGACGAAGCGACCGCGTACACGCTGGCCGCTCGTGAAATCGTCTCGGTGGATGATCTGGCCGACCTCGCGGTCGACGACCTGATCGATATCGAAGGCATGGACGAGGATCGCGCTGCGGCGCTGATCATGGCGGCGCGCGCGCCGATGATCGCGCGCCTGGAGAAGGGTGGCTGACCGCGGGCGGCAGCGCCCCGGATGGGCGCGCCGAGGAGAGCCTCTCTAATGGGCTCTCCACCAGGGATGGCGGTGGCCGTGCGACTTGTACGCACGGACGATAAGCGCGGGAACGGCGGAGAAAGAACACGATGTCCGGTGAAACGATCAAACAACTGGCCCAGAGCATGAAGGTGCCCGTCGACAAGCTGCTCTCGCAGCTGAGTCAGGCAGGCATGCCCTTCTCGGACCCTGAGCAGATCATCAGCAGCACGGAAAAAATGAAGCTGCTGGGCTTTCTGCGCCGTAGCCACGGCAAGGAAGCGCCTGCCGAGGGCGAATCCGACTCGCCGCGCCAGATCACCTTGAAGCGCAGCACGCGCGGCGAGCTGAAGCTGTCCACGCCGGGTGGCCGTGGCGCCACCGGTGGTGCCAAGACGGTGAACGTGGAAGTGCGCGCCAAGCGCACCTACGTCAAGCGCAGCGTGATTGCCGAGGAAGCCGGTGGCGACGCCGAGCGCGAAGAGGCCGTGCGCCGCCTGCAGGAATCCCAGCAGCAGCGCGAACACGAAGAGCACGAGCGCCAGGAAATCGAGCGCCGGCGCCAGGAAGAGGCTGCTCAGGCGCGTGCCGAAGAGGCCCAGCGTCAGCGAGAAGCTGAAGAAGAACAGCGCCGCCAGCAGGCAGAAGCTGATGCCGCTGCTGCGCGTGCTAAGGAACAGGAAGAACGTCAGGCCTCTGTCGTCGCCGAGCAGTCGCGCCAGGCCGTCGAGCAGCCTGTCAGCGCCGAGCCGGTCGAGAAGGCCGCACCCGCAACGGCCGCGCCGGTCGAGGCTGCGGTGCAGAAGCTCGATCACAGCTCGCTGGGCATGATCCTGCCGCGTATCCATGAGCCGCGTCGTCGCGAGAAGAAAGTGGTTGCGCCGCCCGCGCCTGCGCCGGCTCCCGCGCCTGCGCCCGCACCGGCAGCTGCTGCGGCCAACGGCGCCGGCGATAGCCGCAACAAGGCTCGTCACGGTCGTGAGCGCGACGACGTGGCCGGTGGCAAGCGTTTCGCTGGCGGCGAACTGCATCTGAGCGATGCCGATCGTGCACGCCGTTCGAACAACAAGCGTGGCAAGCCCGGCAAGGGTCCCAACCGCGACGCGCCGCGTTTCGGTACGCCGTCTGCGGCCAGTGGCCCGCACGGATTCTCGCGCCCGACCGCACCGGTGGTGCGCGAAGTGGTGGTGGGCGACACCAACGTGGTCGCTGACCTCGCCCAGAAGATGGCGGTCAAGGGCGCGGAAGTCGTCAAGGCCCTCTTCAAGATGGGCGTGATGGCTACCATCAACCAGACCATCGACCACGACACTGCCGTGCTCGTGGTGGAAGAGCTTGGCCACAAGGCCGTGGCTGTCAACGAGAACAATGCCGAGGCCGCGCTGGCTGCCCACACGCAGAACGCAGAGCTGGACGGCGAGAGGAAGCCGCGTCCGCCGGTGGTCACCATCATGGGCCACGTCGATCACGGTAAGACCTCGACCCTCGACTACATCCGTCGCACCAAGGTGGCGTCGGGTGAAGCCGGTGGCATCACGCAGCACATCGGTGCTTATCACGTGGAAACGCCCAAGGGTGTCATCACGTTCCTGGATACGCCAGGCCACGCGGCGTTTACGTCCATGCGTGCCCGCGGCGCCCAGTCCACCGATATCGTGGTGTTGGTGGTCGCGGCCGACGACGGCGTCATGCCGCAGACGGCCGAAGCCGTGAAGCATGCGCGTGCTGCCAAGGTGCCGCTGATCGTGGCGCTGAACAAGATGGACAAGGCCGACGCCAATCCGGATCACGTCAAGCAGGGCCTCGGCAACCTGGAAGTGATTCCGGAAGAGTGGGGTGGTGACACGCCGTTCGTGCCGATCTCGGCCAAGACTGGCATGGGCATCGACGACCTGCTCGACGCCATCCTGGTCCAGGCCGAAGTGATGGAGCTGTCGGCGGTTGAGGACGGCCCGGCCTCCGGCGTGGTGATCGAGTCCAGCCTGGACCGCGGTCGCGGTCCGGTGGCGACGGTGCTGGTGCAGCAGGGCACGCTCAAGCGTGGCGACTTTGTGGTTTGCGGTATCGAATACGGTCGCATGCGCGCACTGATCGACGAGAACGGCAAGACCGTGCAGGAAGCCGGCCCGTCCATTCCGGTGCAGGTGCTGGGTCTGTCCGGCGTGCCGGAATCGGGTGACGACTTCGTGGTGGTGGCCGACGAGCGTCTGGCGCGTGAAGTGGCCGCCGAGCGTCAGCTCAAGCGCCGTGAAACCCGCATGGTCAGCAAGGCCAACCGCCTTGAGGACATCATGGCCCAGATGGCTCAGGGTGCAGAGCAGCAGACGCTCAACATCCTGGTCAAGGCCGACGTGCAGGGTTCGGTGCAGGCGCTGCGCGAGTCGCTCAGTGCGATCGGCAACGAAAACGTGAAGGTCAACGTGATCGCAGCCGGTGTCGGCGGCATCACGGAGTCCGACGCCACCCTGGCGGCCGCGTCCAAGGCACTGGTCATCGGCTTCAACGTGCGTGCCGACGCTTCGGCCCGCAAGGTGATCGATACCTCCGGCCTCGACGTGCGTTACTTCTCGATCATCTATGACGTGATCGACCAGGTGAAGCAGGCGGCTTCCGGCCTTCTGGGCAAGGAAGTGCGCGAAGAGATCATCGGTGTGGCGCAGGTGCGCGAAGTGTTCCGCAGCTCCAAGTTCGGCGCGGTGGCCGGTTGTATGGTCATCGAGGGCACCGTCAAGCGCAGCAAACCCATCCGCGTGCTGCGCGACAACACGGTGGTCTTCCAGGGCGAGCTGGAATCCCTGCGTCGCTTCAAGGACCTCGTGGACGAAGTGCGCAACGGCATGGAATGCGGTATCGCCGTGAAGCAGTACAACGACGTGAAGGTCGGCGACCAGATCGAGTGCTTCGAGCGTATCGAGGTTGCCCGCACGCTGTAAGCCAAAGATGCGGGGCCAGTAGCGAGGGCGCGAAAACCCTGTGTTGGATGGATACGGAGCCTGGGCAAAAAGTTTGCCCGGGCTCTTTTCACTGATAGTCACCAGCAGCTGGCGCCCTCGTCGGTTGCGCATGCCGCCCGCTGGCCGGGTCGGCGCAAGGAGTAGTCCCCATGCCCTCACGCGACTTCAAACGGACCGACCGCGTTGGCGCCGAACTGCGCCGCGAGGTGGGCCTGCTGGTGCACGCCGCCGTGCGCGACCACGGCTTGCCTTCGGTGAGCGTGTCCGACGTAGAGGTCACCCGCGACCTGGACATGGCCACCGTGTGGGTTACGGCACTATTGGCCGATCAGTCCGTCGCGGCCGTCAAGGAGCTCAATGCCCTGGCGCCCGAGTTCCGCCGCGCACTGTCGCGCAGCATGCGCCTGCGCCGCGTGCCGGAGCTGCGCTTCAAGTACGACGACTCGGTGGACAAGGGCGAGCGCATAGAAACCCTGCTGCGCCAGGATGCGCCCCCCGCTCCGGCGGTGGCCGAGGACGATGCCGAAGACTGATGAAGGCGCGTCGCTTCCGCGACCTGCACGGCATCCTGTTGTTGGACAAGCCGTTGGGTCTGAGTTCCAACCAGGCCCTGCAAGTGGCCCGCAAGCTGCTGCGGGCCGAAAAGGGCGGCCATACCGGGGCGCTGGATCCGTTGGCCACCGGTCTTTTGCCGCTGTGCATGGGCGAGGCCACCAAGATCGCCGGCATGTTGCTCGGGTCGCGCAAGGCTTATGTGGCCGAGTGTCGCCTGGGGGTCACCACCACCACCGCCGACCTGGAGGGGGAAGTGGTGTCGGAGCGCCCGGTGCCCGCCTTCAGCGACGAACGCCTGGAGGCTGCGCTGGCCAAGTTGCGTGGGCGCATTACCCAGGTGCCGCCGGCGTATTCGGCCATCAAGGTCGATGGCGAGCCTCTGTACCTGAAGGCGCGTCGCGGCGAGGCCGTGGACGTGCCGGCCCGCGAGGTGGATGTCCACCGGCTGGAGGTGCTCGCCCGCCAGGACGATCGCCTCGAACTCTATGTGGAGTGCGGCTCGGGTACCTATGTCCGCAGCCTGGCCGTGGACCTGGGCGAAGACCTGGGGTGTGGCGCCCATCTGACGGCCTTGCGCCGGCAATGGGTAGAGCCATTCAGGGAACCGGCCATGGTGACCCTGGAGGAGCTGCGGGCGGCAGCCGAGCAGGGCGACGAGGCGCTGTTGGCGCATTTGCTTCCCGTTTCCGCCGGCCTGGCCGACCTTCCGCCCCTGCACCTGGATGAGGCGCGCAGTCTGGCGGTGCAGCAGGGCCAACAGATTCCGCTGGATCCGGCGCTGGCCGGCCAGCTCGCCGTATTTGCCCAGGACGGACGCCTACTGGCTCTGGGTGAGGCGGCAGGCGGCAAGTTGCGTATCGTGCGTGGCTTCAACCTGCCTAGCGTCGTCACGGAACATTCCGTTTTATGACGCTCTTGTTGTCTTTGGGCTCCGCTAGTTACAATACGGAGCTTGTTCCAGACTTTTCATCAATCTAGGCGATGCTTGCGCAACGTCATGTAAGTGACGTTGCGCAAGCATCGCACCCGTTTTTTTAGGAAGAGATACCCATGTCCCTTACCGCAGAACAGACCGGCAAGATCATCGCTGACTTCGGCCGCGTGGCGAACGACACCGGTTCGCCGGAAGTGCAGGTCGCCCTGCTGTCCGCCCGCATTGACCACCTGACCGACCACTTCAAGGCACACAAGCAGGATCACCACTCGCGTCGCGGCCTGCTCAAGCTGGTCAATCAGCGCAAGCGCCTGCTGGCCTACCTGAAGGATCGTGATCTGGCTCGTTACCAGTCCCTGATCGAGCGTCTGGGCCTCCGTCGCTAAGGTTGATTTTTGCGCTCATTCGTGGGCGCGAAGGTCAGAAAGCGGTCATTCATGGCCGCGCTTTCAAATTCAGGAAAAGACAGTGGCGAAAGTAACCAAGTCATTCCAGTTCGGTAATCACGAAGTCACACTGGAGACGGGCGAAATCGCCCGCCAGGCTTCCGGTGCCGTCATGGTCAGCATGGGCGGCACTGTGGTGCTGGTCACCGTGGTGGCCGCGGCCAAGGCGAAGGAAGGGCAGGACTTCTTCCCGCTCACCGTCGACTACGTTGAGAAGTTCTATTCCGCCGGTCGTATCCCGGGTGGCTTCTTCAAGCGCGAAGGCCGTCCGACGGAGAAGGAGACGCTCACCTCGCGTCTGATCGATCGCCCGGTGCGCCCGCTGTTCCCGGAAGAGTTCAAGAACGAGGTGCAGGTCATCGCACAGGTCGTCTCCCTGAACCCCGAGATCGACGGTGACATTCCGGCCATGCTGGGCGCCTCCGCCGCGCTGAGCCTCGCCGGCATCCCGTTCAAGGGCCCGATCGGCGCGGCCCGCGTCGGTTACGTCGACGGCAAGTACCTGCTGAACCCGACCGCATCGGAACTCAAGACCTCCAAGCTCGACTTGGTCGTCGCCGGTACGGCCAATGCCGTGCTCATGGTGGAGTCCGAAGCCCAGCTGCTGTCCGAGGACGTGATGCTTGGCGCCGTGGTGTTCGGTCACCAGCAGATGCAGACTGCTATCCGCGCCATCGCCGAGCTCGCCACCGAGGCAGCTCGTCCGTCCATGGCATGGCAGGCTCCGGCCCGCAACGAGTCGCTCGTTGCCGCCCTCACGGGCGCCGTGGGCAACCAGCTCGAGACCGCCTTCCAGGTGCGTGACAAGCTGCAGCGCCGTGACGCCATCGCCGCCATCAAGGCCGATGTGATCGAGTCGCTCAAGGCCGATGCCGAAGCCAAGGGCTGGGACAAGGCCGAGCTGTCGAAGGAGTTCGCCGAGCTCGAATACCGCACCATGCGCGACGGCGTGCTGAAGACCAAGGTCCGCATCGACGGCCGCAACCTGGACGACATCCGCCCGATCACCGTCCGCGTCGGCGTGCTGCCGCGCACTCACGGCTCGGCGCTGTTCACCCGTGGTGAAACCCAGGCGCTGGTTGTCACCACGCTGGGCACCACCCGTGACGCGCAGATCATCGACGCGCCGGAAGGCGAGTCGAAGGACGCCTTCCTGTTCCATTACAACTTCCCGCCGTTCTCGGTGGGCGAGGCCGGCCGCTTTGGCGCGCCGAAGCGTCGCGAGATCGGCCATGGTCGCCTCGCCAAGCGCGGTGTGCAGGCCGTCAAGCCGTCGCTGGAAGAGTTCCCGTACGTGGTGCGCGTGGTCTCGGAAATCACCGAGTCCAACGGTTCCTCGTCGATGGCGTCGGTGTGCGGTTCCTCGCTCGCCATGATGGACGCAGGCATCCCGCTGAAGGCACCGGTGGCTGGTATCGCCATGGGCCTCGTGAAGGAAGGCAACGACTTCGTCGTGCTGTCCGACATCCTGGGTGACGAAGATCACCTCGGCGACATGGACTTCAAGGTGGCCGGTAGCGCCGATGGTATCTCCGCGCTGCAGATGGACATCAAGATCGACGGCATCACCGAAGAGATCATGAAGGTGGCGCTGGAACAGGCCAAGCGTGGTCGTCTGCACATCCTCGGCGAAATGGCCAAGGTCATCAGCACCCCGCGCACCGAGATGAGCGAGTACGCCCCGCGCCTGCTCACCATCAAGATTCATCCGGACAAGATCCGCGAGGTCATCGGCAAGGGTGGCGCGACCATCCGCTCGATCACCGAAGAGACCGGCACCACCATCGACATCAGCGACGACGGCACGGTCGTGATCGCCTCGGTCAACCGCCTGGCGGCTGACGAAGCGAAGAAGCGCATCGAGCAGATCGTCTCCGACGTCGAGCCGGGCCGCATCTACGAGGGCAAGGTCGCCAAGCTGATGGACTTCGGCGCATTCGTCACCATCATGCCGGGCAAGGACGGCCTGGTTCACGTCTCGCAGATCTCCAGCGAGCGCGTGGAAAAGGTGTCGGACAAGCTGAAGGAAGGCGACATCGTCAAGGTCAAGGTGCTCGAAGTGGACAAGCAGGGCCGTATTCGCCTGTCCATGAAGGCCGTGGCCGAGGACGAAGGCGCCAACGCCTAAGCTTCACGGCAAAAGTAGTCGCAAAAGCCCGGCCTCGTGTCGGGCTTTTGCTTTTCGTGCGCCGCAACATGTCCAAATGTCGCAACTCATGGGCTTTTTGCGCTCGCTGCAACAGGCTTTTGCTAGGATGCCCGGAGCGTACTGAGGATGTGGGCATGGCTGACCAGGCGAGTGATTTGTTGAAGGATTACCAGGCAATGGCACAGCAGTCCTGGGATGCCTGGACCCGTTACCTGCAGCAGCAAACCGCCGCTGTGAGCCCCATGGGCGCTGCAGTCCATGCTGCGCACCCTGGCGCTGGCGCAGATGTCTTCGCGCGCAGCATGGCCGCGCTCAAGAGCTACGGCGACTGGCTGCAGGGTGCGGCCGGCAGCGGCCTGGGGCATGGCGCGGGCGATTGGCAGCAATCGCTGCAACAGATGTTTGCCGGCCTCGGCGGCCAGCCATTCGCGCAGGCATTCGGCAGCATCGAGAGCGACGCCGCTCGCGGCTTCGCCCAGCAATGGCAGGCCTGGTGGCAGGCGACCCAGGCGGTTGGCACACAGGGCTTGGGCGGTATCGATCTGGAGCATGTGGCCGCCTTCGGCTACACCCGTGAACAGCAGTTGCACCAGCAGGCGCTGGCCTCGGCCATGCGCGAGTACCTGGACTGGGCCAGCAAATATCAAATGCTGATCCAGCGGGCCAACACCGAGGGCTTTGAGCGCCTGCAGGCCAAGCTCACCGAGTTCGGCGAATCCTCTCGCCACGTAGAGTCGCTCAAGGCACTTTACGACCTGTGGGTGGATGGCGCGGAAGAGGCCTACGCGCAAATTGCCTTGTCCGAAGAGTTTCGCCACGTGTATGGCGAAATGGCCAACGCGCAAGGCCGTGTGCGCCAACTTCAGCAGCAGCAACTCGACGCCCTGTGCCGCGAGTTGGGCATGCCCACGCGCAGTGAGGTCACCGCGATCGGCAAACGCCTGCACGAGCTACGCCGCGAGGTGCGAGCCGCTGGCGGCTCCGCGCAGACAGCCGAAGAACTCGCCACGCTCCGTGCCGAAGTGGCAGCGCTCAAGCGCGAGCTGGCAGGCAAGACAGAGGAAGCGCCCAAGGCGGCGGCCAAGAAACCGGCCGCACGCAGCAGCAAGCGCATCGTGGAAGATGAAGAGGCCAGCGTGCGCCGGGGCAAGCCGGCTGCCGCGGTGGCGGCTCGCAAGACTGTGGTGCGCGGCGCAACGCGCACGCGCAAGTAAGGAATCGTCATGTTTGCACCGTTTCGTCTCGACCCGGCCGCACTGCTCGGCGAAATCTCGGCCTTTCAGCGCAAACTGAGCGCTGGCATGGGGCAGCTCGCGCACCAGCCTGAACCCGAATATGCCAACACGCCGCGTGAGCTCATCTATCGCGAAGACAAGCTCTCCCTGTGGCGCATGAAGGGGCAGGGCACGCCCACCGCCAAAACACCAACGCTTATCGTGTACGCATTGGTCAACACGGTGTGGATGACCGATCTGCAAGCCGATCGCTCGATGGTGCGCAACCTGCTCGAACAGGGCGAGGACGTGTACCTGCTCGATTGGGGCTACCCCGACGGCGCCGATCGCTGGCTTTCGCTGGATGACTACATCAACGGCTATCTCGATCGCTGCGTGGATGCCGTGCGCAAGCATGCCGGCGTTGGTGCCATCAATTTGCTGGGCATCTGCCAGGGCGGCACGTTCTCTCTGTGCTACACGGCCACGCACGGCGAGAAAGTAAAGAACCTGATCACCATGGTGACGCCGGTCGATTTCCAGACGCCCGACAATATGCTTTCCAGTTGGGCGCGCGACATGGACGTGGACCTGTTCGTGGACACCGTGGGCAATGTTCCGGCGCAGATGCTCAACTGGGTGTACCTCACGCTCAAGCCGGTGCGCCTGAATCAGCAGAAGTACGTGGGTTTGGTGGACATCCTGGATAACCCCAAGGAGCTCACCAATTTCCTGCGCATGGAGCGCTGGATCTTCGATTCACCCGATCAGGCTGGTGAGGCGTTCCGCGAATTCATCAAGGAGTTCTATCAGCAGAACAAGCTGATCAAGGGCGAAGTGGTGATTGGGGGCAAGCCGGTGGACCTGGGCATGATCACCCAGCCCGTGCTCAACATTTTCGCCGAGCAGGATCACCTGGTGCCGCCCGACGCGTCGCGCGCCCTAGGTCGCCATGTCGGCACCACGGATTACACTCAGCTAGCCTTCAAGGGCGGCCACATCGGCATCTATGTCTCCGGTCGCGCCCAGCGCGAAGTGCCCCCGGCTATCCATCAGTGGCTCAGTACGCGAAACTGAGCGGCTTCAGACGGAGTGGAGAGTCATGGAAAAGCGCCTGCAACGATCGCTCAGCGACAAAAAAATTGCCGGAGTATGTGGCGGCATTGCCCAGTACCTTGGCTGGGACCCCACCTTGGTGAGGCTGCTGTGGGTGGTATTCACCCTATTGGGTGGCTCGGGCATCGTGGCTTATCTGATCCTCTGGATCGTGATGCCTGAGGGCCCCTGAGTTCTCCTTCCGGCGCGGCATAGGCCGCGCCTTTGGTTTTCAACGTTTGGCAAAACAGTTTATGGATTACGACCGTTACGACCGCATCCGCGCCGTGCAATGGCAAGGCGACCACCTGCGTCTGCTCGACCAGCGCCTGCTGCCGCAGGAAGAGCGCTGGATCGACTGCACCGATAGCGCCCAAGTGACGCAAGCCATCAAGGACCTGGCAGTGCGCGGCGCTCCGGCCATTGGCATTGCGGCCGCCTGGGGCGTGGTGCTGGCCGCCCGCAAGGGCGAGGCGCTGGATGTCGCGTTGGCCACGCTGCGCGCGGCGCGCCCGACGGCGGTGAACCTGATGTGGGCACTCGACCGCATGAAGGCACGCATCACTGCGGGTGCCGACGCAGCCGGGTTGGAGCGCGAAGCGCAAGCGATCCAGGACGAAGACCTGGCTGCGAACCGCCATATGGGCGAGCTGGGTGCGGCTTTGATCGCGCAGCACTCGGGCGTGCTCACCCATTGCAACACCGGCTCGCTGGCCACGGCCGGCTTCGGCACCGCTCTGGGCGTGATCCGCGCGGGCGTGGCGAGCGGTCGCATCGAACAGGTATACGCAGGCGAAACGCGCCCTTGGCAGCAAGGCGCGCGCCTGACCATGTGGGAACTGGTGCGCGATGGCATTCCGGCCAAGCTCATTGCCGACTCGGCCGCAGCGCACCTTATGCGCACCGGTGCCGTGCAGTGGGTGATCGTCGGTGCCGATCGCATTGCGGCCAATGGCGATACCGCCAATAAGATCGGTACCTACCAACTCGCCATCGCCGCACGCCATCACGGGGTCAAATTCATGGTGGTGGCGCCGTCCTCCACAGTGGACATGGCCACGGCGTCCGGCGAAGACATCGACATTGAATTGCGCGATGCGGCCGAGCTGCTTGCCATTGGCGGTCGTCGCACCGTGGTGGACGGCGCCGATGCATGGAATCCCGTGTTCGACGTGACGCCCGCCGAGCTGATCGATGCCATCGTGACTGAGCGTGGCGTGATCGAGCGACCCACCGTCAAGGCCATGCAGGTCATGTTCGCGCAATGAGTCTGCGTCGACAGGTGCTGCTCTTCGGTGTGGGCGGCGTCATCGGCCTGGTGGTCGATGCGGGCGTAGTCCAGGCACTGGTGAGCTGGGGGCAGTGGAACCCCTATCTGGCGCGCGTGGTGTCGTTTCTGGCAGCGGCCACCGCGACCTGGGTGTGGAACCGTCGCTACACCTTCGCGCATCGGCACAGTGGGCGCTCGCTGGCGACCGAATGGGCCCACTGGATCGCCCTTATGAGCGTGGGCGCGGTGGTCAACTACGCTGCTTATGCGGCCATTTTGCTGTTCTATCCATGGCTGCACCGCTGGCCTGCCGTGGCGGTAGCTGCCAGCTCGGCGGCGGCGTCGCTGGTCAATTTTGCGACAGCCCGCGGGATGCTTTTCAAGCGCCCCAAAACGTCAACATAACTTGTTGATTTAGAAGGTTAAAATACTGTCAATTCGACCACGAACGTGTTACACTTCGTGGGTTGTCTTCAGGTCGATGCTGTGCGCCGGTAACGCGCGTGCAGTAGGGCCCTTTTATTCATCAGGGAAGCCGATTGATGGCAGAACTCGCCAAAGAAGTCATTCGCGTCAACATCGAAGACGAGATGCGCCAGAGCTACCTCGACTACGCCATGAGCGTGATCGTGGGCCGCGCCCTTCCGGATGTGCGCGATGGTTTGAAGCCGGTGCACCGCCGCGTCCTGTTCGCCATGAACGAACTGGGCAATGCCTGGAACAAGCCTTACAAGAAATCGGCCCGCGTGGTCGGTGACGTCATCGGTAAATACCACCCGCACGGCGATTCGTCGGTCTATGACGCCATCGTGCGCATGGCACAGCCGTTCTCGCTGCGCTACATGCTGGTTGACGGCCAAGGTAACTTCGGTTCGGTCGATGGCGACAACGCGGCAGCGATGCGTTACACCGAGGTGCGCATGTCGCGCCTCACGCACGAACTGCTTGCCGATATCGACAAGGAAACCGTCGACTTCGGCCCCAACTACGACGAAAGCGAACACGAGCCGCTGGTGTTGCCCACCCGCGTGCCGAACCTGTTGGTGAATGGTTCGGCCGGCATCGCCGTGGGCATGGCTACCAACGTGCCACCGCACAACCTCAACGAGGTCGTGTCCGCCACGATCGCATTGATCGACGAGCCTTCGCTGTCGATCGACGATCTGATGCACTACATCCCCGGCCCGGACTTCCCGACCGCCGGCATCATCAACGGTTCGTCCGGTATCGTCGAGGCGTATCGCACGGGCCGCGGCCGCATCCTGGTGCGCGCCAAGACCGAAATCGAAACCGAGTCGAACGGCCGCGAGACGATCATCGTCCACGAGCTGCCGTACCAGGTGAACAAGGCCCGCCTGATCGAAAAGATCGCCGAGCTGGTCAAGGAAAAGAAGCTCGAAGGCATCAGCGAATTGCGCGATGAGTCCGATAAGGACGGCATGCGCATGGTCATCGAAATCCGTCGCGATTCGATGGCAGACGTGGTGCTCAACAACCTGTTCCAGCAGACGCAGTTGCAGGTCACCTTCGGCATCAACATGGTCGCCCTTTTGGACGGTCAGCCGCGCCTGCTCAACCTCAAGGACATCCTCGAGGCATTCATTCGCCACCGCCGCGAAGTGGTTACGCGCCGCACGATCTTCGATCTGCGCAAGGCCCGTGCACGCGCCCACATCCTGGAAGGCCTCACCGTCGCGCTGGCCAACATCGACGAGATGATCGAGCTGATCCGCAGCTCCGCCTCGCCGCAGGAAGCGCGCGAACGCATGGTGCAGCGCAAGTGGCAGCCGGGCATGGTGGCCACCTTGCTCGCAGCCGCCGGCGCCGAAGCATCGCGTCCTGAAGACATGGACCCGCGCGACGGCCTCAAGGCCGAGGGTTACCAGTTGTCCGAAGTGCAGGCCCAGGAAATCCTGGCCATGCGACTGCATCGCCTCACCGGCTTGGAGCAGGAGAAGCTCTCCGAGGAATACCGTCAGATGCTCGAAGTCATTCGTGGCCTGATCGAGATCCTGGAAGATCCCGTGCGCCTGCTCTCGGTGATCCGCGAGGAGCTGGAGGCAGTGAAGGACGAGTTCGGCGACGAGCGCCGCACCGAGATCCAGCACTCGCAGGAAGATCTCAACGTGCTCGACCTGATCGCGCCGGAAGACGTGGTCGTCACGCTGTCGCATACCGGTTACGTCAAGCGCCAGCCGGCCAGCACGTACCGGG
Organism: Frateuria sp. sgz306004; assembly: GCF_057750885.1. NCBI lineage: Bacteria > Pseudomonadati > Pseudomonadota > Gammaproteobacteria > Lysobacterales > Rhodanobacteraceae > Frateuria > Frateuria sp. sgz306004. Next base: position 681,479 of record NZ_JBYLFE010000001.1, read on the forward strand.
CACAGCGTCGCGGTGGCAAGGGCCGTTCGGCTTCCGCGTTGAAGGACGAGGATTTCGTCGAGCAGCTGTGGGTGGTGAACACCCACGACACGCTGCTCACCTTCACCAGCACCGGCCGCGTGTACTGGCTCAACGTGTACCAGATGCCGGAGTCGGGCCCCAACGCGCGCGGCAAGCCGATGGTGAACCTGCTGCCGCTGGGCGAGGGCGAGAAGGTGCAGGCCGTGTTGCCGGTGCGTGAGTACACCGAAGATCGCTTCGTATTCTTCGCCACCAAGCAGGGCACGGTGAAGAAGACGCCGCTCACCGAGTTCGCCTTCCAGCTGCAAAAGGGCAAGATCGCCATCAACCTCGACGAGGGCGATGCGCTGGTCAACGTTGCGCTGACCGACGGCAACAGCGACGTGCTGCTGTTCGCCTCCAACGGCAAGACGGTGCGTTTCGACGAGTCGGAAGTACGTTCCATGGGGCGTACTGCCACCGGCGTGCGCGGCATGAAGCTGGCGGAAGACGCCGAAGTGGTCTCGCTGATCGTGGCGGCCGAGGGCGACATCCTCACCGCGACCGAGCGTGGCTATGGCAAGCGCACCGTGCTGGACGAGTTCCCCAAGAAGGGTCGTGGCACGCAGGGCGTGATCGGCATCCAGTGCTCCGAGCGTAATGGTGCGCTGGTCGCTGCCACCCAGGTCACCGAGGCGCACGAGATGATGCTGATCTCCGACCAGGGCACCCTGGTGCGCACGCGCGTGGCAGAAGTCTCCCAGCTCAGTCGCAACACCCAGGGCGTCACGCTGATTCGTCTGCCGGCCGATGAAAAGCTGGTGAGCGTGGTGCGTCTGGATGCGGAGCAGGAGAACGGCGAAGGCGAGGAAGGTGTCGTCGAGAACGCACCCGAGACGCCGGACGCGCCTGCCGACGGCGAGTGATCGTTAGCTCGTGAATGAAAAAACCCGGCTCAACGCCGGGTTTTTTTTGGAGCGAGCCTGACGGACGCGTTATGCCCAGCCAACGTCGGAATAGGGTATGCCTGCCAAGCCCAATACCAGGGCCTGCCTGACGTAGGGGATCAAGGTATCCGGCCATGCCTCCGCTGACGCCCAGATGAGCTGGTCGTGCTTGTGCGGTTCGGCAATACAGGCCTCACCCTGCCACTGCGAGGCAAGGAAAAATGCACCCATCCATGCACCGCCGTGATCGCCCGCACGGGCATGCAGCATGTGGATCAGGCGCAAATCCGTGGCGTGCGTTACCAGGCCGGTTTCTTCCTGCAACTCGCGCGCGGCTGCCTGTGCAAGCGTTTCTCCGCTATCGAGACGGCCGGCGGGCAGGCTGAAATGGCCGTCCATCCATCCGGTGCCGGCGCGCCGCAACAGGAGTATCCGCTGCGCCTTCTGCACGATCACAAATGCGCTGACGCCCACATTGAGCGGTGGATTGCGTGATGCCGCAGCCACGGCCTGCGGCATTAGACCAGGGCTTCCAGCGCGGCCTCGGCAGTGGATACGCGGAACTCGCCCGGCGCTTCCACGCGTAGCTGCTTTACGACGCCATTCTCGGCGTAAAGGGCGAAGCGCTTGGAGCGAAGGCCCATGCCGTAGGTGCTGCCATCCAACTCCAGTCCAAGGGCACGCGTGAATGCGCCATTGCCATCGGCCAGCATCAAAAGATCATCCGGTACTTTCTGGGCCTGGGCCCAAGCCTGCATGACGTAGGCATCGTTGACGGCCAGGCACATCACCTCGACACCGCGCTCCTTGAAGGCCTGGAAGTGCTGCACATAGCCGGGCAGATGACGGTTGGAGCAGGTTGGCGTGAACGCGCCCGGCACGGCGAACATCAGCACCTTGCGGCCCGCGAACAGCTCACCCGTGGTGGCTTGTCGAATCTCGCCGCCGATCAGGCGGATGTCGACATCGGGTACGGTCTGGCCGACTTGGATACTCATGGCGGTTCCTGCAACGGTTGGGAAGGTGGATCGCCAAGTATAGGCACCCTCGTGTACGAGCGCAGAGGATAACGGGGCCTCGCTCGCCGTATCGCCGAGACGTCCACCGTTACGTTGGCTCGGGTGTCTCGGTAGGGCCGGCGCGCCTTGAATCACGTCACATTCGCACCCATTTGCACGAGCATAGAGGGTGGCGGTCAACGCCATGCAATCACCACATCGAGTCGGGCGGGCCCCGCCTTGCTGGCTGGCTTGCGGGGGCTCATGATCCCGAGGGCTGGCCGAGGTGGGCGTATCGTCGGGGAGTGGCAGTGGAATTCAAAGACTATTACGACATTCTGGGCGTGAAGCCCGAGGCGACGGAGGCCGAGATCAAGGCGGCCTACCGCAAGCTCGCCAAGAAATACCATCCAGACAGGAACAAGGACGCCGGCGCCGAGGATAAATTCAAGGCGATCAACGAAGCCAATGAAGTGCTTCGCGATACCGAAAAGCGTCGTGCGTACGATGAACTGCGCGCCGGCGGCTACCGCAGTGGCGAGCAGTTCCGTCCGCCGCCGGGCTGGGGCCAGAACCATGGCTTCGATTTTGGCGGCGATGGCGGCGGTGATTTCAGCGACTTTTTCGAGAGTCTGTTCGGTCGCGCTGGCGGTGGGGCAGGTGCTCGCGGTGCGCCGCGCGCACGTCGCGGTGGAGACGTGCACGCCAGTGTGCAGATCGATCTGCAGACGGCCTTCGACGGTGGCCGTACGCGACTGGCCTTGCAAGGCAGTCACGGCGATGAGCGCGTGCTGGAGGTGAAGATTCCGGCGGGTATCCAGCCGGGTCAGGTGATTCGCCTGGCCGGCCAGGGGCACCCGGGCATGGGCGGTGGGCCCAACGGCGACCTGCTGTTGGAAGTGGGTATTCGCGACGACGCCCGGTTCCGCCTGGACGGCCGCAACGTGATCCACGTGCTGCCGATTACTCCGTGGGAGGCCGCACTGGGAGCCACGGTGCCGGTGCCCACGCTTGCCGGCACGGTCGATCTGCGCATTCCGGCCGGGTCTCAGTCGGGCCGCAAGCTACGCTTGAAGGGGCGCGGCTTGCCCGGTGCCCATCCCGGCGATCAGTTGGTGGAGCTGTCCATCCGCGCGCCAGTGGCGGATACGGATAAGCAACGCCAGGCCTATGAGGCGCTGCGCGAGCAGTTCGAAGGTTACGATCCGCGCCATCAATGAGTGGCTGCGGTATGCAACGAAGGTTTGTAACGAGGGTTTGCAACGAGAAACGGCGCCCTCAGGCGCCGTTTTTTTTCATCCATGCGCGAGCCGGTCAGGCGGGCAGCAGTTCCTTCAGCGTGGTCACCAGCTCATCTTCTTTGATCGGCTTGGTGACATAAGCCTTGGCACCCTGGCGCAAACCCCACACCTTGTCCGTTTCCTGATCCTTGGTGGTGACCAGCACCACCGGGATATGGGAGGTGTCCGGATCCTTGCTGATCGTGCGGGTGGCCTGGAAACCATTGAGGTTGGGCATCACCACATCCATCAGGATCAGGTCGGGGCGTTCACGCCTGGCGGCTTCCACACCCGCCGCGCCATCCTCGGCGGTAAGGGCTTCGTGCCCGAGCTTTTCGACGATGCGCTTGATGCCCAACAACTGCGACGGCGAATCGTCGACGATCAGGATGCGTGCCATAAGGTGGAATTCCCCTTGTTGTTTCGTTGGATTCTAAGGCGCGGCAGCGGTGCTTCCAAGCGCACCGCTTAGCCGGCCGCGCCGATGCGCACCAGCGTACGCCCAAAGGACTCGCCGGCCAGCATGCGTGAAAACACCTCGGGCAACTGCTCCAGGGTGACTTCGCGGGTGGCGATGCGTTCGAGGTGGCGGGGCTTCCAGTCGCCCGCCAGTTGCTCCCAGACGCGATCGCGGATGTCGCGGGCGGTGCCGGCCGAGGCAACGCCCAGCAGGCTCACGCCGCGGATGATGAACGGCATGACCGTGCTGTCGAAACCGATGCCGCCGGCATTGCCGCACAAAGCAACATTACCGTAGGGGGCGATCAGTGGCAGCAAGCCGGCCAGGGTGGCGCCGCCCACGTTGTCCAATGCACCCCCAAAGCGCACCGAATCCATCGGCTTGCCGCTGAAGACGAGCTGGTGGCGGTCGATGCATTCGGCGGCGCCCAGGTCGAGCAGGAAATCGAAGTGCGAGGCCTTGCCGCTGATGGCGTGCACGGCATAGCCGGCGCGCGTGAAGATGTCGATGGCGAGCATGCCCACGCCACCGGTGGCGCCGGTCACGGCCAGGGGCCCTTGGTCTGGAGTCTGGCGGTTGTCCTGCATGCGCAGCAGCGCCAGCGCGGCGGTAAAGCCGGCGGTGCCGATGATCATGCTTTCGCGCAGGCTCAAACCTTGCGGCAGGCGAATCGTCCAGGCCGAGGGCAGGCGCACGTATTCGCCGTAGCCGCCATCGCGAACCTCAGACAGGCCGCTGCCGGTGCACAGCACGGCATCGCCTTCCTTATAAGCGGGATCGGTGGAGGCCACCACGTGGCCAGCCACATCGATGCCGCCGTTGAGCGGATACTGGCGAAGGATCTTGCCCTTGCCGGTTCCGGCAAGGGCATCTTTGTAGTTGACCGAGGAATAGGCGACCTTCACCAGCACCTCGCCTGGGCTTAGGGCGTCGGCGCCGATGGTCTCGATGCCGCCGCGATAGCCGGCGTCGTCATGGTGAATGCGGAAGGCGCGAAAGGCGGAGGGGGAACTCATGGGGATTCCTTTGCGGCGTGCCGGGTGCTGCGGGGTCAGGCGTCGACGATGCGTTTGTCGATGAGGCGCGAGGCGCGTTCGCCCTTGTAAGTGGGCATCCAATCGAACAGAGCGGTCATGTCGTCACCGAACCATACACTTTCGTGCTGCCCGGACGTAATGAAACCTTCATCGGCCATATGGTCCACCATGCCGCGCAGGCGGTCGTAGTACCCGCGCACATTCAGAAAGGCGCACGGATAGTGGTGCAGGCCCAATTGCGCCCAGGTCAGCATCTCGAACATCTCGTCCATGGTGCCAAAGCCGCCGGGCAAGGCGACGAAGGCGTCGGACAGCTCGAACATGCGCGTCTTGCGTTGGTGCATGGTGTCCACCACCACCAACTCGGTAAGGCCGGTATGTGCGACCTCGCGCTCCACCAGCTGGCGAGGGATCACGCCGATGACCCGACCGCCGGCTGCCAGTACGGCGTCGGCCACGGTGCCCATCAGGCCGACCTTGCCGCCGCCATAGACCAGGGCAATGCCACGACGGGCCATCTCGGTGCCAAAGGCGCGGGCCTGTTCAACGTATTCGGGATACTTGCCGCTGCTGGAGCCGCAGTAGACGCAAAGGGCGGTGGGTTGGGTCATGGACTCGTTGTGCTTGTGGGGAGCGGGGTCGTCGCCGCCAGCGACCGGCACGGGGCCGGCGGGCGCGAAGGGTTAGGGTGCGTCGCGTGGGGTCATAAAAGCAACGGCCCGCTCATGTCGCCACGAGCGGGCCGTGTATGGCCTTACCGTCGGGCTTAGTTGCCCTTGTGGATGGCGCGCTTGTCGACCGACAGGGCGGCCTCGTGCACGGCTTCCGACAGCGTCGGATGCGCGTGGACGATGCGGGCCAGGTCTTCGGCGGAGCCCTTGAACTCCATCGCGACCACGCACTCGGCGATCAGCTCGGACACGCCCGGGCCCACCATGTGCACGCCCAGGATGCGGTCGGTTTCCGCGTGGGCGAGCATCTTCACCTGGCCGATGGCCTCGTTCATGGCCACGGCGCGGCCGATGGCGGCGAACGGGAAGGTGCCCACCTTGTACGGTACGCCTTCTTCCTTGAGCTGCTTCTCGGTCTTGCCGGCCCAGGCAATTTCCGGCTCGGTGTAGATCACCCACGGCACGGTGTCGAGGTTGATGTGACCCGCCTTGCCGGCGATCCACTCGGCCACGGCCACGCCTTCCTCCGAACCCTTGTGCGCCAGCATCGGGCCGCGCACGGCGTCGCCGATGGCCCACACGCCGTTCACGCCGGTGTGGTTGTGTTCGTCGACCACGATGCGGCCGCGCTCGTCCAGCTTCACGCCGGTGTCGTCGGCCAGCAGGCCATCGGAGTACGCGCGGCGGCCCACGGCGACGAGCAGCTTGTCGACCACGATGTTATGGTCGCCGTCCTTGTCGTTGTAGGTGAGGTGGACTTCGTTGCCCTTGATCTCGGCCTTGGACAGCTTGGCGCCCAGCTTGATGTCCAGACCCAGCTTGGTGAATTCCTTCAGCGCGATCTTGGCGATGTCCGCGTCGGCCGCGCCGAGGAAATCCGGCAGGGCCTCGAGCACGGTCACTTCCGAGCCCAGGCGCTTCCACACGCTGCCCAGCTCCAGGCCGATCACGCCAGCGCCGATTACGCCAAGGCGCTTGGGCACTTCGGTGAAGTCCAGGGCGCCGGCGTTGTCGACAATGAGCTTGTTGTCGAACTTGGCGAACGGCAGCTCGATCGGCACGGAGCCCGAAGCGAGGATCACGTTGGTGGCGCTGATGACCTGCTTGGCGCCGTCATTGCCGGTGATTTCCACGTCGTTGTTCTTCAGCAGCTTGCCCTTGCCGAAGAACGGGGTGACTTTGTTGGCCTTGAACAGCTGGCCGATACCGCCGGTGAACTGCTTGACGATCTTGTCCTTGCGGCCGATGAAGGTCGCGAGGTCCACCTTGGCGCCGTCCACGGTGATGCCGTGCACCGGCAGGTTGTGGGCGATGTTGTAGAACTGCTTGGACGAGTCCAGCAGCGCCTTGGACGGGATGCAGCCCACGTTGAGGCAGGTGCCGCCAAGCGCCTGCTTGCCATCCTTGCCGACAAAGGCGTCGACACAGGCGGTCTTCAGGCCCAGCTGCGCAGCGCGGATCGCGGCCACATAGCCGGCCGGACCGGCGCCGATGACGATGACGTCGAATTTTTCGCTCATGGTTTTTCCTTGCTGTGCGGCGCGCTAGGGAGGCGCGTCACGTATGAAGCGGGATATATGTGCGGCGAGCATGGGATGCAATGCCAATACTCGCCGCCAGAGCTTCGTTACCTGTTTGCATGTGAGCGAGGGCGCTCACATGCGCGCTCAGATACCCAGCAGCATGCGCTGCGGGTTTTCCAGCTGGTTCTTGATGTCGACCAGGAACAGCACCGCGTCCTTGCCGTCGATGATGCGATGGTCGTAGGACAGGGCCAGGTACATCATCGGGGCGGCGATCACCTGGCCGTTCTCGACGATCGGGCGCTCCTTGATGGCGTGCATGCCCAGGATGGCGCTCTGCGGCGGGTTCACGATCGGGGTGGACAGCAGCGAGCCGAAGGTGCCGCCGTTGGTGATGGTGAAGGTGCCGCCCTGCAGGTCGTCCAGGCCCAGCTTGCCGTCACGCGCCTTCTTGGCGTACTCGACGATGCCGCGCTCGACGTCGGCGAAGCTCTGGTCCTGCACGTCGCGCAGCACCGGGGTCACCAGGCCCTTCTCGGTGGACACGGCGATGGAGATGTCCTGGTAGCCGTGATAGACGATGTCGTTGCCATCGACTGAGGCGTTGATGACCGGATGGCGCTTCAGCGCTTCGGCGGCGGCCTTCACGAAGAAGCTCATGAAGCCCAGCTTCACGCCGTTGGCCTTTTCGAACGACTCGCCCAGCGCCTTGCGCATCTTGACCACTTCGGCCAGGTTCACTTCGTTGAACGAGGTGAGCATGGCGATGGAGTTCTTGGACTGCATCAGGCGCTCGGCGATGCGGGCGCGCATGCGGGTCATCGGCACGCGCTCTTCCGGACGCGAACCCGGGGTCGGCTTGACGGCCGGGGCCGCAGCCGCCGGGGCGCCGCCCTTGCCGTAGTTGACCAGGTCTTCCTTGGTGACGCGGCCGTCGCGGCCGGTGCCGGCGACCTTGGAGGCGTCGATGTTCTGCTCGGTGGCCACGCGCAGGCCGGCCGGCGACAGGTCGGCATTGGCACCCTTGGCGGCAGCCGGAGCGGCCGGGGCAGCAGCGGCCGGAGCCGGGGCGGCAGCGGCGGGGGCGGCAGCCGGCGCTGCGGCCACGGCGCCTTCCTCGATCACCGCGATGACCTGCTGGCTGGTCACGGTGTCACCGGACTGGAACTTGATTTCCTTCAGCACGCCGTCGACCGGCGCCGGCACTTCGAGCACGACCTTGTCGGTTTCCAGGTCGACCAGGTTTTCATCGCGCTTCACCGCTTCGCCGGCCTTCTTGTGCCAGGTGGCGATGGTGGCGTCGGAGACGGACTCGGGCAGGACGGGAACTTTGACTTCGATGGACATTAGGAATTCCTTTGATTAGTGCGTGCATCCGTGAACGCTTAGGTCGAAAAGCGGCCATCCATGGCCGCACTCTTCAGTGTCGTTATTCCGCGGAGTGATCGGTGCCGATCGGTGAGACCAGCGCCTGCTCGACGAGTGCCGCCTGTTCGGCGACGTGGGTGTTGAGGTGGCCGGCGGCCGGGGCCGGCGAGCGAGCGCGTCCCGCGTACGAGAGACTCTGCTTGCTGCCCACGCAGGCCTGCAGGTGGTGGCGGATCTGGAACCACGCACCCTGGTTCATCGGCTCTTCCTGGCACCACACGACTTCCTTGGCGGAAGCGTACTTTTCCAGCTCGGCGGTGACTTCCGGACGGGGGAACGGATAGAGCTGTTCCACGCGCACGATGGCCACGTCGGTGAGGTTGCGCTTTTCGGCGTCCTCGAGCAGGTCGTAATAGACCTTGCCCGAGCACAGCACCACGCGCTTGACCTTCTTGGCGGCCAGTTCGCGATGCTCCGGGATCACCAGCTGGAAGCTGCCGGTGGCCAGTTCGTCCAGGGTCGACACAGCCAGCTTGTGGCGCAGCAGCGACTTGGGCGTCATCACCACCAACGGCTTGCGCGTCGGGCGCACCATCTGGCGGCGGATCATGTGGAATGCCTGCGCCGGGGTGGTGGGCACGCATACCTGCATGTTGTCCAGGGCGCACAGCTGCAGGAAGCGCTCCAGGCGGGCCGAGGAGTGTTCCGGGCCCTGGCCTTCGTAGCCGTGCGGCAGGAACAGCGCCAGGCCGCACAGGCGGTTCCACTTGGATTCGCCCGAGCTGATGAACTGGTCGATCACCACCTGGGCGCCGTTGGCGAAGTCGCCGAACTGGCCTTCCCAGATATGCAGGGTGTAGGGATCGGTGGTGGCGTGGCCGTATTCGAAGGCCATGACCGCCTCTTCGCTCAACAGCGAGTCGATCACCTCGACGTCGGCGCCGTCGCGCACGTTGGCCAGCGGCATGAAGGTGTAACCGGTCTGCTGGTCATGCAGCACGGCATGGCGGTGGAAGAACGTACCGCGGCCCACGTCCTGGCCGACCAGGCGCAGGTTGTAGTTCTCGTCGATCAGCGTGGCATAGGCCAGGTTTTCGGCGAAGCCCCAGTCGCCCGGCACCTCGCCGGCGGCCATCTTGGCGCGGTCGTCGTAGATCTTGGCCACGCGCGACTGCAGGGTGAGGTCCTGCGGCAGCTTGAGGATCTGGTTGGCCAGCTCCACCAGGCGCTGCTTGGCGTAGCCGGTGTTGGCCGGGGTGGAGAGCTTGCCACCGATGAAGGTGTCCCAGTCGACTTCGATGTCCTTGACCAGCGCGGTGGTCAGCTCGGTCATCGGCTCGCCCGCCTCGAGGCGGCTGCGGTAGTCCTCGAACATCTTCTGCGCATCGCCATCGGCGATCACGCCTTCCTTCACCAGCTGCTGTGCGTACAGGTCGCGGGTGGTCGGGCGCTTGCGGATGATCTGGTACATCACCGGCTGGGTGGCCGACGGCTCATCGGCCTCGTTGTGGCCGTGGCGGCGGTAGCACACCAGGTCGATCACCACGTCCTTGCGGAACTGCTTGCGGAAGTCATAGGCCAGGCGGGTGGCCTGGATCACGGCTTCCGGGTCGTCGCCGTTCACGTGGAACACCGGTGCGTTCACCATCTTGGCGATGTCGGTGCAGTACAGCGTGGAGCGGGTGTCCTGCGGGTTCGACGTAGTGAAGCCCACCTGGTTGTTCACCACGATGTGCAGGCTGCCGCCGATCTTGAAGCCGCGGGCCTGGGACATGTTGAACAGTTCCATGTTTACGCCCTGGCCGGCCAGCGCCGAGTCGCCATGCACGATCACGGCCATCGACTGCTTGCGCTCGGTGTCGCGGCGGCGGATCTGGCGCGAGTGCACCGAGCCGGCGACCACCGGGTTGACGATCTCAAGGTGCGACGGGTTGAACGCCAGCGCCACGTGGGTGCCGCCGTTGGGCGTCTTGACGTCGGCGGAGAAGCCCATGTGGTACTTCACGTCGCCCGAGTGCGCCGGGTCGTCCGGATGATCGAACTTGCCTTCGAACTCGTTGAACAGGGTGCGCGGCGGCTTGCCCAGGATGTTGACCAGCATGTTGAGGCGGCCGCGGTGGGCCATGCCGATCACGACTTCCTTGATGCCGTTGTCGCCAGCGGCGCGGACCACGTCGTCCACCATCGGGATCAGGCTGTCGCCGCCTTCCAGCGAGAAGCGCTTCTGGCCCACGTACTTGGTGTGCAGGTAGCGCTCCAGGCCTTCGGCCGCGGTGAGCTCGGCCAGCACGCGCTTCTTGCCCAGGGCATCCAGGCCGGCGTTGCCGTTGGCCTGCTCCAGGCGGGTGTAGATCCAGTTGCGCTGTTCATGGTTGCTGATGTGCATGAACTCGACGCCGAGGGTGTTGGTGTACACCTTCTTGAGGCGAGCGATCAGCTCACGCAGCTTCATGCGGTGGCCGCCACCGGCGAAGTTGCCACAATCGAACTCGGTGTCGAGGTCGGCGTCGGACAGGCCGTGGAAGGAGGGCTCCAGATCCGGGGCCGGCAGCTTTTCGGCGAGGCCCAGCGGGTCCAGGTTGGACGCCAGGTGGCCGCGCGAGCGGTAGGCGGTGAGGATGCGCAGCACGCCGGCTTGCTTGCGGGCGTGCGCATCGTCGACGGGGCCGGCGACGGCCGCGGTGCGGCGCTGCTTTTGTGCGGCCTCTATACGCGCAATGGCCGCAGAGTGGGGCACATCCCCCGACTCGCGGCCTTTGAACGATTCAAAATATTTGCTCCAGTCGGCAGGGACCGAAGAAGGGTCCGCCAACCACGATTCATAGAGCTGTTCGACATAATCGGCGTTGCCGCCGGCGAGTTGGGACGATTCGAAGAACTCGCGGATCAGATTAGTGCTCACGTCACCACCGGTGAGGAAGGGAGGCTTACAGCCGGTCCGGCCGGGGTTGGCCGGTGGCTGGGAAAAATCCCGTTAATTATAGCCGCGAGGTGCTGCGACGCGGCAACCCAAAAGGTCCAACCAAAATGGGGTTGAGGGAGGTTTTTTCGACCCAAGGGGGTACCGACCATCGTCGTACGTGGCGGTTTTCGCGCGTAAGGCGGTCGATTTGGCGGGCCGGGGGAAGTCGATGGCGGCCGTCGCCTCGTTCAGGTGGCGGCTAGAGATGGAGCGACTGCAGGGCGGTGGCCGGCAGCGAACGCTCCCACACTTCATCGAAGTGCTGGATCAGCGGCGCCTGCGCGGCGCGGTCTTTTGCGGCGGCGCGCCCCGTCATGCGCTGCGCATCGGGCAGGAACAGATAGCCGCCCTGGTCATTGAGCACATAGCTGGACGGGTAGGCGAGGTCGATGTCGTCATCCGGCGTGCGTACGTGGATGGTGCTGGGCAGGCGTTGAGCCAGGGCAATCAGTCGATGGCTGTCACGCAGGGCGGCGGCCGGGTCATGCAAAAGCAGACGAATCTGAGCGCCCCGCCCGGAAGTGGCGAGCCGCCGCAGTTCGGCCAGTTCGGCTTGGCTGGCGTAGACATCGGGGCCGAGCAGGGGCTGATAGATCGACAGGCGATGGCGGGCGTCGGCCAACAGGCGCAGTCGGGTGGCCGCGACCTCGAGCCGGCTCCCGGCTGGAAAACGGCGATCGCCGGTGGGCGTGTCGTCGGCGGCCGGGGTGGAGAGCGAGCGGCGCATGGAGCGATGAAGGATGCCGGCGTCCTCGAAAAGGTCGCCGTGGGCGGTAAAGCCCTCCCGCTCGTAGAAGGCGATGGCGTTGACCTGTGCATCCAGCGTTACTTCGGCGAGGCCCTGACTGCGGGCGCGCTCGGTCAATGCACGCACCAATGCCGCGCCGACCCCTCGACCTCGCCAGGGCAGGCGAACCGCGACACGGCCGATCTTGCCGCGCGGGGTGAGGCGGGCGCAGCCGATGGCTTCGCCCGTGGGTGCGCGTGCCAGCAAGTGCAGGGAGGGCGCGTCCAGTTCGTCCCACTCCAGGCTTTCGGGTACTTGTTGTTCGTGCACGAAGACTTCCAGGCGAATCGCCTGCAGGGCTTCGCGCTCGCTGGCGCGCGCCCAGTCGGCGGGTTCGAGGTGGAAGTCCTCCAGCTTCATCCGCGTCGACGCGGTTTGCGCATCACCAGGTGGCCGTCGTTCACCAGTGCGAGCAGCAACGCCAGTTCGGTAGCCGAGCCCGGCTTGCCGGGCACCAGCTCCCGCTGCCCGCACAGTTGCTCGGCCAGGGTGGCCGTGGCCGGGTAAGTGTGGCCGTTGACGAACAGGGTCGCGCCGCCACGGGTCTTGGCCCAGGCCATGCGTGCCCAGGGGTGCCGCATCAGGTGCGCACCGGCTTCCAGTTGTTTGACCAGCGCAGCCTCTCCCAGCACTTTCTCGGGCGGCACGGGTGCCTGGGCGTTGCGGTAGCGGCTGATGAAGCGGCCGAACCAGTCGGTGAGCGTGGCATCGTCCAGGCCGGCGGCGAAGGGCAGTGCCTGCTTGAGGCGGCCAAGCGCAGAACGGTCGATCTCGCCGGCCGCCTTGGCCGGGGCAAGGTCGGGGTCGCTGTAGCGCAGTTCGTCGGGCAGGCGCTCGGCGAGATAGTCGGCCAGGTCGCCAGTGAGTTCGGCCTGCGAAGGTGCGCGCATGCCCACCGAAATGGTCATGCAGGGGCCGCCGAATGCGACGCCGTCGTGTGGCACGCCAGGCGGCAGATAGAGCATGTCGCCTGGCTCCAGCATCCACTCGTGGGTGGGCTCGAACACGCTGAGCTGCTTGAGCTCTACATCGAGGCGGAAATCCTTGGGGGCGTTCGGATCGTCGCTGATGGCCCAGTGACGCTGGCCGATGCCTTGCAGCAGGAACACGTCGTACTGGTCCACGTGCGCGCCCACGCCGCCGCCCGGTTCCGCGTAGGAAATCATGATGTCGTCCACGCGCCAGCTCGGTAGAAAGCGGAACTGCTCCAGCAGGTCGGCGACGTCGGCGTCCCACTTGTCCACGTCCTGCACCAGCAAGGTCCAGTTGCTGTCCGGGGTGGTGGCGAAATCCTTCTCGGTAAGCGGGCCGCTCTTCACCTTCCAGCGGTCGCGCTTTTCGTCATGGACGATCAGGCGCGCGAGGGCGGTCTCTTCCAGCGCCAGGCCGGCCAGGTCGTCCGGCTGGATCGGCGGCTCGAAATCGGGAAACGCCTGGCGGATCAACAACGGCCGCTTCTGCCAGTAGTCGCGCAGGAACTGGGCGGGGCTCATGCCCAGCGGCTGCTTGGCGCTGCCGCGGACTTCGATCGGGAGAGAGTGAGCTTTGGTCATTGGCGCATTCTAAGCGAATGCGATGACGACTCCGCTTGATCGTGATCAGGGCGAGGCGAAGGCGTGGGCCACGTTGTTGAGGCCGATGGCCAGCACCGCCAGTGCTGCCAGCACCGTCGCCACGCGGGGCGGCATGCGCTTGGCCAGTATGGCGCTGAGCGGCGCGGCCACCACACCGCCAGCGATAAGGCCCAGCACCGAGGCTCCGTGCGGCAGGCCGACTTGCACCAAGAAGGTGACGCTGGCGACCGCGCTGACCACGCATTTGGCCAGGTGCACGGTGCCGATCACCATGCGCGGACGCACGCCGCGGGCCACCAGCGTGGTGACGGTCAGGGCACTCCAGCCGCCGCCGGCGACGGCATCGGCAAAGCCTGCGCCCAGGCCCAGCCAGCGTGTGCGCCGGGGTGTTTCCTCGTGCAGACGCTGGCGACGGATCGGCTTGAACAACAGGAACAGGCCCATGCCGATCAAATACGGTGCCAGGGCCAGCTTCATCCAGGCCGCCGGTACATGGCTGACCACGTAGGCGCCCACGGTGGCGCCAATCGCACCGGGCACCACCAGGGCCCAGAACAGCCGCCGCAGCACATTGCCGGCGGCCAGGTGGCTGAGTCCGGAGGCACCGCAGGTAAAGGTTTCCGCGTAATGCACGCTGGCGCTCGCCAGCGCCGGCGGCGCACCCAAGGCAAGCAGCAGGGCCGCCGACGTCACCCCATAGGCCATGCCCAGCGCGCCGTCGACGAGCTGGGCCAGCGCGCCGATCAGGGCGGATGTGAGGAAGTCCGTGGGCATGGAGCGTTCACCGGTAGTTGGGGTCAGTGTAAGCGCTCGCGGCCACCGCGGGGAAATGACTGGCTGGACATATGGATATGGCGACTCGTCCTTTCACTTCGTAACGGGGCATGACTACCTTTGAGTGATTGGCGGTATAGACGTCCAAAGGAAACGGCGTGAACGCGGTAGCCGCAACGACAACGGGGTTGGCAGGCATGGCAGGGGCAACCCTGGCGAATCTGGAACGGCTGGTGGAGGGCTTGGGGCCCGCCGAGCTGTACGGCATTGCTGCCTGGAGCGCCGCCCGCGCGGAGCAATTGCTGCGCGAGCCGGTGCCGGCCTCGAACGTGAGCGCCGAGCGCCTGACCATTCTGTATGGCAGCCAGACGGGTCAGGCCAAGCGCATTGCCAGCCAATTGAGCGCCCGCGCCGAGGCAGCGGGGCTGTCGGCACGCCTGGTGCGTGCCGACAGCTATCCGCAACGCGAGCTCGCCAAGGAGAGCCACCTGCTGATCGTGATCAGCACCCAGGGCGACGCCGAGCCGCCTGACGATGCACGCGGCCTGGTGGAGTTCATCCTTGGCAAGCGTGCCCCACGGTTGCCCGGGTTGCGTTATGCGGTGCTGGGCCTGGGGGATTCCAGCTATCCCCAGTTCTGCGCCATCGGGCGCCAACTCGATGAACGCCTTGTCGCGCTGGGCGCCACGCGTCTCGCGCCGTTGGGCGAAGCCGACGTGGATGTGGATGCCGTGGCGGCGCCATGGAGTGAGCAGGCGCTGGAGCTGACTCGAAAAGCCCTGGGCCATGCCGCGCCTTCGCGCCAGCCCACCTTGCAGCCCGTGCCCAGTCGTCCGATCTACTCGCGCGAGCATCCCTACTCGGCGGCTGTGTTGGACAACCAGCGCATCGTCGCCCGAGACGCGGCACGCGACGTGCGGCATGTCGAGCTGTCGCTGGAAGGGTCGGGTCTCACCTACGAACCTGGCGATGCCCTCGGCGTATGGCCCCAGAACCGGCCTGCGCTCGTCGATGCCTGGCTGGATCTGCTGAAACTGGATGGCGATCAGCCGGTGCGTCATGACGGTAAGGAGCATGCTTTGAAGCACTGGCTGAGCCATGAGCGCGAGCTCACGCGCCTCAGCCGCCCCTTGATCGCCGCCTTGGCAGACGCGAGCGGCGAACAGGCATTGGCGCAACTGCTGCGTCCCGACCAGTCGCCGCGGCTTGCCGCGCTACTCGCCAACGAGCAGCCCATCGACCTGTGGCGGCGCCATCCGGTGGCGTGGTCGGCCGAGGAGCTGGTGGGCGCGCTGCGTCCACTCACGCCGCGCCTGTACTCGATTGCCTCCAGCGCCAAGGTGGTGGGCGAGGAAGTGCATCTCACCGTCGCGGTGGTGGATTACGAAACACATGGCGAGCGGCATGGCGGAGCCGCCTCGGGCTTTCTGGCCGCCGCGGGTGATGCGCAGCGCGTGCCCGTGTTCGTGGAAGCCAATGAGCGTTTTCGCCTGCCGCGCGATAACAGCCGCGACATCATCATGATCGGCCCCGGCACGGGCGTGGCGCCGTTTCGCGCCTTCGTGCAAGAACGTCGCGAGTGTGGCGCCAGCGGTCGCCACTGGCTGTTCTTCGGCAATCGGCATTTCCAGAGCGAGTTTCTCTATCAGGTGGAGTGGCAGCAGGCCTTGCGAGAGGGCGCACTGCACCGGCTCGACCTGGCCTTCTCACGGGATGGCGACGCCAAGGTCTACGTGCAGCATCGCCTGCGCGAGCAGGGGCGTGAGTTGTATGCCTGGCTTGCCGAGGGAGCACATCTTTACGTATGCGGCGACGCCAGCCGCATGGCCAAGGACGTGCACGCGGCTCTCATCGACATTGCCGTGGCACACGGCGGCCACAACGATGAGTCCGCGCGCGCGTGGCTTTCGGACCTTCTCCAGCAAGGGCGTTACGCCCGCGACGTGTATTGATATGACGGCAGCCATCTCCGAGCTCGAACGCATCAAGGCCGCTAGTCGAAACCTGCGCGGTGGCATAGCGGAGGGTTTGGCCGACCCCGTGACCAACGCCATCAGCGACGACGACAACAAACTGCTCAAGTTTCACGGCAGCTACCAGCAGGACGATCGCGACCTGCGCGATGAGCGTCGCCGTCAGAAGCTGGAACCGGCCTATTCGTTCATGCTGCGCGCACGCCTGCCATCGGGCGTGGTAACGCCGGCACAGTGGCTGGTATTCGACCGTTTGGCGCGCGAACACGCCAACGGTACGTTGCGCATCACTACCCGCCAGACCTTCCAGTGGCACGGCATCATCAAGCGCAAGCTCAAGCCCACCATCGCCGCTATCCATGAGACGCTGGCCAGCACCATCGCCGCCTGTGGCGACGTGGTACGCAACGTGGTAAGCACGGCCAACCCCGTGGAATCGGAGGCGCACGCGCTGGCGTATGCATGGGCGACGCGGCTTTCGGAAGAACTCTCCCCGCGAACGCGCGCCTACCACGAGATCTGGCTGGACGGCGAACCCCTGGTGGGTGAGCCCAAGGACGAGGAGCCGCTCTACGGCGCCACCTACCTGCCGCGCAAATTCAAAATTGGCTTGGCGGTTCCGCCGCTGAACGACGTGGATGTGTTCGCCCAGGATCTGGGCCTGATCGCCATCATCGAGGAGGGCGTGTTGCAGGGCTTCAACATCGCCGTGGGTGGCGGTATGGGCGCGACGCAGGGCGATCCCACCACCTATCCGCGGCTTGCCAGCGTGATCGGCTTCGTGTCGCCCGAGCGCCTGCTTGCCGCCGCCGAGGCTATCGTAGCCCTGCAACGTGATTGGGGTAATCGCAGCGAGCGCAAATACGCACGACTGAAGTACACCATCGATCATCGTGGGCTGTCGACGTTCAAACACGAACTGGAACAGCGACTTGGTTTTGCACTCGAAACCCAACGCGAGTATCGCTTCGACCATAACGGTGACCGTCATGGCTGGATCGAAGGCCGGGATGGACGCTGGCACCTTACCTTGCACATCGAGTCGGGCCGATTGGCCGATCAGGGAGATCGCCGCTGGCTCACCGGGTTGCGCGAGCTGGCGCATATTCATCAGGGGGATTTCAGGCTTACCTGCAACCAGAACGTGATCGTGGCAAACGTGGCCGCCGCCGAGCGCGCGCGTATCGACGCAGTGGTGGCCGCACATGGCCTGGACGGTTACCGCGCAGGCAGTGCCATCCGTCGACATGCGGTGGCTTGCGTGGCGCTGCCGACCTGCGGACTGGCCATGGCCGAGAGCGAACGTTACTTGCCAACGTTCGTTACCAAGCTGGAAGACTTGCTCGAAGCCTACGGCTTGCGCGATGCGCCGATCCTGTTGCGCTTGTCGGGCTGCCCCAATGGTTGTTCGCGCCCGTACCTCGGCGAGATCGCCCTGGTGGGCCGTGGCCCAGGACGTTACGACCTTCGCCTCGGAGCGGACTTCCGCGGTCAACGTCTCAACCGTCTCTATCGGGAGAACGTGGATGAAGCGGGCATTCTCCAGGCATTGGCCCCGTTGTTCGCTCGTTATGCGGCCGAGCGTGACCGCGACGAGCACTTTGGAGATTTCTTGCTGCGCATCCACGTGATCGACACGTCATCACGATAGATCCCGATGGAGGCAGTGGCATGAAGCATTTGCTCGTTGAAGAGGCAAAGGAGAATCCAAGAGCGCTGCACGCGCTGAACGTGGGCCTGGCATCCCTGAGTGCGGAGAAGCGGGTGGCCTGGGCATTGGATCATTCGCCGGGCGTCCACGTGCTTTCTTCGAGCTTTGGCGCGCAAGCAGCCGTGTGCTTGCATTTGCTTACGCGCCAGGCGCCGAACATGCCGGTGGTGTTGATCGATACCGGTTATTTGTTTCCAGAGACCTATCGATTCATCGATGAACTACGCGAGCGGCTAGAACTCAACCTCAAAGTGTTCACCGCGAACCAGAGCCCAGCGTGGCAAGAGGCCATGGAAGGACGGCTGTGGGAGCAGGGTATCGATGGCATCGAGCGCTACAACCGCATCCGCAAGGTCGAGCCCATGCGACGGGCCTTGGCTGAGCTGGGCGCGGGCACCTGGTTCGCCGGCTTGCGTCGCGGCCAGGCAAGTACACGGACGGACATCGGCTTCGCCGAGCAGCGCGATGGTCGCTGGAAGTTCCACCCGATTGCCGACTGGTCCGATTGGGACGTGGGCCAGTACCTGCGTCGCTACGAACTGCCTTACCACCCCCTTTGGGACAAAGGGTTTCTCTCCATCGGCGATGTGCATTCCACGCGTCCTTGGGAGCCCGGCATGGACGTCGAATCCACGCGCTTCTTCGGCCTAAAACGCGAATGCGGCCTGCATGGGTTGGGCTGATGCGCGCACATGACATGTACCTATCCAGCGCCTGGCGCTACCCACCGCCCCGACAAAAAAAGCAGCCACCATGAGCCATACAGCCCTCAGGAATGCACAAGCTCCGTCGTTTGATCCAGCCGATGCATTGATCGCCCCGCATGGCGGCGTACTCAAGGATCTATACGTGCCACACGCGGCGGCCGAGCAACTCAAGCAACAAAGCGCGGGCTTGCCGGGCGTGGATCTTTCCACGCGACAGCTCTGTGACCTGGAGTTGCTGCTGAATGGTGCGTTCTCTCCCTTGGAGGGTTTCCTGAGCAAACGCGACTACGCGAGCGTGGTCGATGAGCTGCGCTTGGCGGACGGCACGTTGTGGCCCATTCCTATCACGCTCGACGTGCCGGAAGCCTTCGCCGAACGGTTGGCGCTCGGCAGCGACGTGGCCTTGCGTGACGGGCAGGGCGTGCCCATCGCCGTGCTGACGGTGGAGGATATCTATCGCCCCGACCGCGAGCAGGAAGCACTCAAGGTGTTCGGTACCACCGATCGCACGCATCCGGGCGTTGCCGATCTGCTGGAGCGTCAACACCCGGTCAACCTGGGCGGTCGCGTGCGCGGCATCCAGCCGCCGGCCCATTACGATTTCGCTGAGTTGCGCGAGACCCCGCGCGCGCTGCGCAACTGGTTCGCGGAGCAGGGTTGGACCCGTATTGTGGCATTCCAAACGCGCAACCCCATGCATCGCGCCCATCGCGAACTCACGTTGCGCGCCGCCCAGCAGGTGGGCGCCAAGTTACTGGTTCAGCCATCGGTGGGGCGTACCAAGCCCGGCGATATCGATCACTACACGCGGGTGCGTTGCTATCAGGCACTGCTGCCGCAATACCCGGCCAATAGCGCCAAGCTCTCCCTGCTGCCGTTGGCGATGCGCATGGGTGGTCCGCGCGAGGCGCTGTGGCATGCCATCATCCGCAAGAACTACGGGGCCAGCCATTTTATCGTAGGGCGCGATCATGCCGGCCCGGGCACGGATGCAAACGGCAAGCCGTTCTACGGCCCTTTCGACGCGCAGCACTTGCTCGAGCGCTATCAGGAGGAGCTGGGCATTCGCATCGTGCCGTTCCCAGCCATGGTGTACGTCGCCAATCGCGATACCTATGTGCCATCGACCGAAGTCACGCCAGAAGATGACGTGCGCGACATTTCGGGTACGCAACTGCGGCGACACCTGCAGGAGGGCAGCGAGATCCCCGACTGGTTCAGTTTTCCCGAGGTGGTGCGGATTCTGCGAGAACGTCACCCTGCGCGAGGAAGCAAGGGCTTTGCCTTGTTCTTCACCGGGCTTTCCGGCGCGGGAAAATCCACCATTGCCCAGGCCGTGGTGGCTCGGTTGCTCGAGCGCAGCAGTCGCTCGGTGACCATGCTCGATGGCGACGAGGTACGCAAGCACCTGTCACGCGGGCTCGGTTTCTCGCGTGAGGATCGCGATGCCAATGTCACCCGCATCGGCTATGTCGCCAGCGAGATCGTGCGCCATGGTGGCATTGCCGTGTGTGCACCCATCGCGCCCTATGCTGAAGCGCGTGCCGAAGCGCGCGCCCTGGTGGAGGCGCATGGAGACTTTATCGAGATTCACGTGGCCACTCCGCTGGAGGTATGCGAGGCGCGCGACCGCAAAGGCTTGTATGCCCAGGCGCGGGCGGGTGCCATTACGCACTTCACTGGCATCAGCGACCCCTACGAGACCCCAGTGCAGCCGGAGCTGCGCGTGGATGGTCATGCCGCCGAACCCGCCGCGTTGGCGGGTCACGTGGTGTCGCTACTCGAACAGCGGGGGCTCTTGCGCCACTGAGTAGGGATGGGACGAGCCCGGCGCAGGCCGGGCTCGTCGTTTACTGCACCTCGAGCAGTGGTTCTTCCACCGTGGTCGGCACTTGCCGATCGCGCCAGTGCGGCACCCCTGGCCATTGCGATGTGCCGGCGCCACCGTTGGTCAGTGCCCGACTCACGGCGCGACGCTCCAGATGCGGCGCGAACACGCTGATGAAGTCCAGCGCGTACTCGCGAAGCACGCTTTCCCGGCGCAGCACGATCCAGGTGGTGCAGAGGGAGAACAGGTGATCGGCGCTGAGTTCGCGCAGGTCGGTGTCTTGCTCTGGCTGAAAGGCCATCTCCGCCAGCACGCCGATGCCCAGTCCTTCGCGCACATAGGTCTTGATGAGATCGGCATCGCTGGCCGTCATCGCGATCTGCGGGTGCAGGTTAGCCGTATGGAACGCGCGCGCCAGCGACGATTCGGGCTTGAGCGAGGAGTCATAGCTGATCAACGGATGCGCGGCGAGTTGCTCCAGCGTGGGCGGCTGCTTCTGGCGTGCCAGGGGATGATCCCGTGGCGCCAGCACGATGCGATTCCAGCGATAGGCCGGCAGCGCTATGCCGCTCGGTGGCGGGGCGCCCGAGGCCGTGCTGACAATGGCCAGGTCCACCTGTCCGCCGTCCAGCAGCGAGATCACATCCGCGTCGCTTACCGGCTGCAGGTGCACGCTCACTTGCGGATAGCTGCGGCTAAGCGCGGCGATCGCCGCCGGCAGCGCAAAGCGTGCCTGCGTGTGCGTGGTGGCGATGCGCAACGTGCCGCGCGACTCGTTGCGCAGGTTGGCGGCGATGGAGCGGATGTTGGCCGCCTCGGCCAGGATGATGCGCGCCCGCTCCAGCACGTGCGTGCCGGCGTGCGTGATCGCATGCAGGCTGCGGCCCTTGCGGTGGAACAGCTGAAAGCCCAGCTCGTCTTCCAGTTGGCGCAGCAGTTTGCTCAGGCCGGGTTGCGTGGCGTGCACGCGTTCGGCGGCCAGAGTGATGTTTAGCCCCGCGTCAGCGATGGCGACGAGATAGCGAAGTTGAGTAAGCGTCATATAAAGGATTCCGCAAGCGTGCGACGGCGAACAATGGCGTGCTCGTAGTTGCGGGCCGGATACATCGCCAGGTACGCACGCGCGCCTCGTTGCGCCGGCAGGCGTAAGCGTGGTTGAGCAGTGGTTGACGACGGCTATCCATGGGCGGAATCGCGAAAGCGGAGTGAATTAGACGTCTATACATCGCTTGTTGCGCCGCGTCAACGATGATTCGCACAATCACTGGAGTCCAGCGCTTATTGACAGGCGGGTATATCGCACGCCGCACAAATCATTTGTGCCGCCCGGGCGGCTTGCCTAGCGTGCAGTGACGCGGCGCCGCCGCTTGAACCGAGGAGCGCGCGTGTCCACCAGGCTATATCCCTTGTTTGCCGACCTTGCCGGCCGCCCGGTACTGGTGGTGGGCGGGGGCGTGGTGGCCGAACGCAAGGCGGCGGGTCTACTGGAAGCCAGTGCGGTGGTCACGGTCGGTGCGCCCGAACTGACCCCCACGTTGCGCCAATGGGCGCAGGCCGGGCGCATCCACTGGCGTCAGGGTCGATTTGAGGACGCCTGGCTCGACGAGCCCTGGCTGGTGATCGCCGCCACCTCGGATGCCCATTTGCATACACGCATCGGGGCGTTGGCCGCCGCGCGCCGCGTGTGGGTGAACGTGGTGGATGATGCACAGCGCTCCACGTTCCATGTGCCCGCAGTGATCGATCGTGCGCCGGTCACGGTGGCCATCTCCAGTGGCGGTCACGCGCCGATGTTGGCGCGGCTGCTGCGCGAACGGCTGGAGCTCCTGCTCGATGCTTCGATAGGTCCGCTCGCCAGCCTGTTGGGCGATATGCGTGCACGCATTCGGCATCATTTGCCTGACCAGGCATCCCGTCGCCGCTTCTATGATCGCGTGCTGCAGGGGCCGGTACAAAACCTGCTGCGTCGCGGGCAGGGGGCGTTGGCAGAGGCGGCGGCCGAGCGCCTGCTGGAGTCGTTCGATCCACGACCGCAGGGCTTGGTGGTGCTGGTGGGCGCAGGCCCTGGCGATGCCGGCTTATTGACCTTGCGTGGCTTGCGCGCATTGAACGAGGCGGATGTGATCCTGCACGACCGCCTCGTGAGCCAGGACGTGCTCGCGTTGGCGCGTCGCGATGCGGAGCGCATCGAGGTCGCCAAGCAGGCGGGCAACCACCACGCCACCCAAGAGCAGATCCATGCCCTCATGCTCGCGCATGCACAGGCCGGGCGTCGGGTAGTGCGTCTGAAGGGCGGCGATCCGTTCGTCTTTGGGCGCGGCGGGGAGGAACTGGAGTTCCTCAGGGCGCATGGCATTCCTTATGAAGTGGTTCCCGGCATTACGGCGGCGCTGGCGTGCGCGGCCTATGCCGGCGTGCCGCTGACGCATCGCGATCACGCCCAGTCGGTGCGCTTGGTCACGGCGCACTGTCAGGGGTCGCTCGACACGCTCGATTGGGCGGCGCTGGCGCAGGAGCGCCAGACCCTTGCCGTCTACATGGGCACCAGCGAACTGGCTACGTTGCGGCATCAACTATTGGCGCATGGTCGTGCCCCTGACACGCCGTTCGCGCTGGTGGAGAACGGCTCGCGGGCCGAGCAGCGCGTTGTGGTCGGCACGCTGGACGTCCTGGTGGAGCAGGCCGAGCGGTACGCCGTGCGCTCGCCGGCGCTGCTGATCCTGGGGGAGGTGGCCGGGCTGGCGTCGTCCCTGGCCTGGTTTGGACGTCCGCCGTTGGCCCCTCCGGCCATGGCGCCCTCCCTGGCGTTGACGGCTTGACACAAACTTGCCTCAGGCTGGCGCACCATCGCGTGCGTCGCCGTATCCCCTTTACCGTACCCCGGAGCGATCCATGATCTACGACAGCATTCTCGACACCATCGGCAATACGCCCGTCGTGCGCCTCAACCGATTGCCGCCCAAGCATGTGACCCTGTATGCCAAGGTGGAGGCGTTCAATCCTGCCGGTTCGGTCAAGGATCGCCTGGCCTACGCCATCATCATCGATGCCGAGCAGAAGGGATTACTCAAGCCGGGCCAGACCGTGGTGGAGGCAACCTCGGGTAATACGGGCGTGGCGCTGGCGGCCGTGTGCGCAGCGCGCGGTTATCCCTTTGTGGCCGTGATGTCGGAGACCTTTTCTGTCGAGCGCCGCAAACTGATGCGCGCTTACGGCGCCAAGGTCATCCTCACGCCTGGCGCCGAGCGCGGCAGCGGCATGGTGCGCAAGGCCAAAGAGCTGGCCGACAAGCACGGCTGGTTCCTGGCCCGCCAGTTCGAAAACCCGGCCAACCCTGCCTATCACCGCAACACCACCGCACCGGAAATCCTCAAGGACTTCGCCGGCAAGCGGCTGGATTACTTCGTTACGGGTTGGGGCACCGGTGGCACGCTCACCGGCGTGGGCGAAGTGCTCAAAGTGGCGCGTCCGGAGGTCAAGGTCATCGCCAGCGAGCCTGCTGGCGCTGCGCTGCTCTCGGGCAAGGAGTGGCAGCCGCACAAGATCCAGGGCTGGACGCCCGATTTTGTGCCGGCCGTGCTCAACCGCGACGTGGCACACCAGATCCTGCCGATCGACGACGTGGTGGCGCGCGACACTTCACGCGCGCTGGCTCAGCAGGAAGGCATCTTCGTGGGCATCTCGGCGGGCGCCACCTTGGCGGCCGCGTTGCAGGTAGCCAAGGATGCGCCAGAAGGTTCGGTGCTGTTGGCGATGCTGCCCGATACGGGCGAGCGTTATCTGTCGACCTTCCTGTTCGAGGGCGTCAACGAAGGTTCCGACGAGGTCGAGTAAGTCGCGGCGCCTTCGCCATGGAAAACGGGTGCGCGAGGGGCTGTTCGCAGCCACCTCGCGTTCGCGCGGAGGCATCCCGGCAAGCGCCGGGATCGATGCGCACCATCACCCCGTTGCTGATCTCTGCGGCTGATGCGTTGCCCACTCCGCGATCAGCGTGCGACCCACCGAGGCCAGCGCATTGATCGCCGGCAGCAGCTCGCGCCCAAGCGGGGTCAGCGCGTATTCCACCGAGGGTGGCGATGTCTCCAGCACGCGTCGCGTCACCAAACCGCGCGTTTCCAGTTCGCGCAAGCGCGCGCTGAGTACGCGCGCGGAGATCTTGGGCAGATCGTGACGCAGCTCGCCGAAACGGCGCGGCTCGCCACTGAGTGACCACACCACGTTGGGCGCCCAAGCGCCCCGCAGCAAGCGCAGCACCTCGCTGAGCGGGCAGGTCGGTGGCGGCTGAACTTTGCTTTTGCGGACAGGGAGCCCCATGGCGCGTACCGGTAACTGGTTGGTTACCGCATTTTAGGGGTAATCATCGGTTAGGTGGTATCCAACAGTAACCACGAGTGGCTAGCATGACCTCTCCCTCGCGACGGGAAGTCGCGACAAGGATTCCCCCCACACAGGAGACTTGCCATGAAGCTCTACTACGCCCCGGGCGCATGTTCGCTCTCGCCGCATATCGTCGCCGCGGAGGCCGGCATCGCGCTGGACATCGAGAAGGTGGACAACAAGGAAAAGCGCACGGCGAGCGGTGCGGACTACTGGCAGATCAATCCCAAGGGCTATGTGCCGGCGCTGGTGCTGGACAATGGCGAGCTGCTCACTGAAGGCCCGGCTATCGTGCAGTATCTGGCCGATCTCAAGCCCGAGAGCCAGTTGGCGCCTGCCCAGGGCACCATCGCGCGCTATCACTTGCAGGAAATGCTCGGCTACATCAACTCTGAGCTGCACAAGACCTATTCGCCCCTGTTCAAGCCCGATACGCCCGATTCGGTACGCCAGGAGCGCAAGGAATACCTGCGCAAGCGCTACGCCTTGCTC
This sequence comes from Frateuria sp. sgz306004, assembly GCF_057750885.1. Taxonomy (NCBI): domain Bacteria; kingdom Pseudomonadati; phylum Pseudomonadota; class Gammaproteobacteria; order Lysobacterales; family Rhodanobacteraceae; genus Frateuria; species Frateuria sp. sgz306004. The sequence continues at coordinate 706,948 of NZ_JBYLFE010000001.1, forward strand.
GACAAGCATCTGGCCGCGCATCCGTGGCTGGTGGGCGAGCACTTCAGCGTAGCGGACGCCTACCTCTTCACCGTCACCAACTGGGCCAAAGCCGTGCAGCTCGACCTTTCCGACTTCCCGGCGCTGCTTGCGTTCCAGAAGCGCGTGGCCGAGCGGCCCAAGGTGCAGGCCGCGATGGTGGCCGAAGGCTTGATCAAGGCCGCCGCATAACGCCTTGCTTTGCGAAAAATGCGCGCCCCTTTCAAAGGGCGCGCATGTTCATGCGCACGCGCGTGACAACGCGCGCTCAAGCGGCGGGCAGATAGCGCCGATCCACATAGACCCACGCCTGTGCGCCCGAGGCCAGCGGCGCGAGCACCCGCACATAGGCCGCCACTTCATAGGCGTCGGCCTGTTCCAGTTCCTGTTGGGTTACGACGAATGCCGTGCCGTGCACTCGTGCGTCCGTCGTGAGGGCAGGGCGCACGATGGGGTGATGGGTCTTGCCGCTGGTTTCGACCACGGCTGGATCGTCGATGGCGACCATCGACTGCTCATAACCCACTAACGCATCCGGGTGACCGGCAAGCCGCCGTTTGAACGTGCTCAGTTGCACGTTCTCTTGTTGCAGCGTGCCGTAGGAAAAGAGCAGTGGCATGGCGGGCTCCTGTCTATCCGTAGGTGCAAGCCCGTTACTGGCCAGCGCCAGTAACGGAACCTGCGGGGCACGCCATCAGATGTCCTTGGCCAGCGGCAGGGCCAGGCCGATGTAACCGCCCGGCGTAAGGTCGAGCAGGCGCTGCTTGGCATCGGCCGGCAGATCCAGGCCAGTAATGAAAGCGCGCATCGAATCCTTGGTGATGCCCTGGCCACGCGTCAGCGCCTTGAGCTGCTCGTAGGGCTCAGGCAGGCCGTAGCGGCGCATCACCGTCTGCACGGCTTCGGCCAGCACTTCCCAGCTCGCATCGAGGTCGGCGGCGAGGCGGTCGGCGTTCACGGTCAGCTTGCCCAGGCCCTTCTTGAGCGACTCCAGCGCCACCAGCGTGTGGCCGAAGGCGGTGCCCAGGGCGCGCAGTACGGTGGAGTCCGTGAGGTCGCGCTGCCAGCGACTGATCGGAAGCTTCTCAGCAAAGTGGCCGAGCAAGGCATTGGCCAGGCCGAAGTTGCCTTCGGCGTTTTCGAAGTCGATCGGGTTGACCTTGTGCGGCATCGTGGACGAGCCCACTTCGCCAGCCTTCAGCGCCTGCTTGAAGTAGCCCAGCGAGATATAGCCCCACACGTCGCGCGCCAGGTCGATCAGGATGATGTTGGCGCGACGGATCACGTCGCAGTACTCGGCCACACCGTCGTGCGGCTCGATCTGCGTGGTGTAGGGGTTGTAGTCCAGGCCCAGGCTTTCCACGAAGCGCTGCGAGAAACCGCGCCAGTCCAGCTCGGGGTAGGTGATGGCATGGGCGTTGTAGTTGCCCACGGCGCCGTTGATCTTGCCGGGAACCTCCAGCGCCACGAACTGCTTGCGCTGGCGCTCCAGGCGCGCCACCACATTGGCGATTTCCTTGCCCAGCGTGCTGGGCGAAGCGGTCTGGCCATGCGTGCGCGACAGCATCGGCAGGCCGGCGTGCTCGTGAGCGAGCTGGCGCAGCTGGGCGATGATGCCGTCCAACTGCGGCAGCAGCACCTGATCGCGCGCGTCACGCAGCATCAGTGCGTACGAGAGGTTGTTGATGTCTTCGCTGGTGCAGGCGAAGTGCACGAACTCCTTGGCCTGGGCAAGCGAAGCATCGTTGCCGATGCGCTCCTTGATGAAGTACTCCACCGCTTTCACGTCGTGATTGGTGGTGGCTTCGATCGTCTTGATGCGCGCGCCGTCGTCTACTCTGAAGTCGGCGGCAATGCTCTTGAGCTTGGCAATCTGCTCGGCCGAAAACGTCGGCAGCTCCACGATGCCCGGATCGGCCGCCAGCGCCAGCAGCCACTCGATCTCCACGTGTACGCGGCGGTGCATCAGGCCGAACTCGCTGAAGATGGGGCGCAGCGATTCGACCTTGCTGGCGTAGCGGCCGTCCAGCGGCGACAGGGCGGTCAGGGCATGGGAGGACATCGGGGGTGTTCCAAGGCGGGAAAGGGGAGATTTTACAACAGGGGGCGGGGGTGGGTGCCGGGTTGGGCTTTTGGCGGCCTTTGGGGATGTGAGAGGGCTACTTGAGGTGCTTTCCTCGCGAAGGCGCTTGGATCGTCATCCCTGCGAAGGCAGGGATCCAGCGCCAGTAAATCGTTGAGCATAAAGGCACTAGATTCCTGCTTTCGCAGGAATGACGATTAAAATTTGAGCATCCTTAGCGCGGATCTGATGGAGTGACATTTTCGCTCGTCATCCCTGCGAAAGCAGGGATCCAGCGCCTGTCAATCGTTGAGCATAAAGGCACTAGATTCCTGCTTTCGCAGGAATGACGACTAAGATCTGGGCATCGTTAGAACGGATCTGATTGAGCAGACATTCTGCTCGTCACTGCAGCGCCCGTACCTCCGCAGAGAAAACAGCCCACCCGCAGTAGCAAAGCAAACCGCCGACCATGGCACCCGCCGCAACCCCACCCTCCCCAAAAGGGTGAAACCAACCTCACCCCCTTGGCGGCGCACTAACGCGCCCCGACCTATATTCCCCAAATCCCTCCTAGTGGAATCGCAAGGACATGAGCCAGTTCCGCATCGAACACGACAGCATGGGTGAGCTGAAGGTGCCTTCGAAGGCGCTGTACGGCGCCCAAACCCAGCGCGCCGTGGACAACTTCCCCATCTCTGGTCTGCACATGCCGCGCAGCTTCATCCGCGCACTCGGGCTCATCAAGGCCGCGGCGGCCGATGCCAACTTTCTGTTGGGACACCTGAAGAAATCCCAGGCGCATGCCATTCGCAAGGCCGCCTTGGCGGTGGCGGCGGGTGACTACGACGACCAGTTCCCGATCGATGTGTTCCAGACCGGCTCGGGCACCAGCACCAACATGAATGCCAACGAGGTGATTGCCCACCTCGCCAATCGCGGCGGCGGCAAGGTGCACCCCAACGATCACGTCAATTACGGGCAAAGCTCCAACGACGTGATCCCCACCACCATCCATGTCAGCGCCACGCTCACCACCAGCGAGCAACTGCTGCCCGCGCTCAAGCACCTTAAGCGCACCATCGAGCGGCGCGCGCGCGAACTGCGCAATGTCCCCAAAACGGGGCGCACCCACTTGATGGATGCTATGCCCGTCACCTTCGGGCAGGAGCTGTCCGGCTGGGCGGCGCAGATCGGCTCGGCCATCGAGCGCATCGACGACAGCTTGAAGCGCATGCGTCGCTTGCCGCTGGGAGGCACGGCGGTGGGCACCGGCATCAATGCCGATCCCAAGTTTGGTGCGGGCGTGGCGCGCGAGCTGAAAAAGCTCACCGGCCAGCGCTTCGAATCTGCGGAGAACTATTTCGAAGGCATGGCCGCGCAGGACGCGGCCGTCGAGCTTTCCGGTCAGCTCAAGGCCCTCGCCGTGGCCCTGATGAAGATCGCCAACGATTTGCGCTGGATGAACTCAGGCCCGCTAGCCGGCCTGGGCGAGATCGAACTGCCGGCACTGCAGCCGGGTTCGTCGATCATGCCGGGCAAGGTCAATCCGGTGATTCCGGAAGCCACTGCGATGGTGGCGGCGCAGGTCATCGGCAACGATGCGGCCATCACCATTGCCGGCCAGTCGGGCAATTTCCAGCTCAACGTGATGCTGCCGCTGGTGGCGCACAACCTGCTGCAATCGATTGGCATCCTCGCCAACGTCAGCGTGCTGCTGGCCGACAAGGCCATCGCCGGTTTCAAGGTGAATACGGCGCGCGTGAAGGAAGCGCTGGACAAGAACCCGATCCTGGTGACTGCGCTCAATCCCGTGATCGGCTACGAAAAGGGCGCGGCGACGGCCAAGCAGGCCTACAAGGAAAAGCGCCCCATCCTCGATGTGGCGCTGGAGACCACCGGTTTGAGCAAGGCCGAGTTGCAGCGCCTGCTCGATCCCATGGCATTGACTCGCGGGGGCATCCACGGCGGCGGTGGTGGCGGCGGTTAAGGCGCCGCCATCACCGGGCGCTGTTAGTGCGACACACCTTCGCGGCACTTGGCCACGTCGGTATCGTCGAGCGCCTTGGCATAGGGCTTGAAGGCATCGAGCTGGGCGGCCAGTTCGTCCTGCGCAGACTTCATGGTGCCGAGGTCGTCGCAGATGTGGATGGCGGCGGCGCGCACGTCTTGCTTGGCGTCCTCCACCTTCTGCTTGGTCTCCTCCGCGCTATTCGCGCCGGTGAGCTTGCCGGCGGCGGCGCCGATGGCCTTTTGGGCCGTCGCCATGCCGGCCTTGCCGGTGGCGATGGCGTCCTCGCGGATTTGGCGCGCACCACCGTTGTAGCGTTGCAGCAAGGCGCGCTGGGCGTCGTTCACCGCAACATCGTGCCCGTCAACGCGCAACTGGCCGCTGGTATCGACGGTGGCATCGGGCACGCCCGGCGCCTTGATCGTGACCAGGCCGTCGTGCAGCGTGATGCGCTTGTTGATGACATCGCTGTCGCCACCGACCACCAGCACATCGCCATCGGAGTGACTGCAGGCCGTGGCGAGTACGGCGAGGGCGAGCACGCAGGGGAGGTATCGACGCGACATGGCGTGTGTTCCTTGAAGCGACCAGGCGGAAGGTGAATGTCTATCGGAGCGTGAGCCCGCCGGTGGCCCGCATCCCTGCGGAGACCACCGACGGTAAGGGGCGATCAGCTGTCGTCGCGCACTCGGCGGTACCAGATCGCGCCAGCCAGTAGTGCGGCGCCTGCCAGCACACCGATCCAAAGGTCCGCCGAGGCGAGCAAGTTGTACGTATGCATTGGCGACAGCAGGCTCAGCGGGTTGTGGGCGTCGCCCAGGTCGGCCGAGGCTTCCAGTTCGCTGCCGTGGTAGGCGATGTTCGAGCCGGGGAGCACGCTGAACAGGGCGCGGGCCACCACGTTCTTCCAGAACCACGCCGTGGGCAGGTCGAACAGGCCCATGATGCCGAACCAGCTCACCAGCAAGCCAAGCACCGCCGGTGCCGCCACCGCCCACAGGAAGGGCTTGGTGCGTGCCCAGGCCGAGCAAAACATCAGCCAGCCCACCGACGGGATCGCCCACAAGGCATACAGGGGAACTGCGCTGAGCAGGTTCACCACCGCCTGGAATGGATGCGCCAGGCCGATCAGCTGCCAGGCGTTGACGCCGTGCATGGACAACACCAGCGCCAGGATCACCAGGTGCACCAGGCCCACCACAATACTCACCACCACCGCGATGGCGGGGGCCACCACAACCGCGCTCACCACCTTGGAGAGCACCGTGCTGGTGTTGGAGACGGGCAGGGATTTCCAGAACAGGATGCTGCGGTCGCGGCGATCGTCGTACAGCGCACCCAGGCAGTAGAACAACACCACAATGCCCATCACGATGCCGATCAGGCCGACAGAGGACATCATCGCGATATCCAGCCCCGCGCCGATCTGCTTGAGGTCGCCTTCGCCGGCCTTGGCGATCATCATCTGCAAGTTGTCGCCGCCCACCTGCCAGCCATGGCGGGCGCCCAGCACTTCGGCCGTGATGATGGCCATGATGTTGAGAACGAGGAACACCGAGCCGGTGATGATCGGGGCCCAGAAGAAGCCGCCGCGGTGCTCCCAGAATTCGCGCTTGAGCAGCCAAAAGAAGGTTTTCATGCGTAGGTTCCCTTCATGGTGGCAACGAACAGGTCCGAGACCGACGGGCGGCGCACCTCACCCATGTCTTCCAGGGTGGCGCGGTCGGCACCGTCGAACAGGAAGATGCTCTTGCCGAACACCTGTCGTTCGTCCAGCGGCTTGAGCCGGCGGGCCGCCTCCGCCTTGTCCGAACTCACCATCACTTCGGCGAAGCGCTCGGCCACGGCCTCCATGTCCGTGTCGAGCACGATCTTGCCGTCACGGATGAACATCAGGTCGGTAAGGATGTGCTCGATCTCTTCCACCTGGTGGGTGGTGACGATGATGGTCTTGTTCTCGTCGAAGTAATCCTCCAGCAGGCTCTGGTAGAACTGCTTGCGATAGAGAATGTCCAGGCCCAGCGTCGGCTCGTCCAGCACCAGCAGGCGGGCGTCGATGGCCATCACCAGGGCAAGGTGCAACTGCACGATCATGCCCTTGGACATCTGCTTCACTTTCTGATCCGGCGTGAGCTTGGTGCGAGCCAGAAACGCCTCGCACTTGGCACGGTTGAAGCGCGGGTGCACGTTGGCCACGAACTCCACCGCTTCGCGGACCCGTATCCAGCGCGGCAGCACCGCCACGTCGGCGATGAAGCACACCTGTTCCATCAGGGCATCGCGCTGGGTGCGCGGGTCCAGCCCCAGTACATTCAGCTCGCCCTTGAAATCGGTGAGGCCGAGAATGGCCTTCAGGGCGGTGGTTTTGCCGGCGCCGTTGGGGCCGATCAGGCCCACGATGCGGCCGGATTCGATGCGGAAGCTCACATCGTCCAGCGCCAGCGTGTTCTTGTAGCGCTTGGTCAGACCATTGGCGGTAATGACCGCGTTCATGGCTGGTTCTCCCCATCGGCCGGCGTGCTGTCCGGAGCGGTCCGGAGCAGGGTCTTCAAATCCAGGCCGAGTCGCTGCAGCCGGGCATAGAGCGCGGGCCACTCCTCGCGGAGGAAGCGTTCGCGCTCGGACTTCAGCAGCGCTTCCCTGGCTCCATCGATGACGAACATGCCCAATCCCCTCCTTTTTTCCACCAGTTGATCGTCGACCAGTTCCTGGTACGCCTTCGATACGGTCAGCGGATTGATTTGGAAATCCGCCGCCACCTGGCGCACTGACGGCAGCGGGTCGCCCTCGTTCAAGGCGCCGTCCAGGATCATCGCCACCACACGCTCGCGGAGCTGGCGATAAATCGGGACGCTGTCGTTCCAGGTGATGGTCATACGGTTATTCCTTGCTGATACGGCCGAACTGATTGCCAAACGAATAGTAGGGCATAGCCAGCTGAGACCCGAGCACGCTGCCCTTGGTGGCTTCGTCGGCGCGCAGCAGCGGCGAGACGGAGAGGCTGGCGACAGTGGCATCGGCCAGCAGGGCGGCGGCGCGGCGGTCTTCGGCGGTCGGGTGAACATCGACCGGGGCCAGGTTGATCACCTTGACGCCGTTGATCTCGCTGACGGGGACAACCGGGGTGTTGGAGTGGATGGCGGCGAGGCCGACCGTGGTGAACAGGGCGGCGGCGGTCAGTGATAGCAAGTTATTCGCTTTCATGGCGGGTCTCCTTTAGTGACCTCGTGGACCGGTGTTGTAGTGAACTATAACACCATAATCGAAACCGTCAATGGCTCAGGCCAACATTCGCAACATGACTGATGGCCTATATGGCTTGGCGCCCGATCCGGCCCTGTTGAGCCGGGCTGACGCGAGGTGGGGCGGGCGCCATCCTCCTGGCTGGCGAGGCCTGGCGGCAGCGGCGTTGATCAGCCATCGCCTGTGACAGGTATCACCCGGTGGGGCGCCATGCCCGCGGGGTAGCGCCGTACCCAGGCAGGGCCGGGCGGCCAGTTGCGCGTCACGCCCGTTCTTTCATGTGCACAGTCACGCAACCCGGGCCGCCGTGAGATCGCGACCAGACACCGACAGCGGCGTGTGGGGCCGCGTGCTTCAATAGCGTACGGAACAGACCGGAGCGTGGTTCATGGATGCAGCGTTGCAAGGGCGTGTGGTGGTCATTACCGGGGCCAGCAAAGGCATTGGGCTGGCATGCGCCATGGCGTTTGCGCGTGAAGGGGCCAAGGTGGTGGGAATTTCGCGCGACCTCGCCCATCTGCACGCTGCCCAGCACGACCTGCATCGCCAAGGTCTGCACATGGAAGTCGCCGCCGCGGACCTGCGCGATAGCGTGGCCGCCCAGATGGTGGTGGAGGTCATCGAGAACGACTTTGGCCCCATCGATGTCCTGGTCAATTGCGCCGGTGCGGCCCGCCGCACGCCGCCGGCCGAACTGCATGCCGATGCCATGCAGGCCGCCATGCAGTCCAAATACTTCACCTATATGCACATGATCGACCCGGTGATCCGTCGCATGGCGACGCGCGGTCACGGCAGCATCGTCAACGTGGTCGGGCAGGGTGGGCGCCAGGCCAATCCGTTGCACATCGGCGGTGGTGCCGCCAACGCAGCGTTGATGCTCGCCTCGGTGGGCTTTGCCCATGCCTATGCGGCGCAGGGCGTGCGGGTCAACGTGATCAACCCGGGCATGACGCGCACTGGGCGCGTGCAAGAGGGCCTTGGCGCAGCCTCGCGCGCCAGCGGACGTCCTGCCGACGAATTGCTCGCCGAGCAACTGGCCGAGATCCCCATGGGCCGCATGGCCGAGCCAGAAGAGGTCGCCAACGTGGCGCTGTTTCTCGCCTCGCCCTTGGCCAGTTATGTGACGGGCGCTGTCATTCCCATGGACGGCGGCAAGACCTCCACCATCTGATCATCCCGTGGTGCCATGCGTGCCGGCGGGTGCGTGGGCTCTGCATATAGATCGCCATGCCTCCTCGCCCTACATCGCGTTTTTGCCTACGCGAATACGTGCTTTAGCACGTAGTGGAACGCGCGCAATTCACGTTTCTTTTATCCCGCTTCTTTGATCGTCTAGCGCCGATGTCGCGGTGTGGCTGATACGCCGCGCCATGTCATGGCGCACGACCATCTCCGTGCATAAAGGAGCACGTTTCAAGTGGGATTTCGCGATGGATCGGCACGCAATCTTCACCCCGACGCGGCCCGCATGGGCACCCAGCCATCGGGGGCTCGCGCCAGTCACGCGAAAGCATTCGGTTTGATCGGCATGGCGCGTCCTCGGCGGCGCGGCAACGCACACCGATGTACCACCGGTTGGAGCGTCGACGGGCGCCTTGCGCGGACGAGCCATCCATCGCAGTGGCCTTCGTTGGCGGCGACGTTCCACTCCTGACTCAGGGCGACATTCCATGCGGCTCTCTCCCCAGATGCGTTTGAGCTCAATGTTGGTGGGTGGCTTGCTCGCGATAAGCGGCGCCGCGTTCTCACCGCAAAGTACGGCGCAAAAGAACCCAGCCACACCGGCATCGCCCATGCCCGCCAGCGCGGCGAGCAGCCCGGCCGCCGCCACCGTGGAAACGGCAAGCCAAGCACCGGCCGGAGAACCGCGTGACCTCAGCCTGCAGCAGATGGGCAGCTATGGTGCGCTCAAACTGCACGGCCTGGACCCCACGGGTTACCTCAATGTGGCCGTGCGCAATGATGAAGTGGTGACCAGTGCGCGGCTCAAGCTGGTCTACACCTACTCGCCGTCGTTGATCTATGAGCTGTCACACCTGAAGGTGTACCTCAACGGCGAAGTCGTGGCGACGCTGCCGCTGGACAAGGAACACGCCGGGCAAACCGTCACGCATGTCGTCGACCTCGATCCGCGCCTGTTCACCGACTTCAACCGCCTCAACGTGCAGATGATCGCGCACTACACGCTCGATCATTGCGAAGACCCTTACCACTCATCGCTGTGGTCGGACATCAGCCCCGACACGGCGCTTACGCTCACCACGACGCGCATCGGTCTGCCAAACAGCCTGGCGTTGTTGCCGGCGCCCTTTTTCGACCGACGCGACAACCGTCGCCTCACCGTGCCTTTCGTGCTGCCCGCGCATACCGATGCATCGACCTTACGTGCGGCCGGTGTCGTGTCCTCCTGGCTGGGGGCGTTGGCGGCATGGCGCGGTGCGCGCTTCCCGGTCAGCGCGGCACCGCCGGCCGATGCGAACGCCATTGCCCTGGCCTTGCCCAATGCCATGCCGCCAGGCGTGGACTTGGGCGAGATCAAGGGGCCGACCGTGCGGGTGATGGCCAACCCCGCGAGCCCGCCGGAGTCGGGTCGCAAACTGCTGGTGCTGGCCGGTCGCGACGCCAAGGAACTGGAGCAAGCCGCCCAGGCGTTGGTGTTGGGGCAGGCCGGCATGTCCGGCGACCAGGCCATCATCAAATCGGTGGACATTGGCCCCGAGCGTCGCCCGTACGACGCACCGAATTGGGCGCCAGTGGATCGCCCCGTGCACTTCAAGGATCTCGTCAACGACCCCGGTCAATTGCAGGTCACCGGCTTCAACCCGCCGGCCATCCGCGTGGACATGCGCCTTCCGCCCGACCTGTTTGCCTGGGCGCGGCACAGCGTGCCGCTCAACGTGAGTTATCGCTACACCGCGCCCTCCAGCTACAACGACTCGGTGCTCAACGTGAGCATCAACGACCAACTGCTGCGCTCGGTGCGTCTGCGTCCTGCCGACACCACTGGCGTGGATCGCCAATTCAACGTGCCGCTGCTGTCCGGCTCCGAAGCGCGTGGCGAGGAAGAAATCCGCGTACCGGCCCTGCGTATCGGCAGCACCAACCAGTTCCAGTTCCAGTTCCACATGGATTCGCAGAAAACCGGTTTGTGCGCATCTACCGCCACCGACAGCGCGCGCGCCGCGATCGATCCCGATTCCAGCATCGACTTCAGCCAGTTCGTGCACTACACCACGTTACCCAACCTGGCGTTCTTCGCAGGCAGCGGCTTTCCCTTTACGCGCATGGCCGATTTGGCCGACACGGCCGTAGTGATTCCCGATGCGCCCGACGCCAAGGAGGCCGAAGCCGTACTCACCCTGCTCGGGCAGATGGGACGCTGGAGCGGCTTGCCATCGCTGCGCGTTACCGTGGTGCCCACCAGCGCGGTGGAGTCGGTGCGCCATCGCGATCTATTGGTGATCGGCACGGGCTCTGGTGCCGACCTGTTGGCCAAGTGGGGTCAGGGCCTGCCCATGCTGATCCAACGCAGCGAGAACCAGCTCAGCCTGCGCGAAGCGCCGGGTGCCGGCCGACGTGAGGTCAAGGGCGATGCGGGGCGCGCCGCCATGAGCGTAAACGGCCCCAGTTCCGCCTTTGTCGGGTTCGAGTCGCCATACACCAAACGCAAGAGCGTGGTGGCGCTAGCGGCGAGTTCGTCGGATCAGCTCGTCGGCCTGCTCGACGTACTCGCCGACGACGCACGCGTAGGGCAGGTGAGTGGCGACCTCACCGTGGTGCGCGGCAAACAAGTCACCGCGCTCACCGTCGGCAACAGTTACAACGTGGGGCATCTGCCGTGGTACGCCTGGGTGTGGGTGCGCATTTCGCGCTATCCCGTGCTCATGGCCATGGCCGGTATCCTGGCGGGTCTGTTCGTGGCGCTCAGTGTGTTCTGGGCCCTTGGGCGCCTGGCGGCGCGCCGTCTCGACAGGTGACGCATGCGAGGCGTGTCGATGCTGCTGCGAACCCTGTTGATCGGCGCGGCCTTGGTCGCGCCGTGCATGGCGCCGGCCACCCCCTGCGCGTGGCCGGCGTGGGAGCAGTTCAAGCAGAGCACGCTCAGCGACGATGGCCGCGTGATCGACCACAGCACGCCGCAACAGGTCACCGTGTCCGAGGGGCAAGCCTATGCCTTGTTCTTCGCCCTGGTCGCCAAGGACCGCGTCACTTTTGATCGGGTGCTCGGCTGGACGCAGAACAACCTCGCGCAAGGCGATCTCACCGCGCATCTGCCCGCGTGGATCTGGGGTCGGCACGAGCCGGACAAGAACGAGGCCAGCGAACACGCCGCGCCCACCTGGGGCGTGATCGACAGCAACCCCGCCTCCGACGCCGATCTGTGGATCGCCTACACCCTGCTCGAAGCCGGGCGTCTATGGAAGGCGCGCAGCTATACCGCGCTGGGCACCTTGTTGGCGCAACGTGTGCTCAGCGAGGAAACCGCCGTATTGCCCGGGCTGGGGCGCACCGTGTTGCCCGCGCCGGTGGGCTTTCATCCCAAGGATGACGTGTGGCGGCTCAACCCCAGCTACGTGCCGTTGCAGGTGATGCGGCAGCTGGTCGTCGCGCTGCCCAAGCAGGCCGAGTGGCAGGCGGTATATGAAAGCTCGCGGCGTGTCGTCACCGAAACCGCACCGCACGGCTTCTCGCCCGATTGGGTGCTCTATCAACGCAGCAAAGGCTTTCTGCCCGACGACAGCAGCAAGGCCGAGAGCGCGTACAACGCCATTCGCGTGTACTTGTGGGCCGGCATGCTGGCGCCCGATGCCGCCAAGCGCCAGAGCGTGCTGGATACATTTCGCTCACTCGCTGATTACGTTGCCGCGCACGGCGCCCCGCCGGAGCGTGTAGACACCCAAACCGGCATGCCTGGCAGTCACGATGGCAACGCGGGCTTCTCCGCTGCGGTAGCGCCCTACCTGGCGGCGCTGGGGCGTGCGGATCTTGCGCAAGCGCAGGTGCAACGCGTGCACAGCCTCGCCCAACAGGAGCCGCTCGGCTACTACAGCCAGGTGCTGGCGCTGTTCGGCCTTGGTTTTCTCGATGGGCACTATCGCTTCAACGCCGATGGCGCCGTGATCCCGGCCTGGACAACCACATGCCCCGCCACGCGCTAACGGGGTGGCTCGCGCCAACGGCCGCCGCGCTCTTGCTCGCGGGCGTGCCCGCACTGGTGATGGCGCAGGCATCGCCCAGCGATAGCCAGATCAAGCCACTGCTCGATTCGGCGCGCATGTGGCAAGCCAAGAACCGGCCCGATATGGCGCGGGGCATCGTGGAAAAAGCGCTGCTGATCGAACCGGGCCAGCCCGACGCCGTCGCCTTGCTGGGGCAGATCGAGCTCGACTCCAATCGCCCCGGCGAGGCGGGCAAGCTGCTCAAGCAACTACAGCAGCGTTATCCCCAACATCCGGCCACGCAAACACTGGCCGATGCCTACCGTCTCGCCACCACTGACAAAACCGCGCTGGCGCAAGTGCGCTTGATGTCGCGCACCGGCAAGGCGGACGAGGCCTGGGCGCGCATGCAGGCGCTGTTTCCGCACGGCGCGCCTCAAAGCGCGTTGGCGCAGGACTATTACCGCATATGGGCATCATCCGAGGGTGGCCGCGATCCCGCACTGGCGGCCCTGCGACGCGACGTTGCGCAACACCCCAATGATTTGCGCCTGGCGCTCACGCTGGCCGATCTCCTGACTGATCGCGCGGGCACACGCCAGGAGGGTCTGCAGATCATCTATCGCGTGTACCAGCGCCCCGATGGTGACCGCCAACGCGCGCTGGAGTTGTGGCGGCGCGCACTCATGGCCGCTGGCAACGACGATCCGGCGTATTACGTGTGGTACCAGCGCTACGTCAAAGAGGCCCCGGACGATACCCAGGCCAAGCAGGCACTGGCCACCTTGGACAAAAAAGGCGGCGCCAACGATGTGCCGCCCGCGCGCCCCGCAGCGACGGCTCCAACCACGGGTCAGGCGGCGCCATCGCGCGCATCGGCAGCGGCATCGGCCAGTGCGCGCCAAGGCGCCGCGCTCGGCGCGCAAGGCATGGCTCGCATGCGCGAGGGCAAGCACGACGAGGCACGCGCACTGTTCGCGCGCGCGCTGCGGCTCGATCCGGACAACGCCTCCAAATGGCGCAGCCTGATGGCTACCTCCACGTTCTGGGGCACCCTGGCGAAAGCGCGCGAAGCCAACGCACAAGGCCGGCCGACGCAAGGCGAAGCGCTGGCGCGTGATGCCCTGCGCCTGCAGCCTCAACAGGTCGACGCCAAGAAAGTGCTAGCGCAATCGCTGATCGCCCAGCAGCGTTGGGCCGATGCCGAAGCCATACTGCGCCCGATGGTGGAGGGCGCCAAGCCCGACGTGGATGCGCTGGCGTTGCTCGCCACGTTGCTGATCGACACCCATCGCACCGCCGAACTCACGCCCTTGCTCGCGCAGGTCGAACAGCGCACCCACGGCGCGGATGCCGCCATGGTCAAGCTTCGCGCGCAGTTGCTCTCCATCGAGGCCGATCAGCTCATCGCCGAGCACAAGCGCGGCGCGGCGGTGCTCAAACTGGAAGACGCCGTAGCGCTCACCCCGCAAGACGCGTGGCTGCGCTACACCCTCGCGCGGCAATATCGCGACCTTGGCCTGCCTTCGCTCGGCCGCTCCGTCATGGAGGATGGTCTGCGTAACGCGCCGTCGCCCGATATGCGCTATGCCAGCGCGCTTTACCTGAACTCCCTCGACGACATCGACACCGCCAGCACCTTGCTCGACCAGGTACCCGCTGCCGAACGCTCCGATGGCATGCGCGAACTAGCGGGTAACCTGCAAGCCCAGCGTGACCTGCGTGAGGTACGCAAACTGGTGGCGCAAGGGCAGCGCGAGCAGGCGGCCGCGTTGCTCGATCGCATCGCCTTGGCCTCGCGCGATGATCCCCAGACGCTCGCCAGCGTAGGGCGCGAATGGATCGCGCTGGGCCAGCCCGACAAGGGCCTCAAGCTCGTGCGCGACTGGCTGGATGCCCACCCCGATGACCCCGCCATCGCCGTGCGTCTGCGCTACGGCGAACTGCTCGCTTCCGCCAATCGCGACAGCGAACTGCCCGCGTGGCTGGCCGACGCACGCGCGCGTCCAGGCGCTACGCCCGAACAACAAGCCTACGCGGACGATCAGTTGCTGCGCCTGGCCTTACGCACATCGGGCCGACAGATCGACACCGGCGATCTGGCCGGTGCCGAGCGCACGCTGGATGCCGTGCCCGAGGCCGGCAAGAAGGATCGCCGCTGGCTGCTCGTGCAAGCCGACCTGCGCGAAGCCCGGCGCGACTACAGTGGCGCCGAGTCATCTGCGCGCGCTGTGCTCGCCGATCACCCCAACGATGTCGATGCACGCCTCACGCTCGCACGCATGCGCGAACGCCAGGGCGACCGCCAAGGCTCGGAGGCCATCGTGCGCCAGGTTTTGGCCGACACCTCCGCCGACGATGTGGATGCGCGGCTGGCGGTGGCGCGCCGCTTCACGGCGCTCGGTCGGCATGCCGACGCCAACGCGGTGGTTGATCCGCTGCGCCAGCAATACCCTGATCGCTCCGACGTCACCTTGCAGAGCGGGCGCATCGCGCAGGCGCGTGGCGAATTCAATAGCGCCGCGCAGCTCTATCGCACCGCGCAGACGCAAGAGCAGGGCGAGGGCGAACTGCCCAGCGCCGAAGACGGGCTCACCTCGGCGGGGCGAGCGCTGCAAGGCTTGGAGGATCGTCGGCAAGGGCAGGTAGCTACGGCGGTGATTCAATCCAACGAGTCGGGCAGCAGTGGCATGTCGCGCCTGGATGCCACCGAAATGCCGCTCTACGTGCGCATTCCCGATGGGTACGCCGGCCACTATTTCTTCCACGCCGATAGTGTCCTGCTGGACGCGGGGCGACTACCCGCCGACCAGTTCGACCCCGCCTACAAATACGGCCAGATCGCCGCGCTGGGCAACCAGGGCTTGAACGCCGTGCAGCAGAACGACAAGGGTGTGGCGCTGGCGGCGGGCTACGATTTTCGCGGCGCTGAGAACAACTGGCGTGCCGACATTGGTACCACGCCCATCGGCTTTACCGTGCACCAACTGCTGGGTGGCTTTCTCTATCGCCACGATTTCTACAGCTCCTCCGTCACGGTGGATGTTTCCCGCCGCCCGGTCACGGCCAGCCTGGTCTCCTACGCGGGCGCGCGCGATCCCGCTTCCGGCGAAACCTGGGGCGGCGTGGTGCGCACCGGTGCGACCGTGCGCGGCGCGCAGGATTGGGGTCGCCTCACGCTATTCGCCTCGGTCGGCTACGGCCTGCTGAGCGGTCGCAACGTGGAGGACAACCACGAGTTCAAAGTGCGTACCGGCGTGGATTGGCCGGTGTATGTGGGCACCGACCAGCGCTTCAGCAGTGGGCTGGTCATCAACTACTGGCGCTACGACAACAACCAGCACTTCTACACCTTCGGCAACGGCGGTTATTACAGCCCGCAAAAGTATTTCTCCGTGTCCATTCCGCTGGACTGGACCGGCCGCTACAAGCGCTGGGCGTGGGAGTTGGAGGCCTCCGTGGGCAACTCCAACACCAGCGAAGACACCTCACCCTACTTTCCCACGCGCCCCGACCTGCAACGCGCCGCCGTGGCGCGCATGGCCGCGGCGGATCTGGGCTCGCCGTATTTCGGCGGTGGCTCCGGCGGCGGCTTCAGCTACACCGTGGCGGCGGCGCTGGAATACCGGCTCACGTCGCACTGGGTCATCGGCTCGCGCTTCAAGCTGGACCGTTCACGCGATTACGCCCCCAACCTTGGCACGATCTATCTGCGCTACTTCTTCGATCGGCAACGCCTGCCGGTGCCGTACCCGCCCGATCCGGTCAAACCGTACTCCGCCTATTGATCGGCCGCACCGATACCTGGGACGCCCACCGTGACACCACCCATCAACCCCCCATTCAACGAGGCATCACCGCGACGACTGGTGCCCGCGCGCTTGCGCCTCAATCAGTCGCTGGCTATCGAAGGCCTGCCGCCCTCGTTGACCGCACTGGCCACGGGCAAGGTGTATGCGGTGTACGCCAGCCGCTCCGCCGCGCGCGATGCGCTGTTCTGGAAAACCGCGGTCAACGCCTTGCTCACGCCCGTGAACGTGCTTTCCACCCGGCCGGCGGAAGATATCGCCGCCGCCCTCAAGCAACACGGCCTGGACATCGACGAGTCCAGCGCCATGCACCCGCGTGCCAACGTCTGCGCATTGCGCATGCCGCCCAAGCGCGACGGGTGCGATGTGCTCATCGAGGCCATGCAGGCCATGTCCGATCAGTGCGCGGCGCCTGCGTCGCAGTTTCTCATCGAAGGCGCGGCGGCCTGTTTTGCGTGGAACGATCGCCAAGCGCTCATTCGCCAGGGCGCGGCCTTGGCAGGGTGGTGCGAACAAACCCGCCACAGCATCTTGCTGGTCATGCTTCCCCCGCTGGTGGAAGAGGGCGGCGGCTTTCTACCGCTCACCGATTTCCAGATGCGCTTTGGCGGCGCTGCGCAGTTGGTGCAAGTGCAAGGCGAATACCGCTGGGAGGTCGCTTTTTGGCGCGACAGCCATAACGCCATGGCCGCGAGCGAATCGATTCCGTTGCGCTTCTCGCCGGAAGACCATCGCCTGGTCGCCGTGCTCGACACGCTGAAAGATCGCCCCGAAGGGATGGGCCTGCTGGCACCCGACGAAACCACTGTATTGGTAGCGCGCGACGCCGTGCAGCACGAACGCTCCGTGCCCAAACACTGGCAGATCGTGCAGGACAACGACTCCCTCGTGGCCACCGCCAGCCACGCCGTCGCAGCCACGGTGATGCTGCATTACGGCATCACCGTCAACCTGGCCAAGCTGGCCAAGCAGGTGAACTACCTGCGGCGCACCTGCGGCAAGGCGCTGAAAATCCTCATACGCGAGGACAACATTTCCATTCGCTACGAACTGATGCTGCTCAGCCTGGGCGCCAACGCCATCATTCCGCGCAACACCTCACTCGCGCAGGTTGAGATCATGGTGGATGGCGTGCAGGGTCAGTTGTTCTCGCGCCCCGTGCCGGACGACTACCGCGCCGCGCTTTCCGCCGCCATGAGCGACACCACCAGTGGCTATCTGCCGGCGCAGCGCTTTATCTCGCTGGTGCGAGACGCCATGGAACGCAGCCGGCCGATTCGCCTGCCCAACGTGTTGTTGCGGCTGATGCTGGAGCCGGATGTGGCCGGGTTGGATGCCGTCAAGGCCTGCCACATGCGTCGCGCCGGTGACGTATGCACCGCCAGCGGGGATAGCCTGTACCTGTTCTTCTTCGCCTGCCATGTAGACGACGCAAGCATCGCCATCGGCAAAGTGTTCGAGCGCCCATTGTCGGAGCTGTTCCGCGGCGAGCTGCGTTGCGGTGATCGCGAATCCATCCTCGGCATGCTGGAAACGCTGGAGGAGGAAATCTCCGAAATGCCGCCGGCGGATTATTCCAGCCTGGTGCAGCCCGCCCAGGCCGTTGTGCCTGCCGCCAAGCTCGTCGAGAGCGAGCCCGAATCGGTGCTTGCCGAGTCGGCTCAGGCCGAGCTGCTGCCTCAGCTGGATCTCGCCGATATGCGCGCTGGCGCCGTCGATAACGTGGCCGTGCGGCCGCCACCGCGCCGCACCGCGCTTCCGCTCAAGGTCGGGGGGTAGGCGCCATGCATCCGTTCTTCGGTTACTTCGTGTGGGGGCTGATGCTGGCGGCGCCGCTGTGGTGGCTGGCCTGGCGCCTGAACATGGCCAGTTGGTTACCGCGCCTGCGTTCGTTGTGGCGTCGTCGCACGGTCAAGCTGCCACCGCAACTGCAGCCGCTCGTGATACTCGGCAAACGGCAACAGGGAGGCGGCGGGAGCGGCGCATGAAAACCATCGCCATCATTTCGCCCGTGGGCGGCGCAGGGCGCACCACATTAACAGCGGCCCTGGCCGGGTTGCTCACCGCGCGCAAGCACCCGGTGCTGGCCCTGGAGTGCGATCCGCGCAACGTGCTCGCCCTGTATTGCGGCCTGCGCGAACCCGCGCGCGCCGGCTTGGCGTCGTATCTGCTGGACGGCGCCGCAGCACGCGACGATGCCGCCCTGCAAAGCGACGACGGCACGCTGTGGTTGCCCTGGGGTGGCACCCATGACCTGGGTACGCTTTCGGCCGGCGATCAGGCGAAGATCGACGACACCCTGCACCAGCAGCCTCAACGCCTGCGCGACCTTATCGCACAAGTGGAGCTGCCGGCCCACGGCATGGCCTTGATCGACAGCGCCACCTGGCCCTCGGTGCATGCCGAGCAAGCCATCGCCGCCGCCGATCTTGCCCTGGTGGTGCTGCCACCCACGCCGGCAGCCTGCGCCACGCTGCCGCGCCTGCGCGCTGGGCTAATGGCACAGCGCAAGCCGAGCCTGTATGTGGCCAATGCCGTATCGCCGGCCATGCAGTTGCACACCGACATCCTCTCCCTGCTGCGGCAAGTGCTGGGTGCGGAGTTGTCCAGCTACCGCATCCATGCCGACAGCGGCATTCCCGAGGCACTGGCGCGCAACGAGAGTTTTTCGGTGGCCGCACCCCATTCGCAGGCCGCACATGATCTGCAGGGCCTGGCAACGTGGTTGTCGCATTGGACCCGGCAGGCCACGCGCCCAGCCACCGCCGCGACCGGGGGCGCGCCATGAGTGTGTTCGGCCGCGCCTGGGCCACGCTGAAGCGCGTCACTGCGCACCACATCGGTGTAGATGAAAACGCCGGTGGCAGCCTGTGGGCATTGCGGCTCGCCTTCCGTCAGCCGCGCCCGGGACAGCGCGATTGGTCGGTGCAGAGTTACAACGCCGTCGCGCGCTACATGCGGGCGGAGCTGGGCGTTACCGAAAAAGCCGGGTGGGGCACGTGGCTGAGCCGGGTGTTCTTTCGCCCGCCGCGTCGTCGTGCGCGGCTGGCGGCTGATCTGCGCCACGTGCGCCATCAACGCGGGCGACAGCGCCGCTCCATCCTGGTGGGGCGCCTCAGTCGCTGGTTCAAACCGGTGTATGGCGTGGCTGGACGCACCAGCCAGGTCCTAAGCGCGTGGTTGCCCAACGTGCCTTGGACGCGCTTGAGCCAGCGCGTGGATGGCTGGTCGGCCAAGGTGGATCGCGTCCCGCACCTAAAGACGGTGGTGCTGTTGCTCGCGGCGGTTGTCGCGCTGGCGTTCTGGACCACGCCGCTGCCGCTGGCCAGCCAGTTCCAGTTGTTCATTCTGGTGTGCGTGGTGATGTTCATTGCGCGGCGCATCCCCGGACGTTGGCCCACCATGTTGATGGTGTCGCTATCCATCCTCATGACCGGGCGCTACATCTGGTGGCGCACCACGCAGACACTGCATTTCGCCACCTCCATCGAGGCGGTGTTCGGTTACCTGCTGTTCTCGGCCGAAATCTACACCTGGATCGTGTTGTTCTTCGGCTACATACAAACCGCCTGGCCGCTTAATCGCCACCCCAAGCCGCTACCGGACAACCCCGACGAGTGGCCCACGGTGGATATCTACATTCCCACCTATAACGAGCCATTGTCCGTAGTGAGCCCCGCCGTGTTGGCGGCGAAGAGCATGGATTGGCCGCGCGACAAACTCCGCGTCTACATTCTTGACGACGGCAGCCGCGAGGAGTTCAACCAGTTCGCCGCCGAGGTGGGCGTGGGTTACCTCACGCGCGAAGAACACCGCTTTGCCAAGGCGGGCAACATCAACCACGCGCTCACACTGACCAGTGGCGACTACATCGCCATTTTCGATTGCGACCACATTCCCACGCGCTCGTTCTTGCAAACCACCATGGGCGAGTTTCTCGCTGACCCCAAGTGCGCGCTGGTGCAAACGCCACACCATTTTTTTTCGCCCGACCCCTTCGAACGCAACTTCGACACCTTCCTGCGCATACCCAACGAGGGCAGCCTGTTTTACGGCCTCGTGCAGGACGGCAACGATTTTTGGAACGCCACCTTCTTCTGCGGCTCGTGCGCCGTCATCAAACGCGCGCCACTGCTGGAAGTGGGCGGCATCGCCGTGGAAACCGTCACCGAAGACGCGCACACCTCGCTCAAGATGCATCGTCGCGGCTACCGCTCTGCTTACCTGCGCATCGTGCAGGCGGCGGGCTTGGCGACGGAAAGCCTGTCCGGCCACATCGGCCAGCGCATCCGTTGGGCACGCGGCATGGCGCAGATCTTTCGCACCGACAACCCATGGCTGGGCAAGGGGCTGAGCTTCTTTCAGCGCATTTGCTACAGCAACGCCATGCTGCACTTTTTCTATGGTTTTCCACGGCTGATCTTCATCCTCATGCCGTGCGCCTACCTGTTCTTCGGTCTGCACGTATTCGCGGCGGACGCCATCGCGGTGATGGCTTATGTGCTGCCGTACCTGTTCGTGTCGGGCCTGGCCAATTCGCGCATCCAGGGCCAATACCGCCACTCGTTCTGGGCCGAGGTCTACGAGTCGGTGCTCGCCTGGTACACCGTGCTGCCCACCACCGTGGCCTTTATCAACCCCAAGAAGGGCAAGTTCAACGTCACCGTCAAAGGCGGCCTGATCGAGCACGAATACCTCGACTGGTCCACCTCCAAACCCTATGTGTGGTTGCTGGGCATCAACCTGCTGGGGCTGCTGGCCGGCATCGTGCGGCTGTTCACCACGCAGCGCGACGAGCCGACCACCGTGCTCATGAACATGGTGTGGGGCTTGTTCAACGTCGCCATGCTGGGGGCGGCCGTGGGTGTAGCGAAAGAGGCCAAGCAAGTGCGCGTTTCGCACCACGTGCCGCTGAGCGTGCCGGCCACGTTGATCCTGCCCAACGGCAAAACCATTGCCTGCTACACCGAAAACTACTCCACCGGCGGCTTGGGCATCGTGTTGCCCGAAGGGCTCGCGTTCAAGCCGGGCGAGGCGCTGGGCGTGAGCCTGTCGCGCGGTGCTGCGGAGTTCTATTTCCCGGCCGTGGTGGCGCGCTTCAGCGGCGTGCGCCTGGGCTTGAAGTTCGAGGAATGGTCATACGAAAAAGAGGAACAACTGATCCGCTGCACCTTCGGTCGCGCCGATGCATGGTTGCGCTGGGAGGAGCAACTGGTGCCAGACAAGCCATTGCAAAGCTTTGTCGAGGTGGTGGAGATGGGCTGCCAAGGCGTGCTGCGTCTGTTCGACGCCTGCCTTGACGCGGTGGAGGCCGTGGCCCTGCGCCGGCCGCGCCAATCGGGTTGACGGGATACTTCATGGGACTCTGGAACCTTTACTTCATCGCCAAGCTCTTTCTGGCCTGGCAGGGCGAGATTCAGTGGTCGTGGTGGCTCAACCTGCTCTTCGCGCTGGGCCTCATCGTGCCGCTCAAGCCACGCTGGCTGCGCGTGCTGCGCCAGGTGGTGGCTGCGGTGGCAGGCGTGGCGCTGCTTTATCACGAATCCAAGTTGCCGCCGTTTGCCTACCTCATGCGTCAGTTGCCCGGCCTGGCGGCCTTTAGTCCCAGCTACATGATGGAACTGGCACGGCGTGTATTCACGCCCGCCATGGTGTACGTGCCACTGATCGCCATCGCCATATACGCGGTGGTGAATCGCTGGGTGCGCGTAACCAGCTTTGTGTTGCTGGCCTTGATCGTGCTGCCGTTGTGGCAGGGCGTGGGTACCCTTATCGCCAAATCGGCGGCGCCATCGGGCTATGGCGCACAGCGCGGCGCCAGCGTGGCCAACGCCGGTGCAGACAGCACCACCGGCAGCTACGACCAGCAACTGGCGGCCTTTCACAACAGCGAGAAGGAACGCCGCGTGCCGTTCTTTCCGATGGATGCCGACCCCGCCGCGCAGTTCGACATTATCGTGGTGCATATCTGCTCGCTGTCCTGGGACGACCTGGAGGTCGCCAACGCCACCGACAGCCCGTTGCTCAGCCGCTTCGACTACATCTTCAAGAATTTCAGCAGCGCCGCGAGCTACAGTGGACCGGCCGCCATTCGCCTGTTGCGCGCGTCCTGCGGGCAAGAGGCGCACGAAGCGCTCTACAGCAGCGACCCCGCCGAATGCCATGTGTTCGCCGACCTGGCCGCCGCCGGCTACAACGTGCAGTTCCTGATGAATCACGACGGCCACTTCGATGATTTCCGTGGCGTGGTACAGCGTGAGATCGGCGTGCCCGGTGTGCAGCCGCAATCCATCGACGGCCTGCCCACCGCCTTGCGTGCTTTCGATGGCTCGCCGCTGGTCAGCGACTACGACGCACTCGCCAAGTGGTACCAGGCGCGCACCGCCAATGGAGGCGGCCCGGTGGCGCTGTACTACAACTCCGTTTCCCTGCATGACGGCAACCGCTTGCCGGGCAGCAACCTTTCCAGCCTGCAGTCGTACCCGACGCGCCTGAAAACGTTGTTGGACGATATCGACCGCCTCATCGAGCTGGTGCAGCACTCCGGCCGCAAAGCCGTGCTGGTGTTCGTGCCCGAGCATGGCGCCGCCTTGCGCGGCGACGCCGGGCAAATCGCCGGCCTGCGCGAGATACCCACGCCGCGCATCATCCACGTGCCGGTGGGCGTCAAGCTGATCGGCCTGCCGGCCGGCAAAGACCGGGCAGGGCACAGCGTGGTAGTGAACGCGCCCACGAGCTACCTCGCACTGGCCCAATTGCTCTCGGGCATGGTGGTGCACAGCCCGTTCAGCGCACAGGCGCAGCCGTTGGAGCAATACGCCACCGACCTGCCGCAAACCCGCATGGTGGGCGAGAACGAAAGCACCATCACCATGAGCACGCCCGATGGCTACGTTATTCGCACGCCCGATGGCGTCTGGATGGAGAGCAAATAATGGCCGGCCCCTCCAAGCTCATGCCCAGCGACATCGATACCTACGCCCAATACGTGGAAGGCATCGACCCCAGCCGCTACTACGACAGTCAGGCCAAGGAGCAACTGCTCAACGCCATGGCGCGCTGGCCATTGCTGGTGGCCGTGCTCAACCTGCAAGACATCGGCGAAACAAAAACCTAGGGATGCTCTGATTTTGATCGTCATCCCAGCGAATGCTGGAAGCGCCTTTCAACAGCCGAAGGGCTGGTCATCCAGAGTCTGTAAATCTTTGAACGTAAAGGCGCTGGATGACCAGCCCTTCGGCTGTTAGAAAGCACCTCCTGCTCTTGCCCCCTTTTTGGGGTCCGCAGGAATGACGAACAAAAAGTCGATTAATCAAACCTTCCTTAGAACTCGCTACTTGCGCTGCGGCCAGAGCACGGCCTGGGCCACCACCACATGCTCGCCATTGAACGTGGCGGCCGGCGAGCCGTAAAGCGCGTAGCCCAGCGCCAGCGCCTCCGAAACACGGTGGCAGAACGTGGCGTCGTCCTTGCCGGTAAGCAGGCGATAGCGGGGCAGGTCGTTCGGGGGTGAGTCGCTCATGGGTGCTCCGGGCGTGTCGCCTTGCGGCCAAGGCGGGCTTGGCAGCATGGGCGCGAACGCGGGGCTGCCGCAACCCTCCGCGCCCGCGCGGGCCACGCGGAGAGCGTGAACAGTCTCACAGGGCTCAGGTTCTGCGTGTGCAGGCCGACAACGTAAGGGCGTGCCCCTTATCAGGCCCGCGTTTTGCCACGCACCGGGGACAGACAGGAGTGAACACGTGTTGATGGCCCTCATGTTTGTCCTGGCCATGCTCGGTGGCCTGTCCATCGGCGCCACCATGGCCGACCAAAGTTGGCGCCGCAAACTCATGCGCGATCCGCTGTTCAGCCCGGCCAGCGCCGAGGCCGCGGAATTCATCGAGCTATGCCGGCAACACCTGCGCGTGTACATACTCAACGCCCGTCGCAGCGACACCAGCGCCGACATTCCGCTGGCCGCCGCCAACCCCAGCGACGAATCGGTGCTGCGTCACCTGGCGGAAATGACCTGCGTAGTGCCCATTGTCCATGGCGTTGCCAGCTTGCCCGGCGGGCGCAAAGTGGACCTACGCCGTGGCCGAGATATCGAAGAAGCCCTGGCAAGCGCCTATGTCGCCATGGGCGAAGCCGCCGCCATCCTCACGCGCTACGCCACCACCCAGCACACCGTGAGCGAGTTGGAGCACTCCGAATACGCCATCCTGCGCTCCATTACCGGCAAAGACGCCAAATACCCCATGGAAACCGAAATAGGCCGCACCGCCCGCCTGCTCGGCGCCGACCCGCGTCGCGCGGATGGCGTGGTGGGCGGCGATCGCCTATGGAGCCAGATTCTGTTGTGGCGCGAAAAGGCCGAAACCGCATCGGCGGAACCCGCGCCCGAGGGGGAGCCGCAAGCGGAGGTCAGTGGCCAGCCAGTGTTGGGGGCGGTGGCGTAAGGCGGGGTGTATCCCCGAAGGTCATCGCCACTTGCGCCAATGCGGGAGTGGCATTTTGACAACCCCGGCTTGGGCGGCTCCGCTGCACGTCTTCTAGGCACAGGCTGATCTGACGACACCTTGCTCGTCATTCCTGCTAAGGAAGGTCTGATTAATCGACTTCTTGTCCAGCATTCGCTGGGATGACGATCAAAATCAGCGTTTCCCTAACGCAGGACTCCGCCCAAGCAATGACCCGCTACTCCTCACGCAAAAACGCGTTAATGCGCCGCCTCAATTCGTGATCCTTCAACGCGCGCGCCTCATCATCGGCGGCAATCGCACAATCACGTGCCAGCTCCGCCTGGCCTGTGAGCTTGTAGCGCTCCGCCAGGGCAAACTGGATCGTGGCGCGATATTCCCCCGCATCCGCCGGTGACGCGGCATCCAGCGCTTTCAGGTACAGCGGAATGGACGCGGCATCGTCCGGGGTAAAGTCCGCCAGGGTCTCCCACAGAATCGGGTGGTTGTAACCGCCCTGGCTCTGCGCCTCGGCATAATCCTTGAGCAGGTTGTAGTTGGCCCAGAACTTGTCGGTCTGGTCCTCGTTGACGAGCAGGTTGGCGAGCTCGATAACGCGCTCCCAGACATCCGACTTCAGTTCCATTCGCTTCTCTCTCGCACGGTGCAGCCGGGGTTGCGGCAGGCCCAAGGTGGGTGTTTGAGCGCAGCCCTTCAAGCGGCGCGTGGTAGCGAAAGCCGTCAGGGTAGGGCCGTAAAGCCGGCCAACCCGTATTACCCACCGCCGGCACGGCGCCACCTGCAGCCGCAGCCCATACGCGCTGGCCGCCATGGTAGCGCCTATAATGTTGCGCCTGACTCCCTGGCAATACTCATGACCGAACCCGAACGCCTTGCCAAACGTGTCGCCGCCCTGGTCCAGTGCTCGCGACGCGAG
Organism: Frateuria sp. sgz306004; assembly: GCF_057750885.1. NCBI lineage: Bacteria > Pseudomonadati > Pseudomonadota > Gammaproteobacteria > Lysobacterales > Rhodanobacteraceae > Frateuria > Frateuria sp. sgz306004. The sequence goes on from NZ_JBYLFE010000001.1 coordinate 732,628, forward strand.
GCCGACATGTATATCGAAGGCGGCTGGGTACGCGTAGACGGGCAGGTGGTTGAAGAGCCGCAATTCAAAGTGCTGCAACAGCACATTGAGATCGACCCCAACGCCAAGCTGGAACCCGCCGAGCCCGCCACCATCGTGCTGCACAAGCCCGCGGGCCTTACCGTAGAGCAGGCCCGCGCACTGATTCGCCCCGAAAGCCACGCCGACGATGACGCCTCTGGCGTGCGCCTGCTCAAGCGCCACTTCGCCCGCCTGGAATCACCGCTGCCGCTGCCCGACAAAGCCAGCGGCCTCATGGTGTTCACCCAGGATTGGCGCGTAAAGCGCCGCCTGGAAGACGACTTCGACCGCATCGAACAAGAAGTGGTGGTGGAAGTAACCGGCAAACTCGCCCCCAACGGCCTCGCCTTGCTCAACCACGGGCTTAGCTTTGACAACTACGCGCTGCCGCCCATCAAAGTGAGCTGGCAAAACGAAAACCACCTGCGCTTCGCCCTCAAACGCATTGCACCCGACCGCGTCGAACGCATGTGCAACGCCGTAGGCCTCAGCGTGCTCGCCATCAAACGCCTACGCATCGGCCGCATCCCCATGTCCCGCCTGCAACCCGGCCAATGGCGCTACCTCTCCACCAACGATCGATTCTGACGCCGCAGGCATAGGCTGCGCCTAACGTTGTGCCGCACCGGCCATTCGCCACCCCGCTGAGCTAGACAAACAAAGTCGGCGCTGCGCCGCCTCCCGAATGAGAAAGCGCCTGTAACCCCGCACCGTCATGCCGGCGAGGGCAGGAGGCGCTTTTCAACCGCCGAAGGGCTGATCATCCAGCGCCATCGCACTTGGGGAAGGTCTGATAAAACGACATGTTGCTGGTCATTCCTGCGAACCCCAAAAGGGGGCGAGAGCAGGAGGCACTTTTCAACAGACAAAGGGCCGGTGATCCATCGCCTGTCGATACTTGAACGTAAAGGCACGGGATGACGAGCGCCTCGGCTGTTGAGAGGCGCTTCTTGCACTTGCCCCCTTTTGGGGTTCGCAGGAATGTCGGCTTGGATGATCCCCTGGTTCTGATCGTCCCCTAGCGGGGGCTTGGATCTAGGGACCGTCTGATCAAGTGGCAACTTGCTCGTCATTCCTGCGAAGGCAGGAATCCAGCGCCTTTGCCTTCAGCGCGCCGACCGAAGCGAATAGCGGCGATCATGGCGATATGAGCGCGCCACCTAAGCCGTCACCCCTCCTCCAACACGCACCGCGCTTCCAGCACCATCCAATACAACGCCGTGGTGTCGAACGCGCGCGCAAACATCTTCGCCAAGTCCACCGTCATCGGCTTGCCATTCATCATCCAATCCTTTAGCTGTGCGCTGGTGATGCCGATGCGCCGCGCTGTCTGCGCAAAGGTGAGGTCATCCGGCAGCATGTAATCGTGCAGCAGCACCTGCGCGGGTGAGCGCACGGCCAGCACACGGCTGACGTACATGCGCGGTGAGAGGGGAATCCGACTCATCACTGTCCTTGGTTGATGTGCGTGCACGCTCAAACACGCCGGCGCGAGCGCAGCGATAGATGTAGGCAACTGCCCGGTTTTGTCGTAAGTGATCGCCAAGGTGCGGCACACCGGTAACACGCCCGGTGCGCCGCGGGGGCGATCAACGGACGGGTCAGGTGCTGGCGGCGGGTTTTTGGCCCAACAAGCGCGCGTAGGTGTGCAGGTAATGCACGGCTGTCGATAACCCTGCGGATTCCAACGGGGTTAGGGCTAGCTTGCGTAACGGGCGGTAACCTCGGCGCGGCGGGGCGAGGAAAGCCTCCTCGCTATCCATCAGCAGACCCAACAAGGCGTCTGCGGAGCGGGCAATACCGATCAGCGTTAACAACCGCTGCTCTGCGTCCGCTGCCTCAGCTGGGGGAGCCAGCGTGTCGGCGGAGGTCGCGTGCGTATCCTCTGGTGGGAAAGACGGGCGTGCGCGTGCCGTATGATCGTGGATAGCCATGATCAACTCTCTCTTAGTTGTTGATGGTTAGCGGGTCGTGGGTGTTCTCAGCACTCACGGCCCGCGCTTCATGACCCAAGGGTCATGCGTTGCGCGAAAGACGGATTCAGACACCTCGCGCGCAACGAGACAAAAAGTAGCAGAGCCCCGCCGCCAACCTTGTCAGGCGATAGCGCGTTTAGTCATGCGGCCCCGGCGCGCAAGCGCGGCGGCATGCGCTGTCAGCGCCCCGTTGAATTACTAGGCATTGCCTATTGATCAATGCCAGGGAGGCGAATGAACTTAGGCAGCCAATTTGGAACATTCGAGGCGACGCTCGCCTCCATCTGAGAAATGTCCAGCAGTGGGAGCGCCGGGCCAAGGCTATTGGACCAAGGTGGAGGGCGAGTTTGATCATGGATGATCTGATCGCTTCTGGTGATCACCATATGAGATTTCTGGCGAACATTCGTCAAAGATGACCAATAAGGCCGTGTTACGACAAGATCCTCACGACTACGATTCGATCACTCCCATTCATGTCGTTTATAGAAGATGATGATGTCGCAATCTTGATGGATGCTTTGCAGGAAGAAGTGCATCACTTCGGAATGGGTGCGCTTGCTTCGATCAATGCAATGATTGATGTCGATGAATCGTATTTGAGTGTGATGAAGCGAAACTAGCAAGTGCGTTCACGCGAAAATCTCAGGGAGAGATACGTGCCGAATTTGACTATTCACCTGCTTCGAGCTGATGTGAGGAGCCACTACGAAGCGATCGGACTTGGTGGAGCCAGGCATTTATCCATTGATGATGGGGTTCGCCATATCGGTGACCTATACGTAGCGCCCAAACCCGAAAGATCCCCGCCCTGGGCTGCCATCTTCAAAGACTATGTCGATGACATAAGAAGTTTGGGGTCAGTGAAGTCGACCGGAGCTGTCCTCATCGTTAAGGCAAAAGGCCGTTATTTCGCGATTACATTTGGGCAAGGTCGATTCATTCTAAATCAAGACGTGATTGAAGAGCGCTTTGGACTGTTGGCGACACTTAATTCACTTGAAGCCAATGCGTTGCGAAGCATCGACAAACGTACTTTTGATGCGGTCGATCAAAACAGTCGCGTTCAAGTCGGTCTAACAAGTGGTGCCTCTGACTTTGGGGTCGATATCGAGCGCGACCTCATTAAAGGCATCGTCGGGTACCCTAAGAACACTGGTCTGTTAGGGCGCCGAATGTCCGGTTCTGATGCACTAACCGTTAGCCGTGATATTAATCTTGGGACCATTCGCAAGGCCCTGGCGGCTTATCTTCGGGCTTATGAATCGGATGCTTACAAGAATCACTTCTCATGGATCGATCAGATCCATCAAGTTAGGAAGAAGGGCCGCGTTGCCAGTGCGCTCGACGAGCTACTGCTTGAAAAGCTCACCGTCGTCAGGAGGCAGAATGGAAGGGGTAGTGATTGTTGGCTGGCGGCCCCCGACGTTCTTGATTGGGACGTGGTCGAAGGTTTCCGGTACAGCCAGGGCAAGGCAAGTGGGTACCAAACCGATATGCACTTGCTTGGCTTTTTCAACACGGTTGAGGATGTTGTTTTATCAATCGAGCTGTTGAAAAGGCGCCACATCTACGCTGTGAATTCCGAGCATATGGAGGTCAAGCATTGGACGGTCTACAAGTGTATTCATTGTGAGGTCGAGCATGAAGGTAAGACCTACCTTCTCTCAAGTGGGCAGTGGTTCGAGATCAAGAAGGACTTTGTTGAGAACGTCAACGAGTTCTTTGACAATATGCCTGTCTTCAGTCTGCCTCTGCCGAGTTACCTGCATGCGAAGGAAGCTGAATATAACGCTGAGCTCTGTGGGAATCATCAGGATTACTGGGCGCTGATGGACCTTATACAGATTAAGGTTGGAGGAGTTCATGACAAGGTTGAATTCTGCGACGCCTATGGAGCAGGAATGGAGATGCTGCACATCAAGCACTATGGTGGCTCAAATCTGCTTGGCCATCTGTTCAATCAGGGGCTCGTGTCGGGAGAGCTGCTCAAAGAGCACGTCGACTACGTCAGCCTAGTCAATAAGCATCTGCCGAAGAAGTTTGAACTAGATGACTCTGGAGAACTCCCGAGAGATGTGGGCGCCTACACCATAGTGTTCGGCATCATCAGCCCGACAGATGAGCCTAAGCTGCATATTCCTTTCTTTGCTCGTGTGGCGTTGAAGAACGTATACCGACGATTGGAATCCATCGGCTACAAGAATATTTGCATAGCCAAAATTTCCGTTGACCCAGTGTTCAAGATGAAGACAAAGCTTCCCGAGAGAGGTGTTCGAAGGCGAGGAGATGTCTAAAGCTGGCGTGATAACCTTTAATTCCAAAGAGGGTGTTAGTTGCCTGTAATTGAAGGTGCGGACTCCTGAAGGTAGTTCTGTCTCCGCGAGCAGGGCGGTACTTATCCTCCGGAAAGACGCCTTTGCTCAAGTGCAACCTGCAGGCCTTAATCTTGTCCCTGGTGAGATACTGCTTACTCAGTTGTTTGCCGCCGAATGCTATCGAAAGAACCAAGTTCCCTATTTGGGGTATCTACCCTGCTCTGGTGTACTTCTTGGTTCCTCTAGCGATGAGCTGCCATTCTTCTACGCGCCGTCTGCGCACCCGAGTGCTTGCGCTGCAACTAACGCGTTGCCGGGTGAATGAATCGCCCCGGGTTTTGAGGAGGCTCCAACTCTTGAGAAGATGGAGCCATGAACAAGTCGAACAAGTTCTCACCTGAGGTCCGCGAGCGCGCCGTACGCATGGTG